>BQXR01000001.1:0-330676 GCA_033238645.1 Thiomicrorhabdus sp.
GGAAAGGTTGTACCGCCTGTTACACCTGAAACGGGCGTTGAGTATAACTGGCAGGGGTATGCTGTCATTAAGTATCGTGATATTAATGGGCCTGTTTCAGGTTTAATAAAGATGCCTTTTTCTATTTTAATGCCTCTAATATCCATGCCAATGGTACTGTTGAAACAGGCCAAGACAACCCATTTAGAGGGGGTAGAAAAACTGACAGTGCTTTTGTCGTTTACTCTGAAGATGGTCAATTCATGATTACATTGGGTGGTGCTGACTTATATGATCAAGAGGGGCTAGCAGCCTATGCTCAGACACGTGTTTGGACAGGGCAGTATATTGATAAGGGTAAAGGTAAGGATACTATGTCCAGCGTGGTGTTAAAACCCGTGCAGGTACTTTAACACCGCTTGCTGATATGGTTCAAGGCGATTAAGCTAAATGTTTTTGACCTTCTGCCTGAATGCGTTTGATCATGTGGTATAGGCCAGTAGAGCGATTTGGTGATAGCTGTTGTAATAGTCCAATCTCACCTAAAAAATCCAACGGGGTTGTTACCACTTCTTCTGGTGTACGACCGTGATAGATTCTAAGTAGTAGTGCAATTAAACCAGAAACAATGGCGGCATCACTTTTTGCCTGCATAAATAGACGACCGTCTTTCTCTTCGATATGAATCCAAACTTGTGACTGACAACCATGTATACGATTCTCTTCTGTTTGAAAAGTCTCGTCCAAACTTTGAAGTTGCTTGCCCATATCGATGAGGTATTTATAGCGATCTTTTGGATTAACAAAATGGGTAAAGCGTTTGACTAGATCGGTTTTGGTTTCTTCAATGCTTAAAGCAGGTAGGGTAAAGTCCACGATTTGTTCCTATCATTCAATGTGTGCATAGTGTACCAAAATGATCTGTAAAAAAAACTGTTACGCAGTTGGATAGTGTAAAAGTTGATTAAATTAGTATATTTTTATTTAAAAAAAATAGCAAAATACTAATGAACTACCATTGATTTATAAAGGAAAAACAACCTTTTATGGGGGCAATATATTAGGTTAGAAAATAGTCTACAGGTAAAGTGATATGCCAAGTTTGGCGGTTTATCTCTTTAGGAAAAGGTAAGAATTGACTGTTCATTTTTGACTGGAGGATGGTTGTTGCAGCATTGTCTAGGATCTGTCGTCCTGATGACTTAACAATGGCTAAACCTTTAATCTGGCCATTTGCATGCAGTGTGAACTCAAGCTTAACAGTACCTTCCCAATGGCGACGTTTAGCGCGGTTGGGGTAGGTGTTACTTGCATGAAGAGCAATTTGGTCTCTTAAAGCAGATAGGTATATTTGCTCTGCTGTGGCAATTTGTTGCTGGCTAAATTGTGGTTTTTGAGCGATTGGCAGTGCTTTGAAAGCTGGTTGCTCTACGGCGACTTGTGTTGGTTCTTGGATAGGCTCTTTAACGAGCTCAGGTATGACTTCTACGTCTGGTTCAATAATAGGCTCGACTTGTGCAATCGGTTCAATGATAGGTATGGTGATAGGTTTTATTTTAGGTACTGGTTTAGGTTTAATAGGCTCTATAGGCTGAGGTTTTTTAAACGGCTTAACTGACTTTTCTTTAACTGGCTCGATTGGTTTTTGAGCAGGGGGGGACATTTGAAACATGCTTAGTGTGACGGCTACCTCTTTTAAAGGCGTGTTAGAGTGATCTCTGGTTTGTAGTTCAATCGAAAAAAGCCAGTAGCCAACACCCAGTATTAGGCTATAGAGCACGGTCGTAAAAACTGAGGCTTTGATTTTCGCATTATTCATAACGAGGCATGACTCTTTTTGGACTTCGTTAGAATGGTTAGGTTATTTAATTGATGCTTTTTGAGTAGATCAATTAGGTTAACAAAGCTACCAAAATTGGCGCTTTTATCAACCTGAATGACGATAGTCTGCTTTTTATTGAGTGTCATGATATGACCATGAATTTGATCGATAGTTTGGGCAACTTCATCTAAATAGATCTGGTTGTTGTGGTCTATGTGAAAGTTGAGAGGGGGTGCCTCTTTAGAGGGCACATAAGCTTGCGTGCTCTCTGTTTCAGGTAACTCAATTTTTAGATTGTCTTTAACTATGAAACTGGCCGTTGTCAGGACAATTGCCAGCAACACTAACATGACATCAATCAGCGGTATAACGTTGATGGTATCAAAGCGTTTCATGTTAAATCCTTATTCTTATCCAAATAATATTTATCGTGCACGATAGTATGCGTTAAGAACATCTACTTTTCGGTTGAGCCCGTTATAGGCCATAATACATGGGATAGCAATGCCGATCCCAGCTGCAGTAGCCTTAAGTGCTAAAGCTAATCCCATCATAATAGAACCAGTATCAATAGTCTGTTGCTGCCCTAGCTCGTAAAAGGTAATTAAGATCCCTGCAACCGTGCCAAGTAAGCCAACATAGGGGGCGTTAGCACCAATACTGGCCAGTGTGGTTAGATTTTTAGTGAGTTCGATATTGAGTAGCTCTGCATGACTAAATTGTTCAATCTGTACCCCCTTAAAGAAGAAGATGCGTTCAAATGTAATCCATAGAGCAATAAAGCCCATTAGACCTAATATGCCAAAAATACTGATATCAATATAGGCTTTTAAGAGTTCCATTTGTGTCAGTCCATTTAATTGTGTCGAAATCTACGTTATATCAATATTTAGTTTTGATAATGATGGGTAAGCGTTCTTCTTTAAGTAGGAAGGTATTTTAGATGTTTTGACAGGGTTTAGGCATTTAAAAGTATGAATGAATAATTACGATTGTTATTAGCTGTTCTGTTGAGGGGGTAGAGTCATTTTATCTATCAACAGATTGTATCAATATGAATTTGGAATAGATACAGGGTATATTAGTATTTTCTTATTAAAGATGCTGTTTCAGCAGGTTTGGTCGGGATGTCGGCCATTAAGCCTATGTATGACGTAGCAGCCACGAAGGTAATAGATAGTTGTTATTATATCTTGGCCAAAGATCCTGAACCAATGCCTGAGAACTACGCTTTTTTTAATAACCCTGGTTTTATTGTAACCAGTGTCGGTGTGGTGGTGGATACGGGGAGCTCAGTACAAATTGGTGAGATGGTCTTGCGCCAGATTAAAAAGGCGACGGATCAGCCTGTGATTATGGTCATTAACACACACTACCATGGTGATCACTTTTTAGGCAATCATGATTTTGTAGAGGCTTATCCTCAGGCTGATATCTACTCGCACCCTGCCATGATTCAAAACATTAAGTCGGGTGGTGGCGATTTTTGGCTAAGTTTTATGCAGCGTAACTCGGATGATGGCATCTCAGGTACGATTATCAGCTTACTGAATAAAACCTTGAATGGGGGTGAGGTGCTTAAAGTGGGCGATACGGCAATGCGCCGTGTTGCCAATATGGTGGATGGCTCTTTTCCTGGCACAATTGAAGTGATGAAAAAAGCACAGGCTTTAAGATGTGATCACTATATTGTTGGCCATGCTCTACATGATAATGCTTCTGTTTGTAAAGATATGCAGAGCTTCTGTGAAAACATCTATGACAGCGCAGTGATCTATTGTGAAGAGGGACTGTCTGACTTTGAGATGAAGCCTAAAATTTTGGCTCAACCATTTATGAAAGATGTGGCAAGTCATTGGCCAGGGTTTGATAAGACAGTTGGGGTCTTTATTGCGACCGCTGTTGCTGAAGTTGAAGAGAACATGTGTTAACGTCTCTATAGACTTAAGTAAATAATCTACTTCATAAAAAAGCCAAAAGAATGTCTGTTCTCTTGGATTTTTTGTTGGTGAACTATTCTGTACCGCTTAAAAACAGAAAAGAAAATGAGCAGGGGGGGTTAAGCTAAGAAATCTAAAATAGCATCTAAACCACGGTGGTTTAGAGAGGTTAACGCTTGAGCCTCTACGGCTGGTTTAGCGTGGTAAGCGATACTTAAGCCTGCCTCTTTCATCATGATAAGATCATTTGCACCATCACCCACTGCGATCACTTGATGAGGTTTAATATTCAGCGCTTGGCAAAGCTCATGCAGAAAATCTGCTTTAGCTTGAGCACCAATAATGGAGCCAACAACCTTTCCTGTTAACCTTCCATCTGCTTCGCCTAAAACATTGGCGCGAGTGTAGTCTAGGTTAAGTTGTTTTTTCAGTCGGTCGGTAAAGAAGGTAAAACCACCAGAGACCAGTGCAAAAGATATTTTTTGCGACTTTAAACCATTAATCCAAGCCTCCGCCCCTGGGTTTAAGTTTAAGCGATCATCAAAAACATGTTGTAGCGCAGCGGTATCAAGACCTGTTAATAGGTTAACGCGCTTAATCAGCGAAGATTCAAAATCCAACTCTCCCTGCATAGCCGCTTCGGTAATCGCCGCTACTTCTGCTTTTACATTGATATAGTCAGCAATCTCATCGACACACTCAATTGAGATGAGCGTTGAATCCATATCACTAATGACTAGTTTGATCTCTTCAGCCTTGAAGTCACTTGGCAGTACGTTTATATCCGCCTGAATGGCTTCTGAAAGTGACTGTAGGCTCTCTGCTGTTGGCTGGCTAGTAACCTCTACTCGAAAATGGTTGTTAAGCTTAACTGGTTCTGCAAAAGCACTCGTGATCGCTTGTGTTTGCTCTGAGTTGAGAGTGTTGCTATGAATCAGGATTGTTACCATGCGGGTTCCTACAAAAATAAATTTAAAAAAAGGGGGGGGTAGTTTGAGGCTTAAGATTCTCTTTTAACTGCGATAATCTTGGTTCTACCAAAAGAGTCCTGTAATAGCTGTTTTTTAGCCGTAAATAGGCCTATCCAACCAATTAAAAATAGAACTGTCGCTAAAATAAAACGTAAATTAGCGTTGTAGCGGGTCAGCAAGTAACCATCTTCTCTAACAAGCTGTAGTTTCCACGTTCTTAAGCCCGGTGTTTGACCAGACTGGGTCCAAAAGTGTGTTAGATAAGCGTAAGTGATTGCAATAAGGTAGATTTGGAAGGCTAATAAAATAATAGGTTTTTGGTCAAACCCTTCACCCTGCCAAAGAAGAAATGGAATGGAAGCAACAAACCAGATAGCTAGAAGTAGCAGAAGATCGTAAAAAAAGGCGAAAATAACTTTAAGTCCATTCATGATATTTTAAGGCTTATAATTTGGTTAATTAGATATTGTACACGCTCAGTTATTAACAAAAGTGATTTGTTAATAATTAGAAAACCTTAGTGCGAGGAGACTTATGAATTTATTTGCAGAAAGCCTGACATTGCCTTTTATCTCTTTTGGTTGGCTACTATTTCTTAGCTCATTGGTTTGGGCATTTAAAACAGCACCATGGCATAAGGTTGAGGGAGACAGAGGGGCGCAGAATATACTGTTAGCAACAGCCTTAATTCTCTTTTTTCTTTGGCAGTTGAGTGCCAGTTTGGGAAATGGCCTGACGTTTCACTTTTTATTAGGTACCCTGCTGACATTAATGTTCGGTGTTCAGTTTGCTTTTATAGCGATGGTGTTAGCCCTGATTGGGGTGACGTTTGAAAGTGGCTTAGGTTGGCTGTCATTAGGAATAAATGCCGTTTTAATGGGGCTGGTACCGATTATAATCACCAGTCTAATGCTACGTTTTTCTAGAGCCTATTTAGAGTTAAACTTTTTTGTCTATGTCATCTTTAATGCTTTTTTAGCGAGTGCGATAGGGGTTGTAGTCTCTTTATCTCTGGGGGCTTGGGTGATGTGGGTGACAGAAGCTCATAGTTTAGCGATGTTAAAGCAGAGTTTTATTCCATACATTCCGCTGATGGCGACGCCCGAAGGATTTCTGAATGGCTTGTTAATGACAGCGGTTTTGTTTTTAAAACCAAATTGGGTAAGTTCTTTTAATGGCGAGTCATTTATTACAAGAAGATGATGTAGATGCATTGGTTGGGTATTAAGTCTGAAATGGTATCCACTGGGAGTATCAAATAGGGGGGGATCTTTTATTTAAATGATAGGCATAAAAAAACCAGCGTTAAAGCTGGTTTTTTTTATAAACGGAACAAAATCAGGTTATTTTTCCCAGCCTGCTTTAAGGCTTTTTGCATCATCTCGTTGTGCAACTTCTGCATTTGCCGTATTTAGTGCTGCGTTGGCAGCTTTTAAAGCGCCAGCACTATCTCCACTAGCCTTTGCGTCTGCCGCAAGTGCTAAGTAGTAATCGACATAAGATTTCTTCATTTTTTTCTGCTTCCATGAGTAGCCAGAATTAGCCGCATCTGCATGGATTGTTTTGGCTTGTGCAACAATATCTGCATAAGATGTTGGTTTTGCCTGATTCGCATTACAACCAGTAAGTGTCGCCGCTGCAATAATTACTGCGCTGATAAGTAGTTTCTTCATTAGTCATCCTCCAAATTAAACTAAACGAGCTTTATATAATTTTTTTTATTCGTTAAAAGCCTGTGTATTTAACCATTAACGCTTGAATAAAGCTCAAAAATGAACAGTTTTTTTCTGTTTTCATGTAGATGCTTACGTTATTAAGTTTACCCCAGTCGTGTCAATCTTTATAATAGACGGCATTAAATAGAAAATATGTTATTTCTTTCCTGTTTTAGTGGGTAATTACAGCTTAAACTATTGAAAGTTAACGAAATTGTATTTTTCCCTAATAGAGGCAATCTGTTTTAGAAAAATAACTGATTAGCCTATAAGATTTTAGATAAGGTAAAAAAGATGAGAATTTTGCAAGATGCATTGACGTTTGATGATGTTTTATTAGTTCCAGCACACTCAACCGTGTTGCCAAAAGATGTGTCCTTAAAAACACAACTAACCAAAGAAATTACTTTAAATATTCCATTTCTATCTGCAGCAATGGATACGGTCACAGAAGCGCGTTTAGCAATTTCTATGGCACAAGAGGGTGGTATCGGAATTGTTCACAAAAATATGACGGTTGAACAGCAAGCGCATGTTGTTAGCAAAGTTAAAAAATATGAGCATGGTGTTATTTTAGATCCTGTTACGGTTCAGTCGTCTGATACGGTAGCGGATGTTATGAAACACACTAAGAAAAATCGTATCTCTTGTGCACCAGTGATGGATGGCGATAATCTAGTCGGAATTGTGACAGCGCGTGATATTCGTTTTGTAACCGATCTTTCTCAGACGGTTGATAAGATCATGACACCCAAAAAGAAGTTGGTAACGGTTAAAGAGAAAGAGAAGCGTGAAGTGGTTCTTGATCTTTTACATGAACACCGTATTGAGCGTGTTTTGGTTGTTGATGATGCTTTCAAATTAAAAGGCATGATTACTGTGGCGGATATGATGAAATCATCTGATCACCCTAATGCTTGTAAAGATGATGAAGGTCGTCTACGTGTTGGTGCAGCAGTGGGTACGGGTGCGGAAACTGAGCAACGTGTTGATGCTCTAGTTAAAGCGGGTGTTGATGTTATTATTGTTGATACAGCGCATGGTCACTCTCAAGGTGTTCTTGATCGTGTGGCATGGGTTAAGCAGAACTATCCTCAGCTTCAAGTGATTGGTGGCAATATCGCAACAGGTGAAGCAGCGCTTGATTTAGTTAAAGCGGGTGCTGACGGTGTTAAAGTGGGTATTGGTCCTGGCTCTATCTGTACTACGCGTATTGTTGCGGGTGTTGGTGTTCCACAGATTACAGCAATCTCAAACGTGGCTAAAGCATTAGAAGGTTCTGGTATTCCTTTGATTGCAGATGGTGGTTTACGTTTCTCTGGTGATGTAGCTAAAGCGTTAGTTGCAGGAGCATCATCTTGTATGATCGGTAGCATGTTTGCAGGGACAGAAGAGTCTCCAGGTGAAATTGAATACTACCAAGGTCGTGCTTATAAGTCATACCGTGGAATGGGTTCTTTAGGTGCTATGGCGCAGCCAACGGGTTCTAGTGACCGTTATTTCCAAGCAAGTAACGCTGAAGATAAATTGGTGCCAGAAGGAATTGAAGGCCGTGTTGCTTATAAAGGGCCACTTTCTCCAATTATCCACCAATTGGTCGGTGGTATCCGTGCGAGCATGGGTTATACCGGTTCTAAAGATATCCCAACAATGAATACCAAACCTTCATTTGTTAAAATCTCATCTGCTGGTATGGCAGAGAGTCATGTACACGATGTTACGATTACAAAAGAGTCGCCTAACTATCGCATGTAATAAGCTCAGTCAATCTGTATAGATTGATTTGATGTAAAGGCTTTTGCAGTTTTTGACTGTGAAGGCCTTCTTTATTTATAACACTTTTCATATTTGGAAAAACTATGACACAAGCAAACATTCATGATCATCGAATTCTTATTTTAGATTTTGGTTCTCAGTACACTCAATTAATTGCACGTCGCATTCGTGAAATCGGTGTCTACTGTGAAGTAGAGCCTTGGGATATTGATGCGAAAGATGTTGAAGCCTTTGGTGCGCGCGCGATTATTCTCTCTGGTGGGCCAGAGTCCGTAACAGGTGATGAAGCGCCTGTTGCACCACAAGTAGTTTTTGATTTAGGTGTACCTGTTTTAGGAATCTGCTACGGAATGCAAACTATGGCAGCGCAGCTTGGTGGTAAGGTTGTGAATGCTAACGAACATGAGTATGGATATGCTCAGGTACGTGCGCATGGTCATACCAAGTTTCTAAATGAGATTGAAGATGAAGTCTCTGCTGAAGGCTTTGGCTTATTAGATGTTTGGATGTCTCATGGTGATCGTGTTGAAGCGATGCCTGAAGGTTTTAAGCTAATGGCAAGTACGCCAAGCTGCCCTGTTGCAGGGATGGCAAATGAAGAGAAAAACTTTTATGGTATTCAATTTCATCCAGAAGTAACGCACTCAAAACAAGGTCTACGAATGATCGAACGTTTTGTAGTGGGGATTGCAGGTTGTGAAAAACTATGGACAACAGAAAATATCATCGAAGACAGTATTAAACGTGTTCGTGAACAGGTTGGGTCAGATCAAGTGATGCTGGGTCTATCTGGAGGGGTTGATTCATCTGTTGTTGCTGCTCTGTTGCACAAAGCGATTGGTGATCAATTGACTTGTGTATTTGTTGATCACGGTCTATTACGTCATAACGAAGGCGATCAGGTTATGGCTATGTTCGCTGACAACATGGGTATTAAAGTGATCCGTGCAAATGTACAAGATCGCTTTATGGAAGCGCTTGCGGGCGAAGTAGATCCTGAGAAGAAACGTAAAATTATTGGTCATGAGTTTATTGAAGTATTTGATGCTGAATCAACTAAGTTGCAAGGGGTCAACTGGCTTGCACAGGGTACGATCTACCCAGATGTAATTGAATCAGCAGGTTCAAAAACGGGTAAAGCGAAAGTAATTAAGTCTCATCACAATGTAGGTGGTTTACCTGATGATATGCAGATGTCTCTGATTGAGCCACTGCGTGAACTCTTTAAGGATGAGGTGCGTAAGTTAGGGGTTGCTTTAGGCTTGCCAACTAAGATGGTTTATCGCCACCCATTCCCTGGGCCTGGCTTAGGGGTGCGTATTTTGGGTGAAGTTAAAAAAGAGTTTGCAGATATTCTTCGTTTAGCAGATCACATTTATATTGAAGAACTAGAGAAGTGGGATCTTTATGATAAGACTTCACAGGCATTTACCGTATTCTTACCTGTTAAGTCAGTAGGGGTGGTAGGTGATGCACGCCGTTATGATTATGTCGTTGCGTTACGCGCTGTAGAGACCATTGACTTTATGACAGCTCGTTGGGCGCATCTACCTTATGAGTTCTTGGAGCATGTTTCAGGGCGCATCATCAATGAGATCCCACGTATTTCACGTGTGACTTATGATATTTCAAGTAAGCCACCTGCGACGATTGAGTGGGAATAGCTCTTTAAGTTAGATTAATGTGTTTTATACACTTAACTTAATCTATAAGGCACTTATGTAGTTCAGTAGGTGCCAATTGTTGTCACTTTCTTTTTTTATATCGTTCAATTTATGTCTCAATACCCTAAATAGTCTAAGGTAATATTTGATTACTCAATAATATTTTTTTGCGGTGATGGAAATCCGTGTCAAGAGATTGTTGAGTGTTATTGACTAAGTTGGAACGCCAGACTTACCCATTTAGCATTAAGGCTCTTTTATGAAGTATCGCTCTGAAATAGATGGCTTACGAGCGCTTGCTATTCTTCCCGTTATATTTTTTCATGCTGGATTTGAATTGTTCAGTGGTGGCTATATTGGTGTAGATGTATTCTTTGTAATAAGTGGCTATCTTATTACCACTATTATTATTAATGAAATGGAGCAAGGTTCTTTTAGTCTCGCTAATTTCTATGAACGTCGTGCCAGGCGTATACTTCCAGCACTGTTTTTTGTGGTGTTGGCCTGTTTACCTTTTGCATGGATGTGGCTGTCACCTAAGGAGATGAAGGATTTCTCGGAGAGCCTGATTGGTGTTGTAACTTTTACATCTAACATAATCTTTTGGACCCAGAGTGGGTATTTTGATACGGCTTCAGAGCTTAAGCCTTTGCTGCATACTTGGAGCCTAGCGGTAGAAGAGCAGTATTATATATTTTTTCCTTTGTTTTTAATTACGGTATGGCGCTTTGGAAAAGGTGTGATTGCCGTTACATTATTTATTTTTTTTATTTTAAGTTTTGGGCTAGCAAATTGGGTCACTTATAATTTTCCTTCAGCAGCTTTCTTTCATTTACCAGCAAGAGGCTGGGAGCTTTTAATAGGGGCTTTGAGTGCTGTTTATCTGAATCAATATACCTTTATAAGCAATAAAATAGTTAATCAATCGTTAAGTTTGTTAGGATTGTTGTTAATTTTATATGCCGTATTTTACTTTGATGTAACGACACCAACCCCCAGCTTCTATACGCTTATTCCGACACTAGGAACTGTATTAATTATCTTGGCGGCCAATGATGGAACCTTTGTTCGGAGCTTATTAAGTACGAAAGCCTTTGTGGGTATTGGTTTGATATCCTACAGTGCTTACTTGTGGCATCAGCCAGTTTTTGTATTTCTCCGATATTCATCTATCGATACCATGCCTTTTTATTCATACTTCATTGCATTGATTGCGACTTTTATTCTCGCATGGTTTAGCTGGAAGTATATAGAAGTACCTTTTCGTAAAAAGGGTGTTTTTTCTCGAAATTTCATTGCTATCTGGTCAATTATTTTTGGTACATTGATTATATCCATTGGATATTATGGTTATGTGGAAGAAGGCTTTGAACTTAAGGAGCCATCAACTGTAGTGGCCGTTAATCCAGTTTTAAATGAAGACGTGTTCCTTATTGGGGACTCTCATGCCAATCATTTGGTATATGGCTTGAGTCAAATGACAACTGGAAATATTACCATTCGGTCTAGTAACGGCTGTATACCATTTAGAAATATCGATAGATATGATTTTCGGATCGCCCCAGGTACCTGCGTAAATAAAATGAATTTAGCATTAGATGAGCTCTCTAATAGTGAAAAAAAGGAGGTTATAATACTCTCGACAATGGGGCCAGTTTATCTTGATGCATCACCATTCAATGGGAAGGATTTGGCCAGAGTTACTGGGCTAGGATTGACATTGATTGATAATGAGTTATTGACTGATCGATGGCAGATATTTGAGGTTGCTATGCGGAACACCCTAAAAGAGCTGAGTTTAATTAAGGACAAAAAAATTGTTTTTGTAATAGATAATCCAGAACTTGGCATTGACTTTGGTTGCAATAAAGGAAAAAAAGAACTTGATCTATTTGGCACAAAGTTAACAGATGATGTTAAAAATATTGAGGCAAAAAACTGTCGAATTGATAGAGTTACTTATGATGATAGAGCATCTAGATATAAGGCATTAATCTATTCGGTAGCCGAAGAGTTCCCTTTAGTGACCATTTTTGATCCAACATCCTTATTCTGTGACAAGCAATATTGTTATGGATATAAAAAAAATATTGGGTATCTATACCAGGATGTCGATCATTTAAGTCAGTCAGGAAGCTTATATGTTGCTAAAGAGTTAGCAAAGCTTATTACAAAAATATAAGATAAACGAACGTTATGGTAATGAGATCGTATATTAAGACTATTTAGTAAAAAGGCTTTCATTTAGAAGGCCTTTTTTGTTTGGAGGTTTCATGGATGAAAATAAAATAACAGCGCCTGAAAACCTATCAAGAAGCGAGTTAGATGAGTTTTGGATGCGGCATGCCTATGCATTAGCTGAAGAGGCTAGGTTACAAGGTGAAATACCTGTTGGCGCCATCGTTGTACTGGATAATCAATTGATTGGTGAAGGATGGAATCAATCTATTCAAAACAGTGATCCGACAGCGCATGCTGAGATGATTGCCCTTAAGCAAGCGGGAGAACTCATTGGAAACTACCGTTTAATTGATACGACACTCTATGTGACACTTGAGCCTTGCCCTATGTGTGCAGGAGCAATGGTGCATGCAAGAGTGGCTGAAGTGGTATATGGTGCGACAGATTTGAAAACAGGGGCGGCAGGTTCAGTTTTTAATTTGGTTAATAATCCTAATTTAAATCATCAGTTAAAAGTGCATTCGGGTGTTTTGGAGGATGAGTGCAGTTCAAAGTTAAGTACTTTTTTTAGAGCTCGACGAAAAGCACATAAAGAAAAAAAATTGCTACAAAAGAAAAATTCATACTAATGTATCTTGCCTCGAGTTAGAAACAATGCGAATATAGCATCTATTGAAGTCTGATTTTATATATTAAAAATGGGCATGTATTTGAAAACAAAGTTTGAATGAAAATTATATTAAGTCAGTAAAGTAACCGATTATGCAAATAAGTGTTGATCCTGCTGAAGGAATTACAACCGTAAAAATTCTACCTGGTGAGTTTTATATCTCTCAAAAAAATGAGCGAATTGAAACAGTATTGGGTTCCTGTATTTCTGCTTGTGTAAGGGACCCCATTGCTGGTGTTGGCGGTATGAATCATTTTATGCTGCCTGTGAATAAAAATTCGCGAAGTGCATCAGAGTTATCGGATGCTAATCGTTATGGCAACTATGCTATGGAAAATTTAGTTAACGCACTTTTATCTTCTGGGGCAAAGCGAGATCGTTTGGAGTTTAAGCTTTTTGGTGGCGGTCGAATCATGAGCTCAATGACCAATATTGGCTGGTACAATATTGGTTTTGCTTTTGACTACATATATACAGAAGGTTTTAAACTAGTCTCTCAAGATATTGGAGATATCTACCCTCGAAAGGTGCTGTATTACCCCCTGAGTGGACGAGTACGAGTTAGAAGATTAAATGCAATGCATAATGAGTCTCTTATCAATGAAGAGAGTCGCTATATTAATAAAATTGAGTCTAAGCCTGTTGAGGGTGATGTAGAACTTTTCTAAGGATGAATGCTATGGATATGATGGAAACCTTTCGCCAAACTTACCTTGAAGAGAGTTTTGAGGGTCTAGATATAATGGAAGCAGGACTTTTGGATCTGCCTCCAGGTGTTCCAGATAATGAAAAAATTAATGAAATATTCCGTGCTGCACACTCAATTAAGGGCGGAAGTGGAACGTTTGGTTTTAGTGAAATCGCTGGTTTTACACATGTTTTAGAGACGCTTTTAGATGAGATGCGTGATGGTCGTCGTGAAGTAACACAAGAGTCTGTTGATGCGATGTTAGCGGCTGTTGATATTCTCCGTGATATGTTAACTAAGTTACAAGACCATCAGCCAATTGATGAAGTGCGAGCAAGTGAAGTTCAGCAGCAATTAGAGGCCATATTAGGTACTTCATCAGACGTTACAGAAGCCGCTGAGGAAACTGAGGCTGTGGTTGGTGGTGAATGGAAGATTAAAATCATTCCAGAAAAAGAGTTGCTACAAACAGGTAATGAACCTATTCGTATTATTCGTGAGCTGGAGACACTAGGAAAAGTATCGATAGAGGCTGATTACAGTAATTTACCTGATCTCTCTACTTTCCAGTCGGAATCATTATATTTAAACTGGGATATCACCTTAACCAGTGAATCAACGACAGAAGATGAAATTAAAGAAGTTTTTGAGTGGATTGATGGTGATGGTGCAGAGATTATTATTACCGCTCCAGCCACACAAGCTATAAATGAAGCTGAACCTATTAGTGAAGTGGCTGATGAGCCTGTTGTAGCACCTATCGCAGCAGCGCCCGTAGCTAAACCTACTGCTAAACCTGCTGTTAAAGCAGTACCTAAACAAGAAGCGGTTAAAGCAGCACCTAAACAAGAAGGGTCTATTCGAGTTGATTTGAGTAAGATTGATCAGATGGTGAATTTAGTCGGTGAGCTTGTTATTACACAGTCAATGCTAAGCCAGTTTGGTGAGTATGCTGAAGAAGCGGCAAGTTTAGCGGAATCGTCCGAAGCAGACTTTGATTGGGTTGAAAAGTTAAAAGAGGGTTTAACGCATCTAGAGCGTCACACTCGTGAGTTACAGGAAGCGGTAATGAATATCCGTATGCTACCTGTGAGCTTTGCTTTTAACCGTATGCCTCGAATTGTTCATGACGTTAGTCAAAAACTGGGTAAGCAAATTGATTTAGTCATGGAAGGTGAAGGTACCGAACTTGATAAAACGATGCTTGAGCAGCTAACAGACCCGTTAGTCCACATTGTTCGTAACTCGATTGACCATGGTGTTGAAATACCCGCAGTAAGAGTAGCGGCAGGCAAACCTGAGATGGGTACAGTCAAGATGGCTGCTTTCCACCAGGGGGGCAATATAATGATTCAGATTACTGATGATGGTGCAGGAATTGATCCTGATATTATTGAACGTAAAGCTATAGAAAAAGGGGTTATTGAAGCCGACCATAATCTTTCTAGCGATGAAATTGTGGATCTAATTTTCAATGCAGGTTTTTCAACTGCTGATGTTGTCAGTGATATTTCTGGTCGTGGTGTGGGTATGGATGTCGTTCGTCGAAACATTAAAGGTTTAGGCGGCTCAGTAGCGGTTAAAACTACTTTGGGTAAAGGCAGTGTCTTTACTATTAGCCTACCTCTTACATTGGCCATTTTGGATGGGCAGCTTTGTTCTGTTGGAAGTCAGACATTTGTCTTCCCGTTAGTCTCTATTATTGAATCAATTCAAGTTGATCCAGTGCTTATAAAAGAGATTGCAGGCGAGAGTGAGTTGTACAAACTGCGTGATAGTTATATTCCCGTTATCAGACTACATGATAAGTTAGGTGTTAATGATGCAAAGTCAGAGTTGGCAGATGGCCTCTTGGTTGTGATTGAATATAGTGGCCAGAGAGCAGGTGTTTTTGTTGATGATCTTCTTGGTCAGCAGCAGGTTGTTATAAAGAGCTTAGAAACCAATTTTATGAAAATTGATGGAGTTGCTGGTGCAACGATTCTCGGTGATGGTACAGTTTCACTTATTCTGGATGTAATGGAAATCGTAAATAGCCAGAAAAGTATTAAAGGGCAGTTAAGCGCAGCATAGTCTGAAGTTATATAAGTGCCAATTTTTATGAAGTTAAAGAGGTAAAAATGTCCCAAACAGAGTTTGCACTAGGTGCAAAAGAAGTTCAACAGACAATTTTGATGTTAAATTTGTCAGTTGCTCAGATCGATTTATCAATCACTGATGGTGATAGCTCGGTTAATACTTTAATTGATTCTTTTAGCTTTATGTCACAGCATATCGAACAGATACAGGTTTCGAGCCAGAATCTTGTAGATCTTGCGAGTAAACATACTGATGTTTCAGAGCACCACAATTTTTTATTAAGTGAAGCGAGTGAGTTGTCATCAAAAATGCAGCAAGCAGTTATTGCTTTTCAGTTTTATGATAAGTTAAGTCAGCGTTTAGAGCATGTCTCTCATGGTTTATCAGGCTTGGCTCAAATTGTATCTAATGAGATGCGTGTTAAAGATGTATTAGAGTGGGAAGAATTTAAGTCAAGTGTTCGAAAAGGTACCACTATGCGAGAAGAAGAGGAGTTGTTTGAGCTTATCTTCGATCAGCATATTCATGCTAATGATGCCATTGAAATTATGAAAGAGCGCATGAGAGATAGAATGAATAGCAGTGTTGAGGAAGAAGAGGACATAGAGTTCTTCTAATAAAGCGTATATGTCATTTATAAACTGAAGCCCCGCTGATGCGGGGTTTTTTTATATCTATAAGTTTGGCTTAGTAATTCAATCTTATAAAATAATGAATGGATATTATTTGGCATTATTTAGATGTAAGCCTTGAAAGCAGTACTTTGCATCCCTATTGAGTAGAGAATTAAATTTTATTACATATTGAGACCTTTGTATGAGTGAATGCACGGATTAAAATGGCTCAAACCCTTCTAATTTTCGTTGGAAAACTAGAGAATAGCTCGCTATTCACTGCATTTCCCGCCTCGATTAGAAAATTTTGATCTCATTTTTCTCTTGTACCCCACTCATATAAAGGCCTCAGATTAAATTAAACCTGATGGAGATATTCTAATGAGTACAACTGAAACTCACGCGTTTCAAACTGAAGTTAACCAACTGCTAAAGTTGATGATTCACGCGCTATATTCAAATAAGGAGATATTTTTACGTGAGTTAGTCTCTAATGCATCAGATGCATTAGATAAATTACGTTTTGAAGCGGTTTCAAATGATGCTTTAACAGAAGGTGAAGAAGAGCTTTTTATTCAAGTAGAATTTGATAAAGAAGCTCGTACCGTAAAGATTACTGATAATGGAATTGGCATGACACGTGATGAAGTGATTGCCAATATCGGGACGATCGCTAACTCTGGAACAAAGAAATTCTTAGAAAATATGACAGGGGATCAAGCAAAAGATTCTCACTTGATCGGCCAGTTTGGTGTTGGTTTCTATTCATCTTTTATTGTTGCGGATGAAGTGGTTTTAATTTCTCGTAAAGCGGGTACTGCAGTTAATGAAGCAACTAAGTGGGTCTCACAAGGTGAAGGTGACTTTACACTTGAGACGGTTGATAAGGCACAGAAAGGAACAGAGATTGTTCTTCACTTAAAAGAAGAGATGGATGAGTTTCTAGAAGAAGCACGTATTAAGACGATTATCACGACTTACTCTGACCACATCAGCTTTCCAATTAAAATGGCTGCTTCAGCGTTTGATGAAGAGAGCAAAGAGCAAAAGCCAACGGGTGAGTTTGAGCAGGTTAACAAAGCAACGGCTTTGTGGACGCAGTCTAAGTCAGATTTAACAGAAGATGAGTACAACAACTTCTATCAAACGATTACGCATGACTTTGAAGAGCCTCTTGCATATTTACATAACAAGGTAGAAGGAACGCTTGAGTACACTTCACTGCTTTATATTCCTAAAAAAGCACCGTTTGATCTATATGAACGTGATCGTCGTTATGGTCTAAAGTTATATGTTAAGCGTGTATTCATTATGGATGATGCTGAGCAGTTAATGCCAGCTTACCTACGTTTTGTACGTGGCGTAATTGACTCTGCGGATCTTCCTCTCAATGTTTCACGTGAAATCCTTCAGAGTAACAAAGTCGTTGATAAGATTCGTGCAGCTTCAGTCAAACGTATTTTGACTGAGTTAGCTAAGATGTCTAAAGCAGATGACCAGGAAAACTACAATGCTTTCTGGGATCAGTTTGGTCAGGTGATGAAAGAAGGTTTAGTTGAAGACTTTGCCAATAAAGATAAGGTTGCTAAGTTAGTGCGTTTTTCATCTACTAATGATGAAAATAATACTGAACAGCGTGTTTCTTTTGAGCAGTATGTTGATCGTATGCAGCCTGATCAAGAAGCGATCTACTACATTGTGGCAGATACGCATGCTGCTGCTAAAGGCAGCCCACATTTAGAAATGTTCCGTAAAAAGGGTATCGAAGTTATCCTGCTTTCTGATCGTATCGATGAGTGGCTAGTTTCTCACCTGACAGATTTTGAAGGTAAGGCACTTAAGTCAATTACATCTGCAGACTTGAAAGAGTTTGAAGATGAAGCTGAAAAAGACCTTTCTGAAGATGAGAAGAAGTCTCGTGATGCAATCACAGATAGAGTTAAGGCAGTGATTGAAGAGAGTGTTTCTGATGTGCGTATGACAAACCGTCTAACAGACTCACCAGCGTGTGTTGTTAGTGCAGAAGGGGATATGTCTGCCCACATGGCACGTATGATGGAGCAGATGGGGCAGGCGATGCCTCAACAGAAGCCTGTTCTGGAGCTGAATCCTGAGCATGCCTTAGTGAAACAACTTGATAGTATCAGTGATGATGTTAAGTTAAAAGAGTGGTCTCTATTTTTATTAGAACAAGCTCAGTTAGCAGAAGGTGATTCTTTGGAAAATCCTGCGGAGTTCATTAAACGTATGAACAAGCTATTAAGTGAAGCGATTTAATCTTCGAGTTTTCTTAGATTCAAAACAGTACTTGATCTAAAGCCCCAAATAACCCAAACAGGTTGTTTGGGGTTTTTTAGTTTTAATGGGCCTAAATATAAAGTAATAACAACTATTTAGACTCGTTTTATGGCACAATAGCGCCAAATAATTAGCCGTCTTTACGGCAAACTCATTTATAACTTTGTTTATAGTGAGTGTCACAAATAAATTAGTAGGAAGTAAGCTTTGATTTCAACAGCAAATATCACCATGCAGTTTGGTGAAACCCCCCTTTTTGAAAATATCTCGGTTAAGTTTGGCGGTGGTAAACGTTATGGTCTAATCGGTGCCAATGGTTGTGGTAAGTCAACCTTTATGAAAATTCTAGGGGGTGACTTAGAGCAAACTGCTGGTGTCGTTAGTGTTGATGAAAATGAACGTGTTGGTAAGCTAAAGCAGGATCAGTTTGCTTACGAAGAGTTTAGTGTTGTTGATACCGTTATTATGGGACAGCCTGAGCTTTGGGAAGTTAAACGAGAGCGTGACCGTATCTACAACCTACCTGCTATGTCAGAAACTGAAGGCATGCTGGTTGCAGACTTAGAAGTACAGTTTGGAGAGATGGATGGTTATACCGCTGAGTCTCGTGCAGGTGAATTATTACTGGGATTAGAAATTCCTGTTGAACAGCATTTTGGTCCAATGAGTGAAGTTGCCCCAGGTTGGAAGCTACGTGTGTTATTGGCACAAGCTCTGTTCTCTGATCCAGATATTCTGTTATTAGATGAGCCAACAAATAACTTGGACATTAATACTATCCGTTGGTTGGAAGCGATGCTAAACGAACGTAAATGTACAATGGTTATCATCTCCCACGATAGACACTTTCTAAACAGTGTTTGCACGCATATGGCCGATTTAGATTATGGTGAGTTACGTCTATACCCAGGTAACTATGACCAGTATATGACAGCAGCAACCATGGTTCGTGACCAGTTACTTTCTGACAATGCTAAGAAGCAGACTCAGATTAATGAACTTAAAAGTTTCGTTAGTCGTTTCTCCGCTAATGCATCTAAAGCGAAGCAGGCAACCTCTCGTGCTAAGTTGATTGATAAGATTGAGTTAGATGAGGTTAAAGTCTCTAGTCGTGTGAATCCATTTATTCGTTTTGAGCAAGATAAGAAGTTGTTCCGTCTGGCTTTAGAAATTGAGAAGCTTGATAAGACTTACTCGGACAATGAAGGTGATGATAACCAAGTACTAAAAGACCTTAATCTAATGGTAGAGGTTGGAGAACGTTTAGCTGTTATTGGGCCTAATGGGGTAGGTAAAACAACTTTGCTTAAGTGTTTAATAGGTGATACTGATGTTACCTCTGGTGCGGTTAAATGGTCTGACAACGTTAAGATTGGTTACTACGCTCAGGATCACGCATCAGATTTTGCAGAAGATATGACACTTATTGAGTGGATGGGACAGTGGAAGCAGCCAGGGGATGATGTGCAAGTACTTCGTTCTGTTTTAGGTCGTTTATTGTTCTCACAAAAAGACATTGATAAGTCAGTCAAGGTCCTTTCTGGTGGAGAGCAAGGCCGTATGTTATTTGGTAAGTTAATGCTGCAAAAGCCTAACGTACTGATTATGGATGAGCCAACGAATCACTTGGATATGGAATCTATTGAATCTTTAAATCTAGCAATGGAAAACTTTCCAGGTACGCTTATCTTTGTATCGCATGACAGAGAGTTTGTCTCTTCAATTGCCACTCGCCTACTTGTGTTAGGTGAAGATAGCTTTGAAGATTTCCGTGGTGGCTATGAGTCTTACTTAGAGATTCAAGCCAGCAAGTAATTTATATAAGCTTCTTTCTTTAATCACTGCTAAAAAGCCTGCCTATCTTTAAGATTGGTAGGCTTTTTTTATACCCGAATGAGAGAGGTGGCTATTTATACCTTTTATGCTTTAAGGGCATTTTAAGCAGGGGGGGGTGAGGTGGCGGATAAGACTATCCTGGCAGGCTTTCCAATCAAATTAGTGAAAGAGACGCGAAGTAAATTTCCATTCCTTGCCGATATAAAAGAACCCTGAAGATAAACACCCCCCCCTGCTCATTTTATTGAAAGCCATTTTAGTGCGGTGAAAATAGATAAGGAAATAGCTTCTTTTTCTGCTCTTCTGTTAAGGTACAAACACGTTCTATATTGTTTTCTGGAATCAACTCAGGGTTAGGGTAGTGCTTTAAAGCACGTTCTAAGCTGGCTTCTCTAATGAGGTGCAGAATTGGGTAAGGAGAGCGATTGGTTAGGTTCTCGCTATCATTTGGCTCAGTACCTCCAAATTGGTAGTCAGGATGAAAGCTGGCAATTTGAAAAACCCCTTCATAGCCTTGCTGTTCAACCAAAGCATCCACCTCATCTAAAAACTGGTTATAGTCATCAAAGGTTGTCAGAAACTGAGGAATAACCAGCAGCGTGGTCTCAATCTCTTCTGGCATCGTTTGTGACATTAGGACAAATTCATCAGTCAAATTAGAGAGTAAATCTGCTTCTGTTTGACTATTTGAGATGGTGATACGAATTTGTTTATCTTGATAGGGTTTAGAGGCAAACGGGCAGAGGTTTAAGCCAATAACAACCTGCTCGAGCCAGTTACGAACTTGCTGTTCTATCTGCTTATTGGTCGTAGTACCTATCATGGTTGTTATCCGTTTTTATCAAGCTAAGTGTATTGCTGAGTTTACTATTATTAGGTGATTTCTTGTTGCAGAATTGAGCTATTAACCAGCTCATTACCTTGACCATTTAAATGGTCAAGGACATCTCGGGCACTATTTTGAGAAGTATCATAGACATAGAAAAAAATTTCATCACCGGGTTGTAAAAACACTGTTTCACCAAACTCAGTATAGGTGGTTGCACCTAAACTAATCATTATCTGATTAGGAAAGCCTGCCGTATGGATATGCTCTCTTAGGTTCTCTAAAGGACCAAAATCTTCTTGGGTATTTAACTTATTAATTATCCACTCTTTTAACTGCAGATGAAAGTAGGAGTAGGTTAATACAGAGCTGTCTTTGCCATAAGCGTGCGTTTTTCCGTCACGCTTTAAAAAAGAGGCAATATTAAACTGATCCAATTTACAGCCAGAATCAAAGTGATTTAGAGCGATAAAATCATCGGATAGACCTTTTGTAGCCGAACCCCAGTTTTTCTTTTCACTGATTTTTTTAGCGCCTGGTTTACGAATAGAGCAGTCATTAAAAGCGGCAAACGCTGTAGGTTGTAGGTCTGTTACAAGATTATCTTGATAAGTGACATCAAACAGTACGCAGACTTCAGGTTCTGCTTGCAGGTGTGCATTGTCAGCGAGATCAGTTGGATAGCGAATCTCGCTTGAAGAGAGTGGGTCACAGCCTAATAGACCCGAGTGATTAGGGATGTAGTAGGGGAAAAGTCCTTTTGGTGCGGTCGTGGTTGCTGTTTTAACATTGACAAAATCAGGTGTTTCACCCGCCTGCTCAAGGTGGCCAGCAAAGTTACCAGCAACGCCTAAGCAGAGCACTTTTGTAAGATCGGGTTTTACGAACTTAGTCATTGTTTTGCTCTCTGTTTTTACCAAGCATACGCAACAGGGTCGCATCTTTTAATACAAAGTGATGTTTCAGAGCACCTGCAATATGCAGTAAAACCACACCAATTAACAGGGTTCCAAAGATCTCGTGAACCTCTTCAAAGATCTTATGTACCATCTCATTTTCACCAATAATGGTAGGGAGTATAAATAATTCAAAGAAGGCCACATCATGTCCACCAGAGTTGGACATAATCCAACCTGAAATTGGCATACCTAGCATGGCTAAATAAAGTATACCTTTTACCGCATGGCCAAGAATATGTTCAAATTTAGACGCTGAAAGTGGTTCAGGACTAGGGCTGACTTTTAACCAAAGTAGTCGCAGCATCATTAAACCAAATAGTGCGACTCCCATTGATTTATGCAGGGCATAAAGTGCTTGTCTCTGCTCATCCCCTTTATCGAGTTCAGACATAAACAGGCCGACGGAAATTAAACCAATAAAAAGAAAAGCGGAAAGCCAGTGATTAGCGCGTGAAACGACACCGTAATTTAGTTCTGAATTTTTGAGAGATGACATGGGTTGTGCCTGTAGTCTAAGAGTGTAATAAGGGTTTAATTATAGGGTAAATATGATCGTAACAAAAATATTAATATGAATGCTTGATACGGGTTAGTACAGCAAGCTTTGAAACTTTCTACGGTAGCTTGTGACTAAGTCCGCTTGTGAGCCTGATAGCATATCAAAAACCTTAATAATGGTTTTTTGTGGTAGGCCTTCTTGATAGGATCTATCTAAGTTAAATAGCTTAAAGAGTGTCTGTAGCGCATTTTCCATTTGTCCATTGAGTACTAAAATAGCGGTTAGATTAAATAGCGCATCACAGTTATTGCTGTCTTGCGAGAGTGTTGTTTGAATCTGTTCAACATCAGGTGCTTTTTGAGCCACTTCAGAAAAGTAGAGAATGCCTTTGATATACAACCCTTGCGGATCTTTTTGTGCGGATTCTGGGAGTTTTGTAAATAAGTCTTTGGCTTGTTCGAGTTGATCCGAGTGCAGGTAGAGCTGTACTAGATCTAGGTGAACTTTAAAGTTATTTGGGTTTTCGCGTGCTGCATTGCCCAGTAGTGCAACTGCCTGATCAAACTGTCCCTGAGCAAAAGCTTGGGCAGCTTGTTTGCGTAAATTCTCAGACGGATCTTCAGTGATCAAGTTGTTTAATAAAGAGCGATACGCATCTTCAGAGAGTAAACCTTCACTTTCAGTGGTGATATTGCCATCTTTAATCACCTTGTAGAATGGCGGTTTAGGTACGGCGAGTTTTTGTACAAGTTCGTGCTGTTGGTCATAGTTGATTTTAACCAATATGAATTTCCCAGCCATTTCATGAGCAAGTTTTTCAAGAATAGTATTGGCTAATTTACTTTGTTCATTAGTAGGTGACCAAAAATTAATTAACACGGGGTGTTGTTTAGAGTTTTGCATTACCATTTCTTGAAAGTTATTAATGGTTACGTCGATGATCATAGCTTGCATAGCTGGGATTTCCTTGTTCAGTAGTATTTGCCTCTATGTATCAAGATGACAAATTGGATAGTGCTCAAATCTTAAAGGAATTGTGTATAAAAAGAAATGGCTTTAGACTCCTAGTAAAGATAGCTGTGTGATTTTTTAGGCAAAATTAAAGGTTAGTTCACAATTTGTGTAATAAAGTTAGGGCATACCTTCTATAATGTTGCACTTGTTTCGTAATTCATACACATTCAATAAAAGGGTTTTTTTAGCTTAATGACTAAGAAAAGTATAATAAGTGAGCTTGGGCGCCTTCATACTGCTTTGACCATCCGCTATTTAATAGCAATTTCCCTAGTTGCCGTTCTCTCTGTTGTAGCTTTTTTGACAATGGATTCTGTAATTAAAGGCATGGATAACAATGCCTTATTAGTCAATATGTCGGGTAAACAGCGAATGCTTAGTCAGTATATTGCGCTGGATGCTTATCGTGTCTATTCGGCAGATAGCAGCAATCTATATGATGCTGAGTTAGCCCTGGTTAAAAATCGATTACAACGTAACTTAGCAGAGATGAAAGTGGCTAATGAAATCCTTTCTAAAGGGGAGGTTAAAAAGGGTGTTGTGTTTGATTTGTCCCCTCAAGTTCAAGACCTCTATTTTGGTGAGATAAACCTTAAGTACCGTGTACAACAGTATTTAGCATTGGTTAATCTTATTTTGGTTTTACCAAATCAAGAACAGAAAAAAATTATTATTCAGGATATTGAGTTTCGCTCTGATGGAATATTAAGAGACCTTGATAAGGTGGTTGAACTTTATCAGAAAGAGGGTGAAGATAGCCTTCAGAATGTTAAAGAGCTGAAACTATTACTCTTGATTGTGACGCTTATTGTGCTTTTTTTAGAGGTTCTGTTTATTTTTCGCCCAATGGTACGCCACATTATGGGGCTGAGTAAGCAGAATGCAGAGGCATTAGATAATTTAGAGGATGTGGTTGCTATTAGAACTAAGCATTTAGAGGAGGTAAATCAGCAGTTGGATGAGCTTGCCCAGCGTGATGCATTAACGGGGCTTAGAAACCGTCTGAAACTTGAGTCTAATATTGAAGTAGTTATTGAGGCTTCACGTCAACACGGCGATGAATATGCGGTATTAATGTTAGATGTTGATTGGTTTAAGAAGACTAATGATCAATATGGTCATGATGCGGGGGACTATGTATTAAAAGAGATGTCGTCTATTTTGTGCCAAGTTGTTCGTGAGGGTGATCATGTATATCGAGCAGGGGGGGAGGAGTTTGTTATTCTCTTGAACCACATTTCACACGAAAATGCGATTAAGAAAGCGGAGCAGATTCGTCAGGCTATTGAGGATAATGACTTCTCTTATAACGAGACTGATATTCATAAAACGATTAGTGGTGGGCTTTATCACTCTGCTTCTTTTAAGCTAGCGGATGTAAAAAGTGTTCTAAAATTGGTAGATAATGCTCTGTATCAAGCCAAAAATGAAGGACGTAACCGTATTGTTGAGGTGAGTTCTCCCACTATCTCCTAGCGACTTAGCTAGGATTTAATGGAACACGATTCTCGATTATTATTTCATCAGCGCTTTTAGTTGATAAAGTGCCTCTAATGCCATTCTAGGTGTTAGCTCATTAGGATCTATCTGTTTTAACTCAGCCTGAACTTTCTCTAATTTTGGATCAATCCCTGCAAACATATCAAACTGCTGCTCAGGACTGGTCGAGCTAGCCGTTGTTTCTGCTGTTGGAGAGGGTTTTAACTCAATACTCTTTTCAACCGCCTGATGCTCGAGTTGGTATAAAACGGCTTTTGCTTTCTGAATGACATCTTGTGGCACACCTGCCAAAGAGGCGACTTGTAAGCCGTAGCTCTGTGAGGCAGGGCCTTCTTGCACTTGATGTAAGAAGACAATACTGTCTTGATGTTCAATCGCATCTAAATGTACATTCACAGTGTTATCAAACTGGTCTGCAAGCGTGGTTAATTCAAAGTAGTGCGTGGCAAACAGGCAGAGACCTTTGGTCTTTAAAGCCATGTGCTCGGCAATTGCCCAAGCCAAAGCCAAGCCATCAAAGGTCGATGTTCCGCGACCCACTTCATCCATTAAGATCAACGATTCTTCGGTTGCATGATGCAGTATATTCGCCGTCTCGGTCATCTCGACCATAAAGGTTGAGCGACCAGAGGTCAGATCATCAGAAGCACCAATACGCGTGAAGATACGGTCAATAGGACCAATTTCTACGGACTCTGCTGGTACATAGCTCCCCATAAATGCCATCAAGGTGATTAGAGCTGTTTGGCGCATATAGGTTGATTTACCTCCCATATTTGGCCCAGTAATAATCTGTAATTGTCGTTCGTGATTAAAAAGGGTGTCATTAGGAATAAATGGCTCTGATGAGACTGCTTCTACTGTTAAGTGTCGTCCTTGAATAATACTCAGCCCTGGTTCATTGGTTAAAGTAGGGCGGGTTAGGTTCAGTGCTGTCGCTTGCTGTGCAAGATTGACCAATACATCTAGCTCTGCCAGAGCGCTTGCGCTGGTTTGCAGTGCTTGAAGTGGTTTATTCAATTCTTCTAGTAACTGTTGATAGAGCCATTTTTCACGTGAAAGTGATTTTTCGCCTGCACTCAATACCTTATCTTCAAAGGTTTTTAGCTCTGGAATAATATAGCGCTCTTGCGCTTTCAGTGTTTGACGTCTGATGTATTCAGCCGGTACTTGTGCGGTATGTAGTTTACTGATTTCGATATAGTAACCATGTACTCGGTTGTAACCGACTTTTAGTGTATTAATGCCTGTACGCTCACGTTCGCGCTGCTCTAAATCTAATAGGTAACCACCCGCTTCATTTCTTAGGTTGCGCAGTTCATCTAAGTCCGCATCGTAACCCTCTGCAATGACACCACCATCACGAATCAAAATCGGTGGGTTATCAATAATCGCTTTTTCAAGCAGCTCTGATAGCTTAGGGAAGGTGGCTATTTTTTTAGACAGTTGATTAAGTTTGCTAGTTGGGTGTTTTGCTAAAAGTTGCTGTAAGGCAGGTAATGCTTTAAGAGAACGGCCTAAATGTAGTAGGTCTCTTGGGCGAGCAGACATCAGAGCGATACGGCTCAAGATACGCTCTAGATCACCAATCTGTTTTAACTCTTGGTGAAAGGTATCATCTGACTGTTGTTGAATAATCGACTCAATAGCATCTAAACGACCATTGATAATATCTTGATTACGCAAAGGTTGATTTAACCAGCGAGTAAGTAGTCTACCGCCCATTGCGGTGGCAGTGTTATCTAAGATCGCTGCTAGGGTATTGGATTGACCACCACTTAAATTGGTATCAATCTCAAGATTACGACGGCTAATCGCATCTAATACTAGGCTGTCGTCAGTAGAGTAGGTGTGTAGGCTGTGAATATGTTCCAGTGAGCTTTGTAACATCGCTTGGGTATAGTGCAAGACACTACCGGCTGCACTATAGGCTGCTGGCTTTTGATTACAGCCAAATGCGACTAAATCTTTAGTACCAAAGTGATCGGCTAAACGTTTAAAGCAGCTCTTCGGATCAAAGTGCCAGCTTGGATACCTTACCCCCCCTGCTCGATTTAAAATTGAGTCAGAAAGAGACTCTCTAAAGAGGTCGTCATCAGGCAACAATAGCTCCGATGGCTTTAAGCGCTCAATTTCTGCATAAAGATGGGTTAAAGAGTCTAGCTCAGTGGTTTCAAAGCGACCACTGGCCACATCTAAATAGGCCAAGCCATATAGCTCGCCTTGTTGTGAGATAGCTGCCAATAGATTTTCGGACTTGTCTTCTAATAGTGCTTCCTCTACTAAAGTCCCTGGTGTAATGACTCGAACCACTTTACGCTCAACAGGCCCTTTACTGGTGGCAGGGTCACCCACTTGTTCACAAATCGCAACCGATACGCCTAGCTTGACCAATTTTGCTAAATAACCATCCGCAGAGTGGTGGGGAATTCCCGCCATAGGGATTGGATTACCGCCAGACTTACCACGTGCTGTCAAAGTAATTTCTAATAACTCAGAGGCTTGTTTAGCATCGTCATAAAACATCTCATAAAAATCACCCATACGATAAAATACTAAATGAGAGGGGTGTTCTGCTTTAATCGCAAGGTACTGCTGCATCATCGGAGTATGGAGGGAACTATCTTTAGCGTTTTTGGTAGCCATTGGAGCCTGAGTTTTTAGATTTAAATTGAAAAAAGTGGATCAAACCGAAATTTGGAAAGTAGTATGCTAGGGTATATTAATTTATATATCAAATTATGTATGCTGAATAGCACTATATTCATTTGAAACTTAAGTAACAGTAAGGGGAGTTTTTATGCCGTTTGAAGCCTTGGTATCTGAAGTTGGACAAGCTTTAGTCACACAAAATGTCATGATTGTGACAGCAGAATCATGTACAGGGGGGATGATTTCTGAAGCACTTACCTCTGTAGCAGGGAGTACTGCTTGGTTTGATCGTGCTTACATTACCTATAGTTATGAATCGAAAAAAGAGATGTTAGGTGTAAGGGATAACACGATTCAGAAAAAGGGAGCGATCAGTCAGGAGTGTGTTGAAGAGATGGTTCTTGGTGCACTGCAAGAGTCTCATGCGAATGTGAGTGTAGCTTGTAGTGGTATCGCTGGCCCTACTGGAGGCTCAATGGATAAGCCGATCGGTACGGTTTGGATCGCATGGGCAATGCAAGGCCACACCGATGTTATTTCACAACAGTTTTTGTTTGAAGGAGATCGAAGATCCATTCGAGAGCAGACAACCGAAGCCGCTCTGATTGGAGTGAAAAAGTTATTAGATTCTAAAAATTAACAGCCCTTTTAGCGTTGGATGAATCTAAATTATTAATCCAGTTAAGATAACTAGGATTTACTTAGAAATTATGGGATAATTCCGCGCCTAAATATTCAATAATAGAATTTAGAAAAAATTAGATAAGCCTTTGTTTTAGTCGACTTTTTTAAGGTTTCGTATAGAAGTATAATCTACGAATCTAGTCTGACGAAACAAGGGTTTTTTATTTGGTGAGTTTTAGATTGAAAATATCAAGTTAAATTTATTCCCTGTTTTCAATAGCATGTAAGGCTTAGTTAGATAAAGAGATTAAAAGAGGTGGCTAACTTAGGCTGCTTTTAGACTAAAATCCCCGATGACATTAGCGCCTTGGGATTGGTTAGAAACTATAAAGGAAACGCAGAGATGGATAATAATAAGCAAAAAGCATTGGTGGCGGCCTTGGGTCAGATTGAGAAGCAGTTTGGTAAAGGTTCTATTATGCGCATGGGTGACAGCAGTGTTTCTCGTGATATTGATGCAGTTTCTACAGGTTCTCTAGGTTTAGATTTAGCGTTAGGCATAGGCGGTTTACCAAAAGGACGTGTCGTTGAAATTTACGGCCCTGAATCTTCAGGTAAAACGACTTTAACATTACACGTGATTGCAGAGATGCAAAAGCTGGGTGGTACGGCTGCATTTATTGATGCTGAGCATGCTTTGGATCCTGTATATGCTGAGAAGTTAGGTGTGGATATTGATAATTTATTAGTTTCTCAACCAGATACGGGTGAGCAAGCATTAGAGATTACTGACTCTCTAGTTCGTTCAGGTGCAGTTGATATTGTGGTTATTGATTCGGTAGCGGCCTTAACCCCTAAAGCAGAAATTGAAGGCGATATGGGTGATTCACACATGGGTCTTCAGGCACGTTTGATGTCTCAGGCTTTACGTAAGCTAACCTCTAATATTAAACGTACTAACACTTTGGTTATCTTCATCAACCAGTTACGTATGAAAATCGGTGTCATGTTTGGTAACCCTGAAACAACGACGGGTGGTAATGCACTTAAATTCTACGCTTCGGTTCGTTTAGATATTCGTCGTATTGGTGCCATTAAGAAGGGCGATGAAATTTTAGGGAACGAGACCCGTGTCAAAGTGGTTAAAAATAAAGTTTCCCCCCCTTTCAAACAAGTTCAATTTGATATTTTGTACGGTAAAGGGATCTCACGTGAAGGTGAGATTATTGATCTAGGTGTTAAAGAAGGTTTTGTTGAGAAATCTGGTTCTTGGTATGCCTATAACGGTAGCAAAATTGGACAAGGTAAAGACAATGTTCGTCAGTACTTGATTGACAACCCAGAAGTCGCTGAAGAGATTATGGATAAGATCAAAGGCGCTCTAATGCCGCAAAAAGGTGGTAAAGCTGAAGAGTCGGCTGATAGCACTGAATAAGACTGAGTTTATAACTTGAAGCAGGCAGAAGATTTTCTTCAACAACTGGGTTTGCCAGTATCAAATTCAGCAGAAAGTATTGATCCAGAATCGGTTGCATTCGAAGCGGTACAAACCTTATCAAAACAGATAGAATCACGAGCAGTCTATCTGTTGGGTATGCGAGAGCACGGAGCTAAGGAGCTTAAGTCTAAGTTAGTGACTAAGTTTCCAGAAACCACAGAATTGTTAGATGAGTGCCAAGAGTTACCTGGCCTGATCAAATCCCTGATCGATGATGTTTTAAAACATTGCCAAGACAATAACTGGCAGAGTGATGAACGTTATATAGAGCAGGGGGTGCGTAATTGGGCTGCTAAAGGCAGTGGCCCCATTAAGATTCGCCAAAAGTTAATGGCTGCTTCATATCGTGAAGATTTGATCACCATGTATTTGGATTGGGATGAGAGTGAGTGGATTGAGATCGCTCGTGAAGTTCTAACCAAAAAATATGGTGATACACTCAAACCGAGTGAGCGCAACCAACAAGCTAAACGGATGCGCTTTCTGCAAAGCAGAGGGTTTGCACCTAATACCATATGGAAAGCCTTTCGTTAATTCTGTTAACGAATGAAAGCTTATCCATTTTAAATACCGAGATCTGGCTGTTTAGTGAGGTCTCAGAATAGATTAACGTTTTAAGGTTACTTTTACTATGACGAGTTCAGAACTCAGAAAAGCTTTTCTAGATTTTTATGTAAAGCAAAATCATACCGTTGTTCACTCAGCGCCTGTTGTCCCAGGAAATGATCCAACGCTCCTATTTACTAATGCAGGCATGGTTCAGTTTAAAGAAACTTTCCTAGGTCAAGAGACTCGTGACTACACACGTGCAACCAGTGTTCAACGTTGTATTCGTGCCGGTGGTAAACATAATGATTTAGAGAACGTCGGTTATACCGCTCGTCATCACACCTTCTTTGAAATGTTAGGTAATTTCAGTTTTGGGGATTACTTCAAACATGAAGCAATTCAGTTTGCATGGGATTTCCTAACCAAAGAACTTAAGCTGCCTGAAGATAAGTTGTGGGTAACGGTTTTTGAAGAAGACGATGAGACGGCTGATATTTGGTTAAAAGATATGGGTGTCAGTGCAGATCGTTTCTCTCGCTGTGGTGCCAAAGATAACTTTTGGTCAATGGGTGACACGGGGCCTTGTGGGCCTTGTACTGAGATTTTCTATGATCACGGCGCTGATGTTGCTGGTGGCCCTCCAGGTACACCTGAAGAAGATGGCGATCGTTATATTGAAATCTGGAACTTAGTTTTCATGCAGTTCGACCGCACTGCGGACGGTACTTTAACGCCTTTACCTAAACCATCAGTAGATACTGGTATGGGTCTTGAGCGTTTAGCGGCGATTATGCAAGGTGTGCATAACAACTACGATATCGATCTTTTCCAAGCACTTATTAAAAAAGCGTCTAAGTTAACGGGTGAAAAAGATCTATCTAATAACTCGCTACGTGTGATTTCTGATCATATCCGTTCATGTTCATTCTCAATTGTCGATGGTGTTATTCCTTCGAATGAAGGTCGTGGTTATGTACTACGTCGTATTATCCGTCGTGCAATTCGCCATGGTTATAAGCTAGGTCAAACACAACCTTTTTTCCACGCACTGGTGGGGGCTTTAGTTGAGCAGATGGGAGAGGCTTATCCTGAACTTAAAGCGGAGCAAGCCAATGTTGAGCGTGCACTTAAATTAGAAGAAGAGCGTTTTGCAGAGACCTTAGAAAATGGTATGAAGTTACTGGAAGATTATATTGCTGAAATGGATGGCAATATGATCGCAGGTAAGACCGCATTCAAGCTCTACGATACTTATGGTTTTCCACTGGATTTAACCGCTGATGTAGCTCGTGAAAAAGGTCTATCAGTTGATGAAGCAGGTTTTGCAGCAGCGATGAAAGCACAACAAGACCTGTCTAGAGTAGGTAGCGGTTTCTCCGCTGTGGGTAAGACACGCCTTGATTTTGAAGGTGATACTAAATTTATTGGTTATGCTCAGGATGAAGCAGAAGCAAAGATTCTAGGAATTTTTGTTGATGGACAGTCAGTCCAGTCAGTCAGTGAAGGCACTGAAGCGATTGTGATTCTAGGGCGTACACCGTTCTATGCAGAGTCTGGTGGACAAGCAGGCGATAGCGGAAGCCTTACAGAAGGTATGCATAGTTTCCATGTAGACGATACGCAAAAACAAGGTTCACTATTCCTACACGTCGGTTCAGTTTCAGCAGGGACGATTGCTGTTGATCAAGTGATTAATGCTAAGATCAATGTTCAGAATCGTCGTGATTGTGAGCGTAACCACTCGGCAACACATCTGTTACATGCCGTACTGCGTGATATTTTGGGATCGCATGTGGCACAGAAAGGTTCGCTGGTTAAAGCCGATCGTCTGCGTTTTGACTTTTCACACTTTGAGCCAATTTCAGCAGAGCAGATTCGTCAAATTGAGCGTCGTGTTAACCAAGAGATTATGGGTAATGCAGCCGTTAATATGAATGAGATGGATATTGAGTCTGCTAAAGCTAAAGGTGCGATGGCACTGTTTGGTGAGAAGTATGGCGATACGGTTCGTGTGGTTGATATGGGTGAGGTTTCAGTTGAGCTTTGTGGTGGAACGCACGTTAATTCTGTCGGTGATATTGGGCCTTTCCGTATTTATTCCGAAAATGGAATTGCGTCAGGGGTTCGTCGTATCGAAGCGGTGACAGGTTCTGCGGCTTGGAATGTGATCTACTCTGATGAAGATGTATTGGCATTTGTTGCTGAAGCCATCAAAACCGATAAGAACCAAGTTGAGACTAAAATTACTCAAGTGGTCAGTGAGCATAAAGCCTTAGAGAAAGAGCTTAAGCAGTTACAAGGTAAGTTAGCCGCCTCTCAAGGTGATGATATTGCGAGTCAGGCTGTTAAAGTTTGTGATGCAAATGTCTTATCGGCAAAGATGGAAGGCGCGGATAGTAATATGCTACGCGAGACTATGGATAAGCTAAAAGATAAGCTAGAGCCAGCCATTATTGTTCTATCAGCAGTAGATGGCGACAAAGTCAGTATAGTGGCTGGCGTTAGCAAATCACTGACAAAGCAGTTTAAAGCGGGTGAGTTAGTGAATCATGTTGCACAGCAAGTCGGTGGAAAAGGCGGCGGGCGTCCAGATTTAGCACAAGCGGGTGGTAACGATCCCTCTAAGCTTGCAGAGGCGTTAGATTCAGTGGTTGCTTGGGTAGAGTCTAAATAAGACACGCTCTATAAAACACACAGTGGCACGGTTAGACACTAACCGTGCCTAAGTTTACATTTTAAAAAAAAGTATTAGAAAGCAATGGCATTAATTGTACAAAAATATGGGGGTACCTCGGTCGGAACGGTTGAGCGTATTCAAAATGTAGCCAATAAAGTCGCTAAATTTGTTGATGAAGGTCATCAAGTGGTTGTTGCTCTCTCGGCAATGAGTGGTGAAACCAATCGTTTAACTGCAATGGCAAAAGAGATGCAGTCTCAACCATCTAAGCGAGAAATGGATGTTCTGCTAACAACGGGTGAGCAAGTCACTATCGCTTTATTGAGTATGGCGTTAGAAGGCAAAGGCTATCCAGCGATTTCTTTTACGGGTTGGCAAATTCCAATTACCACTGACACGGTTCACTCAAAAGCACGTATTGAGAAAATAGACAGTGAAAAAGTACTGGCTCAATTAGATCAAGGTAAAGTCGTTGTGGTTGCTGGTTTTCAAGGGGTTACTCATGGCGGAGATATTGCTACTTTAGGCCGTGGTGGCTCTGATACGACTGCAGTGGCTTTAGCAGCAGCGTTAAATGCTGATGAGTGTCAAATCTATACGGATGTGGACGGGGTTTATACTACTGATCCACGTGTTGTACCTGAAGCTAAGCGCCTAGAGTCCATTACTTATGATGAGATGCTAGAGCTAGCCAGTTTAGGTGCTAAGGTGCTACAAATTCGTTCGGTTGAATTTGCCAGCAAATATAAAGTGCCGTTACGTGTACTATCTTCCCTAAAAGAGGGTGGCGGTACTTTAATTACTTCTGAAGAAAATTTTAAGGAAAACGAGATGGAACAACCTCTAATCTCCGGGATTGCGTTTAGTCGTGATGAAGCAAAATTAATGATCTTAGGTGTGCCTGATAAGCCTGGTGTTGCCTATCAGATTCTAGGGCCAATCGCAGATGCCAATATCGATATTGATATGATCATCCAAAACCAAGGTGTTGATGGTACAACTGATTTTACCTTTACGGTTGGTCGTGCAGATGCAGAAGCAGCTCGTGAAGTACTTCAGAGCACAGCAAACCACCTCGGTGCACGAGAAGTGCTAGTAGATGATGAGATTGTTAAGATCTCTATGGTCGGTGTAGGTATGAAGTCTCACGCAGGCATTGCTAGTATGATGTTTAAGACACTGGCAGAGAAAGAGATCAATATTCAGATGATCGGCACAACAGAGATTAAAATCTCTGTTGTTATTGATGAAGAGTATCTAGAGCTAGCAGTTCAATCACTACACAAAGCATTTGAGTTAGATCAGTAATTATTGTTCTGATTCATTCAAACTAAAGAAACCTGCTTTATAGCGGGTTTTTTTATGCCTAAAAGTTAGGCTAAGGGCCCTCAAGGATAGTTTGTACCCACAGGGGGTATAAAGGCAGGGGGGATTCCTAGAATTGGCTAAAACTGATGAATAAGAGAGAATTAAAAAATGGCTCGATTTTCTTTTAAAAAAAATCAGATTACGGTTTACAAGGTGGCTTATTACTTGTATTATACGCGCCTAACTAAGGAGACGTGGCCGAGAGGCTGAAGGCGCTCCCCTGCTAAGGGAGTATAGGCTTTAAACCCTATCGAGAGTTCGAATCTCTCCGTCTCCGCCATTAGTTAGATTATTTATCGTGTACAGTCTTATTGACAATCCTTTTTGGGTAGATATAATACGCCACACAATAAAGCGCCCGTAGCTCAACTGGATAGAGTACTCGGCTACGAACCGAGCGGTTAGGGGTTCGACTCCCTTCGGGCGCACCATTATTCCAAACCCTGTTTAGTTTAAGCTAGCACTTAGATTAAACAGGGTTTTTATTTAGACTACTCTAAATAATTATATTAGTTTCGCATCTAATAAAGTTAAGTCTAAATAATACAAGCAACAAAGCGCCCGTAGCTCAACTGGATAGAGTACTCGGCTACGAACCGAGCGGTTAGGGGTTCGACTCCCTTCGGGCGCACCATATATTAGAACCCTGTTTAGTCTTCGACTAAGCGGGGTTTTTTATTGCCTGCTAATTTTTATATCCCTCCATTTGCAAGTGATGAAAAACCTTATCAAATCTTTGAAACACGATGTTTATGAATTGGTTGATATAGTTCTTTTAAGACAGCAAGTCTTGAATTGAAAATTCTATGGAGATTAATATGAGTGTTAATAATAGGAGTTTTTTAGAAGTTAGTTTCAGGAGGAGAGGGTGCTTCTTTAAGTTTGTAATTAAGAACCCTAAATTGGATTAATTGTTATATCGATAGCAAAGTAATAAAACCCCGTTTGATCTTAGACCAAATGGGGTTTTTTATTGTCTCACTCTAATAAGAGCAAAGGTAGTAATTGTGCGTACAGCTGTACACTCGGCAATGTATCAATAATATAACGATAAAGCCGTTTTGCCTCATCTGATTCCGTATTCACCTCTATCATCTTTTTACGCTTAAAGCCTGAAACCTCTTCAGTAATGTTTTCCAACGGTTGCATGTGGGCTTGAACGTCTAAACTCAAAAACTCCAAAGGCCTTTCTGGAAAACTTAATAATACGTCGGTCATCTCATCATACAGCTGTTGGTCAAAAATCAATTTTAAAATACAGTCTGATGATGCATCTGTAATTGGCACATTATTCATGACAGTGCTCCCGTTTTAGGTTGCCCAAAGCGTTTATAAATAATAGGCAAAATAAGTAGTGTTAAAATTGTGGATGTAATGAGTCCACCGATCACCACAATGGCCAAAGGGCGTTGTATTTCAGACCCCGGCCCCGTTGCAAAGACCAAAGGTACCAGCCCCAATGCAGCAATAGAAGCGGTCATTAAAACAGGACGTAACCGTCTTAAAGCACCTTCTACTACGACTTGTCCAATATCCATGCCCTTAGCCATCAGTTGGTTAAAGTAGGTGAGCATCACCACCCCATTTAATACGGCAATCCCTAACAGCGCAATAAAACCAACCGAAGCGGGTACAGAGAGATATTCACCGGTTATCCACAGGGCGACAATTCCACCAATTAAAGCAAATGGGACATTCACCAGTACCATGACCGCTTGAGGAACAGAGCGGAATGTACTGAATAAAATCAGAAAAATCAGAACCAGAGCAACGGGAACGACGACGGCCAGTTTTGCGGCGGCTCTTTGTTGGTTCTCAAATTTACCCCCCCACTCAAAATAGTAGCCTGCTGGAATATCCAGTGTGGCGGCTTTCTGTTTGGCTTCGTCCACAAACCCAACTAAATCACGCCCTGAGACATTGGCGACCACCACCGAGAAACGCTTGCTTTGTTCACGTTTAATCGACACGGGGCCATCCTCCTCTACCGCATCCACCAGTTGAGAGAGCAGCACAGAACGCATTCCAACAGGGGTTTCAACTGTAATAGGTTGTTGTAGCATCTCAACCATAGACGATTTATACGACTCTGGCGCACGAATCATTAATGGAATTCGACGAATCCCTTCGTACAATACACCCACATCCAATCCGTTAATTTGGGTGCGTAGGATTTTTTCAACTTCGTTAACCGTTAAGCCTAAACGTCCCGCCATATCCTGATTGACCTTAAGTTGTAAATAACGCAGCCCTTCATTGGTTGAAGTAAAAACATCTTCTGCCCCTTCAATGGTTTTGACCATGCTCACCATTTTTTTAGCCACTTCATTCAGTTCAACAGGGTTGTCACCAAAAATTTTAATGGCGACATCACCACGCGCACCAGTCAACATCTCGTCCACTCGCATTTGAATGGGTTGGGTAAAGGCATAGTTAATACCAGGAAATTGTGTGACTAAGACTTGGCGAATCTCTTCAATTAACGCTTCCGTACTCGCCATTCGCCATTCATCTTTGGGTTTAAAAATCAAAAAGCTATCGGTATCGTTTAGGCTCATTGGATCCAGACCAATTTCATCCGCTCCTACTCGTCCCACAATGCGAACCACTTCGGGCACTTGCGCCATAATGGCTTTTTGAATACGTAAATCCATCTGACTTGAAGCGGTCACACTGATGGAAGGGGTTTTTTCAACTTGCAAAATCACCGTTCCTTCATCCATTTGAGGAATAAATGTTTTACCCACTTGCGTGTACACAAACCCAGCAAACAGCAGTGCAATCAGTGCCGAGCCAACAATAATGCGGTCGTTCACCAAGCTCCACTGCAAGATAGGTTTGTAAAGCGCCTCTAACTTACGCACCAACCAAGGCTCTTGATGTGATACCTTGCCTAAAATAAAGGATGAGAGCGTGGGAATCACGGTCAGTGACAACAACAACGCGCTGCCCAAGGCAAAAATAATGGTTAATGCCACCGGTACAAATAATTTACCTTCTAGCCCCTCTAGGGTGAGCAGTGGCAAAAAAACCGTCATAATAATTAAAATACCCGAAATAACCGGTACTGAAACCTCTTTTAACGCCCTAAAAATAATGTGCATTTTAGGCAGATGACCTTGCTTCTTTTTCGCATCTTTCTCTTGGTGTGAGACGATGTTTTCAACCACCACCACGGCGGCATCCACCAACATACCAATCGCAATGGTCAAACCGCCTAATGACATCAAGTTGGCCGATAAACCAAACCAGCGCATCAAAATAAAGGTCATGAGTGCCGCCAATGGTAAAATCAGTGCAACGGTAATCGCCGCTCTGACATTTCCCAAAAAAACCAGCAACACAATCAACACCAACACCACAGCTTCTAGCATCACTTTAGAGACACCAAAAATAGCGGTATTCACCAAATCACTTCGGTTATAAAATACACTGACTTCAATGCCTTTTGGAAAGGCAGGTTCCAATGCTTGCAATCGGGCTTCAATTCCCGAGACTACATCTCGTGCATTCGCCCCTTTTAACGCCATGACCAAGCCTTGTACCGCTTCGCTTTCACCGTTTTGTGTTACCGCGCCATTGCGATACAGTGCATCCACCTCAACGTTGGCTAAGTCTTTAACCTGAATAGCAACCCCATTTTGATAAGTCACCACAATGTTTTCAATGTCCGACAGTGTACTTAAATTACCCTGCGTACGAACCAAAATCACCTCTTCCCCTTGGTTTAAACGACCCGCTCCGTCATTTTGATTGTTCTCTTCTAGTGCCGAAGTAAGCTGCGCCAGTGAGACTTGAGCGCCCATCAGTTTTTGATAATTAGGCTTCACCACAAAGGTTTTGACCAATCCACCCAACATGTTCACATCGGCCACACCCGGTACAGAACGCAAGGCAGGACGAATTACCCAATCCAGCAAGTCTCGTTTTTCCATGTTATTTAAGGCATCGCCCTCAATGGTAAACATAAATACATCGCTTAACGGAGTTGACAGAGATGCCATGCCTCCCGTGACACCGTTCGGCAGATCCATCCCCCCTAAGCGTTCAGCCACCAACTGCCGCGCCCAATAAACATCCGTTCCCTCTTCAAAATCTAAGGTAATGTCTGCAATACCATACTTTGCAAGAGAGCGTAAAACACGCTGTTTAGGCAGCCCTAATAACTCTTGTTCCAACGGGGCAATCACACGCTGTTCGACCTCTTCTGGGGTCATGCCTTGTGCCTTAAAAATCATTTTCACTTGGGTGGGAGACACGTCAGGAAACGCATCAATTGGCATTTTTTGAAATGCCTGCCATCCGCCCGCCACCAAAGCAAAAACAATTAACAGCACCAATGTTCTCTGCACTAAAAAAAACTGTAAAAACTTAGCCAACATATCGAATTCCTTTTGCGTTACGCATCGTTTTCTTCAGAACTTCCTTCTGCCGCTTCCGCCGCTTCAAAAGCCGATTTAATGGCTGTAGAGCCTTTCACAAAAACCGTCAATTTATTCATTAAATTTGCAGAGGGTTGTTGTAATAAAAAATAAAGTTGATGACTTTGAATGTTCATCACCTTTATTGCCTTAGGTTCTATCGCATCATCGGCTTTAATAAACACCACCGTTTCGCCCTCAAATTGGCTGATGGCGTTTGAAGGCACTCGGTAAATGACCTGTGCTGTGGAGGCTGAGGATAATATTAAAAATCGAACTTGAAACCGTTGACCAGGACGAATACCTTGCTCAAGATTATCCACTTCGACATGCACATCCACTGTTTGAGTCAACGCATCCACATCGGGGTCAACATGTTCAATCACCGCCATACCCACAGATGCTACCTCCGCATTATCGCCACTTTTAAGACGATTCGCCAATGCAACAGGTACTTTTACCTTTAATAGCATCGGTTGCGTCTCACCCAGTGAAAATAATATTTGATTGCCCGTTACCCGCTCACCCAAACGTACCTTTAAATCAAAGATTTGCCCATCAATCGGCGAAACAATCGACAGTACAGAAGACTGAATCGACTGAGAAGACAATAAACGTTGAAGACTCTTTTGAGAGAAGCCCATTAATCGAAGGGATTTTTTCTGCTCATCTTTTTCTGCCAGTAACTTATTCACATCCGCCTGTGCTTGCTGCAATGCCTTGGCTGAAGCCACGCCCGACTGACGCAATTTTGTCACCCGTTTCAACTCACTCTTAAGCACCTTCAAATCCGCAGAGACCGATAATAACTGAGACTGCAACGCCAATAATTCCGCGCTTTCAATCTCCATAATCACCTGCCCTTTAGACACCGCACCATGCACCACATTTACACGCGAGACCTGACCTGACAAAGGTGCGGACAACGTACGAATGGTATTGGGGTGAAACATCGCTTGCGCAGGAAACATCTGCGTTGGGTACTGCGCCACTTTTTGAGCCTCAGCCACCTGTAATCCCAGTGTTTTGTACTGTTCTTTGGTTAAAACCAGCTCATCAGCACTCACTTGAAACGATAAGAATAACATCAGCATCGAGCCAGTTAACACATGTCCTCCAAGTCGTTCTTTAAATTGCGCTTTAAGCCTTTTTTGTATTAAATTTAACATCACTCTTGTCCTCTCTCTAAAACGGCATGAGACACATTCGTTAACGAATGGCCTTTTACTTGATTGACTTGTGCAATAGCTTGCTCAAAATTTGCACTGGCGAGATCCATATTTAATTGCGCCAAAATAGCCTCTTTTTTAATCAATAATAACGACTGAATTGAAGATTCACCTAATTGATACGCCTGCTCTGCTAAACGTAACGTCTCTTGCGAAATCTTATGTTGCTGTTTCGCCAACAAACGACTTTGCTCACGCATTAAAACATCCTGTTCTGCCGACAATATCGCGATATGTAACGCCTGTTTTGTGCGCTTCACCGCCACACTCTGTTCTTGTATTGCCTGTTGCTTCTCTGCAACACTCACTTGGTTCATTGGAGCGCTGCCAATGGGAACTGACACCTCAACAAACAAAAGGGTATTGCCTTCCGTGTTATTTTTTTCATTCTGCGCACCAATCGAGAACGTAGGCCCCCCTTGGTTCAACGTTTTTTGTTGTGAATACTGCGCTTTAGACACCTCATAAGCCGATTGAACCCAACGCAATTTAGGGTGCTTGCTTAAAGGCCATGAAGGCTGGCGTATTTCAACAATATCTTTCGGAAGATCCGACTGATTCGTCCAAAATTTAAACTCCTTTTGCAGCAAGCTCAACTGCCCCTGCTTTTGTTGTACAAAGGCCTGCTGTTCCAACACAAACTTTTCAGCCAACAACAGATCAAGCTGGGCACTGTCACCCACCTCCACTTTACGCTGAACATTCTCTTGCATCTCAAAAGCATTTTTAAGTGCCGATTCAGCCAAGTTTTTCTCAATTTGAGCCTTCTTATAAGCCCAAGCTAATTGACGTAATTTACCCGAAGCCAGCCACTTCAAATAATCTTGTTGAACCGACAGTTGCGTACGATACGCATCCGAAACACCCTGTAACCCACGTCGCTGTTTTGGCAATAAAATAGAAAATTCTGCGCCTACCGCCCAGTTTTGCGTATCCAAATTACCCGTTAACGCATCATTTTCATGCGCTACCGTAATCGCCACCGCATCCGATAACCAACTTTGAGACAGGGATTGATTCGCCTTAGAGAGGGATTGCAATCCCTCCGCCATCAACGCATCAGGCTGCTGTTGTGCAACAGGATCAACCAATGCAACATAGTCCGCCGAACCTGCAAAAGCAACTGCCGAACCCAATCCAAATGACAATCCCAATACACCACACATCAAGCATATTTTATGAGAAGCAGGAGAGAATAAATTCGAATTTATAACCAAAAATTTAGCCATGATGAACCATCCATATTGAATAATGATGGAAAGTATATCAAACAAATCTGAATTAAAACTGAATTAAAACTGAATTAAAACTAAATAACCAATTAATAAAAAATTGATTCGATTTTAAAGTCGATGTGTAGTTCTGAACAGGGGGGGGGGCGAGGTTTGTTTCGGATGTGAGTTGAGAAGTATTTCTGATCTCCGTAGCTATTTTGTTATTTCTTCTAATGGTTCACCTGACTTTACTGTTAACATTTTCAACTCGCTGTACTCGGACAGTAAAAATGTCTTAACGCCTCTTCGTTAAGCGACGGTGCGCTTTCTTTCAGGAGGGACTTTTGGTGCTTTGCCTTAGTGTTAGTTTGGCATTAAAAAGTAACATCTGATTATTCTCCGCGAAGGCAAGACTTGTATCTGATTGCATTGTTTTTGTATGGGAGATTAGGGCTAAATAGAGTCCTTATTCTTGATGTTTTAAAATAAAATCTTGTAAATCGTTTGGTGATAAAGGCCTTGAGAAATAGTACCCTTGTATTTCATCACAGCCCATGGCATTCAGTGCATCCAACTGTTCTTTCTCTTCAACCCCTTCTGCAATCGTCGTAATTCCAAGCGCCTTGCTCATTTGAATGGTGGCTTGAACAATGGCAGGGTCACTGCTGTCGCTTTTAGTTATGTCATCAATAAAGGCTTTATCTATTTTAAGCTTACTGACTGGAAAGCGTTTTAAGTACGCTAAAGAAGAGTAGCCCGTTCCAAAATCATCAATGGCAATTTTAATGCCTAAGTCGGCAAATGCATTGAGTTTTTGGATGGTCTCTTCAATGTTGGACATGAGTAAGCTTTCGGTGACTTCAAATTCAAGCAGTTCTGCGGGGTATTGATATTGTTCTAATAGGTCTTGAACCTTATTGATTAGGTATTTGTCACTAAACTGAATGGCCGATAAGTTAATGGATATTGCAATATTTGGGAGTATTTTATGCAGTATAAGGGCGTGAGAAATGGCTTCTTCTATAATCCACATTCCTACTGAAATAATAAGGCCACTCTCTTCTAAAGTCGGAATGAAATCATTGGGCGCTACTAAGGTGCCATCTGATTTTTGCCAGCGTATTAGGGCTTCTATACCAATAATATCCCTAGTATTGAGTGCAATTTGAGGTTGGTATTGTAGCCTGAACTCTTGATTAGCTAGGGCTGTGCGTAGTTGATTTTCGAATTTTAAGCGATCTTTATTTTTTTGATGCATGGTTGCATCAAAAAATTGAATGGTACTTTGTGCCGTCTGTTTGGCAATTTTTTTAGCTCGATAGAGTGCGGTATTGGCTTCTTGCAGTAAGGATTCTGCGGTTTTATTACATGGGGTAAATAGGGTGATGCCCATACTGGTATCAATAATTGAGGGCTCTTTTTGAATAATAAATGGCTCGTTGAGTTTTGTTTGAATAATGGTGGCAATAGTTTCGGCGAGTGGTTGTGCTTTGGATGAAGCCTGTGCGTTACTCAAACAGGTGACGCTAAACTCATCATTACCAACGCGTGCAATGGATAAATTATAGATGGACTTTATTTCAAGTGCTTGAAGGCGTTGTGCTACTTTTATGAGGAGTTCATCACCTGCAGAATGCCCAAGAGAGTCATTAAACAGTTTAAAGCGGTTAATGTTGATTAAAAAAAGAAAACCATAGTATTGGTGACTTTTAGAGAGAGCTTCTTCTAAGTGATCAATGAGTAGGCTACGGTTGGGGATATTGGTCAGTTTATCGTGATAATTTAATCGCTCGATTTCGCACTGTGCATCTTTATCTTTTGTTAAATCCAAAGCATGAGAAAGATAATGTGTCACCCGACCATTTGTGTCTAGAACAGCACTGATACTTTGCCAGCAAGCGTAGAGTGTTCCATCTTTTTTACGATTCCAAATTTCTCCCTGCCATATACCAGTACTATAAACTTGTTTCCACAGCGATTCATAAAAGGCTTTGGTGTGCAGTTCCGACTTTAAAATACGGGGTGTCTGTCCTAAGACTTCTTGTTGGGTATAACCCGTTAATTGAGTAAAGGCGCGATTACAACGAATAATTTTAGCCGTGGCATCAGTAATAATCATCGCTTCATGACTTTCAAATGCGATAGAGGAGATGGCCAAGTCTTGTTGATGTTTTTCTTGTTCATCTTGTGCTTTAAAGCGTTCTAATGCAATTGAAATGTCGTCAATTAATTGATAGAGAAATTCATTGTTATCTTTGGTGAAAACATTAGTTTTTTGGGTATAGACAACTAAGATGGCAATGACGTTGCCTTCAATGATTATGGGCAGTGTGGCATTACCTTTAATGTCAAATTTTTGAATGAGTTTCATCCAGACGGTATGAGCCATTCGTTTAGGGAAGGTATTTGTAATAATAGGCTTTTTTTGTAAATAAGATTCTAAAATGATACCGCTATTTTTTATATCGGTTGAGTCTAATGGAATAACGAGGCTTTTTAAAACTTCTTTTCCTTTGCCGGCATAAGCAACTGGTACTAAGGTGTGTTCAGGGGTGACTTCACCAATCCAGCAGGTTTCAAACAAAGATTTTTGTGATGCGATATTACAGATTTTTTGATATAGAGTTTTTTTGTCTTTTGATAGTGTTATCGCAGAGCCTGCTTGTATAAGGGCTTTAAATAATGCTTGTTTTTCAGATAGGGTGGTTAAGGTCGTTTTTAAATCTCGATTTAAACGAAATAAGCAGGTTAACGTAATGCCGATGTAAATCAGTAAAAAAATGGTAAAAATTAAAATAATAAGGTAGTACGTTTGGTTTTTTGCAACAATTTGTGAGGTGGTTTTCTCAAACTGCGTATAAAAAGAGTGCATCTTTGTATCAATTTTCAGTTCAGAAAGCTGATCGTGTATTTTGCTGACTTTAGGAGTGTACTGTAATAGTAATTTGCTATGGTCAATAAAGGTCTGGCAACTTAAGGAGGGCTTGTTCTGTTGCTTTAAATTTTGCAAGGCCTTCTTCAGTTGTATGCTACGGCCGGAAGAAGTATTTTGCATTATCAGGCCAGCAATTAAGATGTTTTTAAGTTGTTCTTTGAGTAATGTATTGTTTTTAGATGTCGTATTAATGGATTGAACACAGAGTTCATAGGCGGATGGAAAAAAATATAACGAATTCTGTAATACGGAGTGATTAGTTTTAAACTGTTCAATTAAAAGGAGTTGTTGATGTGCACTATGAATTAATTCGGTTAATTTTCGTTTTAATTCAGGATGCTCAGAAATGGCAGAATTTCTCTTGAGTGATTCTAAGGCTTGTTTTAAGGCATTAACCTGATAGTTTAAGATATCAAAAGATTGGGTGTTGTTGGACTTGTTTATTGAAATGTGTTTTAGAATGGTGTATTGCAACTCACTGACATAAAAGATTTTAGATAGAATTTCACTGCGTTGTTCAAGCAGAGGATTGAATGTTTTTTGAAATAAAAACAGGATAAAGAATAGACTGATTGCAATAACTCCCCACTGCTTATAGTGGGAGAGAAAGCTATTCGATAGGTGTTTATTTGATTGTGTAGTTTGATCATTCATTGGATAGCCATTGACCTTTGTATTGCCCAGTTAAGGTTTTAAGAAAGGCTTGAATTTTATTATTTTCATCTTGAGGCAGTGTGATGCCTAGTTGATGTTTGGCCATGAGGTCAATCGCCTCTTCTAAACTATCAATTGAGCCGTCATGAAAGTAAGGGGCTGTCAGCGCAATATTTCTTAAGGAGGGCACTTTAAAAAGTTTTTCAATGTTATTCATATAGTTTGCATTTTCAAAGAGTGGCTTGAATATGCCAGCTTTTTGAAACATATTACCTCCGACATTAATGCCATGATGACATGAGATACAACCTCGATCTTTAAAGAGTTGGTAGCCATCCATCTCATAGGCGCTGAGAATCGTCTGGTCTCCCTTTAAATAAAGGTCAAATCGAGCATCGGGGGTGAACAGTGAGCGTTCAAATGTACTGATGGCATCAATCACTTGTTCTGGTGTAATGGTTGTTGTCTTGTACAGTTCTTTAAACATTAAATGGTAGTTTGGCGATTGAGTTAGGTAGTTTAGAATAGTTGACCAAGTTGTGTTTCCCATCTCAAAGACATTAAAGAGAGGAATGGCGGCTTGCTGCTCTAGATTTAGAGATTTTCCTTCCCAACCTTGTACAAAATTAAAAGAGCTGTTAAAAACCGTAGGGCTGTTAAACACAGGGGTGTTGGGAAGTTTTGCTTTTTGGTACTCTGCGGTGACAGGGAGTGCACGTCCATCTGTTCCACCTTTTTGTAGGTCATGGCAAGATGCACAGGATAGGGTTTGATCATGCGATAGATTTACATCATGGAACAGCATTTCACCTAAGTGAACTTTTTGGCTGTTCAGTGAGAGCGACCTTGGAATAGGGCTGATCGGCTCTTGCTGAAACGAGGGTTGAGAAAATAATGATAATTGTGCTTCTTCTTGAGAGAGGCTATTTGATTTTTTATCATCTAAATAGACAACCACTGCCAAGGCGAAGATTGCAAATCCTGCAAGAATTTTAACGGAATTGTTCATGTGCATATGGCCTAATTTTAATACTTCTTCTCTAAGGCATATGATTTTAGCTAAGAGGAGATAACTTCCCTATATTACATTATATTATTTGAGGACAAGTAAGGTTTTTCTGTATGAAAGGGGTTTTGTCTAGGATTGATGCATTATCATTGTAATTCCTCATCAGTTGATGAGCTGTAGTGCGTAGCCGGTTTCTGCTGTTAGTGTCGATCCCAAGTTTTGCCTTTTGCCTTCGTGGAGAATAATTGGATATTATTTTTTAATTGCAAACTTAACACTAAGGCAAAGCACCAAAAGTCTCTCCTGAAAGAAAGCGCACTTTCACTTAACGAAGAGGACTTACTTTATTAGACAAACAATAAAATCATGTGAAGGTATTGGGTGTTATTACAGGTGAAATACGAAGATCAAAAGGGCTTCTCAATAGTTATCAGAAGTAAGCTCTTTTAATTATAAGCTACCCCCCCCCCCTGTCCAAAATATCAACCCCCAAAGTCAAGACATAAAAAAGCCTGCGTAAAGCAGGCTCTTTAGTTTCTAAAGGTCATATTTGCCTGACTATGGCAAAACAAACCCAATACAGTCATGGACTTCTTTTAACGTCTTCTGTGCTTGCTCTCGCGCTGTTTCAGCACCTTGTTTTAGAACGGATTTGAGTAGAGTTTCATTTTGACGAATCTCGTGGAAGCGTTGCTGCATTGGCTCTAGGTAATCTACAACCAGTTCACCCAGCTCTACTTTCAAGTGACCATACATTTTACCGTCAAAATGTGCTTCAACTTCAGGTATGGTCTTACCGCTGATAACAGAATAGATCGTTAATAGGTTAGATACACCTGGTTTGTTCTCAAGATCATAAATAATATCAGAACCTGAGTCGGTAGTGGCTTTTTTGAACTTCTTGAGTATCGTCTTCGGATCATCCATAAGGCCAATAAAGTTACCTTTATTTTCATCTGATTTAGACATTTTAGAAAGAGGGTCTTGCAGGCTCATAATGCGTCCACCAGCAGTAGCAGGTGCGATAAATGGCTCAGGTACTTTGAATAACTCTTTACCGAAACGATTGTTATAACGGGTGGCTAAATCACGGGTTAACTCTAAATGTTGTTTTTGATCAGCACCTACTGGCACCATCTCTGTTTGATATAATAGAATATCTGCCGCCATCAAAACAGGGTAGTCGTAAAGCCCTACATTAATATTTTGTGAGTGCTTCTGCGACTTGTCTTTAAACTGCGTCATGCGGTTTAGCTCACCCATGTAGGTTGAGCAGTTTAAGATCCACGCCAGCTCTGAGTGCTCAGGTACGTGTGACTGAATAAAAACCGTGCTCTTCTTCGGATCAATCCCCGCCGCTAAATACAACGCCACAAAATCCAAACTACGATTAGCCAGAGCTTGAGGGTCTTGCTCAACGGTAATGGCGTGCATATTCACTAGAGAGAAAAGGCAGTTGTAATCATCCTGCATTTTTACCCAGTTTTTAATTGAGCCAATATAGTTGCCTAGCATTAGATCGCCAGACGGTTGAATGCCACTAAATAAAGTTGGTTTTGAATTAGTCATAATTGATTCTTTTAATCGGTTCTTTTGTGATATTTTAAGATGGGCAGTATTTTCGCACTTTATGGGCTGAAAAACTAGGATAAGTAGGTGTTTGAAGCCATTTGAGGTGTTTTATTAGCTACTCAAGATAGTTCTATATATTTCAAGCAGGGGGGGGGTCTAGTCGGTCGTCTAGTAGACAAACGGAATCAACTTTTTGGTCTGGTGCTGATATTTTCGGTAGCCCATCACTTTTTGCACTAGTAGCTGCTCTTCGTAGTTAAGTTTATAGAGTAGGATGCCCGCAAGTAGCACGAGGGTTAGTATGCTGTCTGCTGTTGGTTGGAATGTGATGGTTACACCAAAAAATAGCAAGATTGATAAATACATTGGGTGACGAATTGTTTTATAAGGACCTGTTTCAACTAGAACAGCATTGGGTCTAGGATCGGGCACGATATTAAAATGCCCCTTCTGTTGTAGATGCAGTGCCGCCCAGAGAGCAATAAAAGCGGATAGTATCTGTAAAGTGAGTACGGTACCATTGAAAATATAGGGTGTTTGAATAAATAGCATGTAGATCAGAAGGCCAATGAACGTGAATTGTAAAGTGACCAGACTATATGAAAAAAGAGGATTATTGCCATGTGGGTTTTGCTGGTGATGACGATGCTTATTATGTTGCATGGGGTGCGCCTTAGGGGAGATTTGGTTGGGCAAAAAATTCACAGTTCAGTTTAATGCTCAATTGATGAGCTAGTGAATTATGATTTGCTAATTCTACGCTTAGTCTAGGCTATTTATATTTAAATAACGGGATTTATTCAGTGGGATTTATCAAAGAGCACTAGATAAGGCAATAATCGACTTAAAACTGATGCAATACTGACGCAATTCGTTGAAGTCTGGAGAAAAATCGCTAAAATGGGGGTTCTATTCTATAAAGATTAAAACTGAATTTACCCTATGCGACGAATTATTCGTAAGATCACCTCTTTTTTCTCATCATCACCTGATAAACATCTTCCTGATTACGACAGCGAACCTGAGATTCTTTCTAGAGATAATCATGATATCTCCCGTCAGGATATTGATAAGGCCGCTCTAGATGTTTTATATGGTTTTAAGCGTGCTGGCTACGATGCACACTTAGTCGGTGGCTGTGTTCGAGATCTATTATTGGGGCTTGAACCCAAAGATTTCGATGTAGTCACGAGTGCTGAACCTGATCAGGTTAAGGCGGTCTTTAAACACCGTTGTCGTCTGATTGGTCGTCGCTTCCGTTTAGCGCATGTACGTTATGGCCGATTAGTGATTGAGGTAGCCACTTTCCGTGGACAAGGTGACGGCGATAAGAGTCGCAAAGATCGCTTTGGGCGCAATGGTAAGTTATCGGGCCCTGCTCGTGAAGTTGATGATACAGGTCGCTTAGTTAGAGATAATGTTTACGGTACGATTGAAGAAGATGTTTGGCGTCGTGACTTTACCATCAATGCGCTTTATTACAATATTCGTGATTACTCTATTATTGATTACACCGGTGGTTTGGATGATATTGATGATGGTCTTATTCGTCTGATTGGCGATCCTAAAACACGCTATCGTGAAGATCCTGTACGTATGATTCGTGCAGTGCGTTTTGCGGCTAAGCTGGGCTTTAATATTGAGAAAGGCTCTGAAGACCCTATTTTTGAATTAGGCTCATTGTTGGTCGATGTTTCAAATGCACGTATGTTTGAAGAGGTTTTAAAGCTGTTCCACAGTGGTGTTGCCATCGAAGTATTTGAAAAGCTACGTCACTATGGCCTATTTGAACACCTGTTCCCGTTAACAGATAAAGTTTTGGCCGAAGAGAAAGATGGCTTCCCAAGAATGATGGTGATTGAAGCGCTTAAGAGTACCGATACACGTATTCAAAGTGGCAAGACGGTGAATCCTTCGTTCTTATTTGCTGCTCTATTGTGGGAGCCAATGCTGCAACGTAAAGAGGTTCATCTACACGGTGGTATGACTGAGCAAGATGCACTTTATGCAGCAGCAAACGATGTGATTGATCAGCAGATTAAACGCACTGCGATTCCCAAACGTTTTACGGCACAGATTAGAGAGATTTGGAGCTTTCAATATCGTCTACCGCACCGCCATGGTGATAGAGCGCAGAAGTTAAGAGAGCATGCTCGTTTTAGAGCCGCGTATGATTTCTTAGGGATTCGTGCATTGGCTGGTGATGATAGTGAGTTGCAAGAAATTTTTGATTGGTGGACTGACTACCAAGAGAAGGATCCAGTTGATCAAGTGGCGTTTGCTAATGCGGTTGAGAGACCAGAAAGAGGCAAAAAGCCAAGACGCAACCGTAACTTCTACCGCAAGCGTAGCCAGTCGACTCGCCGTAAAGAGTCTGAATAGTTTTTACGATGGCAAAGGTATTTATTGGCTTAGGCGGGAATTTATCTGATCCTGTGGCTGAGTTAAGACAGGCCGTGGAAACGATGAATCAACTGGAGACGACTAAGGTTATTAGTTGTTCGCAGTTTTATGCTTCAGCCCCTTTAGGGCCAGAAGATCAGCCAGATTTTATCAATGCCGTTTGTGAGTTAGAGACCTCTTTACCGCCGCACGTTCTGTTGTTGGCTTTACAAGCAATTGAGTTAGAGCAGGGGCGTATCAAAAAACGCCACTGGGGTGAGCGCATAATTGATTTAGATATTTTGCTCTATGATGATCAAATTATCATGACAGAAGACTTGATTATTCCGCATGCAGAAATAGCCAATAGAGATTTTGTTTTAATTCCATTGGCAGAAATAGCACCAAGTCTGAGTATTCCACACAAAGGTAATATTGAAGGTTTGATTGCCAACTTATCAAAGACTTATCTCAAGCCCATCGCTTAAAATTCATTGTTTAAACATTATATTGAAACTGTTTTGACTGCTCTGTTTCTGTCTTTCTACAAAATAGCTTAGAATAGTCATTTCATTTATCCCTATTTAATACAGGTTTTCCCATGTCTATGACACTTTCCAAATTAAAAAAAATGCATCAGTCAGGTGAGAGAATTGCCTGTTTAACGGCCTATGATGCCTCTTATGCACACTGGATTGCACAAGCGGGTGTGGATGTTATTTTGGTTGGAGACTCTCTGGGTATGGTTGTACAGGGGCATGCGACAACGCTGCCTGTTACGGTTGATGACATGGTCTATCACACACAGATGGTGCAGCGCGGTAATACCTCAGCTTGGTGTATTGCAGATATGCCTTTTATGTCTGATGCCACTCCAGAGTTAACCCTGCAAAACGCTGCACTCCTAATGAAAGAGGGCGGTGCTAATATGGTTAAGCTTGAGGGTGGGCAGCGAATCTGTTCGATGGTCGCTCAGCTGTCTCAGCTAGGTATTCCTGTTTGTGGTCACTTAGGTTTGTTGCCACAGTCTGTTGAGAAGCATGGCTATAAGGTTCAAGGCAAGGATGATGTGTCGGCTAATCAATTGATCGAAGATGCTTTGGCTCTGCAAGATCATGGTGTGGATATGCTGGTGTTAGAGTGTGTACCTTCTGCGTTGGCCAAAAAGATCACTGAGAAATTGAATATTCCTGTGATCGGGATTGGCTCTGGTTCAGATACTAGCGGTCAGGTTTTGGTTTTACACGATATGCTAGGCGTGACGGTGGGTAAAACCCCTAGGTTCTCTAAAAATTTTTTGGCAGAGTCGGGTTCTATTCAGTCTGCTTTGCAGGCGTATGTGTCTGAGGTTAAAGCGGCTACTTTTCCTGCGCAGTGTCACGAAGTAGGTTAAAGCGATGCGGGTAATTGAGCAGGTTAGTGACTTACGTGCACTGGTTAAAAGTTGGAAGCAGGCTGGATTAACAGTTGGTTTTGTGCCAACGATGGGTAACTTACATGCAGGGCATTTGAGCTTAGTAGAGATTGCTCAACAGAAGTGCGATAGAGTAATTGCCAGCATTTTTGTTAATCCAATGCAGTTTGGCCCTGATGAAGATTTTGATCGCTATCCGCGTACTTTTAAAGAGGATAGTGAAAAGCTAGCAGGCTTAGTAGTAGATGCAATCTTTGTCCCGACAGTTAAAGAGATGTACCCTAATGGTGTTGAGCAGGCTTTAGTGACTGTGCCAGATTCAATTACGGGTCTGTTAGAAGGGGCAAGTCGCCCAGGCCATTTTGATGGTGTTTCTACCGTAGTGACTAAGCTGTTTAATATGGTGCAGCCTGATGTCGCAGTCTTTGGTCAAAAGGACTTTCAGCAACTATTAGTGATTCACAGAATGGTAGAAGATCTGGCCATGCCGATAGAGGTTGTTGTCGCACCGATTGCGCGTGATCTGGATGGATTGGCACTTAGTTCTAGAAACCAATATTTAACAGCTGAACAACGCCTAATCGCCCCAAAATTTAATACCATCTTACTTGATATTTCTACTGCCCTGCAATCGGGTAATCGTCAATTTGATCAACTTTGTCAAACGGCCATCCAGCAATTGTTGGATACGGGCTTTGATGCAGTTGATTATATTCAAATCTGTCAGCCAGCTTCTTTGGCTCCCTCGCAAGCTGAAAATAATACCTTTGTTATTTTAGCTGTTGCACGTCTAGGAAAAACCCGCCTGTTGGATAACATACTGCTCTAATTACACATTAGATATTTGGATTCGTCTTTTAAAATAATAATGCCTGCTCTGTAGCTTTTATTGATAGAGTACAGGCTAAAGCTATTAGAATTGTAGTTACTCAGCCAATTTCTACTCATTAAATGAGGATGCTAAAATAGGTGTGTAGAACTATTAATGCCATTTTTTTAGGCAAAATAATAAGGTCAACATGTTTTCAGCAGGGGGGGCAGGTAATGGACTCTATTGAGCTGGCGCTTCAATTAAGCAAGCTGTCTTAGCTTGCTTCTTTCATCTGTATAGGAATGGTATTGCGCGTGTGGGTAATACGGTTATCTTCATCAACATAAACCAGCTTAGGTTTAAAAACATCCGCTTCTGACTCTTCCATTGCGATATAAGTCGCGATAATTAGAAGATCCTGTGGATTGGCTAGGTGTGCAGCTGCACCGTTGACAGAGATGATGCCACTGTTATCTTCTGCACGAATTGCATAGGTCGTAAAACGTTCACCATTGTTGATGTTATAGATTTGAATTTGCTCATATTCACGAATGCCAGCAATATCTAAAAGATGTCCATCAATGGCACAGGAGCCTTCATAGCCTAGTTCAGCGTGGGTCGTGGTGACACGGTGAAGTTTTGATTTTAGTAGCGTTACTTGCATATTATTCTCTTGGGTTCGATTGAATGGGATCACCATTGCTTAGTTTTTGACGGTGTTAATCCAGTCATAAACTACGAAGTTCTAAGTTAGCTGCGTATTATACTGTTATTTTGTTTAATTTTTCATAAAAAAAAGCCCCGTATAAACAGGGCCATTTTTTAATACAAGTTGTTGAACTTAACCAGTATTACGCATGCCTGCAGCAATTGCATTAATGCTATTTAACAGCTCAGGAAGCCAAATCTCTTTCTCTTCATCAGAGACTGCATCCGACTTATAACGTCTTAATAGGGCAATTTGAATGTTATTCAAAGGGACTAGATAAGGGTTACGGCGTGTCAGTGAAAGTGCAATCGTTGGAGAATCTGCCAATAGTGACTCATTGCCACTAATTTCAAGAATACGCTGTTCTGTACGACCATATTCATCAGCAATTAAGCTGTAAACTTTCTGTGCTATGGCTTGATCTTGTCCAAGTAGGCTGTACTGTGAACCAATACTAAGATCTGTTTTGAATAGTGCCATTTGGATATTGCTCATTAAAGCTCTAAAGAAAGGCCAGTTCTCATACATCTCTTTAAGTTGCTGGTCACCGTGCTTCTCAATCCAGTTGTTTAAAGCAAAACCCGTTCCTTGCCAAGCAGGGAAGGTTAGTCGTGCTTGAGCCCAACCAAAGATCCATGGAATTGCGCGGATAGATGATTTAGACAGGTTACCTTTTTTACGATGAGAAGGGCGTGAGCCAATGTTCAGTAGTCCAATCTCGGTAACAGGGGTTGCTTCGTAGAAGAAGTTAAAGAAGCCTTCGGTATCATCTGTTAGCTCTCTAAAGCAGTGCTCACCCTCTTTAGCAAGGGTTTTCATTGTCTCTAGGTAAGCTGGGCTGTCCACTTTACTTGTTTTTACAACACCTGTACTTGCTTTCATAAGGCCTGTTACACCGAGTGAAATCTCATACATAGCTGTTTCAGAGTTGCTGTACTTATAGGATAGTACTTCACCTTGCTCAGTAAACTTGATTGAACCACGAACCGTTCCTGTTGGTTGAGACAGGATCGCGTAGTGAGTAGGTCCTCCGCCTCGTCCAACTGTCCCGCCACGTCCGTGGAATAGGCGACAGTCAACTTCGTGTTTATCTGCAAGGGCCATAATCTCCTGCTGTGCTTGGTATAGACTCCAAGCAGAGGAGAGGTTACCACCATCTTTAGCTGAATCAGAATAACCTAGCATGATTTCCTGCTGGTTACCTGCGGCTAATAACATCGCTTTGTAAGTTGCGTTCTCAAACAGTGCTTGAGTGACAGGAACTATATGTTCCAAATCTTCAATTGTTTCAAATAGTGGGGCAATTTGAATGTCACAATAAGCCTTCCCTGCGTTATAACCTGCAAGACCTGCCTGATGAGCGAGGAATAAAACTTCCATTACGTGGCTGGCTTCATGCGTCATTGAGATAACGTAGTTATTGAATGCCTTAGGACTGATCTCTTTACGCATATCACGGAAAACATTGAAGACTTCCAAAACTTCTTTGGTCATGTCTTGAATATCAATATGCTGTGTATCAATAATCGTTGCAGAAGCAACATGGCTTGCTAGTAAATCAAGCTTCTCTTGTTCACCCAAGCTAGGGTAATCAATACCTAGGTGTGACAGTAAGTCAGCAACTGCGTCAGAGTGCACATTAGACTCTTGGCGAATATCTAAACGCATTAGATAGAAGCCAAACGTTTTCGCCAGGCGAATTAGGTCTTGTAGTTCAGCGTTGGCAACATTTTCATCACCATGCCCACAAAGGGAGGAGTGAATAAGCTCTAAATCTTCTAAAAAGTTATTTTCGCACTGGTAGGCAAAAGCACTTTTATCAAGGTGTTCATCATTTAAGCGCGCTTCAATATAGTCAAGGTTATGTTGTAGTTTTCCATGAATAAGATATAGGAAGCGACGGTATGGCTCATCTTTAAAACGTTCTGGGCGTTTTTTAAAGACAGAGTTTATCAAGTCTGTATCTACAATCGTAGAGCGGTTGATAATCTCTTGAGAGATGCCACAAATAAAGCGTGAGTGAGTGAGCTTAGAGCTTAAATCGAATATACGATTCTGATACTCATAGATCACTGCACGAGACTGGAGCAGTAGAGCTCTAATCGTTGTATCATGAGTTACGAATGGGTTTCCATCGCGGTCACCACCAATCCAAGAACCGAATGTTAAGAAGTCAGGTGTTTGGATATTGTCATCAGGGTAGTGTTTAGAAAGGGCTCGTTCCATATAGTTATAAACTTTAGGTACGGCATCAAATAGTGACTTACGGAAGTAGTAGATTCCGTTACGGATCTCATCTTCAACGGTTGGCTTGTTCCGGCGAACTTCATCTGTTTGCCATAGAACCTGAATTTGTGATTCTAGCTGCTGATAGATAGACTCTTTTGCATAGTCGTTGTTATAAGTATCAGCTTCATTTAGAGCACCAATATCTAAGAAGATGCGGCGTAGGTTATCCATGACAGAACGACGTTTTGATTCAGTCGGGTGAGCTGTGAATACTGGAATATAGTGTAGCTTATTTAGCAGTTCTTGAACTTGTGAGGCATCTAAGCCTTGTTCTTTAAATTCACCTATCGTATTTAGAACGGATCCATTCCAAAGTGGGCCATCAGATTTTAACTGGCTCTGACGCTCATGGTACTGGTGCTCTTCTTCAGCTAGGTTGACTAAGCTAAAGTACAAGTTAAATGCACGAATAATCGGTGCAAGTTCTTCTGCTGACTGCGCTTCAATAAAGTCAGTTAGTTCAGCACGTAAAGTAGGGTTCTCTTCTTTTTCAAGTTGAAGATAGCCTGTGCGTAGTTTTTCTACTGCGTCGTAGGTTGTTTTACCAACTTGTGACTCAATCACTTTTCCAAGTAGATTTCCTAGTAACTTTACACGTGCTCTCAGTTTCTTGTCGCGAAGTTCTGCGGCCATTTTTACTCTCAGTTTCTTGTACAAAATTGAGCCGTATTATATCAGAAAATTAGATGGATTTGGTGAAGTATAAAAGAGGTTTATAATCAATAGGTTAGGAAGAGGGGTGGGGTATAAAAAACCCTCATTAAGAGGGTTTTCGGGAGGGGGTTACTTCTTAGCTTGGTAAGCTTTAGCGCCATTAAGAATCTCTTCTTGAGCGTCTTTAAGATCTCCCCAGCCTTCAACTTTAACCCACTTACCTGGCTCGATGTCCTTGTAGTGGCTGAAGAAGTGCTCTACTTGTTCTTTAAGGAGTGGAATGTCTTCTACTTTCTCTATTTTTGAGTAGATCGGTGTTAGTTTATCAACAGGAACTGCGATCACCTTTGCATCTTCTCCACCATCATCAGTCATCTTGAAGATACCAATTGGGCGACAACGGATAACAGAACCCACTAAAAGCGGGTGTGGTGTAACGACTAAAACGTCAACTGGATCACCATCATCAGATAGTGTGTCATTGATGTAACCGTAGTTAGCAGGGTATGACATCGTTGCGCCTTGAAGACGGTCAACCCAGACAAGATCAGTGTCTTTATCTACTTCATATTTAATTGGTGAAGCAAATGCTGCGATTTCAATAATAACGTTAATATCATTTGGAAGATCTTTTCCGGCTGGTACTGCAGAATAACCCATGGTTGTTCCTTTTTATTTAATCTATTTTAAAAGCAAAACACCCGCAATTGCGGGTGCTTTTTACTAAGTTAACTCAGTTGATTACTTGTGGTAAGCAATAACTTTTTCAACTTCGTTTTTAGAACCAAGTACAACTGGGACGCGGTCATGGATGTCTTTAGGTTCAACATCCATAATGTCCATACGGCCAGTAGAAGATAGACCACCAGCTTGCTCAACAAGCATAGACATAGGGTTACCTTCGTACATTAGGCGAAGCTTACCAGCTTTTGATGGGTCACGGTTGTCGTAAGGGTACATGAAGATACCACCACGCATAAGGATACGGTGTACTTCAGCTACCATAGAAGCAACCCAACGCATGTTGTAACGCTTACCTAGAGGACCTTCTTCACCTTTTAGGCAGTCATCAATATACTGCTTCATTTCTGGTTCCCAGAAGCGTTGGTTAGACATATTGATTGCAAACTCGGCAGTATCTTCAGGAATCATAACGCCAGACTTAGTTAGTACGAACTCACCAATGTTCTGATCTAGAGTGAAGATGTTTACACCGTTACCAGTTGTCATAACTAGTAGTGCAGAAGGTCCGTAAAGAACGTAACCAGCAGCAACTTGCTTGCGACCATCCTGTAAGAAAACTTCTTGTTGATCACCAGAACGATCATCTTCAGGTGCTTCTAAGATAGAGAAGATAGTACCAACAGATAGGTTAACGTCGATATTTGAAGAACCATCCAAAGGATCGAAAGTAACAAGGAATTTACCGTTTTTGTTACCAGCGATTGTGTAATCTTCTTCTTCAGATCCTACACCCTTAACTGAAGGGTTAGCAATTAGGATATCTTTTAAAAGATCGTTAGAGATAACGTCAAGCATCTTTTGAGTTTCGCCCTGAATGTTTTCATCTTCAGTTGCGCCTAAGATACCAGCTAGTTCACCTTGACCTAACTTGTAAGAAATGTCCTTACATGCAACCATTATGTGGTTGATTACAAGTTCTAGTTCTGCTGAAACGCCGTCATTTGCTAATACTTGATCTAATCTTTTCATATAGATTCTCTCTGCTGTTAGATATTAAAATTTTTAATACGGTTGAATAATTCCGTGGAATTCTACCATAAATTAAGTTTTTTTATCAATCTCGTTGCAATGCTAATCACTTAAGCCGCACGTTTAATATAAGGTTATGCACAAATATCTAACTACATATAGTCGATAACATGGGATATTTGCTTTTCACGTCATTTTAAAACCCGTGTACAATATGCGGCAATTAATAGGTGGCAGTACCTTTTTAGTAGATAGTTGCCGATTATTTTAATTTTATATATTAAGAAGAGTGTCAAATGAGATTTATCGTTAAGTTATTCCCTGAGATCATGATTAAAGGTGCACCGGTTAAGAAGAAGATGATTAGCCAGCTTAATGATAACTTGCGCACTCTATTGCATAGAATAGATGATCAAATTGCTGTAAAGCGTTTTTGGGATAAAATCGAAGTTCAATGTGATAATGGTTTTAATGATGCAGTTCGCAATGTATTAACCAAAACACCTGGTGTTGAGCAGTTTTTGGAAGTCATTCAATATGAAACAGGTGAAGACCTAGCCTCGATCGCTGAGAAGGTTGCAGAACATACTTTAGACAAAATTGATGGAAAAATGTTTGTTGTCCGTGCAAAAAGAACGGGTACACATGAAACGACATCGTTTGAGTTAGAGCGTTTTGTGGGTTCTTATTTGTTTGAACACGGTAATCCTAAGGGCGTGGATCTACATAATCCAGAGGTGAAGATTGAGTTTGAGCTACACCAAAAGACATTGAATGTGATTACTAAACGTAGAGTTGGTTTGGGTGGTTTTCCGATGGGCACTCAAGGTGAACTTCTTTCGCTGATGTCGGGTGGATTTGACTCTACCGTTGCCAGCTATTTAACGATGAAGCGTGGTCTTAAAACTCATTTTATCTTCTTTAATTTAGGCGGTGCTGCGCATGAAATAGGTGTTAAGCAGGTTGCTTTATATTTATGGGGGCAGTTTGGTGCTTCTCACCGAGTTAAATTTATCACAGTACCTTTTGAAGATATTGTTGCAGAGATCTTTCGCTCGACGCATGAAAGTTATATGGGCGTTACCCTTAAACGTTTAATGTTGATGGCGTCAGAAAAGATAGCAGATGAGTTGGGGATTGATGCGATTGTAACGGGGGAGAGTGTTGCGCAGGTGAGTAGTCAGACGTTACGAAATTTAGCGGTCATTGATGAAGCAACGACAAAGTTGGTCTTACGCCCATTAGCGACAATGAATAAACCAGAGATTATGGATATTGCTGATAAGATCGGTACGCGGCATTTTGCCGAAAGCATGCCTGAATATTGCGGGGTTATCTCTAAGAATCCTGTGATTAATGGTTCCTTTAAACGTATGGAGAAAGAGGCTGCGCGTTTTGATTATGATGTTTTGGAGAAAGCGATCAAAAGTGCGGTAACCATTCCTGTTCATACGATTATTGATGATGTCAATGCTGCTGCTGCTGTAGAGGTTGTTAACCAAGTTGATGCTGAGATGGTTGTGATTGATATTCGCAGAACAGATGAGCAGAAGGGGTCTCCATTAGCACTGACAAATATTAAATGCATTCCTTTTCATGAACTGAATCAGAAGTTTAAAGGGCTGGATCAGCAGAGAGATTATCTATTGTATTGTGCAAAGGGTGTGATGAGTCAGCTGCATGCTCAGTATTTGCGTGATGCTGGATTTGAAAATGTACGTGTTTATCGTCCTGAAGCTAAGTAGGCTATGAACTTTTAGGCATTTTATTTAATGCCTTTTTGGTTGTTAAATTTAATGTCTGCTTCAATTAGTGGAAAGGGATTTTCTGACTTTTTCTGTTTGCTTAGGCTGTTCTGTCCACTGCGATTTTGCATCTTCTTCATATCACTGATATTACTTTTGTGTGTTTTGATCTTATTCTCTTTTAAACGTAGCTTATTTTTTGATAGATCCAGAGAGGATTTCACACCTATCAATGTTTTTTGAATCTGTGTGACGTAGTTGACCGTTTCATGTCCAATGGATTTTCTGGCAAGCACTTCAACATTATAGAACCACTTGTAGGGATCCAATCCTTGTGCTTCAGTTTCACGCTGTAACTTTCTTATCCTACCTGGGCCCGCATTGTAGGCAGCGAGTGAAAAATTTATCTTATTCTCTTCAGTATATTCAGGTTTATCAAAGTAGTAGTCTCTAATAAATGCTAGGTACTTTATGCCTGCATGAATATTATCTTCAATATTGCTTATATTAGGGATGTTGACAACCTTAGAACGTGCTGTTGAGGGCTTTATCTGCATAATGCCATGAGCATTCGCACTACTCACTAGATCATGACGAAATTTGGATTCTTGATAAGCGAGCGAGGCGATTAGTAACCAATCAAACTCATAAAATTCAGCATATTTTTTAAAATAATATTTTAAGCAGGGGGTCTCATCGAGTGCCGTAAAGGAAAGTGGCTTGTCTATCCAGAATGGGTTTTTAAAGTATTTTTGGTAGATGCTGTTGCCTAGGAACTTGCCAGGTTGAGCATAGGTTCGAATAAAGTCATTTAGGGACTTTTCAAGCTGAGGAAGGTTCTTGTTAATTGCCCAGCCGATGTTTCCACCGTAATGAAAGATGATATCACTTTGAACTTGTAAGTTAGAGAAGGTTTTTTGATAGATCTCGGCAATGTGGTTATCTACCACGGTATAGCTGAAGAGGCCAGCATTGACCATCTCTAAAAGATCTTCGGCCTCTAAGAGTGGGTCTGCATGGATAACCTCTATTCCAGCCAGGCCTAGCTGACCTAGGGATTGGTTGATCTTTTGGATATTGACAATGTAGCTACTATTTGCAACCACAACGATCTGTTTACCAGCAAGATCTTCTAGTTTTTTAATTTTAGGAGCCTTTTGGTTTGAGACGAGGATCTCTTGAACATCGGTAATATAAGGTGTGGTGAAGTTTGTGGTTATTTTTCGCTCTTGGGTGATCGTCAGGCCAGAAGCGATAATGTCACCTCGTCCAGCTTCAAGCTCTGCGAATAGACTATTAAAAGGTCGAGCCAAAAAAACAACGTGGGTTTTATAACGCTCTTGTCGTGGGCCACGATTCAGATATTTTTCATAGGCTTTAATGAGATCGTGTTCAAGACCTCTTTGACCTTTAATAGTGTGAAAGAAGTTTGTACGGTTGTAACTGACAAGGACGCGTAAAATACGTCGTTCACGAATTTCCTTTAGATCACCAATAAAAGCATCATTGATTCTTTCAGTCAGAGAGTTTTGAGCAGGGGGGGAGGGTTGTGAGTTGTTTAATGACTTTGCGAGTGTTTGCCCAGGGAGAAGACCTGTTCCTAAAAATATAATCAATAAAGCATTGAAGACGTTTCGCATCAGCAAAGGGCAGCCCTTTTGTCATGTAGAAGGTTCTATTTTAATTGAGAAAGGGGAGTAATAACACCAAATTATTTTAGTTCTTAGGGTTGAAATGACAGCTGTATCGTGATTATAAGTCAAGATTGTGACGCATTTTTAAGGGGCTCTGTGGAAGTTCTTATATCGTTTAGATAGCTATCTATAGGGGCGTGAACGTTAAATCTAGACTAGTTTAAGCTGTAATTTATACTTTGTTAATATCGATTTAATGCTCAGATGATACTAATGCAGTCATGTCTGCTAACTATTTGTTATAATACGCGCAATTTTTAATATAACCTCCAATTTCTGTTGCTGGTGGAATGCAAATGGCAGACAGGAATCAGGCGTTTTTAATGTTAGATGGTATAGAGTGAATACAGAGAATACACAGGATCAGCAAGATCCACATGCTCAGCGTGAAGCTGACAAGTACGATAATCCAATCCCAAGTCGCGAGTTTATTGCTAAGGCATTAGAAGAAGCCCAGAAGCCTTTAAGGCTGTATCAGGTCGCTAAAGTATTAGATATCTCAGAGGATGATGAAGAGCGCTACGAAGCGATGTCTCGTCGCCTGAAAGCGATGGTTCGTGATGGTCAGTTAATTCGTAACCGTCGTGGGGCTTTTGGCTTGCTGCAGAAAATGGATCTTGTTAAAGGTCGTGTGCTGGGGCATCCTGATGGATATGGTTTCATGGTGCCTGATGAGGGGGGTAAGGATCTATTCTTGTCTGAAAAAGAGATGCAAAAAGTACTGCATGGCGATATCGTTATTGCTTCTATTGTCGGTGAAGACCGTCGTGGGCGTAAAGAGGGTGCTATTGTTGAAATTTCACAACACAACACGACTCAAGTACTAGGACGTTTAGCATTGGAGAATGGCCTGTCATGGGTTAGACCTAATAATAACCGTGTCACTCAAGATATCTTTATTCCAAAAGATGGTCTATTAGATGCAGCAGAAGAGCAAATTGTACTGGTTGAGATTATTAGTCAGCCAAGTGCACGTTCAGGTCCAATCGGTAAAATCATTGAAGTCGTTGGTGATTATATGTCTCCAGGTATGGAGATTGACTCAGCGATTCACGCTTACGGTATCCCAAATACTTGGTCTGAAGAGTTACTTGCTGAGTTAGCTGATATTCCTGATGAAGTGACTGAAGCAGATATGGAAGGTCGTAAGGATCTTCGTTCAATGCAGTTAGTAACAATTGATGGTGCTGATACTAAAGATTTCGATGATGCAGTATTTGCTAAACGCCGTAAGAATGGTTGGCGTTTAGTGGTTGCGATTGCAGATGTTTCTCACTATGTACAGCCAGGTACTGAGTTAGATAAAGAAGCGATTAAACGTGGTAACTCTGTTTACTTCCCACAGCGCGTTGTGCCAATGTTGCCTTCTAAGTTATCTGATGGTCTTTGCTCATTGAATCCACATGTTGATCGTCTATGTATGGTGGCTGATTTAGCCATTGATGATGATGGTAAGCTAGAGCGTAGCCAGTACTATCAAGCTGTTATGAACTCAAAAGCACGTTTAACTTATAATCAAGTAAACGATATTTTGACGGATGATAATAGCGAGTTCAGAACTGAGTTTGCTGAGCAGGTTCCTCATTTAGAAGATCTTAACGAGCTTTATAAAGTTCTAAAGATAGCGCGTGCAGAGCGTGGTGCTTTAGAGTTTAATACAACTGAAACGCGCATCGTATTTGATGATGAGCGTAAGATCGAAGAGATTGTACCTGTTACTCGTAATGATGCTCATAAGCTGATTGAAGAGTGCATGTTGATGGCCAATGTTGCGACGGCAAGATACTTGAAGTGGCATAAGATCCCTATCGTCTATCGAGTGCATGAGAAACCAGCGGAAGAGCGTCTTAAGAATGTAAGAACTTTCCTAACTGATTTTAGCCTAACACTGGAAGGTGGTGATGAGCCGAGTGCTCATGATTATGCTGCGGTTATGGAAAAAATTGCGGGTGAGCCACATGAGCATCTAGTGCAGACAGTGCTACTTCGTAGTATGAATCAAGCGGTTTATCAGCCTGATAATAAAGGCCACTTTGGTCTAAACTATGAGCACTACACACACTTTACTTCGCCAATTCGTCGTTACCCTGATCTTTTAGTTCATCGTGCGATCCAGCATGCATGGAAGAAAGTGGGTGCTGAAGGTTTTATGTATGATGAGAGCAAGATGACCGAATTAGGTCAACACTGTTCAGATACAGAGAGACGAGCGGATGAAGCAACACGTGATGCTGTTACCTTCTTGAAGTGTGAGTTTCTATCTCACCGCGTTGGTGAAGAGTATGATGCGGTTGTTACTGCGGCAACAAACTTCGGTCTATTTGTTGAGATTGATCCTTTGTATGTCGAAGGTCTAGTACATATCACTGAATTAGGTGAAGATTACTTCCATTACGATAATGCACGTCACTGCTTAAAAGGTGAGCGTACAGGTAAAACCTATCGCTTAGGGGATCGTATTCGAGTTCAAGTAGCGCAAGTTAACTTGGATGATCGTAAAGTGGATCTTCGCTTTATCTCAGGTGGCACAACGGATGCAGTTGAGTCTTCAGAAGATCAAACAGAAGAGAGTGCTGAAGGCGTTTCAGAAGAGTCTGGTGTTGAGTCATCATCTGAAGAGCCTAAGAAACGTCGTAAAAAGCGTTATTACCGTAAAGGTAAAAAGTCACCAGCTAAGAGCCAGGACTAGTCGTGAAACAAGAAGTAATTTATGGATTGCATGCGGTAGAGAAGTTTATTAAACAATCTCCGCAGTTGGTATATCAGCTCTCTTTTATTAAAGGGCACCTGAACAATCGTCAGCGCTCTGTTTATGAATATGCGGTGAGTTTAGGTTTATCGCCTGAGTATGTTGCTAAGTCTGCTTTTAATAAGGTAGATGGAAATCACCAAGGTGTGATGGCGTTAGTTGCTAAGCAGCCTGACATGACAGAGTCTGATCTACTACAGATTATTGAAAAGGCTACTAATCCACTATTTATCATTTTGGATGAAGTACAGGATCCGCATAACTTAGGTGCTATCTTAAGAACGGCTGATGCCGTGGGTGTGGATGCTGTTATTATTCCTAAGCATAACTCAGTGGGAATGAACCCAACGGTGCGTAAGGTTGCTTCTGGGGCAGCTGACAATGTTAAGTTGATTGTTGTCTCTAACCTAACCCGTACAATTAAAGAGATGCAGCAAGCAGGTGTTTGGATGGTTGGTTTAGCGGGTGAAACAGATCAAACGATTTATGACCAGGATTTAACGGGCTCAATTGGTATTGTGATGGGGACAGAGGGTAAAGGCCTTCGTCGTTTAACACGTGAATCTTGTGACTATCTAGCAGCGATTCCAATGCTTGGTGTGGTTGAGAGCTTGAATGTCTCAGTTGCAACGGGTGTTACGGTTTATGAGGCTTATAGACAACGTCAGTCAAAATAACTTTTATAGTGCTTTTAATTGCCCCCCCCCTGCTCATTTTGTAGAAGGGGCTTTTAAATGTGTTTTGCCCCTCTATTTTTATCCTCTCTAGTACGTTCAAACTAGTTTAAGTCCTTAAACTAGATATATATCTCCATTATCATCAATCTCAATATCTACCGTTGCCAAGGATTCATTCCAGCAAGGTCCGTCTACACATAAACCATCTTCTATTTTAAAAAATGCATCATGTACTGAACACTTTATGGTTTTCTCAAATGGGTTGACGTCAATCTTGTAAGCTTCGTTTAAAGGTACATTTTGGTGGGGACAGTTATTTTCATAAGCTTTTACGCTGTTTTCGTATTTAATTAAAACCACTGACTTACGACCACTCTCTGTGTTGACGATCAATGTTTTAGCATTAGTTAGTTGCTTAAGGTTAGCGAGCGGCTTTTTGTCAGACGTTATATCCAATAGATTATCCAAACCGAGCTGACGACACTTTTGCCCAGCAAAGTGGTTTGCTTCTTTCACGGCCTCTAACAGCGTACTTTTATTGATTAGGTGGTGAATAAGTGCCGCATTAAAAGTATCTCCCGCACCTAAGGTATCAACAATGGGTGTAATTAATTCAGCATTGATATGCTGAATATCACCATTGATCGGCGCGTACCATACCCCTCTGTTACCCCATGTGCAGACAATATTAGCATTAGGTACCTGTGTCTTGACGTTAGCAAGAAGCTTAGCACCGTCTTGAAAGCCTTTTGCCGTAGCGTAGTGATGAGAGAATATCAGTAGATTGACTTGACTGAATAGGGCTTCAATGCCCTCACGAGGTTTTTCAACTTCTAAAGAGATTGGCTGATCGGTCAAAAATGTTTTAGCGATATTGAGCATACCTGTGAGGTTCTCAATATTTCGTCCCTCAAAATGTAGCCACTCATAGTCCTCAATTTCAATCCTGGCAAAGTGATCAAATGAAATCTCTGGTAGATTACGGTAATGAACAATCGTGCGCTGACCATTTTCAGAACTCAAGGTAACAAATGAAGTAGGCGTTTGACCTTTTATAAATTTCTGAATGTGCTCAATATTAATATTACGATTCTTTAGGCTTGTTGTGAGTTGTTTAGCCTCAGAGTCTGTCGCTAGAGTCGTACAGATTGATGTTTCATGACCAAGCTGATTTAGAACATAGAGTGTATTATTGGTGTTTCCACCAGATGATGTTTTCTTGTCTAAGGCTCTGATCTCTTCATCTTCTTTGGGGTGATGTGAAACGTTGAAAATAATATCTAAAACAGCGTTGCCAATCCCTAGGATTTTTGCCATATCATGTCGCCTATTTGGTGAGAGGTAGGGGTGAAAGTATTTCATAAAATGTGGCTAGATTTTATCATAGGTTGTGAATCTTGCTCAATTTCACAATCGTGATGGCAAAAAGTGAATAAAATTTAAAAAAGCCTTGACATATATCTGTATTGATTTAAATTAAAAACCTCTAATCTGGATTGTAAGTATCCTGTAAGTTATTGATTTATGTTGTTTATGGGGTTGGTAAGAATTTTGTATAAGAGGCTGGTTATGTGATGATTCTTTTCCACAGAAGTTGTGGATAACTTTGTGTGTAATTGTTGGAAAGAGTGCTTAAGTTCTTTAAATCAGCAGATATTTGTTAAGTTGCCTATATTTTATACAGCATAATTTATTAGATGATTTTGCGCGCAAATATACTTATGAAGCTTACCTGCATCACTATCTTTTGCCTGTGTATTACAATTTAATACTGCTTAGGGATGACAAACAAAATAAAAGGGATACAATTCACAATAAATATAAATAAAAATAAAAATAAAAAATAATTAGATAATAAATAGATTTATTAAATAAGTAGGCTACTTATGACCGAAATAAAGTCAGCATTTAATGCTAGCTGCCAAAGCTGTGGATTGCAGAAAGTTTGCTTTCCGACAGGGTTGCTTAAAACAGATATTGAACGACTAGATCATATTGTTGATCGAAAAGCACCCCTAAAAAAGAATCAACACCTGTTTCAAGCAGGGGAACAATTTGTTTCTCTGTTTGCGATTAGAGCGGGTGTTATTAAGCTTTACTCATTTTCTGATACGGGTGAAGAGATTATTCATGGCTTTTATCTACCGGGTGATGTCATGGGTGTTGATGCTTTGAATACCAAAATGCACTCTTTAAGTGCTATCGCTATTGATACGGTGAGTGTTTGTGCTCTGCCATTTGAAGAGCTATCTGAGCTATCATTAAAGATTCCAACCTTAAACCAACAGATCATGAATGTGATGAGTAAAGAGGTTACTGAGGGTCGGCTGCATTCGGAAATGCTTATTAAGCGGAATGCAGATCAGAGAGTTGCCCAGTTCATTTGGAGTATGGCAGAGCGCTATCGTAATCGTGGTTATATCTATGATGAGTTTCGCTTAAGTGTGCTTCATCGAGATGTTGCTTTATACCTTGGACTAACACCTGAAACTGTTTCTCGTATATTGGCAAAGTTTCACGCTGAAAATATTGTGACGTGGAAGAAAAAAGAGGTCACGATCCATAATGAGCATGCGCTACGAGAACTTGCCGGTACGACTGAGTGTCAAGCTAAGAAAGGGCATGGATAAGTAGAAAAAGGGCTTTATACAACTAGTTGATTTTGATCAATACGTCTAAGTTAGATATGTGGTCTAATTCTCTCTCATGAAATGCTTAGTTTAAGTATTTTATGTTTGTAGCCTGCTTACCCGGCTAATATTTAGTCGGGGTCTTTTTATCCTAATCAATTCGATAAACCCTGTTTTATAGGCTAATTTCATCGAATATATCATTTCACTCCCCTCTATTTACTCTTTAGCGATTTTAGTGACTGTTTTTTTAAGTTTTTATGCTTAAAAGCGCTGATCTTTATCTGTCTTTACGGTATATTATGAAAACATTTAAAATTATTAAAAATTGAGATCTCGAAAAATGTCTATTACATATATTAAACAATTACTTGCAGTTAGTTTTTTAGGGTTTGCTCTTGTAGGTTGTAGCTCAACTCCTACGGCAGAAGAAAATTCAGAAACAGCTGAGTCAATTGCAAGCAAGCAAGCTGCTACTGAAAAAGTAAATTCTGATATCGATGTGGCGAAGATGAATAAAGCCAACGCTTTGGCTGCTCAGAAAGCAGAATTACTTGCTGCAATCGAAGGCAAAGTAGTTCATTTTGATTTTGACCGTTCTGAGGTGAGATCAAAGTTTTATAAAGTGATTAAATCTAATGCTGACTATATGGCTTTAGAAACATCTGCAATGATCACAATTAAAGGTTACTGTGATGAGCGTGGTACTCGTGAATACAACTTAGCACTAGGTGAGCGCCGTGCAAAAGCAGTTAAAAGTGCATTAGTGGCTGAAGGTGTAAGCCCAAGCCGTATTACGGTTGTTAGCTTCGGTGAAGACAACCCAGTTGCGGAAGGACATAATGAGTCTTCATGGTCTCTAAACCGTCGCGCTGAATTCTCGTATTAATTTAAATAGCCCTTTATAGGGTTACTTTGTAGAGCCTTTCTACCTATTGGGGTAGAAAGGCTTTTTTGTATCTAAATATTGATAAAGTTGATTTCCTATGACCTCTAATACCCCTGCTGTACATTATTTAAAAGATTACAGATCACCCGAGTTTGAAATTAGCACAGTAAATCTTGAGTTTGATCTGCACCCGACTGAGACGATTGTTACTAATAAAATGCAGGTTGTGAGGCTGGTAGATAGTAGCAAACTCGTATTGTCTGGCGAGCAACTTGAGTTAGTTTCGGTGTTGTTGAATGGTGAAGAGGTTAGTGCCTCTTGTATTTGCGATGCAGAGAGCTTTACATTACAGACTGAACTAAAGGCTTTTGAGCTTGAGATTACCACTAAGGTTGCACCAGAAAAGAATACGGCATTAGAGGGTCTGTATCGAACCAGTGGAAACTACTGTACTCAGTGTGAAGCAGAAGGTTTTAGAAAGATAACTTACTTTCTAGATCGCCCTGATAATTTGAGTCTTTTTACCACTAAAATCATCGCTGATAAATCTGAGAATAGTGTATTGCTTTCTAATGGGAATTTAATAGAGAGTGGTGATTTAGCTGATAATCGACATTATGCAGTTTGGCATGACCCATTCAAAAAGCCTTGTTACCTTTTTGCCTTAGTCGCGGGTAATTTAGAGTCCGTAGAGGATGTCTTTATGACTAAGGATAATCGTACGGTTGATTTAAAGATCTATGTTGAGTCACGTAATCTAGATAAGTGTACTCATGCAATGGACTCTTTAAAGAAGTCAATGAAGTGGGATGAGGAGCGTTTTGGCCTTATCTATGATCTAGATATCTATATGATTGTTGCGGTTGATGACTTTAATATGGGGGCAATGGAGAACAAGGGTCTAAATGTTTTTAACTCTAAATTTGTTTTAGCCAAGCCTGATACAGCAACGGATGTTGATTATGAAGGTATTGAAGCGGTTATAGGGCATGAGTACTTTCATAACTGGACGGGTAACCGTGTGACTTGCAGAGACTGGTTTCAGTTAACTCTTAAAGAGGGGTTAACTGTTTTCAGAGACCAAGAGTTTACAGCAGATATGCTCTCTCCCGCCGTTAAGCGTATAGAAGATGTTAAGCGTTTGCGTAGTAATCAATTTCCCGAAGACGCAGGGCCAATGTCCCATCCGATACAGCCACAATCCTATATTGAGATGAATAATTTTTACACTATGACGGTTTATGAGAAAGGTGCTGAAGTGGTTCGCCTTTATCATACCCTGCTTGGTGAGTCAGGATTTAGGAAGGGGATGGATCTCTACTTTAAGCGCCATGATGGTCAAGCGATCACTGTGGTTGATTTCAGAGAGGCGATGGCTGATGCTAATGACATCGATCTATCACAAATGCACAATTGGTATATTCAAGCAGGTACACCAACCTTAGCAGTGAGTGGTGTTTATAACGAGGCTGAAAAGACCTATCAGCTTACCTGTCGTCAGAGCTTGCCCTCTTCAAATGAGTCATTTAAACCGTTATTAATTCCGATTAAGTTAGCTCTGTTCAGCAGAACGGGTGAAAATTTTCCATTAACGGTAGATGCAGAAACCAGCGGTAAGGCAATTGAAGAGGAGGGGGAGGTCATCTTACGCTGTACTCAAGTTGAAGAGTCTTTTACTTTTACCCATATATCTAGTCAACCAATTCCTTCATTACTGAGAGGGTTTTCTGCACCTGTAAACTTAAGCTATGACTACTCAGATAGTGAGTTAGGTTTACTAGCACACTCGGATACAGACAGTTTTGTGCGTTGGGAGTCTTTTCAGACGCTGGCAATGAATGAGATTAAAGCCAATATACAACGTTTTGAAATAGGTCAACCGTTAGCGCTTTCTGAAGTAATTCAAAAAGCCTTTACAGGTATTTTATTGGATCAATCAGAAGATCCTGCTTTGATTGCCTTAGCAATTACATTGCCTGATTTAACCTATATTGGTGAACAGTACGAGGTGATCAATGTTGATGCGGTTTACCATGTTCATCAATGGTTAAGAACACTGCTAGCAGAGTGTTTTGAAGCGGAGTTATTACAAATTTATCAGCGTCTAACTAAATCAGCAGGGGGGGGGTATCGTTATCATAAAGAGGATATTGCTTCTCGTAAGTTGAAGAATGCCTGTTTGAAATATTTAATGTTATTGCCAAACCAGTTTGATCTAGGTAAGCAGCAGTATCTAAGTAATGAAAATATGACAGATGTACTTGCGGCATTAGAAACGATCTCTCATACGGATCATGCTGATAGACCTGAGTGTCTAGCGCATTTCTATAATGCTTGGCAGGATGATGCACTGGTTTTGGACAAGTGGTTTAGTTTACAGGCAGCATCACATCACAGACATGCTTTAGAGCATGTACAGGAATTGGTTAAGCATACAGACTTTGTCTATACCAATCCTAACCGTGTCAGAAGTGTCTTAGGCGTGTTTGGTCGTATGAATTTATTGGGTCTACATCGTACTGATGGGTCAGGGTATGAATTTTTAGCGAATGAAGTATTGGCTTTAGATAAGATTAACCCACAAGTTGCTGCACGTATAGTCGCACCATTTACCCATTGGCAACGTTATGATGAGAAGCGATCTGAAAAAATGAAAGCGGTGCTTAATCAAATTATGTTGCATACGGGTTTATCAAAAGATGTTTATGAGATAGTGTCTAAATCATTGGCTTAGGTTTGGTGGAAGCTAGCTGGTGATGAGGTTGGGGTGTTAACGGTGAAATTATGCAACAGTTAAAATGTATTACAGCACTGCTAATGATGAGTTTGCCGATGGCAAGCTTTGCCTATGAATCAGAAGATAGCGATCAAGAAAGTTATCTTTCCATTCAAGTTCATCCTCCCGTGGTGCAGCCATTAGAGGCACTATCGAAATCCTTTGCTACGGAATTTTCTGATCAATCTATGGCGAATAAACTCCAGCATATTGACCAAGAGATATTAATTCTTAGGGCTGAACTCTCTCTTAGGCGAGGAGAGCTAGAGCAGGTAAGAGAGTATATTTCTAAGTTAAATCGCATGGTTATTATTCCTGAATTCAAACTACGCATTGCCTACTTAAAACAGTTTTTGATCTCAGGTAGAAATACAGGGCTGGCAACTAAAATAAGGTCTAAGTTTCATTCAGAAGAGATAACATCGGTTGCATTTACCCCCCAAAGACAAGCATTGCTGACAGTCAACTCTATACAGCCCTTAGATTTTCCATCGAATAAAAAAAATGCAGTTTTAGTTGTCTTATTACCCTTGTCAGATGATTATGAACAAGTGGGTAATCAACTGTTTAATAGCTTAAATCAAGCGTTGGCTCAACAAGGCTTTGATGGTACTGTGGCTATCTTTGATACCACTCAGTATGAATCGGCATATGATTTGTGGGCGGTTATACAGGCATACCAGCCTGATTTTATATTTGGTCCACTGCAAAAGAAGATGGTTGCAGAGTGGCACGCTTTAAAGACGGGGATACCAACCCTTTTCTTTAATGAGATAGATGCACTTAATGGATTTGAGAGATCACTGTCTCCCAATAAGTTTAAAGGGCTAGAGCAGGTTTTTTTGGTTCTTGATCACAATCTTTATGAGAATGTACTGGTTGTTACGGATCAATCTGAAGCATCAAAAAATCTTGAACTTGAGTTTTATCAAGCTTGGACAGCTCGGGATAAAGTGGGCTTGTACCAACACTATGAGGTCGACAAATTTGTAAGCCAGACGGTTGAAATAGCGATTAATGCTCAAGTATCTAAAGAGCGTAAAGCTTGGCTACAACGTATTATAAAAAAACAGTTAACATTTAGTCCTCGAACTCGAGATGATTTTGATGTCATTATAAGTTTCCTTCCTGAGAATAAATCTCTATTAATCAGCCCTATGTTAGACTTTTATCAGTTAACTGATATGGCGCATATTTGGTATCCTAGCCAAATTCCTCAAGCAGATTCACTCAAATCGAATCTATCTTCTTGGCAGAGAACAATTGCTGTTTTACCTGCTTACGTTCAACCTCCACCTATCTTAGACGAACCCTATGCTGAAGCTAATGATAAAACTGGCCTATTTTATGCTTTGGGTCAACTGGCGATAGAAATTGTCAATAATCCTGCGATTATTAATGGTATGGATTTATATATAGAGTCTGAGTTTGGAGCCATTACATCTAACTCAGATGGACAGTTCTATTTATTGCCAGTTGTCTATTGGATTGATCAAGGTAATATTGAGATTGTTTCTGAGTTATTAGAGTCACCAACAGAATAAAATCTTTATTCTTGATCGATCTAATAAAACCAATATGCATATAGAGAACGACTCTTTATGTGGCAAAGTTTGTGCTCATTGTAAGGAAGTGATACGTGGCAGAGAACGATGAAACCTTTGATCCCAATGATCTAGATAGTATTGATGCGCTTTTAGATGAAGCTGAGCAAACTGCTAATGAAGATGTTGCGGGTGAAGCTTCGGCAGAAGCTCAGGATAGTATTGATGCACTTTTAGATGAAGCTGAAGAAGTAGCAGGTGTAGAAAATGATACGCCAGAAATAGTTGATGATACTAGTGCTGATACTACTGTTGAGCAATCGGAGGCAGCGGCTATTCTCGAGCAGGCAGAGTCAGTAGAAAGCACTAAGCAGAATAAAGACATAAAGAAACAGGCCGTACCTGATGCGGATGATTTTCTGGCAAAGCGCGCCGAAGCGGCACGTTCAGATCAAAATCAAAATATGGTGGCAGAAGATATGGAACCGATTAAAAAACTTATTATTATTTTTGGCTCAGTGCTGACGGTACTGATTGTTATAGCGATTGCTATTGGTGTCTGGAGTGCTTTAGCAGCATCCTCATCAGCAATGGATGAAGATACGCTTATGATGATTGAATCTATGCAGCTTAAGTCTGATGAGAACGGAGAGGTTGCTTTGGAGTCGGGCAAGGCGGTTGAATCGCTTGCGATAAAAATTGATTTATTAAGCTCTCTATTGGAGGGGGTATCTAGTGATATTGCAAAAATTGCAGCTCAAGCTACATCTGGTCAGCAGCAGGATATGATTGGAGCTATCAGTGGGGGGCATCATCCGAATAAATCTGAAGATACCCATGCGGCAACGAATACGGCAAAAATTAAACAAGGGGCTTTTGATACTGTGGTATTAGATAAGGTTGTCTCTGTTAATGGAAAAATAATTAGGGCGAAAAAACGTATTGATGAGATCAATCGACGTGTTAAAAGTATTCAGAAACAACATACTGCTTTATTACATAGTGTTAAGGCGGTAGAAAAGCAAATGCTTATGCAGCAAGCTGCAATTGAAGCAGAAAGAGCCGCTGAGGAAGAGAAGCTTAACGAGTCTAATAGAGATTACCGATATATGAATGGTGATATGTACGATCAATCTGTAACCGATTCGTACCCATAGTTGAGTTGGACTTGGTTAGATAGAGGAGGAGAGCATCATGCTAAGAAAGATAGTGGTTATGTCATCCTGTGTTCTTCTGTTGGGTTGTAGCTCGCTTAAAAGTATTGAGTATATTGAGGATGATGATTTGCCAGGCGGCATAATGGTCGAGAGTAAAGTTTTTAAAGGAACCTCTTTTTCAGTTCCTGACTATTACTCAACTAATCAGGTCGATAAACACTATAAAGTAGGTCAAATATATTATGTACAAGATCTACATTGTAGCCATAAAACAAACAAGTGTACTAATTGAAAGATTAGTTTGTCAGTAAATATAAAGTAATAAATGGAGTATAGAGCAATGAAAAAGCAAACTGTTCTTATTGCGAGTCTAGCAAGTTTGGTCGTGTTGAGTGGGTGTTCTGTAAATAAGCCATGTTGTTCTGAAGTAAATAAACAGGCGCAGAAATTGGTTCAGGTACAGCCCAGGCCTGCACCAGTATACAAAGCGAAAAAACCTGAATTAATGAAGATTTCAGGGATAGGTTATGGTGCACAGAGTTCTTATGGAGCCTATACACCGGGACAGCGTCGCTTAATGGCAATTCGTGCTTCCAAATTAGATGCCTATCGTGCCTTAGCTGAACAGATCCATGGTATTAAAATTGACAGTAATACCTCTGTAGCAACCTTAACGGCTAAGAGTGATAGCTTTAGAGCACGAGTCAATGCGGTTGTACGTGGTGCTAGAATTGTCAGTGTAACGCCAATGGCTGATAATAACTACGAGACAGTTCTGGAAGTTTATGTCGATAAGGGCTTTTTTGAACAAAACTTTATCTACTCTGCTGAGGAGGCAAGAGCACTTGACCCTGAAGCGATTTATCAGGTTAGTTCTTTTTAGTTCAAAGCTGGTTGATGTTATTTAGCTTGGAGGTTTTAGTATGATTAACTATAAAGTGATTATTCCATTGGTGATAGGAATTTTTGTCTGGCAAGGTGTTGCTGATGCAGCGAGTATTAGTTCTCGCGTGCGTATTTTAGAAAGTAAAATTTCTAAACAGAATTTTAAAATTAAACAGTCAATGGGTATTAACTCTCTGCAGAGTGCTAAAGTTGATAAGAGTTTAGTTAAGATCAAAGCATTAGAAAAGAAGGTTAATAGGTTGCTAAAGAGTTCCAAGAAAGCCAAAATTAAAGCGGGGCGCTTAGATAAGCGCTATGCTTATCCATAGTTGGATACACACTTGTTCTTACTCCCATAAAAAAGCCCAGTTCAATTGAACTGGGCTTTTTTCATATGGGCTTAGTGAGATAAATAGTTGAATAAATAAGCCTGTAAACCACTCTATATAAAGGTTTTCTAGGCATTTAGTGAACATTCCAACTTATTTTTTTTGTAAGTCCTGACGCTTTTTTTGAGCTAGCTCAATTTCTTTGGATTGGATGAAGAAGATCAGTTTTCTACGGTCTTCTTCATTTAAGTTTTGATAAGATAGTGCGACATTATTACCATGTTCAAGAGGAGTGATTTTAATAATATCACATCTGACTAAAATGGGTGTTTCTGCTTCTAAAGGTTTAATTAAGAGGTCAACTTTATCGTTCTTTGAAATATTCTCATCAATATCAATCGCTATACCACTACCACTTAAGTTGACGGTTCTTGTTGGTATTGCTCTCGTTAGCTGAGCATCATCAATTGTCTCAAGTACAAAATTAATTTTGCTATTGATAGCTGTTAACGCTATTGCTAATAATGAACTCTTTTCAGTAATATGCGAGATGATCTCATTAATATGCTCATCAAGCTGAGCAAGGTTGGTCATAAAGTATTTCTCAATATACTTTGCGTCAGGATTAATAGGTAGCATGTTTTTTTCAGCTTCTTGTGGTGATAAGACACGGTAGCTACAAGGCATTTGTACATCAATTCTGTAAAAGGAGCGTTGATCTTTAGGCATTGGTTCACTCGTTAAAATAATAAGTTATATTTTGAAGTAGATGAATTTAAAAACTATTCTAAAATTAATCTATAGCGATATAAATAAGGCTGGAATAGTTGCTTAAATATTACCACAGTAGGCTTACTGTAAGCAGAAAATACGCCAAACAGGTTCTGTTTAAAAATAATAGCTTTTAAGCTTTACCAAGTGTTTGTTTATCTGTCGATGTTGGAGTTGTCTTACCTTTAGAGCCGTACAGACTTACGTCTGGTTGCCCTTTACCTGAAATTAAATTAATCGTTTGCTTATTAATGTTATTAAGAATTTGAATCGACATGCCATTTGCTTGGTTTAAGTTGTGGCAGTCAGAGATTAGCTTAATAATATTTTGAATTTGCTGTTGAGCGTTCTTTGTTAAAGGAAGGTCATGCTCAGAGCTGAATAGCTGTGTCAGGTTTAATTCAATTGGTAACAGTGTTTTATCAATTTCTGCTGTTAGTTGGGATATTTCATTTGATTGCTGTTCTTTAATGGGGAGGATTGAATTGATTTGATCGGCATCGTTAGCTTGTAATGCTAAAGTTTCAGTTTGAAGTGTCTTGAAAAAATCTTCTAGCAGAGTGACTAATTGAGCCGTTTGTGAGGTTAGTTGCTCAATGTTTAGTCGATTATCTGCTAGAGTCATTTAGTTAAACCATTAAAATCGTGAGAAAAGAGCTTCAGTCTGAATGAGCTTGTCAGCAACACGTTCAGCATCTACCTTGTAAGAACCACTTTCAATGGCACTTTTTAATTCAGTAATACGCGCTGCGTTATCGATATCTACACTGTGAGCTTTCTGCTCCAGACTACTCACCTGAGAAACAGCTTGGGTTAATGTGACTTTGTCCAAGTTATTAGAAGAAGTTTGTTCTGAGGTTTTTTCAGAAACATCCTTGCTTGGGGCTTTAACCGAATCATTTGATCGGTTAGTTATGGCACTGTTGTTTAAGTTTTTAATATCCATTTTTCTGGCCTCACACCTAATGTACTGTCATTTTAACAGTATTGTTTTTAGTTTCTACTATTTATATCGGCAGAAATTAAAAATCTTTAGTCAAAATTTAAATTTTTTCTTTATGGTACTTCTACTGTGTTCGGAGCAATAACTATGCCTTTTATTACTTTATTAGAAGATATGTTTTTTATGGCAACTTGAGCTTGTTCAACACCATCTTCTAAAGCGACACCTTTGGTCTTTACCTGAATGCTTCCAATCCGAGTGACTACAGTTACCTCGCGGTTTTTAAACACCCAATAAGGTGCTTGAAAATCTCTGATTTTAAGGATGCTATTGGGAGGGATTCCCTTCTTTGCTCTCATTCCAATGGCTGTTTCAGTATTGATAATACTTCCTTTTGGAACTTTTTTGTATGGCAATAGTACGCTTTCTACATCCTCAGATTTTATAACGGCAAGTTTTAGAATTCCTTTAGTATTAATAACTGCAGGACGTTTACCTGTAACGGCCACTGGCAGATAGAGCTGCCATTTTGGCTGTAAGCAGGAGACTCCAAAAGTCATTCTACCAACGATTTTGTTGGGGTTTCTATCCTTTATGATCAGTGCTTGTTGGCATTTAGCTAGTTTAAGTGTGTGACTCAAGTTTCTTAGCTTTATTTCAGGTTCAAATATTTTCTGGTCAATTTTTTGCTTTACATGTTCAGTGACTAGATTATATATTTCACTGTGTGCTTGATTGACTGCATGAATATCGTTTTCTAGAGCATGGCTACTGAAGCTTACAAGGGCTAGTAGCGGTACTGAGAACAGTGTTAATATATGTTTTATCATGTACTCATACTAACATGAGAAAGAGTGGTTGTTAAAGTTCAGATGGACTTTAAGCTTGTATATGTTTAAAACGGTTTACACTATATAAAAGATGGTATTTTGCTGTTAAAGAGAGCTTACACGCTCTTTAGGCAAGCTGGGAACTATCCAATAAAATTAACACGTTAAGGTGACAGAAATATGTCTAGCTTTCTAACAGGGGTTGATCAACGAACATCTTTAGCAGGGATGAACCGCATGGAGCTGCTATTGTTTACGATTAAAGGTAAGCAATTATTTGGGATTAATGTGTTTAAGGTACGTGAAGTGATTCGTACACCTGATATATCGCCTGTTCCAAAGTCGGATCCGAGAGTGGTTGGCGTATCTGATATTCGTGGCCAGACGATGCCGATGATTGATTTGGCATGTGCTCTGGATTTGGAGCCAGTCGCACCTGAAAACTACTCTAAAACCTTGACGATTGTGACTGAATTTAACAGTTCGGTTCAGGGGTTTTTAGTCGAGGATGTTGATCGCATTGTACATTTACGTTGGGAGGATATTCTTCCACCACCAGACTCTCTACAGGGTGTTAATTATTTGACGGGAATTACGCGCGCACAAAATCAGATTGTCGAAATTGTTGATGTTGAGAAAGTACTGGTTGAAGTTTCTGGGCTGACAAATGAAGGTGCAAGCGATAACTTTCTGGCTGAGCACGATATAGATATAAGAGGACAGGATTACTTTATTCTTGGTGCGGATGATTCAGCGGTTGCACGTGGTCAGCTAAAACGTATTTTAGATAAAATAGGCATTCCGAATCGCATTGTTAATAACGGAAAGTTAGCTTTAGATTTCTTAAAAAAATGGGCTGATGATGCGGATAAAGGTATTTCTGATCGAGTAAGTAATCGGGTATTGATGGTGATTTCAGATATTGAGATGCCTGAGATGGATGGTTATACGTTGACAACCAGTATCCGTAAGGATGACCGCTTAAATGATCTGTATGTTGTACTAAACTCTTCATTAAGTGGGGGGTTTAATGACTCCCTGACTGAAAAAGTAGGGGCTAATAAGTTTATCTCAAAATGGCACTCAGATGAGCTGGCTGAGACAATTATTGCTCAAATTGAGCAAGTTAAGAAAAACTGAATTACGTAATATTCATCACTTTATATAAATAAGTTTTAGGAATCGATCTTCATGTCATCTATACAGAAAATGATTGGGCTGAGTCTATTGTTAATGAGTTTACAAGCTCAAGCCAGTGTAACCGATACTTTCTGTATTCAAGAAGATCCTTCTTGTTTTTCCTCTTCTAATATTCAACCTCCAATCAAATCCCCTCCAAATTTTAATGCAATACCTACTGTTAATAAAGAGCAGTGTGTTGAGGTTAAAGGTTCAGCAACTCAAGAAGGTGTGACTAAAGATTTTGCCCGTAAAATGGCAATTAGAGATGCTTTAAAAATGGCCAGCCTTAAAAGTAACTTGACTGTAAAAACGGATCAATCTATTGAGCAGTTTCAACTCACTTTAGATAGTGCACGCTTTACTTCAAGTAGTAAAGTTAAAAGTTTTACTGTGATTGAAGAGGGGGATGAGGACTCTGAAGATATCTATGGCCAAAGTAAGAAAGAGCCACTTAATTATGAGGTAACGATTAACGCCTGTTTGACTGAAGAGCTTGGTGTTTGTGCAAGTTTGACGGGCAACCAGTATCAAGCGCGAATAGCCGTAGCGCCGATTGTCATGACTCGAGAGGGTGAGGCAAGAGATATCTCAAATCTACTGTTTGGCTATCAGAAAGAGCTTGAGAGAAGAATTAAAAACAGAGGTTATCGAAACTTCATTCTTTTAAAAGAACCGATTGATATTCAGCCTAATTTAATGATTGCACCTAATTTAGATCTTGCGTTATTAGATGGCGTGCGTGATAGAACGGGGGCACAGTATCTTTTATTAACGGTTATTCGCTCTCTTTCTACCCATAGTAATAACGGAGTACTAAATGATATTAAGGTTTTCTATAGTTTAGAGGTAAAGCCTGATAGCCGTTTTATTGAGTCAGACTGGTATTTGGTAGATTTAATGAGTCATACAGTTGTTCATCAAGCACGAGGTGGGTTTGATATTAAAGGGGATGTCACGGTTGGACGTAATAAACCTTTTGGTACTAATGCTTTTTTTAGTACCGATACAGGCTTGGCCTTTCATGCCTTGTTAGAGAGTCAAGTGACTAATGTGTTGGAGTTTTTGCACTGTAAGCCATTTGAGAGTCAGGTGATAGATGTCAGGAATGGTGAATATATTATTTATCTGAATGCGAGCTCTGGTGCTAAGGTTGGAGATGATTTAGCGGTTTATCACAGGATAGGACGTCCTGTTAGATTTAACGGCGTTCTATTAGGCAGTGATCAACAGCCAGGAGCCTTCTTGAAGATTAAGCGTATTTTACCTAATTTTGCAATTACCGAGTTGTCAGCTAAAAAGGGCAATGTACAAATAGGTGATATTGTAAAAACATGGTAAGCCTAGTCACTCATTGAGGCTGAATTATAAATACTTTAAAAGCCAGCTAGTTTTAACTGGCTTTTTTTGTTTTGATTGATTGTGTTTTATATGACTAATAAGCGTTATTTTTTGATGACGGCTATCCACTGTCAAAATAATGCCCCCCCCCTGCTCATTTTCCAGTTAGTCTTTTCTTAGTCTATGCGAGCCTATTTTTTCAAATAAAGTCTAAAGTTTTCTATAAACCTGCCGAATAGGGTAAGAATTCAATTTCTTTAGTCGTTTTCGGCCTAAAAACCTAAAAAAAATCAAAGTTGGCATTCGCGTTGCTTTAGATATCCTTAAGTATGAGGTGCCGGCATGAAAATGGTCGATTAACAAGCATCCAATATAAAATAGATACAAAACCAGACTAGAAAAAGAGAACAATTATGGCTGAATCAATTTTTGGTATCCATGAAAGTGCATTAAAAATACGTACACAAAGAGGTGAAGTGCTGGCGAATAATTTAGCCAATGCTGATACACCTAACTTTAAGGCACAAGACATTGATTTTAGAAAAGCACTGCAAGCAGCACAGGGTGATTCTGATGATTTAAAAATGTCAGGCATGGCCAAAACTAATTCACGTCATCTTGATGGTGGTGGCTTTTCCAGTACATCTAGCTTTTTAATGTACCGTCAGCCAACGCAACCCTCTTTAGATGGTAATACTGTTGAAACTCATGTTGAGAAAGCTAAGTTTATGGAGAATGGTCTTCAGCATACGGCTACTTTAGAGTTTATTAACGGCAAAATTACAGGATTGCGTGGCGCTATTCGAGGTGAATAGGCTAGCAATTAAGGAGAGTTAATATGTCAATGTTTAATGTTTTAGATATCTCAGCATCGGGTATGCATGCGCAAACAGTTCGTTTGAATACCATTGCTTCGAATATAGCGAATGCAGATAGTATCAGCTCTAATGCTGAAGATACTTACCGTTCTAAACAGCCTGTTTTTCAGACAATTTTAGATAATTCACGTGGAGAACCTCGTGGTGGTGTTCGAGTGAAAGAGATTGTAGAGAGTCAAGCGCCTCTACAGATGGAGTTTAACCCTAATCACCCCATGGCAAATGGAGATGGCTATATTTTTAGGCCAAATGTGAATGCGGTAGAAGAGATGGCAAATATGATGTCTGCTTCTCGAACTTATGAGACAAATATTGAAGTATTAAATACCTCTAAGCAGCTATTGCTTAAAACAATTCAGCTTGGTAAGTAAGGTTAAAGGAGAGTATAGATGGCAAGTTATGTACCAGATATAGCGGTAGGGAATCAAGACTATATTTCTGCATCACAGCAAAATATAACCAGTAGAGCTTCCAACCCCAATAATGAACTAGGGCAAACAGATTTTTTAATGCTGCTAACAACCCAGTTACAGAATCAGGATCCTTCTGAGCCGATGGATGCAACTAGCTTTGTGACAGATTTAACACAGATGAGTCAGCTTGAAGCCGCTAATAAGACGAATCAAACTATTGCCGATATGGCAACCAGTTTTCAAAATATGCAGACCATGCAGGCAACTTCTTTAATTGGTAAAAGTGTTGAAGCAGAAGGTCGTGATTTTTCTCATACAGAGGGTGAAGACTCACGGATTAGACTTAGCGCAGATGAATATTTGGAGGATATTACCATTTTGATTAGCAACGAGGATGGCAAAGTTCAAGAGTTGAAATTGTCTGAATTAGGGGTTGGTGAAGAGAATGTTATATGGAATGGCCTAGATGGTAATAACAATATTAGTACGGGTGGTATCTACTCTTTAACAGCTTATGGGACAAATGTTGATGGTGATGTGAAGCCTGTTGATACGATTGTAGGCACAAAAGTGAGCTCAGTTAGCATTGGTTCGGGTGGATCTATGACCTTGACCCTTGCAACAGGCGAAAGGGTGTTAATGGATTCGGTACGAGAAATTAGTGGATGATTTGAGTGAGAGATCTTTTTAGATTTAAAAAGATAAACTGAAAAATAAGAATAAATATTGAACTCTCTATTTGAGAGAGCGTTATATAAAATACACAAAGGAGAGTCATCATGGGTGTATCTTTCGATTTAAATGCCTTAAGTGGTATCAATGCGGCATCAAGCGGCCTTGCTGTTATTTCAAATAACTTGGCTAACGCCGAGTCAGCGGGATTCAAAAGTTCCCGTGCAGAGTTTGCGGATATGTTTTCAGGTTCTCAGTCTTCTGCTGGCAACGGGGTGCGAGTTGAAAATATTACTCAGGACTTTACCCAAGGAACACTTGCGGGAACTGGGCGAGAGTTAGATATGGCTATTGATGGTGAAGGTTTATTTGTTTTAGAGGATCCTTCAGGAAAATACCCAGCACTTTATACTCGAAATGGGTCATTTAAATTAGATAAAGAAGGGGTGTTGGTTAGCCAGAGTGGTTTTCCTGTGATGGGCTATCAGCGAAATGAGGCTGCTCATTTATCTGATCCAACTCTTACGGATCCAGTTTTTGAGACGACATTGAGTTCAATTAACTTGGATAATGCGAACAAAGATCCGAGAGCAACAACTGAGTTAGGGGTTAATGTTAACCTAGATGGGCAGGAAGCTGATAACATCAATCTTGATAATGTTTCAGTAGGTCTAAATGCGAGTCAGGGTGCAGCAGCACCGGCGAATACTAGTCTGGCAGATGCTGATAATAATAATATGTTGAAATTAGCCCATCCAGCAGGTACGGATACAGGATTTTCTACAGGGATTCCATCCATTGGTAATACACCAGCGGATGATAGGCCTTATACCGGATTTGCTGACTTTACGACGAATGAACCTATTTTTGACTCACTGGGTGGTGAGCATAGAATGACGATGAGTTTCTTTAAACGTGGAGTGGTGGCTGAAACAATTGATCCAGCTTTTAATAGCGGTGCTAAGTATAGTAGCTGGATTGTGCAATATACAGTGCAAGATCAAGATAAAAGTACGGGTGAATGGATTCCGAGTGGTTTTTACGATAACAACACAAGCTCTCCTGCGATTACATCTAATCCAGAGGCTGGTGATGCCTCAGCCAAGCTGTATGAATTACGCTTTGATGTAGATGGTGAATTAGTCGGTATTTTTGAACCGACATCAGCGTCCTCACCGACTAGTGCGGATGTGGGGCAGTCTTTAAGTGTCACAGGATCATGGGTTAATACGGGAACCACGCAACCCAATATGAATTGGACCGTCTCTAACCCTTTAACAGGGGCGGCAGATCCGATCTCTATTGATGCTGATTTTTCTGATATGACAGGTTTTTCTGGAAGTTATGATGAGCGTGGTGTCTCACAAAATGGTTATTCAATTGGTGATCTCCTTGATATAACGACTTCTAAAGGTGGAATTATTGAAGCTCGATACTCTAATGGGCGTTCTATAGAGATTGCTCAATTAGCCGTCGCTAACTTTAATGATAAAGATAGTATGCATAAGTTAGGTGGACAAACCTATGCTGAATCATTTGACTCTGGTGCGGCTCAAATGGGTCGAGCTGGTGAAAATGGTATGGGAGCTATATTAGCAGGGTCTTTAGAGTATTCTAATGTGGATGTTGCTGGTGAACTGGTGAATATGATTCAGACTCAGAGAACTTATCAGGCCAGTGCTCAGGTAATCTCAACCTCTCAGCAATTAACTCAAACAATTTTACAGCTTTAACTCGTTGAATTTTTTAACGAAATAATTTTTTCTGGTCTTGCCGGCAAATTCTTTGCCGGTTTTTTTTGCCATGTGGCAACACCTCCCTATATAACTGTATCGGCCAAATCCTGAAACCTTTAGTTAATATTTCTTTCTAAAGTGGCACGCTATCTGCTGTAACCTCTTTGAAAGAAAAGGCATGTCAAAATGCTAACACACAAGGGAAACACACTCGGGCATTAGACCCATTATATAAAGTGTTTCATGTTGGGCTGGTTGTTACTGTATTAATACCAGCTCTATTTTTGACTAGAAATAAAACTATCGAGCGGAGTAACTTGTCATGGATCGTATGCTGTATGTTGCAATGAGTGGCGCAAAGGAAGTGATGCTTTCTCAAGCAAATAACACCAATAACTTAGCCAATGCAAATACAGATGGCTTTAAGCAGGATTTTAATATCTTTAGAGCTCAGCATGTGCAAGGTCCAGGCATGGCCTCTCGTACTTATTCTATGGATGAGCGTCCAGCGACTGATTTTTCAGCAGGGGCTATCAAGGTTACGGGTAATAATATGGATATTGTTACTAAAGAGGATGGATACATCGGTGTACAGACGCCTGCTGGAGATGAGGCCTTTGTAAGAAGTGCCAGTATGCAGATTTTAGATGATGGCAGTCTTGTTGATGTAAAGGGTAACCCTGTTTTAAATGAGGGGGGGGCACCTATAAATATCCCTCCCTCTAAAACAGTGACCATTGGTGACGATGGAACAATTTCAGTTGTTCTAGCAGATTCTCCGAGTAATCAGTTAGTTGTGTTAGATCAGGTTCGATTGGTTAAACCAAATATTAAAGAGTTAGAAAAGGGACTAGATGGCTTTATCCGTTTAAAGGATGGAGCTGATCCAGTTGAGCAAAGTGCTGTGCAAGTGGTTAGTGGAGCTTTAGAGAGCAGTAATGTGAATACAGCAGAGGCGCTAGTGAATATGATTGAGTTATCTCGCAAGTATGAGATGCAGATCAAGATGATGTCTACCGCTAAAGCACATGCACAAAAATCAGATTCAATGTTGTCATTAAGATAGTTGTAAGGAGATAGAAAATGAATAGAGCACTATATGTCGCTAAAACCGGTTTAGAAGCCCAGCAATTTCGTCTTGCGGCTATCTCTAATAACATTGCTAACGCCAATACTTATGCTTATAAGGCTGGCCGAGCAGAGTTTGATGACTTGATGTATCAAAATGTTCGTCAACCCGGTGCGCAGGCATCACAAAATGAATCTAGTACTTTACCTTCTGGTTTGCAACTTGGAACAGGGGTTAAGGCCATTGGGGTTCAAAAGATTCATACCCAAGGTAATCTTGTTGTTACAGATAACCAGTTAGATCTTGCGATTGAAGGGAAAGGCTTTTTTCAAGCTTTAGATCAGAATGGTGATTTAATGTATACCCGAGATGGTTCTTTTCAAGTGAATCAAGATGGAGATGTTGTTACCTCATCTGGTTATCTGCTTGAGCCAAACATTAATATTCCACAGAATTCGACAGATATTTCAATCACCAGAGACGGTGCTGTTTTTGTCACTGAGCCTGGTAATACAGCTCAGACCCAAGTAGGGCAGATTGAGTTGTCTACTTTTATGAATCCAGCAGGGCTTCAGGCGATGGGACATAATTTCTATACTGAAACGACTGCCAGTGGTACAGCTAATGTAATAAACCCTCAAACTGCTGAGGCAGGTTCGCTGACACAAGGAGCCTTGGAAGCCTCAAATGTAAATACGGTTGAGGAGTTGATCGGGATGATTGAGGCTCAACGAACTTATGAGATGAACTCTAAGGCGATTTCAGCAGCTGATGGCATGATGCAGTATTTAAATAATAATATATAGCAATCATTTAAACCATTAATACCTTAAACAAGAGCTAATCACATAAGTGAATAAAATAGCCAGATTAAGTACATGTTAAAGCATGTGTAAGGGATCAGAAAATGAAAAATTCAATTAAAAAAATGGCAAGATTTAGTGTGGTAATTTCTGTTGCCAGTTTAGTGTTAAGTGGCTGTAGTAGTGTACCAGAGCGTGTGCAGCATATTAATTATGCGCCAAGCTATCCTTTGAATATCCCTCAACCAGTACAACCAAAGAATGGTTCTCTTTATCAGGTGGGTTCGATGACATTATTTAATGACTCTCGTGCTCATCGAGTGGGTGATATTATTACTGTTTCACTTGCGGAGAGTATGTCGGCAGATAAAAAAGATGAGGCAAAATATAATAAGTCCAATAGTCAAGATTATGGTGTTACAACCCCCTTTTCAGTGAGTACGCCTAACAATCTGATTGGTCAGGCGATCAATGGTGTCACCTCTCCACTTCAGGGGTTAAGTGTGGGTTATGGCTCCGAGGGTTCTTTTGCAGGAAAAAGTAATGTTAAGCAGAACTCAACTGTTAAAGGCTCTATCGCAGTAACGGTAGTAGAAGTAGTCTCAAATGGTAATTTGGTCGTAAGAGGTGAGAAGTGGATTACCATCCATGATGGGGATGAAGTTGTTCAGTTTGCAGGTATTATTCGTCCAGAGGATATTCAACCTGATAATACGATCTCTTCTGTAAAAATAGCGGATGTCCGTTTAGTTTATAAGGATGTTGGTATGTCTGGGGATACTGCTAGAGCGGGTATTGGAACTCGGTGGATATCAAAGTACTGGCCTCTATAGTTAGTGAGTATTTGACTTGTGATCAAGGTATTGCAAGGCATCTTCAATCATCTATTTATATGCCAATAAAGTGACAATGCAGGTTTAGCAGTTGTTAGACCTGTATTTATTTTAAACCTATTGAAGCAGGTTTTAGTTTATCGAATAAGAACCACTACATATCATTAACTCTTTTTAATATCGGTGGTATATTTTTACCCCCCCCCTGCTCATTTCCTTAAGAGCATTTCATATCCAAGTTTTTTCTGGTCTTAGGGGGTATTTACCCCCTTTTTTTTATATCTATAAATATTGATCCTTACTTTAACGGCCATTAATTCTAACTCTTTAATATTAAAATCAATCTTTTGGCTCGCTAAATGCTGTAGGGTAGTTGGCACCTTAGATGTGTCTATAATAAAAATATAAAAAACAAATACTTACCAGAAAAAATAGATTTTAAAGGGGTTTCCCATGTTTACACGTAGATTTGTCATTATTTTGGCATTGTTGATGATTTGGAGTAGTTACTCTTATGCAGAGCGCGTAAAAGATATTGCGAATGTCGGTGGTGTCCGATCTAACCATTTAGTTGGATATGGCTTAGTTGTTGGTTTGACAGGTTCGGGTGATAAAACACCCTTTGCAGAGCAAAGCTTATTAAGTATGTTGAATAAGTTTGGAATTCACATGCCACCAGGGGTTAAAACAAATGCAAAAAATATTGCTGCTGTTGCTGTTCACTCTGAGTTGCCTGCTTTTGCAAAGCCTGGTCAAAAAATAGATATTACAGTCTCCTCTTTAGGTAATGCGAAAAGCTTACGTGGTGGGACTCTTATATTAACGCCGATGAAAGGGGTTGATGGAAATGTCTACGCACTGGCTCAAGGAAATTTAGTGGTTGGGGGGTTAGATGCAAGTGGTGCAGATGGTTCAAAAATTACAATTAATGTACCGAGTGTTGGTCGAATCCCTAATGGAGCAATGGTAGAAAGAGCGGTAAATACTGGATTTGAGCTAGGAAATACCATAAGCTTAAACTTGAAAACCTCCGATTTTACAACAGCTTCTAATTTAGAAAAAGCAATTAATGACTTGTTAGGAGAGGGTACCGCCAGTGCCTTAGATGGAAATACGGTGGAAGTTTTGGCACCCAGAATAGCTTCTCAAAGAGTCTCTTTTTTATCAATTCTAGAAAATATTGAAGTGACTCCTGGAGAAGGAGCCGCTAAAATTATTGTTAACTCAAGAACAGGGACAGTTGTGATTGGGCAAAACGTACGGGTTAGTCCAGCAGCGGTTACACATGGAGGCTTGACGGTTAAAATTACTGAAGCCTTAGGTGTCTCTCAAGCAAGCGCATTTGCGGGGGGAAATACTGTAGTTGTACCTAACTCTGCTGTGAATATTGATCAGGGCGATGGACATATGTTTAAAATGCCTAGAGGCGTTTCGTTAGATGACATTATTCAGGCAGTGAATAAAGTGGGTGCAGCTCCTGGTGACTTGGTTGCCATTCTTGAAGCACTTAAACAGTCTGGTGCTTTGAAAGCTGATTTAATGATTATTTAGTCAGGAGGTGTGAGAATATTATGAGTAATATGAATATGTTAACAAGCAGTTCTAGTCAGCAGGCACCGTTACAAGCGCACCAGAACTATACCGATGTGAGTGGTTTTCATCAGTTAAAGCAGCAAGCACGAGAAGACCAAGACTCTGCTTTAAAGTCTGTTGCGGTACAGTTTGAGGCTATTTTTGTCCAGCAGATATTGCAGGAAGCACGTAAGGTAAGTTTTGATGAAGGTTGGCTTGATGGTAATCAAGGTGATTTTTATAAAGATTGGTCTGACAAGCAACTTGCTCAAGATATTGCGGCTAAAGGAACTTTAGGTTTTGCCGATAACATTGTTAAGCAACTTACACCAAATATTCTAACAGTTTCACCTGAAAAAATGAGTGAAGCAAAGAGCCAAGACTCTGAACGAGGTAATAAAGGCAGCGACCTTCTTGCAGAAAGTGTCTCACAAGCAAACTCAACAGAGCATGCTCTGGCTTTAAGATTTTTGAAACAACCAGAAAGCCAGTTGAAGTAACGGCATATTTGTGATGCTGACCAGATAAAAGGATTGAATTATGAGCGACATGTTAATGATCGGTACCACCGCGGCTAGCTCTTTTAAAAGAGCATTAGAAGTGACTGGGCATAACGTGGCCAATGTGAGCACTGAAGGTTATAGCCGCCAGCGTGCTGTGTTCAGCAGCAATTCACTACAAATTGTGGGTGGAGTACAAAATGGTGGGGGTGTTCGAGTTGATAATATTGAGCGCGTTCAAGCAGACTATATTCAGAGTCAGTTGGTTAATACTAACTCAAAGGTGACTAGTTATGAAGAGAGCCTTCAGCTAGGAAAACAAGTAGAAGGTATTATTTCTGGTAATGATGCGGGGACACAAGAGTTTCTCCAGCGTTATTTTGACTCAATGCAAAACCTATCCTCTAACCCCACCTCTAATGTAAACCGTCAACTGGTTATTGACGAGGCTTATAACCTTGAGGGCCATATTGGGAATTTGACATCAGTACTATCAGGGAATGATGATGATGTTAATAGACAGCTCCAAACAACTGTTACAGAAGTAAATTACCGTATAGATATTGTCGCAGCGATTAATGAAGAAGTTGATGCTGCGATACGAGGTGGCTCACAGTTACCTAATGATTTATTAGATCAGCGTGATCAAGCAATATTAGAGTTAAGTGACTATCTTGATGTTACGACTTATAAACAGGACGATGGTACGATTTCTCTTTATACCGGTGGAGGGAAGCTTCCATTAGTGAGTGGTGGTTATGTTACTCATTTAGAGTCTGGTTTAGGTAGGTTTTCTAATGAAGATCGTCAAGAGGTATACATGTCGATTGGCGGTATGCGTCAAGATATTGGAGATTTGATTAATGGTGGGCGTTTAGGTGGTATTTTAGATTTTCGTGAAAATATGCTAGATCCTGCTAAAAATGATTTAGGGGTAATGTTGAATGGCTTAGTTGCTGGTACAAACTGGCAGCATTACCAAGGTTATGATATGAACGGTGATGCTGGTGATAATATTTTTGAGCCTCTAAATATTACCGCGGTGAAAAGTCGGAATAACGATGTCGGTAGTGATGATGGTACTGCGATCTCTATTCAATTTAACCCTGCTCAGCCTGCTGGAGCACCAAGTACGCCACCATTTAATCCTGCGGGGTTACAACCTGCAACCTATGGAGATAAAGAAACTTATTTAGAAAATGCTTTTGACAGTATTGGTAATATGAAGGCTGATGAGTATATTCTAACTTATGATGGTGCTAACTTTATTGTGACGGATCGTGCGACAGACAGTGTTCGTGGCTCGGTTGCCCCTGGTACACCAGTTGAGATTGATGGTTTAGAATTTTCAGTCAATCCAGCGGGTACTTTTTCAGCGGGTGATAGTTATATCATGAAGCCGCACCAAGCCATTTTTGAACAGTTTACTTTATCATTAACAGACCCAGATAAAATTGCGGCCAGAGGACAGTCTCCTGTTGACTCAAACTCTGATGGCTCTATATTGGACGAGGTTCCCTCTGCCGCTGCACTTGGAGATAATGTGAATGTTGCAAACTTAGGAAGCCTAGGTAGTAAAAAAATGTTGTATTCTGATGCATTAAATACCCCAACAGTTACTTTTTTGGGAGGCTACTCTAAAATGGCAACAGGCATTGGTATGTATGTTCAGGGTACGGAGGTTAAGCTAGAAGCACAGACGACTGTTTACCAGCAAATAGTAGATAGACGAGAGTCTTATTCTGGTGTAAGTTTGGATGAGGAAGCTGCTAACTTGGTTAAATTTCAACAAGCTTATGAGGCTGCAGCGCAAATTATATCAACCTCACAGTTAATATTCGATACCTTAATGAGAGCGGTAAGAGGATAAAGATATGAGAGTTTCAACAAATCAATTTCACAGTCAAGGTATTAACTCAATACAGAAGCATCAAGAAGAGTTATTAGACCTTCAAATTAAGTTAAGTACAGGAAAGCGAGTGAATAAAGCTAGTGATGATCCTGTTGCGACCAGTCAAATTCACTCTCTGAATCGTACTATGAGTACTATTGAACAATATGCCCGAAATGGTGAGTTTGCTAAAACTCAGCTAGTTCTGGAGGAAACGACAATTTCTGATACCACAGACTCATTACAAAGAGCTCGAGAGTTAGGTGTTCAAATGCTTAACGGTGTCTACAATGATGAGAACCGTCAAGCAGCTGCTGAGGAAGTTGGGCAAATTATTTCTCAAGTTCGAAATATGATGAATTATACAAGCTCGGAAGGGGAGTTTTTATTTGCGGGCGGGGATGTTGATAAACAGCCTTATGCCTCTGATACAGCAACTTATGATGATACATCGACCGTTCCTATTGAAACAGCAACTGGATTTTACTCTTACATTGGTAATTTACCTCCTGCAGATGCAAATTTTTCAGCAACAGCCAATTATGGTTCTCGCTTTGTTCAAATAGGGTTTGATGCAGATAATAAGATAGACCCTGATGATAGAGGAGATGCTGCTCGAGTACGGATTACGGATAATGGTTCTGATGTTTTTGATATTCCTGGGGGGGCTCTTTCATTAGCTCAGTATGATGATGGCTCAGGAAATACACCAGACAGTAATATATTAAATGTTTTGATTGAAATGGAGCGTAACCTGGTATCAGGTGAACCTCTAACAGATGATATTGTTGCGGATATTTCGTCTAGCATAGCAAAGTTAACACAAGTACGATCTGAAATTGGGGGTCGACAAAATCGTATTGAGTCTCAATATGATGCTGGTGAAAACTTTAAGTTAACATTAACAGAAAGAAAATCAAGCTTGGAAGATCTAGATGTTATAGCTGGAATTTCTGATTTCACTAGGACTGAAAATGCTTTAGAAGTAGCACAACAAGTCTTTAGTAAGGTGCAGAGTTTATCCCTGTTTAACTATATTCGGTAAGTCGAATTTTTGACATAGTAAAGTTGGTATTAGAATTGCTCAAAGCCTCCTAACGGAGGTTTTTTTTGTGCCAAAAAATAATATTTCAATTAGGATTTTATCGGCCATGTGGTTGTTTGGAGTGATACTAAGTGCCTATATGATGAGCTTACAGGCTAAGGATATACCTGCCAGTAATGCACTGAATCTTCCTGATTCTGTCGCAACGACCTCCAATGAAGAGCCTGTTAATCGTGACCATTGTTGTAACAGTCTGCATGCTAGCGCTAAGCGTAGTGATTTAATCCAAGTTGCTTCTGCCGAACTTAAAACGCTTTCTGTACAATTACAGCCGGAAATACCTTTATTACCAGAGACCACTCAGAGCCTAGAAGTTCATAATTCGTTAGTTAAAGCTATACCTACGAACCAGGTAGAACAACCTCTGCTTGTTGTTTATCCTGAAGAGTTAGTTTTTAAATTTGCTAAAGAACTGGCAACTAAGAAAAATTTAAAGCGGGCTATTGCTCGGTTACTATTAAGTGCAGACCCCTATAGTGAACAGGACTGGTTAAGCCAAGCTCCGTTATCTTTAAATAAAATTCCTTATTTATATAAAAAGGTATTGGACCATAATAATAAACCTATGCGTTACCCTTTTGCAGTTTATCAATATGTTGAGTTTTTATTAGAGAATTCACTTGTTGAATCTCGAGAGGGGGGGGGATTTGTTTTATTACATATCCCTGTTAGTCAGAAAAGCTTAAGTGTACCAGTGCAACAGTATAATCATTATGTTTCGAACTATGCCTCACAGTTTAAAGTCGCCCCTGAACTTGTATTTGCAATAATGGAAGTAGAAAGCAGTTTTAACCCCAAAGCGGTTAGTAAGTCCAATGCTTTGGGGTTGATGCAAATAAAAGCAGATACTGCTGGAAGAGATGTATACGCATCTGTTGATTTTAAAATAGGAAAACCAAGTAGAACTGAGCTTTTTGATGAGCAGAGCAATATTCGAATGGGAACGGCTTACATGGGGTTACTGAAACATGAATATTTGGGAGAGGTTAGAAATGCTAAAAATAGAGAGATGTTATTGATTTCATCCTATAACGGCGGTATCTCGACTGTGCTAAAGCTTTTTGGAGAAACGTCAGAAAAGGCCATTCAGCGTATTAATCAAATGCAGCCCAGACAGGTTTACCGTAGCTTACGGTATGAACTTACCTCTGATGAAACTAGGCACTATTTAGATAAAGTCTTAAAAATGAAGGCTAAATATAGTGAATTATTAGCTTTTAATACTTAAGTCTCTTGCCGCAAAAGTCAGATTGACGTAACGTATCAATGATGTGATGAAATAAACTAAATAAGTAAAGAATATGAATCAAAATTATTGGCATGGTAAACAGGTATTAGTGACTGGGGCAGATGGCTTTATTGGCTCTCACTTAGTTGAAGAGTTGGTCAGAGCAGGGGCAAAAGTTAGAGCTTTAGTAATTTATAACTCCTTTAACACCTGGGGTTGGTTGGATAGCTCAGATATTGTCAATGAGATTGAAGTCGTTTCTGGTGATGTTCGCGATCCTTTTCTTTGTAAACAAATTACTAAAGATTGCCATACTGTTTTTCATTTAGCAGCATTAATTGCCATTCCTTACTCCTATGTCGCGCCTAACTCTTATGTTGAAACCAATGTAAATGGTACTCTGAATATGGCTCAGGCCTGCTTAGATAACGGTGTTCAGCGTTTTATGCATACCTCTACCTCAGAGGTTTATGGTACGGCTCAATATGTTCCGATAGATGAAAAGCATCCTCTGCAGCCGCAATCACCTTATAGTGCCAGCAAAATAGGTGCTGATGCCATGGCCATGTCCTACTTTAATACCTTTGAAATGCCTGTCTGTATCGCGCGTCCTTTTAATACCTATGGCCCAAGACAATCTGCCAGAGCAGTCATTCCAACCATTATTACTCAAATAGCCAATGGCATGAAAGAGATCAAGCTTGGCGATACCTCTCCGACTCGCGACTTTAATTATGTAACAGATACCTGCCAAGGCATGATGGCCATAGCACAGTCTGAGCAAACGATTGGTGAGACGATTAATATAGGTTCAAATTTTGAGATCTCTGTGCAAGACACTTTAGAGTTAATCAAAGAGATTATGGGTAGTGATGTGCTGTTTGTAACTGATGAGCAGCGTTTGCGACCAAAGGACTCTGAGGTCTTTAGGCTCTGGTGTGATAATAAACTGATTAAAGAGTTAACTGACTTCTCCCCTCAGTATGATATTAGAGCGGGTTTAGAACAGACGATTGATTGGTTTACCAAAGCTGAAAATCTAAAGCACTATAAGGCCAATATCTATAATGTTTGATCCGATCATGCAGGCTGTTCGTCAAGTCTATGGCAACGGCTTTGTTCCGCTACATGTCCCCTGTTTTTCTCAGCTAGAAAAAGATCATCTCAATGCCTGTATAGATTCCACTTTTGTCTCATCAGTGGGCAAGTTTGTCGATCAGTTTGAAGATGAAGTAGCTGCTTTTACGGGAGCAAAACATGCTGTTGCAGTGGTTAACGGCACCTTAGGTCTTTTTCTAGGCTTGCGTGTGGTGGGTGTGCAAGCGAATGATCTGGTACTTACTCAGTCTCTTACTTTTGTAGCTACACCTAATGCTATTAAAATGCTGGGTGCTGAGCCTGTTTTTCTAGATGTATCAACTGAGACGCTAGGCTTATCTTATGACAGCTTACAACTCTTTTTAGAAACGCAAACCAGACAAGACAATAACTGCTGTGTACATAAAATTACAGGCCAAACAGTTTCGGCTTGTATGCCTATGCATACCTTGGGTATGCCTGCTGAAATTGACCGAATTGTTGAACTGTGCCACTCACATAATATAAAAGTGGTAGAAGATGCAGCAGAAAGCCTAGGCTCTTATTGGAAAGGTCAGCATACGGGCACTTTTGGTGATGTGGGGGTCTTTAGTTTTAATGGTAATAAGATTCTGACCACTGGTGGTGGTGGCATGCTTGTGACAAATAATGCAGCCTTAGCTGATAAAGCCAAGCACTTAAGTACGACTGCCAAGATGCCTCATGCTTGGTTATTTGAGCATGATGAGATTGGTTATAACTTAAGAATGCCAAATTTAAATGCCGCATTAGGTGTTGCTCAAATGGCTAAGTTACCTGAGTTCTTAACTAAAAAACGTCAAATAGCGGAGTCTTATCAGCAAGCATTATCCAATCAAACAGGCTTAAAGGTGTTACAAGAAAGCCTATTTGCAAAATCAAATTACTGGCTGAATGCCGTTTTGTTTGAAAATCCTACTGATAGAGATACTTTTTTAGCTGAATCTAACGCCTTAAATATTCAAACACGTCCGCTGTGGAGGCCTATGCATCAATTAGAAATTTATCAAAATTGTCTTAGAACTGAATTACCGAATACAGAGTACTTGGCTAGCCGTTTGGTTAATATTCCTAGTGGAGTAAAGTGTCATGCATAAAATACCGTTACTATTAATTGGTGGGGGTGGGCATTGCCGTAGCTGTATTGATGTGGTGGACGCGACAGGAGAGTATGAGATTGTTGGTATTGTTGAGGCGGATGGTGTTGTGCCTGATAATATGACGCCTTATGATTTAGTTGGGTTTGACTCAGACCTTCCAAGCTTGCTTCAAGAAACGCCGCACTGTCTCATTAGCGTTGGCCAAGTAAAGTCATCACAGGTACGTGAAAATTTATTTATGGAACTGAAAGTGATGGGGGCGATTTTGCCCAGCATTATTTCTCCATCAGCGTATGTTTCTCCAACGGCTAAAGTTGGTGAAGGGTCAATTGTTATGCACCAGGCCATGGTTAATGCTTATGCTCAAATTGGTTGTAACGTGATTGTTAATTCTCAGGCGCTTGTTGAGCATGATGCGGTGATCGCCAATCATTGTCATATTTCAACAGGATCAAAAGTAAACGGTGAAGTGCTTATCGGAGAAGGCTGTTTAATTGGCAGTGGTTCGGTGATTAAACAGGGCGTAGAGTTGACTGATCATGTTGTTATTGGGGCAGGCAGTTTAGTGTTAGAAAATATTCATCAGGCTGGTACCTGCGTTGGGCTGGTTAAATGAGCATATTTATTATCGCCGAGGCGGGTGTTAACCATAATGGTTCTATCGAGCAGGCTAAGAAGTTGGTAGATGCAGCCGTAACGGCTGGAGCTGATGCGGTTAAGTTTCAAACCTTTAAAACAGAGGCGCTTGTCACTGAATCAGCTCAACAGGCGAGTTATCAGACAGATAATACAGGGCAAAAAGAGAGTCAGTTCATGATGCTCAAACGCCTAGAATTGAGTGCATCCGATCATAAAATGCTGGTTGATTACTGCCAAGAAAAAAATATAGAATTTATGTCTACCCCTTTTGATGATGACAGTATCTTGCTGCTGCATGACTTAGGCATGAAGCGTTGGAAGATCCCTTCAGGGGAGTTGTTATCTGTACCTTATTTACGCAAGATCGCCAGTTATAATCAAACCACAATTCTTTCTACGGGAATGGGAGATTTAGATGAAGTTAAATTCTCCGTAAAAACCCTGTTAAATGCAGGTTTAGATAAAAGAAATCTGACCGTTTTACATGCCAATACCGCTTATCCAACACCTTATCAAGATGTGAATTTAAATGTTATGGCAACTTTGGTAAAAGCGCTAGAGGTTGATATTGGTCTATCTGATCACTCTTTAGGTATTGAGGTACCTATAGCAGCCGTTGCGATGGGTGCAACGATCATAGAAAAGCACTTTACCTTAGATAAAACCTTACCAGGCCCCGATCATAGAGCAAGCCTTGAACCAGAAGAGCTTAAGGTAATGGTGCAGGCAATTCGTCATATTGAATTAGCGATGGGTTCCGATTGTAAAAAAGCATCGTCTTCTGAAAAGCAAAACAGAGCGGTTGCAAGAAAACGTATTGTTGCAAAAAAAATAATTGAGCAGGGCGAAGCCTTCACAGAACAGAACATAACTCTTAAAAGAAGTGATTCAGGACTGTTTGCTAAAGACTGGGATCAAGTACTCACTTTAACGGCGAAAATCAAATATCAACCAGGTGAAAGCATTGATTAAGCTTATGCCAATTAATAATCACTGTAGTAAGGGGTTGTAAATGTCTAGAGCAGAAAAATTTTGTTTTTCAACAACGGGAGATTTTGAACTGGGTTTTGAGCATATAACTCGAGAAACAGAATATTCAATAGTGTTACCTGATTCTGAGCCTAAAGGTCTTGTGGTTTATATTCCAGGTTTTGGCGGAGACTCAGGTGACTATAGGCATAAATTTTGTGAAAAGATTTCAGAAAAATATGGCTTAGCGGTTATGACTGTGGATTACCACTGTTTGTTTAGCCGCCCTGTTTTAGGGGCGAAAACGGTATATGAAAAACAAGATTACCTCATGATTGAGAAGCTATTCGTACAGTACGGCCTACCATTAGGAGCCGTGACAGATATAGACGATGCTGTGAATATATTGAATGAACATTTAGCCAAAATAGGTAAAGAAGAGCAAATGTTAGCAACGCTTAAGCCTGCCAAAAATGAATATCAGAATGGAGGGATACTTGCTGCTTTGGATAATATTAATGCGGTTGGTGATGCTTTAAAACGTTGGGGTATTCCTGAAGGGAATATCATTTTAATTGGGAGTTCTTATGGCGGATATATTGCCAATTTAGCGACAAAGCTTGCTCCCAATACTTTTAGGGCCGTTTTTGATAACTCGTCATGGGCAAATCCTAATTTAGATTATATTATGGGGCGTGAGTTATTGAGGCCAGAATATTCAGGTTACCATCATAGCAATATTCAAACTTGTTATTTTGTGCGTAGCGGTTGGACATTGGAAACAGGATTACCAAATACATTTGATGAAAATCGAATGGCGATTCGAGACTTCACGTTGGAACAAGTTCAGCAGTTTTCGACTTACAAACCAAATACGTTCTATTACTTTATGCACTGTGTTAATGATCATATCGCTGATACAGATAAAAAAATCGCCCTGGCGATGGATATGCTTGAGTGTGGGATGACTGTTCACATGTTGGTGATGGATAAAGAAGATATTGATGGTCAATATGTTAAAAATATTGATCACGGGATGGGCCTTTCAATGGTGCGTTTTTTTGAAAGTGCCTATCAACATATTGAGACTCATCCACCGAGTGAACAAACAAACTTCTCAAAACAGTCTCTGATTACCTATCAAACACCTCTGTTTCAATACGTGTTCGATTATGCCTCTCTACCCGTGTCTGCCCGAGTGGTTAGCCTTTAATTAAATAATAAGGTCAAATATAAATTAATGAGTTTTGAAGAATCAGCAAAGAAAATTTGTGTTGTAACAGGTACGCGTGCTGAATATGGTCTGCTTTCAGGAGTGATGCATGAGATTGTGCAGAATTCAGTATTATCATTGCAAGTGATCGCTTGTGCAGCACACTTATCACAAGACTATGGAATGACTGTTAACCAAATTATCGCTGATGGTTTTGTGGTTGATGAACGGGTTGAAATGCTTGAAACAGGTGATACAACCATCACAATGGCAAAATCAGTAGCTCGTGGTATCACAGGGTTTGTAGAGGCTTTTGAACGCCTACAACCTGATTGTATTCTCGTTTTAGGGGATCGTTATGAAATACTAGCAGCGGCACAAACTGCGATGTTGATGAATATTCCAATAGCGCATATTCATGGTGGAGAGGTTACTTTAGGTGCGGTAGATGACTCGATTCGTCATGCAATTACCAAAATGGCAAACCTACACTTTGTCGCGGCAGAACCTTATCGAAATAGAGTGATCCAAATGGGTGAACAGCCGAACCGTGTCTTTAATGTAGGAGCACCAGGAATAGATTATATTGAAAAAATCCAGTATTTATCTCAACCTGCATTGGAGGGCTTTTTAGAGTTGAATTTAAGTTCGCCACTCTTTGTTGTGACTTTTCATCCAGTGACTTTAGATGTAAATAAAGGCCAAGAGTCATTACAGAATTTATTTAGTACTTTAGAGAAGTTTCCTGAGGCGACTATAATTTGGACAGGTACTAATGCAGATGCTCAAGGTCACCTTTACAATTATCTGATTCAAAACTGGATAGCTCAAACGGACTTGAATATAAAATTTGTTCAGTCACTTGGCTCGATTAGGTATTTAAGTTTAATGAAGTTGGCAAGCCTAGTCATTGGCAACTCTTCAAGTGGCATTATTGAAGCGCCAGCAATGGGCGTTGCCACAGTTAATATAGGCAACCGCCAAGCAGGGCGTTTAATGGCTAACTCTATTTTTAGTGCAGATGAATCTATAGAATCAATTGGTCAAACGATTCAAGCCGCAATGGAGTTTGAAGATCCTGTTAACAGTTTATATGGCAAGGGTGATTCGGCAAAATCTATTGCTGAGATTTTAGCCCAAACAGGTCTTAGTGATTTAAGCAACAAAGTCTTTTATGATGTGAAGGAAATGGATATGTATCATTAGGATCAGTTTTGAAGGTTAGAGTGATCGCTAAATTGGATGCCCCCCCTATGCTGTTAACCCCATTCATTTTGACGGACTAAGAAAGATAGGCGTGCCGTATGAATTAGCTAAAAAATACTACGAGCAAGGTGCTGATGAATGAGTTGAATAGTTAGAGGTTGTTTAAAGTAACAATCTAGTGATTGTTAGTATGGGGTAACCTACAAAAGGGTCAACTACAGAGTTGGCTGAGAAATATTAGTTATTTTTTATAACCTCGTACAACCTTAAGCGTTCTGAGATAAACTTTTAAAGTCTATTTTAATGATTGGAATTAAATAATCATACTGGTGTGGTTAATAGTTTTACATTGCTGAGTGAACACTCTTTACGTTATATGCTTCTTTATGTGGAATATCTTTTGTGTGATGGGGGAAGAGGTAGTGTTACAATTTTTGACCTCTACCGTGCATCTTCTTCTGATGATTATTAGGCCTAGTTGAAGTACTTAGATACTTTTAATCCGTTATATATTAAGAATAAAGCAAGTGTTTTTTTGAGAAATTAGTTCAATTATTTGGAATGGCCGCTGAGCTAGATCAATATAAGTTAAGAGTTTTCGGTCAGAAAATAGATAATAAAGGAAGGCTATATGTTAACTTCATCTAAGCGATACCATTGGCAGTCGGTCATTATTGGACCTAGAGATAGTCTTTCAAAAGCTCTTGAAATAATCGATGCGGGGGCTTTAAGAATTGCTTTGGTTGTTGAAGACGGAAAACTATCAGGTGTCGTTACTGATGGAGATATTCGTCGTTCATTATTAAAGCATCAGAGTTTGGATACGCCTGTTAACCAGGTAATGAATACGACACCATTGGTTGCTTATGAAAACCAAGATCAGAAAAACCTATTGTCTAAAATGGTTAAACGACGTTTAGAGCATATTCCAATATTAAATTCAAATGATGAGCTGGTTGGTTTAGAAACTCTGCTACAAATGGTTGAGAAGCCTCGTTATGAAAACCCTGTATTGTTAATGGCGGGTGGTTTTGGTACACGCTTGCGGCCATTGACAGAAAATACTCCTAAACCACTACTAAATGTGGGATCAAAACCTATTCTTGAAAGTATTATGGAGTCTTTTATAGACGCTGGTTTTTATAAGTTCTATATTTCACTGTTTTATAAAGCTCAGATGATTCGGGATTATTTTGGTGATGGGTCTAAATGGGGCGTAGAGATTAGTTACATTGAAGAAACTGAGCCATTAGGAACGGCAGGCTGCATTAATTTAATTCAAGAAACTATCGATTTGCCTTTAATATTGATGAATGGGGATATCTTGACGAAAGTTGATTTTGCAAGTTTACTCGACTTTCATAATCAAGAGTCAGCTCATGCAACATTGTGTGTCAGAGATTATGAGTATCAAGTGCCATATGGCGTGGTTGAAGCGATGGATAATCAGCTTGCCAACATTGCTGAAAAACCTGTCCAACACTTTTTTGTTAGTGCAGGAATTTATGTATTGTCTTCTAGCTTTATTAAGGAAATTCCGTCTGGATATCAAGATGTGCCTGATTTGTTACAAGCCAGTGCTGAACAGAAGAAAAAAGTGTCTTTATACCCTATCCATGAGTACTGGTTAGATATTGGACGGACAGATGATTTTAATCAAGCTCAGACTGACTATAAACGGCATTTCAGTTCTTAAAGTAACGGCCTAAAAGAGACTTATATGCCTAAAATACTATGCATTATTCCAGCTCGAGCTGGTAGTAAGAGATTAGCGAATAAAAATATTAAGCCCTTTGCTGGTAAACCGTTGATAGCTTGGACTATTGACGCTGCATTGGGTGCACAGCTGGATATGGATGTAGTCGTATCTACTGACTCAAAAGAGATCGCAGAAGTTTCAGAAGCCTATGGTGCAGAGGTTCCTTTTTTACGACCAGAAAGTCTAGCAAGTGATTCAGCGACGAGTTTTGATACAATTAAATATACCTTAACGCAATTGAAGACTCTGGGTAGGGAGTATGAGATTTTAATCTTTCTCCAGCCCACATCTCCTCTTAGACAGTCGTTTCATATAGAAAATGCTTATGCTTTATTACAACAACAGAATGGCAAAACGGTTATTTCAGTGTCAGAAATTGATCACCCTATTGAGTGGACAATGAGCCTACCTGATACAGCTTCAATGGATGATTATATCAATACTCACCAAGATGCTCTTATGAAAAGAAGTCAGGATTTTTCTACTCGTTATCGTGTAAATGGTGCGATTTTTTGTGGAAATATTTTAGATGTATTCGCATGTCAAGGTTTCTATCTTAAGAGTGGTGGAGTTTTTGCTTATCCAATGGAAAGAAAGTATTCAATTGATATAGATGAGTTGATTGATTTTGAATATGCTGAATTTTTAATGTTTAAATTTTTATCAAAGATATAGGAGTGGATAATGCCTGAACTGGAAACCATGGAGCAATTGGAATTAACAGAAAAGCTGAATCCCTTTGGTGAAAAATATTTTAAAGAAGTAAATGAAAATACCTTTATAAAAGACGACTCTAAAACAACCTATGCGAAGTTTACCGAGGGGGTATTTGATAAAGAAGATACACTTTATTTTATCTGTGGTTCGGATTCTGGCTTATTTATTAAATATATTGAAACGCTTTTTAATGAAGAACCAAAAGGTCGAAAGTTTATCTTTATTGATTATCAACCTGTCGTTAATAAATTAAATCTTGAGGAGTTGCCTGATTGGATTGAAGTCCTGGGAGCAGATGTCACGCTAGAGCAACTTGCAAATGATGAGATAGAGTATTATGCAATGCATGCCACCACTCTAGTCAAGTCGATGGCCTCTTTGGATGCAAAAATAGGCAGCTTATATTTCGATTTGATGAATCAGATGGAAAAAGAGTATGAACAAACACTCTTGATTGACATGATGACGACTGAAACAAAGCCTTTTATTGATGCTCAGTTGGATAATATCTCTTTTAATCAGGTTTCAATTGGTAGTTTAAAAAATCAATTTACAGGCAAAACTGCGGTCATTATTGGTGGAGGTCCGTCTTTAGATGAAACAGTAGATTGGATTAAGGAGAATCAAGATTATATTATTATTTTTGCTGCAGCGAGAGTTTCCAATAGATTAATAAAAGAACAAATCACTCCTGATTTTATTGTATCAGTTGACCCTCATAATTTAAGTTATGACAATAGTAAGAAGATGTACCCTTTTGAAAAAGAAAGTATTTTACTGAATTGTTATCATGTAAACCCTAAGTTACTTTCGCAATGGGAAGGAGAGAGTGTTTATTTTGGTGAAAAATATCCATGGCTTGAAATGGATGGAGAAAAGAACTCTCTAAGTTTTGGTCCAACAGTTATGCATAGTACGGTGTATCAAGCCTTTTTTTTAGGCTTTAAATCGATTTTATTGTCAGGTGTTGATTTATGCTTTTATAGAGGGCAAACACATGAGTCGAATAGCTCTGAAGCAAAGGTAGGGCAGTTTGTTGTTAAAAATAGTGTATTTGTAGAAACATACTCAGGTGCAGAGGCTGAAACTGATAGTATTTTTTTTACAGGGGTACAGTCATTAGCTAATATCGTAACTCGCATTCAAAGCTTAGACTCTGAAGTGAAGTTCTATAACTTAAGCCAAAATGCGGCAAAGATTGCAGGAATTGATTATAAAAGTAGTGATCAAATTACTTTTCAGAAAGAAGCAGATAAATCAACTTTGATGAAAGAAGTTAAGTACTCTATTTCAAGAGATGCCAAGTTATTAGAGCAGCAATTAAGTACTGATTTAAAAACTCTTCACCAGCATGTCCAATATGTAAAACAGCTTTTGAAAATTACTGATAAAGGGATAAAGTTATCAAAAGTTATATTAAAGGATGCCTCTAAAGAGCCTGAGTTAATTTCCCAAAAAGAGAAGCTAGATAAAAAGTTGGGGGAGTTTGGTGTAATGTTATTTCACTATGGCCATCAGTTCTTTAAAGGGGTTTTTAAGCCAAGTGAGTCAAAAAAAATATTAACTCAAGAAGAAGTCTCTTCAATCCTTGAGTCTTATTTTAATGGGATGAATCAGAGTCTAAATGACTATTTGAAAAAGGTAAGAAAATCAATTGAGCGTGTCGTTAAAAGACAGCAGGAAGTCACATCGCCGGAGAAGTTTGAAGAGGTTTTTAACTCCTGGGACGAGAGGGAGGAGTATGGACGTTATAAAGGTTGGCTCAAGTTTAACTCTCGCGAAAAATTAACTGAACCACAAAAGCAGTTGCTAAATATAGCCATAGAAAAATTTTCTTTAAATATTGAAGATTCCAACACAGGCTATGAGAAGCGATTACAAAATTGGGCACATAATATTATTGATATTTATAATGCAGCAACGGTTGCATTTCTGAATAACAACATCGAACAAATCGACTTGCTGTTGGTGCAAGCAGAAGGCTCAGAAGCCTCTGAAAAAGGCCAGGTAATTTTGCTTATCAAAGGAATGAAGCAAGAAGCTCAGAAAAATTTAGACACTGCAATTGAATATTATGAGAAAGTTTCATTTGGACCAATTAAAGTTTTTGCATGGAAGCGCTTATTACAAATTTATATTGCTCAAAAAGCCCATGAGAAAGTCGTTTACACCTTAGAAAAGCTATGTGTTGTTTCTATTGAATATGTGGTGATTTATGCTGACTATATGGCGATGCATGATCAATATGGTGCGGCTTTGGAGTTATTAAGACTTTACCTGAAACAAAAGCCAGAAGATATTCCTGTCTACACTAAATCGATTGATTACTCTTTAAAGGTTCATGATATAAAATCAGCCAAATATTTTTTAGAGGTCTTAATTAGTAAAGATGCTACAAATCATAAAATCGGTTTTTATCAAAAACTTTTAGTGAGCTCTTCTTTGGATTAAGAATAAGCTTACTAGTTGCTTTAATTTGCTGTATTTATACTCTATTTAAGAAGGTTCAACTTAATATGGGTCTTTTGCCCTACATTGAATATTTTTAAGCTCTTCTCAATATCTCTCCATTCAAGATAGCCCCCCCTGCTCAGTTGTATTGTTATTTATTAGGCCGCTTTTTAGCGGCTTTTTTTGTCTGTATCTTTTTGAAATTTAAAGGAATTATAAAAAATAGTTCACTTATTTACTAAAGAAAATGATTATGTGTCGATACATTAGTTGAAGGCGGGAAACACTGCCTCATATAAGAAAAGTAAAACACACAAGACATAAAAGAAACACAAGGGAGAAATATCATGGCAATGGTAATTAATACAAATATGGCATCTTTAAACGCAGTGCGTTTATTAGAAAGCACAACTCGAGAACAATCGCTTGCAATGGAAAAGTTAACGTCAGGTAAAGCAATTAACCGAGCAGCAGATAATGCAGCAGGTTTAGCTGTTGTGACAGGTATGACGGTTCAAATTCGTGGTACGGAGCAAGCGATTCAAAATGCAAATGATGGTATCTCTGTTGTTCAGACGGTAGATGGTGCAACGGATGAAGTAATTAATATGTTGCAGAGAATGAGAGAGTTATCAGTTCAGTCTCTAAACGGTACTTATAGTAGTTCTAACCGTGACCAAATGGATGCGGAATATTCTCAGTTGGAGCTTGAGATTGATCGTGTTGCAACGACCACTAAGTTTAATGAGATTCCATTAATGGCAAACTTTAGTACTGATGGTACTCAAATTAGTGGTATACCCACGCCAGTGAATTTACATATTGGTTGGGATGTTGGAGATGACAATAAAGTAAATATTTCTGTAGCTAATTTTGGAATCAATATTTCAGGTGCTGGTGGGGTATTGGGGCAGTATACGAATATAACAGGATCAGTGATTGCTGGTCAGTTTGAAGCTAATGATATTACAACACAAGCAACTGCTTCAGTCGCTATTCAGCATGTTGATGGCGCAATGAGTCAAATTATTTCTCAAAGAGCTAAATGGGGTGCAATGCAGAACCGTTTGGAGTCCACGGTGAATAACTTAAGTAATGTGAATGAAAATGTAATGGCAGCACGTTCACGAATTGAAGATACTGATTTTGCAAGAGAAAGTGCAAACTTGGCAAGAACACAAGTATTACAACAGGCAGGTATGAGCATGTTATCGCAGGCTAACCAACAGTCTCAACAAGTTCTGAATTTACTGCAATAAGGCAGTGGATACTTAACAACTTGAGTCTTGCTGTTTGGTACATATAACCGATTTTTCAATACAGTCCATATTTATGGATTGAAGTAGTCGTCTTAATAAGACACAGGGAGAAATATCATGGCAATGGTGATTAATACAAATATGGGTGCTGTCAATGCGAATCGCATTTTAGATGCGACAAGCAAAGAACAAGCACTTTCAATGGAGAAGTTAACTTCAGGTAAGTCAATCAATAAGGCAGCAGATAATGCGGCAGGTTTAGCGATTGCAACAGGAATGACCTCTCAAATAATGGGAACAGATCAGTCCGTCAAGAATGCAAATGACGGTATTTCGATGATCCAGACAGTTGATGGTGCAACGAATGAGGTTGTAGATATGATGCAGCGTATGCGTGAGCTAGCGGTGCAATCATTAAACGGAACCTATAGTGCATCGAACCGTTCTCAGATGGATGAGGAGTATACACAATTAGAGCTTGAAATTAACCGTGTAGCAACCACAACTAAGTTTAATGAAACACCCTTGATGGCAAAGCTTAGTACAAATGGCTCGATATTAAGTGGAACAGTTTCAACAGTGAACTTACATGTTGGTTGGGAAGCGGGTGCTGATAATAAAATTGATGTTTCAATGGTTAACTTTGCGGTTGGTTATTCGGGAGGAAATCATGTTTTAGGTCAGTTTACGACTGTTACAGGCTCTGTTGTTAACTCTGCATTTGATACACGTTCGATTTCGACTCAGGCAGCAGCGTCAACAGCTGTTCAGCATATTGATGGTGCCTTGAGTAATATTGTGACTCAACGAGCTAAATGGGGTGCGCTGCAGAACAGATTAGAGTCATCGGTAAGTAACTTAAGCAGTATTAATGAGAATATGACGGCAGCACGCTCACGAATTGAAGATACTGATTTTGCGAGAGAGAGTGCTAACTTAGCAAGAACTCAGGTATTGCAGCAAGCAGGTATGAGTATGTTGTCTCAGGCAAATCAAGACTCGCAGAATGTACTTTCACTAATAAGGTAAAAAAGTCTTTAAGGCTTCTTTATGAAGGCTCTATTTTATAGAGTCTTAACTAAAGAAACTTTTGTTTTTTGTTTTCCCTTGTGTTTTGCCGCTTTTTAGCGGCTTTTTTGTTTCTTGAATTCGGGTAGTAAGTGCAACCTTACTTGTAAGAAAAAGGGACTTTTAGCCTGAGACCTTTTTTTCTTTAAAAAATTAATTTTTTTCTAAAGTATTTTTTTTTTGGCCGTTACAGTTAATAGAGAAATTCTATTTACAGAGGTTTTTTATCTCATTTCATAGTCTTAGTTGTATTTTCTCTATATCTTAAATAAGAAGGAGCAATTATTATGGCAATGGTAATTAATACAAATATGGGTGCTGTCAATGCGAATCGCATTTTAGATGCGACAAGCAAAGAACAAGCGCTTTCAATGGAGAAGTTAACCTCAGGTAAGTCAATCAATAAGGCAGCAGATAATGCGGCAGGTTTAGCGATTGCAACAGGAATGACCTCTCAAATAATGGGAACAGATCAGTCAATCAAGAATGCAAATGACGGTATTTCGATGATCCAGACAGTTGATGGTGCAACGAATGAGGTTGTAGATATGATTCAGCGTATGCGTGAGCTAGCGGTGCAATCATTAAACGGAACCTATAGTGCATCGAACCGTTCTCAGATGGATGAGGAGTATACACAATTAGAGCTTGAAATTAACCGTGTAGCAACCACAACTAAGTTTAATGAAACAGCCTTGATGGCAAAGCTTAGTACAAATGGCTCGATGTTAAGTGGAGCAGTTTCAACAGTGAACTTACATGTTGGTTGGGAAGCGGGTGCTGATAATAAAATTGATGTTTCAATGGTTAACTTTGCGGTTGGTTATTCGGGAGGAAATCATGTTTTAGGTCAATTTACCAATCTAGCAGGATCAGTGATCAATTCTGCATTTGATTCACGTTCGATTTCGACTCAGGCAGCAGCGTCAACAGCTGTTCAGCATATTGATGGTGCCTTGAGTAATATTGTGACTCAACGAGCTAAATGGGGTGCGCTGCAGAACAGATTAGAGTCATCGGTAAGTAACTTAAGTAGTATTAATGAGAATATGACGGCAGCACGCTCACGAATTGAAGATACTGATTTTGCGAGAGAGAGTGCTAACCTAGCAAGAACTCAGGTATTGCAGCAAGCAGGTATGAGTATGTTGTCTCAAGCGAATCAAAGTTCTGAAAATGTATTATCTCTTTTACGATAATTTGGTAAAGTAGAAGTATATATTTAGGATAAAAGGAGGGCTGATCATGGATATTAATCAGTTAACTTATAGTAATCAGCAACCAAGTTTAAGGTCAAAAGAGCAAGTTTCTCCTGTAGCAAATACTGCTGTAGCAAATACTGCTGTAGCAAATACTGCTGTAGCAAATACTGCTGAAGGGATTACTGCTGAAGAGATTACTTATGAAACAAAAAAGAGCAAAGTCTCTTCTGAAGAGTTGGCTCAAAAGGTAACAGAAGCCAATGAGGTTTTGCTTTCTCTTAAGCAGGGGGTTTCATTTTCTATTGATGAATCATCAAAATCTTCGGTTATTAAGCTTATAGATAAAGATACTAATGAAGTTATAAAACAGTTTCCTAGTGAAGAGTCATTGGGCATGTTAAGTAATATTCAAGAGTATCTGGCTTCGGTAAATGAGTCTAGTCTAACAGGCAAAGAGGCTTTAACTGGATCTTTGATTAATGAAAAGATTTAACTTTTTTTGGAATGCTTTTTATTATTCGTATAGAAAACAATGAAATGTTTTTCCTATATTTAATAGCCGCTTTTAAGCGGTTTTTTTATTTTTTGGATAAGGCTTTAAAGTATTAGCGTTTATGGCCGATATATTAGAATATAGATAATAATGAATAGCTCTTTATGCTTGGCATACTTTGAGCTACCATAAAAAATATAATAAAATTTCCTGACCAGGAGAGTGAAATGTCAACGACTAGCGATATAGGTACGACGCTTTTAAGCAGTTTAACTAATAGTACTTTTGATATTAAAAACCTGGCAAAAGTATCTGCAGATGCCGAAGTTGCAGGCCCTAAGGCTATTATTGATAGAGGTGTTACTAAGGCAACAACAGAGTTAGACGCTCTTAAATATCTTGAAACCAATTTATCAGCCTTTCAGACGTATGTAACAGACCTTGCTTCACCAGATATTTTTTCTCAAAAAACGGGTGTTTCTACAGATGAATCAGTTGTTTTAATTACGGCAGAAGATTCTGCTGCGGTGGGAACATATCAAATTGAATCCCGTCAATTAGCTCAATCACATACTCAGGTGGCAAACAAAGGGTATACCTCAACAGCAGATTTAATTTCAGCAGGGACGCTTAATATTGCTGAAGGTGGTGTCACGCATGCAATAACAGTCGATAGCTCTAATAATACTTTAGATGGTCTACAGCAGGTAATTAACAGTGGTGACTATGGCGTAAGCGCTTCCATTATTAATAATGGAGGTAGTTACCAGTTGATGTTTACCTCTAAAGAGTCAGGGGCTGCTGGTGAGGTAAGTATCTCTGGTTTAGCTGATTTTGATACTGATGGCTTAACAACAACTGCTGAAGCTCAAGATGCAGTAATGACGTTGAATGGTTTAACGGTTACAAGTAGTTCTAATACGTTTGATAACGTCATTGAGGGTTTGTCATTTAAATTAAACTCTACAGATATTGGTACCGCTAAAATGGTCTCTATTGGTCAGGATGAAGAAGGGGTTATTGATACAGTTTCTAGTTTTGTAGAAGTCTATAACCAGTTACATAATATTCTTGGTGAGCTGGGAAGTTATGATTCAAGTGATTTAACTGAAGAAGAGTTGGATTCTGAGGAGTATCAGTATTATGGTGATTTGGCAGGTAGTAGCCTGCTTCGTTCAATAGAATCACAAATTAGAGACTCTATGTCTGGCGCAATTAATGAGCTAAATGGTAGCATTACTTCACTTTCTATGGCGGGTATTTCTGTAGATCGAGAGGGTGCTCTTGTCTTGGATAGTGAAATTTTAAGTAATGTTGCAAGTACTGATATGCAAGCACTTTCTAATTTATTTTCTAAGGGTGGAATTAGTGATGATGCCTTGATAAATGTACTCACAGGAAGTGAAAAGACAATCACCGGTAATTATGCTTTAGATGTTACTCAGTTAGCGGAAAGAGCAACGGTATCTGGTGGTGCTGTAACGTATGCGGCGAATGAATACCGAGTTAGCGGTGATCGAGTTACAGATGCTACAAGTGTCTTGAATGTTGATGTAGGTGCTCAGTTTGATCTGGATATAAATGGTACAGTCCAAACGATCTCTTTAACAGACGGGGCTTATGTGGATAAAGATACATTGGCGACTCATATACAGGATCAGATAAATGCAAGTTTTGGTGCGGGGGCTGCATCTGTAGCTTATGACATAAGTCAGTCTCGGTTTGAGTTTACGACTGCAGGTGGAGTCATGTCGATGTCCAATAGTGTAAACCTAGAGTCTCAAGGTTTTTCAGGTACTAATTATGCGGGAAAACAGTTAATTGATTTATCTGCTGCTGATGCCACATTTAATATATTACTAGATACTTCTACGACATCTTTGGTGACAATTCAGGCTGATAAATATACCCTTGAAGAGTTGGCAACCAAAGTAGCTGGTAATATTAATTCAAATACTGATATGCAATCTGCTGGTGCAACCGTCAGTGTGTCAACAGATGGTGGTGTTTTGAATCTATTTTCAGATCGGTTTGGTGGTTTTTCTAAAGTAGAATTAACAAATGTAGCAGGTTTTGCAAACGGTGGATTTTCTGCAGATCTGATTGATGCTGGTCAGAGTGTTGATGGAACCATTACGACAGCCAGTGGAATATTAAATATTGGTGCATATACGGATTCAGCTGATGGACGACTAGTGAATATTTCTGACTTTGCCATGATTTCTGGAAATGAGGCTGAGGTAAGAGGGCTCTCTTTTGAAGTGTTGGGGGGGATTATTGGTGCTAGAGGGAATATTACCTTTGCTCAAGGGTTTGCGAGCCGCATTGATGAAACGATTAATAATCTATTTGAAGAGGACTATGGCTTAGTTTCCTCTAGAATGGATTCTTTGAATACAAAGCTTGAAAGTTATGTGGAACAGACCGATAAACTAGACCTTCGTTATGAGAGGTTAGAGCTTAAATATCGAATGGAGTTTTCTATGTTGCAATCTCTTATGTCAAGTTCAGAAGCAACTAGAGACCAGTTAAGTGCTCAGTTTGGTAATAGAGAATAATCAATTTAAAGTAAGGGGCTATTGATATGAATATGGCATTAAAAAAACAGTTTGCTCAACAGTATGCAAATACCTATGTTGAAACGTCAGTTTCTGAAGCTTCACCTCACAAGTTGGTTGAAATGTTATATGAGTCAGCTTTAAAAAACTTAAGCATTGCAAAAGTTTTTATTGAACAAAAGGATTATGCGAAGAAGTCTGTCTTTTTAAATAAGGCATTATCTATTATCAGCGCACTTAGAGCTGGTGTTGATATGGAAAAGGGTGGGGAGGTTGCGATCAACCTGTATGCTTTGTATGACTATTGCTATAGACAGGCTTTTGAAGCATCAGTACAGAATGATATTGTAATTGTTGATGAGGTGATTGAATTACTTTCAGAAGTGTCTGATGCTTGGAAGCAAATGCCTACTAATATAAAGGGCGTTTCTAAAGAGCAGCTTGACAATATGAGAGCCTCTTAGAGTGTGTTCTTTATCTCCAGTGCAACATGCTCGTATAAAGCTTCTCTCTCATTCTCAGAATATGTTGAGTGCAGCCAAGGCTCAGGAATGGGAGCGTGTTACAGAATTAGATTTTAAGTGGCAAAAATTACTGAGTACATCAATTGAGTCGTTTGGAGATGAGTTGAGAGATATTGCACCACAGTTATTTGATGATAACGAAAAGTTGCAAGCAATTGTTTTACAGTCTCAGAGAGCAATGCTAAAAGAGAGAGAGCAGCAAACATACGGGTTAAAGAAAACCAAAGCCTACCTGAAATAATATTTCTAATTCGATCACTATTATTTAGTCGTTAACCCCCTACGGTGGATAATAGTTAATATGATGCCATTTTTTTGACAATGTAATCAAACCTCTATATAAAGGGTAGTTAGATGTCAAAATAACTAATGGCGGATAGATGTCACAAAAAATCTTATCTATGCTTGTGGGCGAAGGCTCAGCAATGCAAAATGTAAAAAAACTTATTCAACAGGTTGCTCAAACAGATGCTACTGTTCTTATTCTAGGTGAGTCTGGAACAGGTAAAGAGGTTGTTGCACAGGCTTTGCATCGTGTTTCTAACCGTTCGGAAAGATCTTTTATTCCTATCAATTGTGGTGCTATTCCTGCAGAGTTATTAGAGAGTGAACTTTTTGGGCATGAAAAAGGGGCTTTTACAGGGGCGATTACCGCCCGTAAAGGCCGTTTTGAAATGGCTGAGAAAGGTTCTATATTTTTAGATGAAATTGGTGATATGCCGCTGCCTATGCAAGTAAAACTGCTTCGAGTTTTGCAAGAGCGTTCATATGAACGTGTTGGTGGTAATAAAAGCTTTCAATGTGATGTAAGAGTTGTTGCTGCAACACACCGAAACTTAGAGGATAGCATTGCTGATGGTGTTTTCCGAGAAGACCTTTTCTACCGCCTTAATGTATTCCCGATTGAAATTCCCTCTCTAAGAGAGCGGCCAGAAGATATTCCTGAATTATTTAGATTTATGTTTAATAAAATTCAGCAAAGTGATCGTAAAATTCCAATTTTAACTGAAAAAGCATTGATTGCACTACAGAACTATTCTTGGCCTGGTAATGTGCGAGAGTTGGGTAATTTATCAGAACGCCTATCAATTCTGTTTCCCGGGTTGCCAGTTGATTATGATGACCTTCCTGCGAAGTACCAGGTTGAGGTAATAGATGAAATGAAATTGGTTGAAGCAGTTACTGTTGATAAAACAGTGCTAGTTGAAGGAAGTAAGCTTACTACTGAACCTGCCCCCCCCCCTGCTGAAATTATTTCACAAGATAAATTATCAACAGAATTAAACGAAAAAGAGGCTTCTGCTGATGTTTTAGATGCATCTCCCTGTTTAGATGATGGATTAAATTTAAAATCATACCTTGTGGAAATGGAAGTGCAGCTAATCCAAAAGGCCTTAAATCAGACTGAAGGCAATGTTTCGCAGGCAGCAAAACTGTTGCAGACCAATCGAACAACTCTGGTCGAAAAAATTCGTAAATATGAGTTAACCTAGCTTGGGATGGGTAATACAGTGCTAAATCAAGTTGAACAAGATCGTCTAAAAGAGCTAGAGCAAGCATTTGAGTTGTTTAATACAACCTCTCTACAGTTGACTAGTGCTTACGAAGGTTTGCAAGAGCAAGTTGTACAGTTGCAACGTCAGCTGGATGCAACCCATCAAGAGAAAAGACGTGTTGCTGATAGGTTAAGTCGATTGCTGAATCTTTTGCCAGCAGGTGTAATTGTTCTGAATGACCAAGATGAGGTTGTTGAGATGAACCCGAGTGCTCAGGATATTCTTGGTAAAGATGCGTTAGGGCGAAGCTGGGATATTGTAGTAATGAATGTTTTTCTTCAGAGTAATGATGCAGGAGAGCTAATTACGCATGACGATGTGATTTATCAATTGTCAGAAGCAATGCTGGATGAAGCTTTTGGTAAAATCCTCCTGATTCAGGATGTTACCTCGGCACGCCAGCTTCAAGAGCATATTAGTCGTCATCAGAGGCTTCACTCGATGGGTGAAATGGCTGCTTCCTTAGCTCACCAAATACGCACACCACTCTCGTCGGCTCTTCTCTATGTCTCTCAAATGAACTCTAAAGGCTTGGATGATGAAAAGCGTGAGCTATTTACTGGTAAAGCACTCAATAGTTTGCATCACCTTGAAGGTCTTGTTAGAGATATGCTGCAGTATGCTCGTGGTGGTAAGGGCAGTGAAAACCAGATTGGGCTAACAGATATGATGCAGCAGTTGAAGCGAAGTATTGAGTCTCAGGTTAAATTTGTCGAAAGCGATATTCTATTTAATCCCTTTGAGGAGGGGCTTGTTGTTGTTGGCGATAAGGATGCCTTAATGACAGCGCTGCAGAATTTAGTGGGCAATGTAATTGATGTGATGGAATCAGATGCCCGTATTCAGCTCTCTGTTGAAAAGTTGACAGGTAATAAGGTAGATCTGATTGTAAGTGATAATGGTCCTGGTATTGAACCTGATCTAATAGAAAGAGTCTTTGAACCATTTTATACAAACAGAGCAAAAGGAACGGGTTTAGGGTTGGCTGTTGTAAGGGCTGTTGCTGAAGCGCATGGTGGTAAAGCATGGGTTAAGTCGATTCCTGGTTATGGTTCAAAATTTGGTCTTAGGTTGCCATTAGCTGTGATAAAGGATATTGAATGAGTATCGCAAAAATTTTAGTCGTTGAAGATGATATGGAGTTGCAAGAAGCACTAGTTGATACCTTGAGCTTAAATGAGTTTGAAGTCATTAGTGTAAGTTGTGCAGAGGATGCTTTGGTTGCTTTAGACGATGATATTGGTATGGTGTTCAGTGATATCCGAATGGATGGTATGGATGGTTACACTTTAATGACCAGGATTAGAGCAATTAAACCCTATTTACCTATTGTTCTGATGACTGCTTATGGAACCATTGAGCAAGCTGTTAATGCTATGAAAGCAGGGGCTGTTGATTATATTGTTAAGCCTTTTGAAGCGGGCGTTCTGGTTGAGAAGGCCAAGATTTATTTTAATCGTGATGCATCTCGAGAAGATGATTTTGTTGTGGTTGATTCAGTAACTCAACAGTTAAAGACGATGGCTAAAAAAGTCGCAGAAAGTGAGGCTTCTATTATGATTAGTGGTGAAAGTGGTACTGGTAAAGAGGTACTAGCTCGCTATATTCATAGTCAGTCAAAACGTTCTAATCAGCCGTTTGTGGCGATTAACTGTGCAGCGATTCCTGAAAGTATGTTAGAAGCGATGCTGTTTGGTTATGAGAAGGGTGCATTTACGGGTGCAGCTAAATCAATGCCAGGAAAATTTGAACAAGCTCAAGGCGGAACCATCTTTCTCGATGAAATCGGTGAAATGAAAACTGAGTTACAAGCTAAATTGCTCAGAGTTATTCAAGAAAAAGAAGTTGAGCGTATTGGTAGTACCAGACAGATAAATTTAGATATTCGTGTACTTAGTGCATCAAATGTAGATATGAAAAGTGCGATTAAAACGGGTGATTTTAGAGAGGATCTTTTCTATCGCCTGAATGTATTTCCGATGCACCTACCTCCGTTAAGAGAGCGACCAAGAGATATAGCGGCAATAACGGAGCGCTTATTGTATCGACACTGTGGCACAAGCAGAGTTGAGCCAATGGTGTCTGCTCAGGCTTTAAGGCGGTTAATTCAATATAGCTGGCCTGGTAATATTAGAGAGTTAGATAATGTTATTCAGAGAGCGTTAGTTCTGATGTCTGGTGACACCATTCAAGAGCAAGATATCTTTCTAGATAATGATTGTGCTCCTGAAGTGGCGGTCAGAAATACGGTCCAATCTTCTGTGGGTTCAGAGCAGGGGGGGGGGCTGGACTTAAAGGCGCGTGAAACTAACCTGATTTTGGAAACGCTCAGACATAACGGTGGGCATCGACAAAAAACGGCAGAGGTATTAAATATAAGTCCCAGAACTCTGCGCTATAAGCTGGCCAAACTAAAGGAACAAGGTGTCGAAGTTCCTTAGAATATTTTATGATTATTTAGAGTGAGTAATTGACTGATGGTGTTGGCATATCAATTGCTGTTTATAATTCGTTAACTATGTGATAATAAGCACAGTGCAACATAATTTTAGATACGCTTTTATTATTGGGGTCTCGGGCTGTAATGAATCAGATTGATACACAAAGTTTAATGTTACAAATGCGATCACTGGCAGCTCAAGCTGAGTCAAAGCCAATTGATTCAGTTACTGGTGTCGAACAGTCTGGCCAGGCTGAGGCGGGGAATTTTGCCGCTTTACTGGCAAAATCTGTCGATTCGGTAACCGCTGAGCAGCATAAGTCTGGTGATATGAAAAAAGCTTTTGAAAAAGGTGATCCTGATGTGGAGCTGTCTGAAGTAATGTTGCAGGTACAAAAAGCGAGCTTGTCTTTTCAAGCAATGACTCAGGTTCGTAATAAGCTAGTAGAAGCTTATAAAACTGTTATTAATATGCCTTTATAGTTTTAGAACATATGCAAGACTAAATATGTATGCCCTTATTATTAGAGTAGAAGAAGACTGACAATGGCCGAACAGCAAGCCTCTATAAACAATACCCTCAATACTGAGCCTCCTGCGTCCGCAGGCTCAACATTAGTAAATAATTTAACCTCTTTGACTGTGGCAAAGCAAGTAAGCTTGGTCATCGCTTTAGCCGCAACAGTAGCACTTGTTGTCGGGCTTTTTCTTTGGTCTCAAACCAAACCCTTAACTCTTCTTTTTGGTAATGTCGATCCAAAAGACATGAATGAGATTATACAAACGCTTGAGCAGCAGCAGATTGATTATGAAATTGATCGAGCTGGTGGTGGTATTTTAGTCCCCTCTGAACAGGTTCACTCCTTGCGAATTAAGTTAGCAGCAGCAGGCTATCCCAAAGAAGCTGCAACAGGTTATCAATTGCTGGATATCGAACAAGGTTTTGGTATCTCTCAGTTTAAGGAAACAACCCGCTATCATCGGGCTTTAGAGGGTGAATTAGCAAAATCAGTCGCCTCCTTAAACTCAGTAAAGTCTGCCAGAGTTATGCTTGGTCTTCCTAAGCGTTCTGTTTTTGTTAGAAAGCAGCAAAAACCGTCGGCATCTGTTGTGGTTAAGCTCTATCCTGGAGGTTCACTAAATGAAGAGCAAGTGAATGCGATTGTTTATATGGTTGCTTCAAGTGTACCGAATATGGATGCTAAGTCTGTTACGGTAGTGGATCAAAGAGGTAATCTTCTAACAGGTGATATATCCCATACCGGGATGAATATGAGTATGAAGCAGCTTGATTATACTCGCACGGTTGAAGAAACATTATCAAGCCGAGTTGTTATGTTGCTCTCGCCAATTGTTGGTGGAAATGACAAAGTGCGTGCACAAGTGACAGCCGAATTAGATTTTACTCAGCAAGAGCAAACACGTGAAAATTATGAACCCGATCCCGCAGCAGTTCGCTCTGAACAGGCGGTTAAAGAGATTAATCGTAGCGAAGGGCCGGCAGGTGTTCCTGGTGCTTTAACAAATCAACCTCCTAGAGCAGGTTTGGCACCCGAAGAAGGTTTTGGTACAACAAATGATCCTAATCTAAAAAACTTAAGTGAAAAGAAAACAGTTAACTATGAGTTAGATCGTACGATTAGTCATATTAAAAACTCAGTTGGGAATATTGTACGTTTATCTGTCGCAGTTGTTTTGGATGATAAATCAAGTTTAGATGAGGCTGGCGAGCTTGTTCGTACTCCGTTAACCGATGAAGAGTTAGAGCGTTTCCGACGCTTAGTTAGTGATACGGTTGCACTAGATGAGGCACGAGGGGATACTTTAAGTCTTGTGAATGCATCTTTTGTTGCTGAAATTCCAGAGGTATATGAAGAAACGCCCATCTGGCAAGAGTCATGGTTTTTGGACATAGTTAAACAGTTGTTAGCTGGTATTGCTGTTTTAGTTATTATCTTGGGGGTTATTCGCCCTCTTCTAAGGGATCTGTTCTCAACTGAAAAGAGTTATCTGGAGTATCCAGAAAATGTTGTAGAAGATGATATCAAGCTTGAAGGTGCTGATGAAATATCTCAGGCACTAGATCAAATGAATGATGAAATTGAAGAGGTTGCAGCTGAGGCTGAGGCTGACAGTTCAGAAGATAATGATGCATTGACAGCGGTTAAAGCGCTCGTTGCTAATGATCCGAAGATTGCTGCCCATGTGCTTAAACAGTGGATGGCAGGAGAGTAGATATGGCTGGTTCAGAGAATGAAAAAACTATAAAAAATATTCCATCTATGGATAAGGCTGCAATTCTTTTACTCTCTTTAGGGAAAGACGCTGCAGCAGAAATTCTAAAGCATATGAATCCAAGAGAAGTTCAGAAAATTGGTTCTGCGATGACCTCCATTGAGAGTGTCTCTCATGCGGATATAAAGGTTGTGATGCAGTCATTTTTAAATGAGTTGGGTGACGATGCATTAGGGCTGGACCCTAGTGAGTTTGCACAATCATTGATGGCAGATGCGCTTGGTGATAGCGGTGGACACTTGATGGATGCAGCTTTGCTAGGTGATCAGGTTAAAGGCTTGGAAGCTTTGAAGTGGCAGCATCCTTCAACCATCTCAAATATGTTGCGTAATGAACATCCTCAGGTGGTTGCAATTGTTCTCTCCTATTTTGACTCAGACCAAGCAGCTGAAGTACTTAGGGGAATTCCAGAAAGATTTCAAGCGGAGGTTGTTTATCGTATCGCAACACTAACAACAATTCAGCCTAGAGCACTATTTGATTTAAATAGTGTTTTAGAGAATGCTTCCAGTGATGGTGAAGGTGGTAAATTAGCAACGATTGGTGGAGAGAAACGAGCAGCCGAGATATTGAACCTTGTTGGCAGCGGTGTTGATACCAGAATTCTCGATGATATCGCAATTGAACACGAAGAGACGAGTAAAAATATTCAGGATAAGATGTTTGTCTTTGAAGATATTGAAGGCATTGATGATCGTGGTATTCAAAGCATTGTTGCTGAAGTACCGAGTGATGTACTTGTGGTTGCGCTTAAAGGGGCGGATGCGGATCTTAAAGAGAAGTTCTTGGGCAACCTGTCAAAACGTCAAGCTGATATTATGCGTGATGACCTAGAAACAGGGCCACCAGTTAAATTAAGTGCTGTTGAAGAGGCGCAAAGAACTATTATTCAAACCGTTAGACGTTTGGCCGATGAGGATAAAGTTATGATGCCAGGTGGTGGAGAGGAGTTCTTGTAAGTGTGTGATCCAACGTTACAGACAGAGGATCAAGTTAAAGAGACTGTGATCACAAAGTTAATCTCATCTAAAGAGTCTTCACTACCTGTTGCGCAAGCTTGGCAGTTAAATAATTTTGATCAACATGATGACTCTGAAGAAGTTGCGCTTACTGAGCGCGTTGATCGTGCCGTTAAAAATAAAATAGAGCCTGAGCTAAAGAAGCAGGCAGAGTTACTTAAAAAAGAGGCATATGATTCTGCTTTTCAACAGGGATATGAAGCGGGTCTTTTATCTGGTTCAGAAGAGGGTAAGGCAGAAGCGATAGAGGCAGAAGCACTTGCTCAAAAAGCTATTTTGGAACCCCTGCTTGAGCAGATTTCTCAGCTTATCTCAGGAATGGAAGGCCCATATAAAGATATTCAAGATCAGATCCTATCTGAATTGGTCGATCTTGCCCTTCATGTTGCTCATGAAGTTACTGGTAAAGTGATTTCTGATGAGAGAGAGTGGATCTTAAATGCGGTTCAGCAAGCTGTTCAGGTTCTGCCTGATGATAAAGAAGCCTTTCAGGTTGAGTTACACCCTGATGATATTACTCTACTTGAGGCGCTTTCAACAGATTTACCTACATCCTTTCATATCAAGGTAAACGCAGAGCTAACGCCTGGTACCTGTATGGTTTTACAGGGTCATGCATCTGTCTTGAATAGTTGGCAAGAGCGGTTTAATGAAGTTTCCGAAGAACTGAAGTCTAAAGTTATGCCTGCTAATGCCAGTTAGTTACTTAATACCTGCGTTTGTTTAATGGTTAGGTGGAAATAATGAGTCTAAAGCAGGCATTTAATCAATCTATTGCTGATCAGCTAAATCAACTCTCATCTACAGTCTCGTCCCCTCAAAAGTTACAAGTTGCTGGTCGTTTGGTTCGAATGGTCGGCATGACGCTGGAGGTTGTGGGAACTTACGCCCCTATTGGTTCTCGATGCCAAATCCTTAATGATAATCAACCACCTATTGAAGCTGAAGTTATTGGCTTTCAGGATGATCGATTGTATCTTATGCCGATTGGTGATACGCATGGTTTAGCCCCTAATGCCCGTGTTCTGTCTGTTCCAGGAGGGATTAAAGTCGGTGTTGGAATGAGTATGCTTGGTCGTGTTGTTAACGGATCAGGCCTGCCTCTAGATGACCTTGGGCCTATAGAGGTTGAAAAGTTTGTCCCCTTGGCCGGAAAGCGAATTAACCCTTTGACTCGAGATGCCATTACTGAGGTACTGGATGTTGGCGTAAAGGCCATTAATGGTCTTTTGACATTGGGTAAAGGTCAACGTGTTGGTTTAATGGCTGGTACTGGTGTGGGTAAAAGTGTTTTACTGGGAATGATGACTCGCTATACGAGTGCAGATATCGTTGTCGTTGGGCTAATTGGAGAGCGTGGCCGAGAGGTAAATGATTTTGTTCGTAATAACCTAGGTGAAGAGGGCTTAAAGCGATCTGTTGTTGTTGCGACGCCAGCAGATGATCCACCACTGATGCGTTTACATGGAGCAATGTTGGCTACGGCTATTGCTGAATATTTTCGTGATCAAGGCCTGAATGTTCTTTTATTGATGGATTCTTTAACCCGATTTGCACAAGCGCAAAGAGAGATTGCTTTAGCGGTGGGTGAGCCACCAGCAAGTAAGGGCTATCCCCCTTCTGTTTTTGCTAAGCTGCCTCAACTGGTTGAGCGCGCTGGAAATGGGAGTGTAGGCTCGGGTTCTATCACGGCAATCTATACTGTTCTGGCAGAGGGTGATGATCAATCTGACCCCGTTGTTGATTCTGCACGAGGGGTGCTAGATGGGCATATTGTCCTTTCACGAGAAATTGCTGATAGTGGTCGTTATCCTGCGATAGATGTTGAGTCTTCTGTGAGTCGAGTGATGGTTGATATTGCATCAGATAGACAATTAAAATTAGCTAGAGCTTTTAAGCAGCTCTACTCTAGTTATCAGCAAAATAGAGATTTAATTAGTGTGGGAGCCTACCGTAAGGGGACTGATCAGATGATCGATTTGGCGATTGAAAAGCACACTGATTTGAACAACTATTTATCACAAGAAATTTCTGAGAGTTTTTCATTAGAAGCTTCTATAAGCGCTTTAAATAAAACCTTGATCTAGGCTATTATCTGAATATCCAAACTGTCCTTCCTGCTAAATTAAAGAGAGAAATATGTCTTCAAGAATGGATAGAGTGCTCAAATTAATTGAGTTAGCTGAGATTGAGATGGATAAAGCAGCAAAGACTCTTGGCGCGGTACAAGAGCAGCATATTCAAGCGCAAAATCAATTAGTGTCTCTGCAAACGTATGAGCAGGAGTATTCGCAAGCACCTGCTAAAGAGTCTATATCAATGAATATAGTACAGTTACAAACACGACACACTTTTGGTGAGAAGCTTCATCAGGCAGTCATGACGCAGTCATTTCAAGTTGATGAATTTGCCCATACTATTGAACGAGTCAAGGATAATTGGCTAGAAAAGAGAACTGAAGTAAAATCATTGCAGTTACTTTTTGATAAGCTGAAGCGGGATAGAGAGGCGCAATTAAATAAGCAAGAACAACGTCTACTGGATGAATTGGCCGCTCAGAAGATGATTTTAGATAAAAAAAATAGGTAGTCTTGTTAGGTTGGGCATGCAAATTGCTTTTTCATGGTTAAGTAAAATAGCCAGGATGAATATCTAATATGCTAACAACAACACAAATACAGTCATCAGAGCAGCCTGAAACTGGGTTCTTGAATCGTAAGAAAGAGCAGGATTTGCCAGTTAGTTCAGTATTTTCAGATATGTTTTCAATGATGAAAACAGCCAGTGATATTGAGGCTTCTGTGGATACTGAAGGTGTAGAGCCTTTTCCTAGTGGATTGCCCGTGAGTTTATTGGCAGGGCTTACAGAAGATAAGTTGGCCGAAACTCCTCTAGAGTTAGAAAACGGTTTGCCCTATGGTCTAGCGGGTGAATTTCCTTCAGGCCTGGTACAGGAGTTGCCGCCAGGTTTAGTTGTTTCTTCTTCTGGGCTTGAAATGAGTGAAGAGCAACCTAATTTAGTGATACCTATGTCAGGAGATAACTTACAAGCTGATTCTGCTGCATTAGATGCGGTTGATTTAAATGCCAAAGTATTTCGAGCAGGGGGGGGGCAAGAAGTGCCGCCTTCAGGAGTTGAACAATCTTTGCAGGAGTTGGTTAATCAGTTGGCATCTAGACCTAAGTCTATATTGACTAGTGACGAGGTTGTGTCAAACAAACTCGAAGTTTCTGAGCTAATAGATGATCAGGAGCTAGGTTTACCAACGTCTCTTATTGGTACTTCTGACCTATTAGAGGCTCCTGTAGAGCAAGCTTCTTTGGAAGCCTCGAATCTTGGGTTTGGTGAGTCTGAACTTCTAGTTGAAGACATAACCTCTGGTCGGCCTAATAATGGCCAAATCCCTCATGAAGCGTATGCGGAAAAAAATTCTGGGGCTGATGCAGTGGAACAGGTTTCTAATGAGGCTATAGATGCCGATAAGGCTAAACTAGCCCAAATGAATGTATTGCAAGCCGCTGAGCAGTCAGTTGCTACGGGTGCTGCCGTTGCACCAGTTCAAAATGGACCTGTATCGGCTGTACAAGCTGTGACACCGTCAAGTAATTCAAATACTCAAGCGGCTTTAAATAGCACCCCGAGCTGGGGGGCTCAGAGTAGTGACGGTCAACCTTCTCAAGCTGCTGGACAGCAGTCAGGGCAAAGTGGCCAAAATGGAGAAGGGCAACCTAGTCAACAGCAAGCAATGATGTTTGCTCAAGCTGCACAAGAAGGAAAAGAGCGAGCGACAGAGCAGCAGCAGGCGGTGAAATTGGTTGATGAAGCGAATACTAAATATGAGATAAGAGATCTTTTAGGGGGGGCAGAAATTGCCTCTTCTGATCGACGAACTCAGTTACCTTTAGGTTTACAGGCAATTACAGTACCCGTTAGGCACCCGCAATGGGGACAGGCACTTGGGCAGAAAATTGTCTTTATGGCAAATAACAGTCTTCAGCAGGCTCAGATTACTCTAAATCCCGAGAATCTTGGTAAGATACAGGTTGTTATGAAGCTTGATAAGGATAAGGTTATGAATGTAACCTTGACTGCTCAGAATGGTACAACGCGTGAAAGCATGGAAAACGCACTACCAAGATTACGTGAAATGTTAGAGCAGGCAGGCATTAATTTAGGCTCTGTTGATGTAAGTGAACAAAAACAATTTTCTGAAGAGGCTTCAGGTCAATCTGAGCATAAAACATCTTCAGCAGGTTCAAATTTAGTAGATGAGGGCTCTCAAGAAGAGAGCTCTCCGTCAATAGTTAAATCAACAGATAGTCTTGTAGACTATTATGTTTAGGAGCACGATATGAAATTATTAAATATAGTCGCAGGGGCAAGTATCCTTCTTTCGTCGACAGCTATGGCGGATTCAAATATTATGGGTATACCAGCAGCAGGATTTGTTATGGTTTCAATTGCTATTACAGCGGTAGTTGTCGGCGCTCTGGTTTATCTGTTTTACTGTAATAAATCTGGGGGCTGTGATCAAGTTAATTTGATTGAAGATCTTAATGCTATTGTTGCGTCAGGCGAGCTTGCTACTACGGTTAAAACGGCCGATACAGATCCTAAGTTATTAGCTTCAATTAATGCCTTACTTGAAACTGCTTCCAATACTATCACAATGCAGATGATTGAAAAGTCGCAGGTTGAATCAAAGGTGGCCGATTTTGAGGGCCAAATGGAAGAGTTAAATTCAACGCTTGCAGATTGTTATGCTCAGCAGAAAACGCCAGCACCAGTAATGAGTGTTAGTTTTGATAATAGTGAATTAACCGGGTTATCTTCACAGCTATCAAGTGTCATAGAGCAGGCAACTAAAGGCTCAATAGACGTCATTTCAGCGTCTGAGAATGTTATTTCAGAAGTTGGCGGTTTAACAGAGGATGTTTCAAATGCCTCTAGTGCATTAAGACGTTTAGAAAAAGATAGTGGCAATATTGGTACGGTATTGGTTCTAATAAGAGATATTGCTGAGCAGACAAATTTACTGGCACTAAATGCAGCAATTGAAGCAGCTCGCGCAGGTGAACATGGACGAGGCTTTGCTGTTGTAGCAGATGAAGTTAGAATTCTTGCAGGTAAAACACAGCAAGCAACTAAAGATATTCAGAGTATTATAGAAGAGCTTCAGCAGCACGCTAGGAATGCGGTTCAGGTAATGGAGGGCAGTCAAGGTAGAGTTGGAACAACTCAAGAGCAAGCTGGGCGCGTTAATGAGATTTTAAGTGGTATTGTTGAAAATTTATCTGAGCTGAAGACAGCGCAAAATGAACTTTCTAGTGCAATTCAAAATAGCTAGGATTTAATTTTTTTGTAAATCGTATTTTTGGGGTTAAAAGGGGCTGTAATGAAGGCTATTCTTGGTACATTGATAGTAGTAGGAACTTTGCTAGGGGGGTACCTACCTCATGGCGGTATCGCTATTCTGATTCAGCCTCTAGAAGTTTTGATTATATGTGGTGGTGCATTCGGGGCTTATGTTATTGCTAACCCGGGGTGGGTTGTAAAAGCTGGTTTTACCCAAAGCTTAGGATTGGTAAAGCCTTCACCACATAATAAAGAGTTGTACATGGAGCTATTGGGTCTAATGTTTAAAATCTTTAATAAGGCGCGTCGAGAAGGTCTGATTGCTATTGAAGCTGATGTTGAGGAGCCTCATACCAGTGAGTTATTTAATAGTGCACCGAAGGTAGCTGCAGATCATCATGCGTTAGATTTTATTTGTGATTATTTAAGGTTAATGATCAGTGGCGCGAGCAATCCCTATCAGTTAGAGGATTTAATGATTCTCGAGCTAGACCTACATCATCATGAGGCGATGATGCCAAGTGCGGCTTTGGGGAAGGTTGGAGAAGGTCTTCCTGCATTTGGTATTGTTGCAGCAGTATTAGGAATTATCGTAACGATGGGTTACTTAGATGCGGGGCCTATGGAAATTGCACATCATATGTCAGTTGCACTGGTAGGAACCTTTCTGGGGATCTTAATTGCATACGGTGTTGTTGCTCCAATGGGGTCTGAGCTGGCAACTCGTGCGGAAGCTGAAAGTGCATTTTTTGGTGTTATAAAAACAAGTTTAATGGCCAACTTAAATGGTTATGCACCACAGATTTCAGTTGAGTTTGCACGTAAATCAATTCCTAGTCAGGAAAGACCAAGCTTTAATGAAGTTGATGAGTTTTTACAGAGTCAAAAATAGTTTATTAGATTTTTAAAGTCTAAAGGCCTGGGAAATACACATGAGTGATGATCAATCCATAATAATCAAACGCTTGAACAAGTGTCCGCATGTTGCGCATGGGGGGGCATGGAAAATAGCGTTCGCAGATTTTATGACAGCAACGATGGCCTTCTTTTTAATGCTTTGGGTATTGGGTGGAGTCAATGATGAAGAGATGAAAGCGATGGCTGAGTATTTTAGAGATCCTACCGTTATTGAGGCCTCTCCTGTTACATTGCTTGACTCAAAAGAGGCAGGAAGATCATCTGACTCAATGATTGATATGGGTGGGTTTAAAGATGCGCCACAAAGCCAAGAAGATGGCGATGGATTTGGTAAAGCAGAAGAGAAAGCCAGTTTAGAGGCCATGAAAGCGGCATTGCTACAAAAAATAGAAGAAAATGCAGCGCTTAGGCAGCTAAAAGAACAGTTAAAGATCGATATTACCCCTAATGGACTACAGGTACAGATTCTTGATGATAGAAAGCGACCTATGTTTGGGTCTGGTGTCGATATCCCAAAAGAGTATGCCTCTAATTTACTGAGAGAAGTTGGTTCAGTATTAGCGAGTTCGAGTAATAAAATCAGTATTGCAGGTCATACTGATGCGTCAAGCTATCATGCCAATGCGGAATACACAAACTGGGAGTTATCTGCAGACAGAGCCAATGCAGCTAGAAGACTCTTATTGGAAGGAGGCGTAGATGGGGCATTGATTGCTCAGGCTGTAGGGATGGCTGATACAGTGCCTTTTGATAAAGAAAATCCGTATAATCCTAGAAATAGACGAATTAGTATTATTGTATTAAATAAAGAAGCGGAACAACGATTGAGAAGTTTAAGTGATGCTGCTCAGATTGAAGACCTAAGTTCAGAGGCTTTATTGACTAGACATTAGTTTTGGATTGTTATTTGATTAGAAGATTTTAGAACTTCAAATTATAAGTAGAGTGTTAGAGGAATTATTATGGCAGATGAAGAAGTAAAGGAAGAAAAAAAGGGTGGTAAGGGGTTAATTATTGCTTTAATTGTGATTGTTCTTCTGCTGTTAATTGGTGTTGCTGCTTTGGTGTTTATGTTACTTGGCTCTAGCGGTGATGCTAAAACAGATGGTGAAGAGATACATGCTTCTGCTGATCATGGCGCTGAAAATAGTCATGCAAAGACATATGATGAAAAATACAAGCAATTTGAACCCCCATTACCTGATGCCGTACCAGGTTATTTTGTAATGGAAAAGTTTGTTGTCAATTTTAATGGTGAAGGAAAGGCTAAGTTTTTGGCTGTTGATTTACAGTTTATGTCTTACTATACGCAGGTGGTTGCTCCAGAAGGAGAGATGGAACATTTACGTCCTATTTTAAAAAATGATATTCAGAGGTTATTACGTAACCAGTATTTTAATACGCTAAATACAGTGGATGGGCCTGATAATTTAAGGGCTGAAATTATGGAAGTTACTCGAAAAGTATTGGAGAAACATAATATTTATCCTGGTTTAGTTGAAGATGTTTATATGACACGTTTTGTGATGCAATAAGGTTTTATAAATGGATGATATTTTAAGTCAAGATGAAGTCGACGCCCTACTAAAGGGTATGGGCGGTGGTGACGTTGACACTGAAGGGGATGACTCTTTAGAAGGCGAAGCATCCGTTTATGACTTTACCAACCAAGAGCGAATAGTTCGCGGGCGACTTCCTGCGTTGGATATTATCAACGAGCGTTTTGCAAGAGGATTTCAACGACATTTTAATGAGATGATTATGGCCAGTGTTGAAGTAACTGCTGGTGAAGTTAAGATTATTAAAATGATTGATTATTTACGAAATCTTTTTGTGCCAACCAGTTTAAATATTTATCGAATTGAACCATTAAATGGTGTGGCACTATTTACACTTGATTCTAAATTAATATTTACTGCAGTTGATATCTATTTTGGTGGAACAGGATTATTACCATTTAAAATAGAGGGGCGTGAGTATACCCCTGTTGAGATGAGTATGGTTCGAAGTATTCTTGATATTTCAGCAGAAAATCTTCGTAAAGCTTGGGGTCCTGTAATGGATATCGAAGTTGATTATATGCACTCGGAAATGAACCCTAAGTTTGCTGGTATTGTTGATCCTACGGATATGATTGTGGTTAGCCAAATTAATGTGCGTTTTGAAGGGGTAGAGGGTACTGTTGATATTGTTATGCCTTATGCAATGCTTGAGCCAATAAGAGATAAATTAGAAGAGGGAATGCAGAACCTCCAGGGTGAAAGTGATAATCGCTGGTCTCGAACTCTGAAAGAAGAAGCCAAAAACATAGAGATTGATTTAAGTGTTAATTTGATTGAACTTCAAATGAGCGTGGATGACTTAATGAAGATGGAAAAAGGTGATATTATTCCGTTCGAAATGCCAGAACAAGTCACTGTTAAAGCGGAAGGGATTGCTCTTTTACACGGTAAATTAGGTGAAAGTAATACTAAAAAAGCCGTTAAAATTGAAGAGATCTTACATCACCCTGCTTATCATGAGCGGACGATAGAGAATGTAAAGGAGTGGTACAACAATGAGTGAAGAAGAAGATTTAAGTGCATGGGGAGATGCGCTGTCTGAACAGGAGGAAGCAGAAACTGCTGGTGGAGAAGATCCATGGGGTGATGCACTATCTGAGCAGGCTGATGCAGAGGTGGGTGAGTCCTCTGCTACAGATTCAATAGATGCAGCATCTTTTAGTGCCTTAGAGTCAGAACGTGGTGATAGTACTAATAAGGTTGATCTGGATGTACTCCTTGATATTCCTGTTACGCTTCAGCTAGAGATAGGGAGAGCAAAAGTTTCTATTAGAAACTTACTCTCCTATACTCAGGGGTCTGTTGTTGAAATGGATCGGCTTGCAGGTGAGCCTTTAGACTTGCTAGTTAACGGTACTTTAATTGCGCATGGAGAAGTGGTTGTAATTAACGATAAATTTGGTGTGCGTTTAACTGATGTTGTTAGTCCTCAAGATAGAATCAAGAAATTAAAGTAATGTTTAATCATAAGTCGATATGGTCATTCTTTCCGTTAATTTTGTACTCGGTCTTTGGCTTTGCTGAAACGAGTGAACTTGGGAGCTCTGTTACACAACCAAGTGAGCATTTTGGGTCAATTGTTTTATCGTTAGTTCTAGTTCTGTTTATTATTTTTATTTCGGCATGGTTATTACGGCGTTATAGTCGTTTTCCTGGAGTTGCTGATGGTAATTTGAAGGTTGTCGGAGCTCTGTCTGTTGGCCAAAGAGAAAAAATATTACTATTACAGGTAGGAAATGAACAGATTTTAGTCGGGGTTACGTCCTCAAAAATTACAACTTTACATCAACTTGAAGAAAGCGTAGAAGTAAAGGATAATGTACCCGTTGCAAGCCAGTTTTCACAACGGTTGCAAGAAGCTTTGAAACCTAAGGACAAACAGCCAGCCACTCGTGCAGATAATTAAACCCGTATTTTTTATATTACTAAGCTTATTCCCCATTATTTCATGGGCGATCCCTGGCGTCCCTGCCTTTACTGTAGAAACGGATGCTGCAGGTAACCAAGACTATACATTGACCATGCAAGTGTTGATGTTAATGACAGGGTTGACCTTCTTACCCGCAGCACTAATTGCAACCACTTCTTTTTTACGAATCATTATTGTTCTAGCCCTTTTAAGACAGGCTCTAGGCACAATGCAGACCCCTAATAATCAAGTTATTATTGGTTTGGCGCTCTTTTTAACGCTTTTTATTATGGGGCCTGTTTTTGAGAAAATCTATGCGGTTGCTGTTGACCCTTATTTAGAAGAGCAAATTAAGTTTAAAGAGGCTGTGGATCTGGGTGCAAAGCCGATGCATCAGTTTATGCTTCAGCAAACACGAGAAGATGATTTAGGCATGTTTGCTGAGATGGCTGATATTAATTTAACCAACCCTCAGGAAGTTCCTTTTAAGGTTTTGATTCCAGCTTATATGACCAGTGAATTAAAGACAGCGTTTCAAATTGGTTTTATGCTGTTTATTCCTTTTTTAATTATAGATCTTGTGGTTGCCAGTTTGCTGATGTCAATGGGTATGATGATGCTATCACCCATGATTATATCTCTACCTTTTAAGTTAATGTTGTTTGTATTGATTGATGGATGGGCGTTAGTTGTAGGTACTATTGCAAATAGCTTCATTGTGCCAGGGGGTATCTGATGCAGCAAGAGTTTGTCTTAAGTCTTGGTCAAAGAATGTTAGAAGTTGTTGCAATGTTAGCAGCCCCCCTGCTGATTCCTACGCTGATTGTTGGATTACTTATTGGTATGTTTCAGGCAGCAACTCAGATTAATGAAATGACATTGAGTTTTATCCCTAAGCTAATGGTTGTTGGTGCTGCACTAATTATTGCCGGGCCATGGATGCTAACGACCTTCATTTCATTTACTCGTGAACTTTATTTAAATATTCCCGCTATGATAGGCTAGAGAATATGTCTTTTAGCTATACTGAATTTCTTCAGCTATTTGGCTTGTATTTCTACCCCTTTGTCCGCATTGGCGCAATGCTGTCTATTATTCCTATTTATGGTTTTACATCAGTACCAGTCCGCACTAAGGTGATATTAACCATTTTCATTACTTTTGCTGTTGCACCTACACTAACGCTTCCACCTCCTGTTGATCCCTTTACGTGGTTGGGGATTCTATATATCCTTCAACAAATGCTGATTGGTTTAGCAATGGGAGTGATTTTTATGGTCGTATTCCAAGCCTTTGTGATGGCTGGCCATATGATTGCGATGGCGATGGGGTTAGCATTTGCCAGTATGGTTGACCCTGGTAGTGGAGCACAATCACCGATCGTAGCTCAATACTTTTCTATTATTGTAACGCTTCTATTTTTAGCACTTAACGGACATCTTCTGGTATTGCAGGTGGTGGTAGATACTTTTGAATACTTGCCGATAGGGATGGAGTTTCTCAATAGAGACAGCTTAAGGCTTATTGTAGAGTTTGGTGGTTATATATTCTCTGCTGGTGTCTTAATTTCATTACCTGCAGTAACGGCATTGTTGCTAATCAATGTCTCATTTGGTGTTGTTACTCGAGCAGCCCCTGCATTGAACATCTTTGCAGTAGGTTTTCCGATTACACTACTCTCAGGTCTTGTCTTACTGTCATTGATGACGCCTCTGATCCTACCGCATCTTCAGGAATTAATTGCACGCGCACTGGATCTGATAACGAATTTACATCTAACGGAGTCTTGATCATATGGCTGAAAATGCTGATGGTTCGGAAAAATCCGAAGAACCTACCGAGAAAAAACTCCGAGAGTCCAGAGATAAAGGACAAGTCCCTCGCTCTAAGGAGTTAACAACTCTATTAATGACTCTATCTGCAGCGGTATTTTTACTGTTGTATGGCGCAGTAATGATCGCAGATTTTGAAGTGATTATGATTGAGGGCTTGAGTTTTGATAGACCTGTTGCTTTTGACACCTTAAAAATGTTTGACCAGATTGCTTCACTTGGTATTACAGCAGTCTATTTAGTGCTGCCTTTTGTTCTGTTGATGGTGATCATTGCGTTAGTTTCTCCTATGCTTTTGGGGGGGTGGTCATTTAGTACCAAGGCGCTTGCACCCAAATTAAGTAAGTTAAACCCTGTTTCAGGTATTGTGAGAATGTTTTCTGTTAAAGCTTTGGTGGAGCTGGTTAAAGCCTTGGCAAAATTTTCTTTAGTTATGTCTGTTTCAATTTATTTTTTATATAGTGTTTTTGGTGAAGTGCTTGCCTTGGGGGTAGAGCCTTTAAAAGCAGCTTTAGGTCATGCAGGTTTGTTGATCGTTAAGGCTTTTATATTTGTGAGTTTATCATTGTTAGTTGTTGCTGCCATTGATGTTCCTTTTCAATTGTGGGATCACAATAAACAATTAAAAATGACGAAGCAAGAAGTAAAGGAAGAGAATAAGCAGCAGGAGGGTAATCCAGAAGTTAAAGGCCGTATTCGTCAACTACAAAGAGAGATGTCTCAGCGCAGAATGATGGATAAGGTGCCCGAAGCCGATGTCATCATTACAAACCCAACTCACTTTGCTATTGCCCTTCAGTATGACTCAGACAATATGAAGGAACCAATGGTATTAGCAATTGGAGCAGACTTTATGGCAGCGCAAATTAGAACAATTGCAACAGAGAATAATGTAACCATTATAGAAGCCCCCCCTTTGGCACGTGCTTTATACTATAATGCTGAAGTTGACCACCCAATACCCTATGATTTATTTAAGGCGGTTGCCGCTATCCTTGCTTATGTGTATCAATTAAAAGAGCAGGGTAAGGCGGAGAGTGTTGATTTTTCAAAACTCCCTATTCCTGAAAATATGAAAACAGAATAAATTTACTTACAACTGCAAGAACAAATAGTTAAATGGATTTAAAACAGTTACTTGATAAGCTTAAAAGATCAATGACCGGTGGGTTAGGGGTTCCTATTGCTGTTTTGGCTCTATTAGGCATGATAACCATTCCCCTGCCACCATTTCTTTTAGATGCTTTCTTTACCTTTAATATTGCCTTATCTTTAGTTGTTTTGATGGTCACTCTGTATGCAAAACGTCCTCTTGATTTTGCAATATTTCCAACCATTATTCTTTTAGCTACTCTCTTTAGACTTTCTCTTAATATAGCATCTACACGAGTTATTCTGCTTGAAGGTCATGATGGAGGTGCTGCGGCAGGTCACGTTATAGAAGCCTTTGGTGAATTTGTTATCGGTGGTAACTTAGCCGTTGGTATGGTTATTTTTGCAATTTTAGTTATTATCAACTTTGTGGTTATTACAAAGGGTGCTGGACGTGTTGCTGAGGTAAGTGCTCGTTTTACTCTAGATTCAATGCCAGGTAAACAGATGGCGATTGATGCTGATCTAAATGCAGGCTTGATTACTCAGGAAGAAGCTCAAACTAGACGCTCAGATATTGCGACCGAAGCCGAGTTTTACGGTTCAATGGATGGAGCGAGTAAGTTTGTTAGAGGGGATGCTATTGCGGGTATTTTGATTCTCTTTATCAATCTGATTGGCGGCTTTGCAGTGGGGGTAGGTCAACACGATATGGCTTTTAGCGATGCCATGGAAGTCTATTCCATTTTAACCCTAGGGGATGGTTTGGTCGCTCAAATTCCTGCTTTGGTCTTATCAACAGCAACTGCAATCATTGTAACTCGTGTTACAGGTGGTGAGAAAAAGGATATGAGCGAACAGATGCAAGAGCAGATGCTTGCTACACCCAAGGCTTTGGGTACTGCAGCGGGTATTATTGGCTTTATGGGCCTAATTCCTGGTATGCCTAATATGGCTTTTTTGGCTTTTGCAGGTGTTGCTGGTGGTGGGGCATATTGGATTTATAAACAGCAGAAGCAAGATGCTGAAAAGCCCGAAGATCTTTTAGGTGATGTTGATAGTGGTGAAGATGCCTCCCTTCCTGCTGATTTAAGTTGGGATGATGTTCAGTCCGTCGATATATTAGGTTTGGAAGTTGGATATCGACTGATTCCAATGGTTGATCAAGCTCAAAATGGACAGCTATTAGATCGAGTGAAAGGTGTTAGACGTAAGGTTTCTCAAGAGTTAGGCTTTCTGGTTCCTTCGGTACATATCAGAGATAATTTAGACCTTAAACCAAATGAATATAGAGTTATGCTAATGGGGGTTCCTTCTGCCCATGGTGAAGTTTTTCCAGATAAGGAGTTAGCAATTAATCCTGGTCAGGTATTTGGTGATATACCTGGTACTAAAACGGTTGATCCTACCTTTGGTTTGGATGCGGTATGGATAGCGCCTAATGTGCAAGACCAAGCTCAAGCATTAGGCTATACGGTGGTTGATGCGAGTACGGTGGTTGCAACTCATATTAGTCAGATTATTCAGGACTATGCTTTTGAGTTATTTGGTCACGATGAAACTCAGCAGCTGCTAGATAAATTAAAGTTGAGTTCACCAAAATTAGTTGAAGAGTTAGTTCCTGATAAGTTGTCTCTTGCAACTGTGGTAAGGGTTTTACAAAATCTTTTAAGAGAGAAAGTCTCTATTAGAGATATGAGAAGTATTCTTGAGGTGCTAACAGAGAAATCAATGGTTACAAAAGAAGCTTCAGAATTGACAATACATGTACGAGCTTCATTGGGACGCTCTATTATTCAGGATATAGCTGGCACTGAAGATGAGTTGAAAGTGATTACTTTAGACCCATCATTGGAACAAATATTGCTTCAAGCGATACAGGGTGCGCCAGAGGGTCAGTTAGCAATAGAACCTGGGCTTGCTGAGCGATTGCATAATACTTTGAAGGAAGAGTCTCAAAAGCTCGAAATGACAGGGCAATCAGCTGTTTTATTAGTTGCACCGCAAATACGATCACAGTTGGCACGTTTATTTAGATATAGTTTACCAAGTCTATATATATTGGCTTATTCTGAGGTGCCAGAAAACCGACAGATTAGTGTCGTTGCAAACGTAGGACAGGGAGACTAGCTTGAAAATTAAACGCTATTTTGCACCGACAATGCGTCAAGCAATGAATCTTGTTCGAGTTGAACATGGTGATGATGCCGTTATATTATCAACAAAAGATCTCGAAGATGGTGTAGAAGTGGTTGCTGCATTAGATCCCGAGGCTATGCAGTTTCAAACTGAACAAGAGAGAGTGCCCAAGTCAGTCGGTAGTACCTATCAAGTACCAGATACTCAAGTATCACCCCTTTTGAGCAGGGGGGGGGATCCGTCTAGCTCGTCTGAAATTACTGGGATGGCTGAAGAGCTTAAAGCCGTTCGTACTATGCTTGAGAATCAACTTTCAGGTTTGGCTTGGGGTCAAGAGTCTCAGAATGATCCTCATAAAATTGATTTGATTAAACGGATGCTACAACTAGGGATTGGCTGGAATCTAAGTCAAAAGCTGGTTGAAAATATTGATGCAAGACAACCACAGGCGTGGGCAACAATATTGTCAGAAATAGAAGCATCAATTCCCATTGAAGAGCGTAATATTATTGAACGTGGTGGAATTGTTGCATTAGTTGGACCAACGGGTGTTGGTAAAACAACCACGATTGCAAAAATGGCCAGCCGGTTTGTAATGCGAAACAGTCCTAGTGAGCTAGCTCTAATTACAACGGACTGTTATAAAATTGGTGCTCAGGCTCAATTAAAGACATTTGCAGATTTAATTAATGTTCCTGTTCATGTTGCAAGCACTCAAGGCGAGTTGTATGCATTACTAACCTCTTTAGGAAGTAAAAAATTGGTCCTAATAGATACGGCAGGTATGAGTCAGAGAGATTTGCAACTGTCTCAGCAGTTGACCTCAGGCCATGAAGGTGCAACTACGGTTAGAAATTATTTAGTTATATCTGCAGCAACACAATTAAATGTCATGAGCGATATTGTGCGTTCTTTTGGAAAAATTGTCCTTAAGGGCTGTATTCTAACTAAGGTGGATGAGGCATTACAATTAGGTAATGTTTTAACACTGTTGATTGAAGAGCAGCTTCCGATTGCATTTTTATCGAATGGACAGCGAGTTCCAGAGGATTTAGAAGTGGTTCGAACTAGAGAGTTTATTGACCGAGCAATCGTGTTGGGTCATCAAAATAAAAACTCATCACAGGATGAGCAAGCGTTCCGTATGGGTATGGGAAAGGAGATATCTGATGCTCAATGATCAAGCAGCAGGCTTGCGAGCAATGCAGTCTAATCCAACTTCAGTAGGGGGAGGGCAGCAGCCAGTTAGAGTTATTGCCGTTGCGAGCGGTAAGGGTGGTGTTGGTAAAACTAATGTATCTGTTAACCTAGGTGTTTCACTTAGTAAAATGGGTAGTAGAGTTCTTCTGATGGATGCTGATATGGGACTTGCTAATGTTGATATTATGTTGGGTATACAGACACCGTATAATTTAGTCCATGTACTAGACGGGCAAAAGACATTAGAAGAAGTTATCGTGGAAGGTCCTGGTGGACTGAAAATTATTCCAGCAGCCTCTGGTATTAGTCGTATGGCGCAATTGACGGCAATGGAAAATGCTGGAATAATTAACGCGTTTTCAGAGTTGAATGGTAAACTCGATATTTTAATTGTAGATACCGCCGCCGGTATTGCTGATAGTGTGATTAGTTTTTGCCGAGCAGCACAGGAAGTTGTTATAGTTGTAACTGACGAGCCAGCTTCTATTACTGATGCTTATGCTTTAATTAAAGTATTAAGTAGAGACTTTAAACTAACACGTTTTAGACTGCTGGCGAATCAAAGCAGATCTCCAGAGCATGGTCGACTTTTGTATGAAAAGTTGGCCAGAGTTTGTGAGCAATTTTTAGATGTTAGTTTGGATTATTTTGGTACAGTACCTTTTGACCATGACTTAAGAGAAGCGGTTCAAAAGCAGGTACCTGTAACAATTTATAAGCCGCATAGTGAATCAGCAAAAGCATTTAAAAAAATGGCGCAAAAGGTTGATAGCTGGCCTATCCCAAAAGGGGTTACAGGTTATTTACAATTTTTTGTAGAAAATTTATTTCAATCAGGACACTAGTAATCTATGACTGGTACATCCGTTTATGAGCAGGTACAAAAGCAAACTAACAATGAAGTAAAAGAGTTAGAACAGTATTTACCACTAGTTAAACGTATTGCCTACCATTTAAAAGGGCGTTTACCAGACAGTGTGTTTGTTGATGATCTAATTCAGTCTGGAGTTGTTGGTTTGATTGAAGCGATGCAGAAGTTTAATACGAATCAGGGTGCAAGTTTTGAAACTTATGCAGGGATTCGAATTAGAGGTGCAATGCTGGATGAAATTCGTAAAGGGGATTGGACTCCGCGCTCTGTATATCGAAAATCACGTGCAGTAAGTGATGCTATTAATCAGGTTGAATCTAGACTGGGTCGAGAAGCACGAGATATTGAGATTGCTGAGGAGATGGATGTTTCTCTAGATGAGTACTACCATACTTTGCAAGATTCAAACTCGGTTCAGTTAATGTCTATTGATCTACCTGATCATGATGAATTATCAGAAGATCGAATGGTCAGCAATGGAATGACACCATTTGCAGAACTTATTGAGAGTGGTTTTCAGCAGGCATTGGTTACCGAAATATCAAATTTACCTGAAAAAGAAAAGCTTGTAATGGCTCTTTATTACGATGAGGAGTTAAATTTAAAAGAGATCGGTGAAGTTCTGGAAGTGAGTGAATCTAGAGTGAGTCAGATACACAGTCAGGCAGTTAAGAGAATTAGGTCAAGAATGGCCGATTGGATAAAGTAGTTTAGGAAAAAAAATGCAAATAAATAGAGATATGAATATTTTGGTGGTGGATGATTTTTCTACAATGAGAAGAATTGTAAAAAATCTTCTCAAGGAGCTAGGTTTTCATAAGTTTGATGAGGCTGATGATGGAGCAACAGCTTGGCCAATGGTTCAGTCGGGCAAGTATGATTTTATTGTGAGTGACTGGAATATGCCTGATATGACAGGGATAGACCTTCTAAGGCATGTTCGTGAAGATGCTAGTTTAAAAAGTACACCTTTCTTATTGATTACCGCTGAAGCAAAGCGTAGTCAAATATTAGAAGCAGCTCAGGCTGGTGTAGATGGCTATATTGTTAAACCATTTACTGCTGCGACCTTGAATGCGAAAATTGAAAAAATCTTTGAAAGGGTCGCGGAAAGAGAGAAAGAGAGCTCTTAACTAAAAGTTGTCAGAAAAGTTGTTAAAAGCCCTATACGGTAATATATTACCTATAGGGCTTTTTATTTTATATAACTTAACTATTAAAGGCATTTAAGTACATGACGTTTTCAACAGAGATTGATAAAAATGCAGTAAAGGCACTGTTAGATGCCCTTGAGTCAGGTGAGCAAAGTAAGGCAGTTAAGTTGCTAGATGAATTGACACAGCTTAGAGAGTCTGAACTTTACCTGAAATTAAGTGTATTAACAGAAGACTTGCATCACACTTTAGACGGCTTAAGTGATCAGAGCTTACTTCTACAGACTAAGCATGATATTCCAGACGCGAATGAGCGTTTAGAGTATGTAATTCAAACAACAGCAGATGCTAGTAATCAAACCTTAGAATTAGCTGAGAAAAGTATAAGTCTACTTTTATCCGTAGAGCGGGACTTAAATATAATGTTACCAAGTGATAAACGCGGATCTATTGAAAATAAGCTGGCTGATTTAGGGGTTGAATTACAAAATATTATGCTAGCTCAATCCTTTCAAGATTTAACAGGTCAAGTTTTGAATCGAGTTACATTAATCCTCTCATTACTTGAACAAAGCCTAATCCATTTAATCGATAAATCTAAGCATGATTATGATGCAATCCCCGACCGTGAATTGTCTTCTGAAGAGATTAACACTCTACAGATGAGAGGTATTGGCCCTAATGTGACCCTCAAATCAAAGCATGACTCTGCACAATCACAGGATGATGTTGATGATTTATTGGCAGATTTGGGGATATAGTTGAAACACTAAATATAGTTTATTAATGGCATAATGATTGCTTGTAGTTTTGTAGAATAGATGGAAATCCACTAATGGATAAGTTCCATTATGTATAACCAAGCGAGGTGAAGGTTGTGGATGAAGAGATTTTACAAGACTTTTTAGTTGAAGCTGCAGACCTGATTGATCAGTTAAATGAGCAGTTGGTTGAGTTAGAAAATTCGCCAACAGATTCAGATTTATTAAATGCTGTTTTTAGAGGCTTTCATACCGTTAAAGGGGGGGCAGGCTTTCTTGCTCTTACGCCATTAATTGAAGTCTGCCATCGAGCTGAAAATGTCTTTGATAAAATTCGTAATGGTGATGTTGCTTATGATGCAACAGTAGCTGATGTTATTTTAAGAGCATTTGATGTTATCAGTGATTCAATGGAACTATTGAATGCTGGTGAGCGAGAATTACCAGAAAATGATCCTCAGCTTCTAGTTGATCTAGATGCCTTAACAGCGTCCGAAAAAACTGTTGAGGAGCCTGTATCAGTAAGCGCTACAGAATCTAAACTTCAGCTTGCAGATGGTGCAGATCCTGATGGAGATATTTCAGATGATGAGTTTGAAGCATTATTGAATCAGCGTGATGGAGTCTCTTCTTCTTCGTCTAGAAGTGCTGATCCTATTCTAACCTTACCAGAAGGTGTAGACCCTGATGGTGATATATCAGATGATGAATTTGAAGCTCTATTAAATCAAAGAGATCAGGCTTCTGGTTCAGAAAAAAAGGCTTCAACCCAAAGTTTATCCCTGCCAGAAGGTGTCGACCCTGATGGAGAAATCTCAGATGATGAGTTTGAAGCCTTGCTTAGTCAGCGAGATGTAATTGAGGGTGCTGCTAAGCCAGCACCAGTTGTCAAAAGTAAGCCAAAAGAGTCTGAACAAGTTTCTAGTCCTCCCCCAAAGCCAAAGCCTAAAGTAGCCACTAAGCCCGTTGCAAAAAATTCTGCAGAATCAACTGTTCGTGTTGACACGCGACGCCTTGATGAGATTATGAACTTAGTTGGTGAGCTTGTTTTGGTTCGTAATAGATTATTGACTCTTAAAGGAGCAGGTTCAGATCGAGAGGATCTATCAAATGCTGTTGGAAATTTGGATCATGTTACGACGGATCTACAAGCTTCAGTTCTCAAAACACGCATGCAGCCTGTTAAAAAAGTATTTGGACGTTTCCCTCGGGTTGTTAGAGATTTAGCTCGCAAGCTGGGTAAAGATATAGAGCTAGAGTTACAGGGTGAAGAGACTGACTTAGATAAAAATTTGGTAGAGGCTTTAGCTGATCCTTTAGTGCATCTTGTTCGCAACTCAGTAGATCATGGTGTTGAAATGCCTGATGTAAGAGCTGCTGCAGGGAAGTCAAAAACAGGTATAGTTGTTCTTGCTGCTCAGCAAGAGGGTGATCACATTCTATTGTCTATTACCGATGATGGAAAAGGAATGGATCCTGACGTCCTTAGAAGCAAAGCTGTTGAAAAGGGGATGATGGATGAGCTAACAGCAAGTCAGTTAGATGATAAGTCAGCTTTTGAATTAATTTTGTCCGCAGGGTTTTCGACCGCTGATGTTGTGAGTGATATTTCAGGTCGTGGTGTGGGAATGGACGTGGTCAAAAATATGATCACTAAACTAAATGGAAGTATTGATATACACTCCGTTTTAGGAGAGGGTACTCAAATTAATATTAGAGTACCCCTTACTTTAGCTATTTTACCAACCTTAATGGTTGGTTTTGGTAAGGACAGCTATGCAATTCCTTTGACCAGTGTTCAAGAAATATTTGATTATAATCCTGATAAAACTAATAAAATTGATGGACAAATGATGGTGCGTTTAAGAGAGAGAAGTATCCCTCTTCTCTTCTTGAATGAATGGTTAGCACCAGATTCTCCAAAAGAGGGTTATATAGGCGATAAGGTCATAATTGTTTCTATAGGTAATCAGAGAGCAGGTTTAGTGGTTGATCAAGTGAATGGTCAAGAAGAGGTAGTCATAAAACCATTGGGTGTTATGCTAAAAGACGTTTCTGGCTATGCTGGCGCGACGATTACAGGGAATGGGAGCATTGCCTTGATTTTAGATTTACCTGGCGTTGTATCGCGTTTTAACTAAACACTGGTAGGAGAGAGTAAATGAGTGTAATGAATGAAGTGCCTGCTTCAAGTGGTGAGTTATCAGCGTCAGGTCTTGATGATGGTGACTTTCTGAGCCCTAGTGCTCGATGTGTTCTTTTTACCTTAGAAAATGAAACTTATGGTATTAGAGTAAAAAAAATTAGAGAGGTATTACGAGTTGGAGATATTCGAAAAGTGGCTGGTACACCTTATAATGTATTAGGTGTTATTAATGTTCGCGGTGTAATCATTACTATTATCGATTTGCGATTAATGTATGGGATGCCTATCAGAGAAATAGATGACCTCTCAAGAATTATTATTGTAGAGCTTGATGAAGAGCGTGCGGTAGGTCTGCTGGTAGACTTTGTTTTAGAAGTTAAAGATATTCCTGAAAACAAGATAGAGTCGCTAGCTGCAACTAAGGACAATGCCTCACGATATATTCAGGGTATTGCACACTATCAAGATAATGTAATTATTTTAATTGATATTGATAGTATGTTTTCAGGTCAAGTATGATTAGTTCACACTGTTAAAGTGAACTACATAAAGGGCTGTTTAGCCCTTTTTTATTAACTATTATTTAGCCTTATTAGGCTGAGGAAGCTCCTTACCACTAATTTGGTAAGCAAAGGTTAGTACTTGTGCAATGGCTTCATATAATTCTTCTGGAATTTCTTCATTCAGTTCAACACTGCTGAGTAACTCAACTAAAGGCAGATTTTGCTGAATTGGTATACCAAGCTCTTTAGCTTTATTAATGATTTCTTCAGCAATATAACCTTTACCCTTAGCGGTAACCTTTGGGGATCCAGTACCTTCGTACTCAATGGATACGGCAATTTTATCAGCAAGCGTTGGATTTTTTGAAGACATTTTATAGAGTAGGCTATTTAGAGGCGTGATTGGTAGACAATATCAGGTATTATTAAAATAAAACAGGGCAAAAACCCCATTTTATGAGTGTTTTAAGAGAGGTTTAGTGCTTGAGTAAGACCGATTTTGTCAGCACTTGTTTTGATGGTATCTGGTGTATTTTGCCATATCACAGTATTACTATTTTCAGTTACATTTTTTATCAAAATTAATAGTGATTGAAGCCCCGCTGTATCAATTGTTTCGACAGCAGAAGCTTCAATAGTAATTTCACCACTTGCATCATTAAACTGATTGTTTAATGAGTTGAAGTGATCTTCAATGTGGTGAATGGTTAAATTTTCCGGTAATTTGATCTCACTGCTCATACTGACCTCTTTCGATTCTAATCTAAATGTATTTTATAACACTCGATTAATAACGGATAGTAACTTTTCGGGGCTAAAAGGCTTAACAATCCAACCTGTTGCGCCAGCTTCTTTACCTTTTGTCTTCATATCACCAGAAGACTCAGTTGTTAGGCATAAGAGAGGAGTAAATTTATAGTTTGGCATTGCTCTTAATGCGGTAACAAGTTCGATACCATTCATATTTGGCATGTTGATATCTGTTACAACAAGGTCAAACTGACCTTGTTTGGCAATTTCCAAGGCAATGGCTCCGTCTTCGGCTTCTGTAACATCGTGTCCTGCGGATTTAAGGGACATGCTTACCATTTGTCTCATAGATTTAGAATCATCTACTGCTAAGATTTTTGACATCTTAATTTCTCACTGTTTATTCTTTCAGGTTAATTTATTCTTTACGCATTATACATAGGGATTAATCAATGTTTAATGCTTTTTTTATATCAGAAATAATGCCGTCATTTATGAGTGGATCAACGTGAAGGATAATGACGAGTTTGTCATTTATTGTTGCTAGTCCATCAATATATTCTGACTGAACAGTTCCAGACATATCAGGAGCTTCCTGTAACTCATTTTTGTTAAAAGAGTATACATCTGATACACCATCAACGACGAGTCCAATAATTTTCTGTAATCCAGACGTATCTTCGGATCTAACAATAATGACAACGGTAGTTTCATTATAAGTAACGGAATCTAGCTTAAAGCGAACGCGTAAATCAATTATTGGTACGACTGCACCACGAAGGTTGATAACCCCCATTACATAGTCAGGTGCATTAGGAATTGGTGTTGTTTTTTCCCAACCCTTAATTTCTTGAACCCTTAATATATCAACACCGTACTCTTCCTTTCCTAGGATAAAGCTCAAAACTTGGTCGTTGTTGGCATTGTTTTGATCAATTTGCTCTTGAATGGAATCTAGATTTTTTTCCATATTAGAAATCTCTCTTAAGTTGACGAGCTGAGATTCCTAAGTTAACCGATTCATATTAAAAGGTCTAGCTTTAAGACATTAAATTATGAAAAAATAGTTTAGTCAATGAGGTTATGCAAAAAACTAATCAGAATGTATTTATACTATTATCAACTCTGTTCAGCATTTATTAAGAGGCTATATGTGTATATCTATCAATGCAATCTGGGTTGTTTTTTCAGTTTTTATGGGTTTTTGTTTTACAATTTGTAGGCTTCGAACACCCAGTTCACCGTCTGATAACTGTTGTTTGAGGTTTTCTAGGTTTTCTGAAACTAATAACTCCAGGGCATCTGTTTCACACCAGATCAAGTAGCTTAGCTCATCTTGTTGGTTCAAGATAATTTTTGTTGCCATCTCCCCTTGAGGTAGGGCAATGTTAATTAACACCTCCCATGAAATAGCACTTTTTTCATTATGCTTCCTAAGCTCAATGCTACTTTCGTTAATTGTCCTATTTGATTCATAGGGAAGTTCCATAGCCGTTATATAGGGGGTTTCATATAGCTGTAATTGCTGAACTGTTAGTCGATTAATTGCCTGTGTCAATGTACCTGCTAGTTGTGCCAATTGTGGAGAGAAACTTTTACTATTAAGGCTTTGTGTTTCTTGATTAAGTTTTAAGAGCTGGGCTTTTAGATCGGTATTAACATTTGGCTTATCGCTTTTATTAAGTTTAGATTCTAAAAAAAGCCCACTGTTTGAAATTTTGTCTTTTAACTCTTTGCCTGAAAGTGGTGTATTTGATTTAGAGACCTGATCAAGTAGTTGATTAATTGCACCAGACAACGAAGGGGGTAAAGCTTGCATCAGACTTATTTGTTGAAGTACTTGAGGAATGGCTTGCTGATTAGGTATGAATTGTCTATACGCAGCTTGTAGTGTCTGTTGAAGTTGCTGTGAGGCGGTTTGCTTAGGGGACTTAATAATGACCAACTCTAGAGTTGGCTGTAATTGTTTAACCTGTACCTGAACAGTGCCTGTGTTTTGGAGGGACTCTTTACTTGTGGCAGTAATTGTTTGCCCTGCAATATTGAGCAGGACTTGCTTGCCCTGTACCTGATCTATATTCACACTGAGCACTTGTCCAACCTTTAATAGGCTGGATGCTGAGCTAGCACTATTAAGGAATAGTGATTGCAAATTTGGTAAATTATTATTTGATATAGAAACCATATTCTCTGATGTGCATATTATTAAATTTATCTTGCATCCGGCCTGATTCTAACTAATATTAGTACATCTTATAAAAGACTGAGTATAAAGGCCATTAAATAATGAGTGAAAGGGAATTTGATTTTACGGAAGCTGACTTTCAACACGTTAAAAAAATTGTTTATGATTTTGCAGGGATAGATCTTAATGAATCAAAGAAAAACTTGGTTTATAACCGCCTAGCTAAAAGAATTCGTTTTTTGGGTCATCAGAGCTTTAAACAATATTTGAACTTTGTGGAAGAGCAGGGGGAGTCTGAGTTTCTCATCTTAATTAACTCGATTACAACAAATTTAACCTTCTTTTTTAGAGAGAACCATCATTTTGAATATTTGGCTGAGACGGTTATTCCTCAACTATTACAGGAAAAATCTTCAAGTCGAAAAATTCGTATTTGGTCAGCAGGTTGCTCAACAGGTGAAGAGCCTTACTCTATTGCCGTTGTTTTAAAAGAGACTATTCCTGATGGTTGGGATGCAAAAGTTATTGCAACAGATTTAGACTCTAATGTTGTGCAAACAGGTATGACAGGGGTATATAAAATTGATCGCTTAAAAGGTGTGTCTGAAGAAAGAAAAAACCGTTGGTTTCTTAAAGGTGAAGGCTCTAAAGCAGGGTTTGTGAAAACTAAGCCTGAGCTACAGAGTATAATTGAGTTTGGACAACTTAATTTAATGGATGATTGGCCATTAAAAGATGAGATTGATGTTATTTTTTGTAGAAATGTCGTGATCTATTTTGATAAGCCTACGCAATCTCGGCTATTTAATCGTTATGCGGATAAACTTCCAATGGATGGACATCTGTTTGTTGGTCACTCAGAATCTTTGTATAAGGTCTGTGATCGGTTCAATCTACTTGGCCAAACAATTTACCAAAAGGTTAAGTAAATATGGATAATGATGTGTTAGTGTTTTTGTGAAGGTTACTAAGGATATGCAGTGAATAAACCTATTAAAGTATTAATCGTAGATGATTCAGCACTAGTGAGAAAAATGCTAGAAGAGATGCTTTCATCTGATCCTGTGATAGAGGTGATTGGCACCGCTTTTGACCCCTTTGATGCAAGAGAAAAAATTAAATTACTTCATCCTGATGTATTAACACTAGATGTGGAAATGCCAAGAATGGATGGTGTTACTTTTTTAAAGAATCTCATGAGACTACACCCTCTGCCTGTTGTTATGGTGTCAACGTTAACTGAGAAGGGGGCCGATGTTACTTTTGAAGCGATGGAACTAGGTGCGGTTGATTTTGTTACTAAGCCAAAAATTAATTTAGTACACTCTTTTGAAGACTATACGGCTGAAATTTGTCGAAAGGTTAAGGCTGCTTCTCAAGTGAGACGCTCGACCTTAGAGCGGCAGTACAAACGCTATGTTGCAAACCTTGAGCATAAACCCGTCATTGCCAGAGCACCTGCTGCATCGAGCAATCCAAAAAAGTTGGATACAGATGCTGTTATTAAGAAAAGTCCTTTTAATAATAAACATTTTAAAACAACCGATAAAATTATTGCATTAGGTGCCTCTACAGGCGGTACAGAGGCCATTAAGGAAGTCTTAATGCGTCTGCCTGCAAGTACGCCAGGTATCGTCATTACTCAGCATATCCCAGCTGCTTTTAGTCTGCCATTTTCGAAAAGAATGAATACCGTGTCTGAGATGACTGTGTGTCAGGCTGAAGATGGTCAAGAGATTCTTCCCGGGCACGTATATATTGCACCTGGGGATCGTCATCTTATTGTTGATAGAAATGGTGCACGCTATATCTGTCGTTTACACGATGGTCCACCCGTTAATCGTCACAAGCCAGCAGTCGATGTTATGTTTAGATCTGTTACACAAAATGTTGGGCCTAATGCGATTGGTATTATTTTGACGGGTATGGGTGCTGATGGCGCTGTTGGGATGAAAGAGCTTCAAGACATTGGTGCCCCTACGATAGCACAGGATGAAAAAACCAGTATTGTCTGGGGTATGCCTGGTGAAGCAGTAAAGTTAGGTGGGGTTGATACTATTTTACCCCTCGATAAAGTCGCACAAAAAATTCTAGAGCTGGCTTCTCGCTAGCTCTTCAGTCTGTTTTAACTCTCTTATTTTATGTATTTCTCTACTTATCGCTATTCAGTAGGGTTTACGATGGCATTCTAATTGCTTAAGGTTCGTTAGCCAAAAATAAAAATATTTAATACGAATCTTAATATCTCGTATGTAATTTAAGGAAAGTGATTATGCCGCATATTATTACTGCATACTGGCCAGCGTGGTTGGTAACTCTGGGTGGAGGAGTGTTGACTCTTTTAGATATTCCAATGATTGGAATGTTTATGGTTATCTTAGTGTCGTTTGTATGGGCCTTTCTAGTGGCAAGAGTTGCCAGTGATGAGCCTGAGCAAAACATGACAGTTGAACCCTCCGCTCCTGTAGAAAATCGTTCAAGTAGATCTGATCCGATGGTTAGAGTTGTTACTGCTGATGAGTCTTTGCAACTGATTATGAATGATGTTGATTCGGTGGTTGATAATGAGGTTGGTGTTGTCCGAGAAGAGCTCGTTCAGGTCAAAGATCTTGTTGCAGAATCAATAGAAACCTTAAATGATAGTTTTTCTGGTTTGCACGGTCAAACCAAAGACCAGTATCAATTAGTACTCGCTTTACTAGATAACCTGGGTGGTGAGGGTGACAGCGATTCAGGTGAGATGAGTATTAAGCAGTTCTCTACTGAGATTAAAGTGGTACTGCAGTATCTAATTGACTTACTTGTCGAAGCAAGTAAAAGAAGTAATCATACCGTTGAAAAGATTGATAATATGGTTGGACAGATAGAGTCAATCTTCCATCTGCTTGAGGATGTTAAAGGTATTGCTGATCAGACCAATTTATTGGCTTTGAATGCGGCCATTGAAGCTGCACGAGCTGGTGAAGCTGGACGAGGTTTTGCCGTGGTTGCAGATGAGGTTCGTAAACTGTCTATCAATTCAAATGTCTTGAATGGTCAGATTCGTGAACAGGCTGAAAAAGCACGTTCTACTGTTGACCAAGTAAGGCAGATTGTTAGTGAGACAGCTTTGAAGGATATGGAGCACGCAGTCTCTTCTCAAGAGAAAATGGACTCAATGTTGAGTGACCTAGAGCAGATGAATGATGCAATTTCTGGTAAGTTAGGAAGTTTCTCTGGGCTAATTACAGGGATTGAGGGTAGTGTTTCTGATGCGATGCGTTCATTGCAGTTTGAAGATATTGTTCGTCAGCTGGTTGAGCAGGTGATGAATCACTTGGATAACTTGAATCACTTCTCTAGTGAAATTAGCGTGTTTCTTGATGAAAACCGTACAAGCCCTGCGGTGAGTGAAGATGAGTATACGCAACGAGTTGAGGTTTTCCGTCAGAAAATTCATGAGAAGCGAGAGGAGATTGAAGCTTCTCGTATGAAGCGAGTCAGTCTTGATACCATGGATGAAGGAGAGATAGAGTTGTTCTAACCTTACTCAATGTTGAATACAAAAAAGCCCTGCAATGCAGGGCTTCTTTGTATGTGCTGTTTAGAACTGTAATAAACTACATTGCAAAATTGCCCATTTCATCATTCCAGAAACTACCAAAGATTAGGCTGAAAAATAGGCCTGTTGCAAAAACTGTATACCAGTACTTGCGCATTTTAATCGCAAGTTTACTCTCATCTTCAGGGCGTTCTTTAAAAAAGGTAACCAAAAATCCCATTGCGCCTATAAAACCAGCCACATTAGCAAGGTGGTGTATTCCAGTTGTCATGGCAGAAACGCCTAAGATTAAAATAATGGCATAGGTAATCAGTAGCAAACGCATAATGTATCCTTATAAATACAGGTTGAGGTTAATTTAAGTTATGCGCTATTGTATTGAATTTGGGGGCTACTGGCTTATTAATTTTTAAATTTTGGGAAATAGTGATGTATAAAATTTGTTTTTACGTACCAGAAAAGAGTTTAGAGACAGTTAAAACAGCCTTATTTAAGGCCGGAGCGGGCAAGGTTGGCCTATATGATTGTTGTGCTTGGCAAGTAAAGGGGCTGGGGCAGTTCAGAGCTTTAGAGGGAAGTCAGCCATTTATAGGCACTGTAAATGCCCTAGAAGTCATTAATGAGTATCGAGTTGAGTTAGTGTGCGAAGCCTCGGTGATTAAGGAGGCGATCAAGGCATTGCTAGAAGCACATCCCTATGAAGAGCCTGCTTACGATGTTATGCAGGTCTTTACAATTGAGTTATAAGATCAATTTTTTTACCCTCAAAGGAGTTTTTCACTCTAAAGGGTATAAAAGCAGGAGGGAGGTAAAGAAAATATAAGAAAACATTGATATTATTATTTCCTTATATTGTTATGGGGTTGTTGTTTTGTTTCAACAATCCTAAAGAGCACTGATTTACTCCTTTTCCCCATAAAGGAATCCGCCCAGTTAAGATATTTTTTAACTGGGTTTTTTTTGCTCAAAAAGTCTATTTTTTTACAGCATCAAACTTAATGAGTTCGATTGTAAAAATAAGTGCTTCATTTGGTCCTATAGATTCTCCTGCACCGCGCTTACCGTAAGCCATATCAGTGGGAATATAAACTTCCCATTTTGAGCCAGGCTTCATCTCTTTTAACGCAATGCCCCAACCTTTGATGACTCTATTCATTTGGAATATAAAAGGCTTTCCGCGGCTATATGAACTATCAAACTCAGTACCATCGATCAAAGTACCACGGTAGTGAGCAGTGATACTGTCATTTTCTGTGGGAGAGCTCCCCTTACCTTCAGTGATGACCTTGTATTGTATTCCTCCCTGTAGTTTTTTAACATTAGGTTTCTTAGCGTTAGCTGCTAAAAACTCTGTACCTTTTTTAAGGTTCTGATCAGAAGTAGCTCGACGTTGATCAATCTGCTTGTTTCTAATGCGCTCTTTTAGTTTATCAATGGCGGCAACCATCTCTTTTTCAGTTAGTCTAGGTGTGCGGTCTTTAAGCGAGTCTTCTAGACCCAGTGAAAAAGCCTTAGCATCGATGTTAAAGCCCTGTTGACGAAAGTTGCTGGCAATATCTGTAGCCAATGCATAGCTGGCTTTTTGCTCAGTTGTTTTTAAATCGACTTTGTCAGCATTGGCCATAGGTGCCAAAGCAAGCCCTAAGGCAATGAGTAAACTTTTTTTCATAAGTATTCCTAAAGTTAAGAAAGGTGTCTATTTTCAGTACTCTATTGCAGTTTGCAATAGAGTACTACTGGATAAAAATTAAGTATAAAAAAACCACCGAATAGGGTGGTTTCTTAACTGAGTTTTAAAGACTTATAAATTATCTAAAAACTTCTCAGCATCTAAGGCAGCCATACAGCCAGTTCCAGCAGAAATGATGGCTTGTTTGTACTGAGGATCCATTACGTCACCTGCAGCAAAGATACCAGGGATAGAGGTTTGAGTCGCATTACCTTGCAAACCACTTTGAACGGTTAAATAACCATGTTCCATCTCTAACTGACCATCAAAAATGCCCGTATTGGGAGTATGACCAATGGCGATAAAGACACCAGAAAGTTCAATCTCTTTAGTTGAATTATCTTGCATACTTTTCAGGCGCATACCAGTAACCCCCATCTTGTCCCCAAGGACTTCGTCTAGCGTGGCATTATACTCGATGGTAATATTGCCATTTTCAGCTTTTTCCATCAGTTGTTTAGCTAAGATTTTTTCACAAGAAAATTGGTCTCGTCGGTGAACAATCGTCACTTCTGCTGCAATGTTCGAAAGATAAAGCGCTTCTTCAACAGCGGTATTGCCACCACCGATGACCGCAACTTTTTGGTTGCGGTAGAAGAAACCATCACAAGTGGCACAGGCTGAAACTCCTTTACCTTTAAATGCTTCTTCAGACTCTAAGCCAAGGTACTTAGCTGAGGCACCTGTTGCGATAATCAAGGCATCACAAGTGTATTCTCCCGCATCACCAATTAATTTATAAGGTTTGCTGGTTAATTCCGTTGTATGAATATGGTCAAAAATAATCTCTGTACCAAATCGCTCAGCATGCGTTTGCATGCGTTGCATTAGATCAGGCCCAGTTAAGCCTTCAGGGTCGCCAGGCCAATTATCTACTTCAGTCGTTGTGGTTAACTGTCCTCCTTGTTGCATTCCTGTAATCATCACAGGATCAAGGTTGGCTCTTGCTGCATAAACGGCAGCGGTATAACCCGCAGGGCCAGTCCCTAGAATGAGTAGTTTGCAATGTTTTGTAGCCATGGCACTTTCCTTTTATTTTGTTTTATCAGCGATTCTAATGATCGGCTCTGGTTTGAGAGACTTAGTTTAGCAAAATAAATTGAGTTTCACTTTTGAATTACTGATATATAAGCACGTAATTAGGGGTAATGTGCTAGAATTTTAGCAGTTTTTTTAAGATAAACTAGAGGGCATCTTCATTTAAATGTAAGAGTGCTTAATGAATTTTTTTTGTAAGGTTAATTGCTAGGCCAATTAACAGATTTTTTCCTTTTTTCCTATAGAATTTACATGTCATTTAAAACAGCTAAACCTAGAAAATCTATCGATGATAAAACTAATGAGTCAGAAGGGAAAACTTCAGAAGGCTTACTGACGAATAAACGATTTGCTTGGGTCTTAAAAGACGGCATTGTTCTAAGTTGTGTCGGTTTGGCATTCTTTCTCTTTATTGTCCTATTTAGTTATAACCATCAAGACCCAGGCTTTGATTCTGTGGGTGCCGTTCAAGTTATCCAAAACTATGGTGGCAAAACAGGGGCTTGGTTGTCCTCTATGATCCTCTACATCTTTGGGTTATTTGGCTTTCTGATCCCGTTTGGAATTTTATTTACTGGTTGGGTAACTCTTAAAATCAGAACTGGTAGTGACCTAGACTATCTACGTTTTGTCATGAGTCTACTGGGTTTGATACTGTTAATCTCCGCAGGTTCAGGTTTAGCTAATCTTTATATGGAACCGCAGACCTCCATGATTCATTTTCCATATTCGGCAGGGGGGGTATGGGGCTATGAGTTGAGCGATTGGTTAGTGGATGGAATCGATCTATTAGGTGCAACCTTAGTCCTTCTTGTTATGTTTGCCGTCGCTTTTAGTATGTTAACCAGCTGTTCTTGGTTGACGATTGTTGAGGTAACGGGCAGTAAAGCTTGGCAGCTAGCAGACCATCTAAAAGAGATTATTGAAGATAAACGTGCAGATCGTAAGCAAACGGCAGAAGTGGCTAAAGAGCCCGTGAAATCGACACCGCTGATTCAGGTTAAGCCGAAGCTTCAAGTATCAAAGACTGAAGAAAAGACACCCGCCACAAATCCATTGAAAAAAATTATTGCCAAACAGTTAGCTAAAAGAGCGCTTGTGGCTGAGTTAAATCAAGTTAAGGCAGTACCTAAAGAGGATGCTAAAACTGATATAAAAACTGCTGTTGATAGTGCTAGCGATAGCTCTGCTGAGGGTACTGAAGATGTATCACAATATGCAGCAGATGTGAAAATAGGTCAGAAGCAACAGACGAGTTCAACCGTACCAATTGTTCAGTCAGGTGATCTACCCAACTTAGATCTGCTTGAACCAGCACCTGAGTATGATGAAGGTTTTAGTGAAGATGAACTGGCAGCTCTTTCAAGCTTATTAGAGCAACGTTTACTAGAGTTTGGTGTAGCCGTACAAGTTGAGTCGGTTCAACCGGGGCCTGTTGTTACACGTTTTGAAATCCTACCTGCAGCGGGCGTAAAAGTTAGCCAGATTAATAACCTCTCTAAAGATTTAGCACGAGTACTATCGGTCAAGTCGGTTCGTGTCGTTGATGTTATTCCAGGTAAAGCATTTGTTGGGATTGAGATCCCAAATGAACAGCGTGAAATTGTAAGCTTTAGAGACGTGCTCTCATCAGATGAATTTCAATCAGCTTCATCCCCATTGGCAATCGCCTTAGGTAAAGATATTGCTGGTAAGCCTGTAGTCGCAGATATTGCTAAAATGCCACATCTACTGGTAGCAGGAACCACGGGTTCAGGTAAGTCGGTTGGGGTTAACAGTATGATTCTCAGTCTGCTGTATAAGAGTACGCCAGAAGAAGTTAGACTGATTATGGTTGATCCGAAGATGTTGGAACTGTCTGTTTATGACGATATCCCACATCTATTAACACCCGTGGTAACCGATATGAGTGAAGCGGCCAATGCATTGCGTTGGTGTGTTTTTGAGATGGATCGTCGCTATCAGTTAATGGCCAAATTGGGTGTACGAAATATCGCTGGATACAATGTGAAGGTGCAAAAAGCCATTGATGAAGGCAAGCCGCTTATTGATCCGCTTTATGTGCAGGTGGCTAATTATGGTCATGAGCTTGGTGAAGCACCACCAACCCTTGAAACGCTGCCTTATATCGTTGTGGTGGTTGATGAGTTTGCCGATATGATTATGGTGGTGGGTAAAGAGGTAGAACAGCTTATTGCACGTATCGCCCAAAAAGCACGTGCGGCAGGTATACACTTGATACTTGCGACACAAAGACCTTCGGTTAATGTGATTACGGGCTTGATTAAAGCCAATATCCCGACTCGTATCTCCTTTATGGTCAGTACCAAAATTGACTCTAGAACCATTCTTGACCAAGGTGGTGCTGAGCAGCTATTGGGAATGGGGGATATGCTTTTCTTGCCTCCTGGTTCAGGAAGCCCGAGACGCGTACACGGAGCCTTTATGAGTGATGAGGAGGTGCATAGTGTTGCTAACTTTGTTAGAAGCCAAGGGGAGCCTAGATATATTGCATCCATCACGCAAAGCCCAAGCAGTAAGGAGGGTGGCGAGACAGGTTCAGCTGAGGCTGAAGAGGATGCCCTTTATGACTCGGCAGTTGAGTTTGTGATACAAGGGCAGCGTGTTTCTATCTCATCTGTACAGCGAAACTTCAGAATTGGTTATAACCGAGCCGCAAGAATTGTTGAGGCGATGGAGTCTGCTGGGGTTATCACCAGTGCAGGTGCTAACGGCAACCGAGAAGTGCTTGCCCCCAAACATCAAGACTAGTTCAAGCATCTGTAAAAGTGGTAGTGTTACGCTCTTAAGGGTTTACACAACAAAAAAGAATTGAGAGTTATGAAATTATTGAGATTAAATAGATGGATTACTACGGCACTCTTGAGTGGTCTGTTAACGGTGGCAAACTTGGCTCATGCAGAGCATGCACTGCAAGATTATGTTAATAATTTAAAAACCTTTAGTGCCCATTTTGAACAGACTCAGCCAGATGACACGATGTTTGTAATGAATAAGTCCAGCGGTTATTTTGAGTTAAACCGTCCAGGTCAATTAGTTTGGAAGTACTTTAAACCAACACCGCAAAAGATCGTGGTGGATGGCATAAATCTATGGGTATTTGATGAGGATTTAGATCAAGTAACCGTGCGTCCAATTGAAGATGTTAAAGCTGATATCCCACTAAGCTGGCTGCTTTATAGTGAGAGTATTGAGAGTAAATTTGACATTATTGATGTCGGCGAGCGTTCAGGCATGAGTTGGTATAATTTGAGCCCTAAAAGAGCCACCTATTTTCAAAGTATAGAAGTGGGTCTAAAAGGTGGTGAGTTGACTGAGGTCTGGATGTATCAGAGTCCTGAAAATATTACCAAAGTGCGTTTTAGTGAAGTGCAATCAAACCATATTATTCCACTAAAAAACTTTAGATTTGAACTTCCTGAAGGTGTTGATCTCGTAGGTGAAGCGCTGTAATGTCTGTTTATCGACCTCTATCAGATCGTTTAAGACCGCAAACACTTGAGGGTTTTGTGGGGCAGACCCATATACTAGCCCCTAAGCGAGCACTGTCTCGTATGTTTGAATCAGGCAATCTACACTCTATGATTTTTTGGGGGCCGCCAGGGGTAGGTAAAACCACGTTAGCACGGCTGATTGCACTTAAGTCAGAGTTACAGTTTATCAGTATGTCTGCGGTTTTGGATGGTGTTAAAGACGTTCGTGCTGCCGTTGAACAGGCCAAACTACACCGCCAACAATTTCAGCAGGGTACTCTGTTGTTTGTTGATGAAGTTCATCGTTTTAATAAAGCCCAGCAAGATGCCTTTTTGCCATTTGTAGAAGACGGCACTTTTATCTTTATTGGCGCGACGACTGAGAATCCCTCTTTTGAACTCAATAATGCTCTGCTCTCACGAGCACGAGTCTATGTTTTACGCTCTCTAGATGAAGATGAGCTAGCAGAGGTTTTGGAGAGTGGTCGTGCTCTGCTTGAGTGTGATTTAAAGGGCGTCTTAGATGGTGAATTACAACAGGCACATCCAGGTGCGTCAATTGAGTTACAAATTGAAGAGAGTGCCAAGGAATTACTGATTGCCGCAGCAGATGGTGATGCAAGACGCTTATTAAATAACCTAGAGCAGGTAATTGATTTTGCTGAGATGGATTCTACAATTTCAGCAGGGGGGGTATTCCTTAGTGCGGAAGCTTGTAAAGAGGTCATTCAAGGCGGGCTACGCCGTTTCGATAAGGGCGGAGAAGCTTTTTATGATCAGATCTCCGCTCTGCATAAATCGATTCGTGGCTCAGATGCCAATGCGGCACTGTATTGGTTAGTTAGAATGTTAGATGGTGGGGTTGATGCCCGTTATTTAGCCAGACGCCTGATTCGTATGGCCAGTGAAGAGATTGGTAATGCAGACCCTAAAGCATTGCAAATTGCCGTCAATGCCGCTGAAGCTTATGAACGTTTAGGGTCACCAGAAGGTGATTTAGCCTTAGCACATGCAGCCTCTTATTTAGCCGTTGCGCCTAAATCGAATGCAGTTTATATGGGCTATAAAGCGGTGCTTGCTGATATTAAACAGAACGGCTCGCATGAAGTACCTTTACACCTACGTAATGCGCCAACCAAGTTGATGGCTGATTTGGATTATGGCAAGGATTACCGTTATGCACATGATGAACCAGAAGCATTTGCCGCAGGGGAGTGTTACTTTCCAGATGATATGTCAGAAAAATCTTATTATGAGCCGGTAGAAAGAGGGCTGGAAATTAAAATTTCCGCTAAAATGGAACACCTAAAAAACTTAAATAACAAGGCGATCTTTAAACGCCGTCCTTAAAACGGATGGGGAGCACTTTATTGACCAGCTGTTAAAATGATTCTGTGAATTAATTCACCACGATTAATACTAGAGAAAAAAATATGATGTTTTCAATGTCTGCTCTTGGTTGGTTTGCAATTGCTTTAGGTGGCGCTTTGGGCGCAACAGCACGCTTTGCCATGTCACATCAAGTCTACCAATGGTTTGGCCGTGAATTTGCTTGGGGAACCCTGTCTGTCAATGTACTCGGTTCATTTGTGATGGGCTTTGTTGCCATCATGTTAGTGGATAAGTTTGCCGTCTCTACTGAGTGGCGCGCTTTTGTTATGGTCGGGTTTTTAGGCGCTTTCACTACCTTTTCGACCTTCTCATTTGAGACGATGCAGTATATTCAAATAGGCGAGTTGAATAAAGCGATGCTAAATATTGCCGTCAGCTTGGTGAGTTGTCTAGTTTCCGTTTGGTTAGGCTTAATGCTTGGTCGTCAGTTGTTAACGACTTAATGTTAATGGCTTAAGTTGCTTCACAAAAATATAATTTGTACCCTAAAGGGCATAAATACCCGCAAGGGGCATAAAAGCAGGGGGGAAGTCCTGCTCTGTAAACACATTTAAGATTAATAAAGAGTTAGGTTAGAGAAACCCATGTTAGATCCAAAAAGATTTAGAACTGAATTAGACACGATTGCAGAACAACTGCTAGTGCGTGGCTATGTATTAGATGTTGAGATGATTAAAGGACTTGAAGTCCAGCGTAAAGAGTTACAGGTAAATGCTCAAGCTTTGCAAGCTGAGCGTAATAACCGGTCTAAAGGTATTGGTAAAGCCAAGGCTCAGGGAGAAGATATCACTCCGTTGTTAGCTGAAGTAGACTCACTAAAAGCTCAGTTAGAAGAAGCTGAAAGTGCTGCAGTAGCAGTTCAATTACAATTGGAAGATATCTTTGCCGGTATCCCTAATATCCCTCACACTTCAACGCCTGCTGGAAAGAGTGAAGATGATAATATTGAAGTCCGAAAGTGGGGAACACCTGCTACTTTTGACTTTGAAGTCAAAGATCACGTTGATCTAGCGGAAGCGCGTGGCTGGTTTGATAATGAGGCTGCGGTAAAAGTGGCCTCAGCACGTTTCTCCGTTTTAAAAGGCCCTTTGGCTAGAATGCAGCGTGCGCTGACACAGTTTATGCTGGATACGCATATGGAGAGTGGTTATGAAGAGGTTTATGTACCTTATCTAGTCAATCAGGATAGCTTACGTGGCACAGGGCAGTTACCCAAATTTGAAGAAGATCTTTACAAGATCAGTAAACATGAAGAGCACGATACCAATGATCGTGATCTTTATCTGATTCCTACGGCAGAAGTACCGATTACCAACCTAGTACGTGATAATATTTTAGAGGTAGATAGCTTGCCACTAAAGATGGTTGGGCATACGCCATGTTTCAGATCAGAAGCGGGGTCTTATGGTCGTGATACACGTGGTTTGATTCGTCAGCACCAGTTTGAAAAAGTAGAGATGGTACAGATTGTTCATCCTGAAAAGTCACAGGAAGCTTTAGAAGAGCTAACAGGTCATGCAGAGTTGATTCTTCAAAAGCTAGGCTTGCCATATAAAATGGTGTCTTTATGTGCTGGAGATATTGGTTTCTCAGCAGCAAAAACTTATGATCTAGAAGTTTGGTTACCAGGTCAATTGGCTTATCGTGAAATCTCTTCTTGTTCAAACTTTGAAGATTTCCAAGCACGCCGTCTAATGGCACGTTTCCGTGTAGGGCAAGATAAGCCGCAGCTAGTACACACTGTTAATGGTTCTGGCCTTGCAGTAGGGCGTACTTTAGTGGCAGTACTAGAGAACTATCAGAATGCAGATGGCACTGTAACCGTTCCAGAAGTGCTTCGTCCTTATATGGGTAGTGTAGCGCAAATTTAAGCTTTATCTTGATGTGTTCTAAATAAAGAAACCACCTTCTTGGTGGTTTTTTTATAGTTGAAATTTAGTGCTAAGAGAGGGGGCATCTAATGGGTATTAAACTCAAAAAAACATGCTTTAAAGTTAACCACTCTATTGTCTTTGATTTCTACACCTTCTAACAGGAGTAGTTCAACCTTTTTGTCAGTACCAAGTGCAAAGCCACCCAATCGACCATCACTATTCACCACACGGTGGCAAGGAACCTTAATAGGGTTGGGATTCTGATTCATCGCATTACCAACGGCTTGGTAGGCTCGGCAGTTTAAGGCCTCTGCAATCGCTTTATAAGTGGTGACACGCCCCTTTGGAATTTTAAGTAAAAGTTGATAACACTGCTCGTTAAAGCTTAAGTTGTTGTTTTGATTGGTTTTCAAATTTATCACTATTTGCTTAGTTAATATTTATTGAGTATTTTATAAAAAAAGCACTAAAACGTCTTGCAATAATGTCTCATGTCTCTATAATACGCCACAACAAGATAAGGTGGACTGGCTGAGTGGTTTAAGGCGGCAGTCTTGAAAACTGTTGTGGGTTTGTAGCCCACCTGGGGTTCGAATCCCTAGTCCATCGCCATATTTTGAAAACCCTGCATAGTTATTGGTATTATGCGGGGTTTTTTTTATGCCTACGTTTTAGTAAAATCAATAGGTTAGCGTCTACCATGGTATTCATAAGTATTATTTGTACTATAGTAGCTTATAAATAAACTGTAGGGACGAAATAGTATTGATACTCCATTTTTTATACCTATAGATAAGAGAGCTTAATCAGCTTTACTAAACAGCTTGCCGGAGGATTAGCTGTAAACCTTTACATATTAGTGGAATGATATATAAAAATTGTTTTTTGATGATAAAGATAATTATGGTGTGTGTGACTTGATAGATATAGTTATTCACTAAGTGGTCATTAAAGAAAGGTGTCTCCTTAAGGATCGATAAGGGCGGGTTGATAATATAACATATTGAAATTATGGTCTTTTTTGGGATAAATGAGTTTTTATGAGTTTAAGTTTTTGAGTCTCTTTTATAAGTAGAGCATTGTCTAATTTTTGCAGCCCTATCTTTTTTAAGCAGCTTTGGTTTGTTGTGCGTCTTTTAAAGACAGGCCAAGTCGTTGTTCGCTGTTTTTAGATAAGTAAAAATGGGGTAAGATAACTGTCCATTTAAGTTTTTGGAAAATACCTATGAAACCGTTTGCTAAAACTGCTCTTGTTGTTCTTATGTCTTTATCTGCTTCGGCCAGTTATGCGGGTTTACAGGAGGGGGTGGACTCTTATACTAAGGGGGATTATCGTCCTGCGATTAAAGAGTTTAAGAGGCTTGGGAATAATGGTGATGCACGTGCTTTACGCTATTTGGGTTTAGCTTATGCGGAAGGTCATGGTGTTAAGCAGAATGATGAGACGGCTATTTTCTGGTTAACGGAAGCGGCAGACCGAGATGATAATGCCGCTCGTTACTACTTGGGTATGATGTATACCGATGGTCGTGGTACTCGACAGAATCATCGTACGGCGATTGAGTGGTGGGAGTATGCAGCAGATGCAGGCTATGCTCCAGCACAAGCTAGTTTAGCTTTAACGCACTTTGAAGGACGAACTGGACGACGTCAGATTCATAAGGCGGTTGAGTGGTGGCAGAAATCAGCTGAAAAAGGTAATGCGATGGCGCAGCGTTTTTTAGGTTTGATCTACTTAACGGGTAAAGGTGTTTCAAGAGATTATAAACTCTCTATCGATTGGTTTAGAAAATCGGCTGAACAGGGTGATCTTCTTGCTCAGTACAATTTGGGGGTGATGTTGGTTCAGGGCAAAGGGAGTGTGCAAGACTATGCAGAAGGGGCATTGTGGTTAAAAAAAGCCACTCTACAAAAAACGGCTAAAGATCAATCAAAATCCTTTCAAGTCCCGCAAGGGCGTCATGACTATAGTGCTGCGGATAAGTGGTATCGTGAGGCTGCAAAATTGGCTTATGCTTATGTTCGTTTAACTGACCCTGGTCACTGAGGATATTTGGCTTAAATAAGCTTTAAGCTCTAGTCCTAGTAAAAGCCCTGTATTGCGATATTGATACAGGGTTTTTTATTACCTGTATAAAGGTCAGTATTTAGGATTGTCTAGAAGTTGCGGCTTGGACAGAGCTTAATTATTGAGAGTATGTGTTTACCCTCAAGGCAAAACCGAGCAGGGGGGGAGAAGGGTGTATGTAGAAGGAAGTAGAATGGGTATCAAAAAAGGGCTCTTAATGAGCCCTGTGGATGTCTATTCACTTTTAGCACAGCTATCTCTGTTATGACAGTTTGCTGAGTTATAGCTATAAGGTTTGGCTTTGGGTTTGATAGCAAACTTATTGAAATCACTCTGCAATTGATTAAGTTGTGCTTTAATCTCTGACTGATGTTTATTCAGTGTTTGCAGCTCAGTCTTTAAAGCTTCTAATGGTTTTGACTGTCCAGCCGCAGTTCCACTACCCAAACTCTTCTGGATCGCTTTAAGGTTATTACCTTGTTGTCTGACTAGCCAACTGAGACCCCTTAGTTGTTTCATCAGTGCAGGGTCTAGATGCATTTCACCCGTTGCTTTTCTTGTAGGCTGGTGCTCAGCTTGTTTCTGAGTGGTAGCAATGCTCTCAATTAAACCTTTTAGTTCTGCATATTGCGTCGCTAATTGATTGGCTTGTTTAGCTTGATCATTTTGTTCTGCTACACTTTTATCCTGATGCATAACTTTTGGTTCAGCATTACTCATATCAGGCTTTGTAGTAGATTGATTTTCATTACTCTGACTTAATCTCTGAACATTACCACCAAGCGCTTCTGTCATATTGGTCAGCTCATCCATTTTGCGGGTGATTTTCTTACTTAACAGTATGCTCTCTGTTTGGATTACATCAAGCACCTCTTCATTTGCCTGTGTGGCTTGCTGATTATTTGCGTAGAAGAAGTAGCCAATAACACTTAATGCAACGATGTTGATTACCAGAGTAGTAGTTATCATTAAGGTAAAGTTGTTTTTAGCTGAGTTGACATTTTTTAAGGTATTGCGGGTTGTTTGACGTAAGTTATTGCTTAGGTCGTCTAACTCAATAGTCCTCACCTTGAGCTGATCGGCAAGTTTGATCGATGATTTTGCCGCAAGATGACTTTGTGTTGCCGCTTCTTGTGTTGTCTTAGCTGCTTCAAGTGCTAATAAGTTTGCATCAACAGAAGTGCTAGCATCAGAGTCACTTAATACTTTCTTTTGCTCAGCTACTTTTTGAACACTTTCATTCAGTTCCTGAGTACTGGACTCTAGCTGCTCAACTTCTTGTAGTAAGTCGTCAACAATATTGCTCATCGTATTACCTATTCTATTGTTTAAGCTCTGTGGTTTAAAATTTGCAATTTAAGCGCTATGATTTAAGTTCATTAATACGAACTTTAATACTTTTGTTGATCTCTTTTAAGCGTCTGTTTTTCTCTTGCACTTCAGAGAGTTGGCTCTCAATTTCTGGCGAAGATAAGCTTGCTGGTAACTGATCGATATCAATGCTGTAACCTGCGTTCTTAGCTGCCTCAAATGCCTTTTCTGAGGCGGTAAAAGTGGCTTCAATCGCTTCCTGGGTTTTTTCAGCAGAGTCGTGGGCTTTTTGAGAGGTTGCTATTGCAAGTTTAGTCGCCTCTTGAGCAGTATCTAACACTTGAGTAGCGATCTCATGAACTTCTTGATCTATCTGAATCGCTTCTTCCATGCAGTCAATTGACTGTTGGGTCTGCTCTATAACTGGGTTAGTATCACTTGTTGTTTGATCAACCTCTTCAATGGCTGAGCTTGCGTCCTCTGTAGCTTCATCAGAAGCATCTTTTTCAGTATCAATTCCATAAGTCTCAGCAGGAGAAGTTGTTTCGACTGCAACTTCGTCTATTTGATCTGTTTCAATATCTGCATCAGCAGACATATCCTCTGTTACTTCAGTTTCTTCAGCAGAGTCTAGCAGTGCATCAATATCTAGTTCATCTGCATCAGCAACGTCCTCTGTTACTTCTGTTTCGGCTTCAGCAGTGGTCTCAACTTCGGCTTCTACACCAGAGTCTAGCAGTGCATCAATATCTAATTCATCTGGTACATCGTTAGGAGCATCAATGATGGCAGTCTCTAACTCGGAACTCTCATCAGTAGGGTCTGGCATAATAACATCAACCTCTGTTTTATTATCAGAATCGACTTCAGACATAATGCTATCTATGTCATCTACACTTAGGATGGAATTATCCTCTGGCTCAGCGACGACCGCTTCTGGGGTCTTTATTTCGATTTTATCGGGCAGCCCTTCAAGTTCATCAAGGAGAGCATCATTATTGATAGCATCAGGATCTTGCAGGGTCGTATCCATCTCATCTGATAATTCGCCCATCATTTTTAACATCTCTTGGGTGGCTTGATCATCTTTTTCAATATTGACGTCTGACATAGCTAGGGTTCCTATGAATTAATTAGGTTATTGATATGGAAACCTGAAAGCACTTTTTATGCCATTTTATGATTAGAGTAAGGGGGTTTATGGGCTTGGTAGGCTGAAATCGGCGACTACACTAAACGCTAACCACTCTTGTGTGCTTGGATGAGTAAAGCTTAAGTTGCTCGCATGTAGTTGTAGGCGACAGGACATATTTAGGGCGATAGGGTCTGCATAGAGGTTATCACCAAGAATGGGGTAACCAAGTGATTTCATATGTAGTCTGAGTTGGTGAGACCGGCCTGTGATCGGTGTGAGTTCAACTAAGAACTGGTCACCTGCTTGTGTGAGTACTTTCCAGTGTGTTTCAGCATGTTTACCCTGTTTGAAATCAATCATCTGTAGGGGGCGTCGCTCCCAGTTACAGCGCATGGGCAGGCGAATAGTCCCCGATGGTAGCGCTGCAATACCTGCGCAGATTGCATGGTAAGTTTTGGCGGTTTCACGTTCTTGAAACTGCCTACTTAGGTTGCGATGACTTTCAGTATTCAGTGCCAGAACCATTAGGCCTGAGGTATCCATATCTAAGCGGTGAACCACTTTTATACTGGGGTAGCGTACTTGTAGGTGAGAGAGAAGGCATTCCTGTTTGTCTGGCCCTCGACCTGGCACGGAGAGTAATCCACTTGGTTTATTGGCAATTACGATCTCGTCATCAGCGTAAATGATCCAACTTTGATCAAATTTAAAGGGTTTAAGAACAGGTGAGGATATTGGTGTGTGCATTTTATGGAGTTGCCTTGTAGAATAAGATGATTATTTTAAACTAAGGTTCCTAAGGGTATGTCAAAAAAAGTCTCTGTTTTATTTGTTTGTTTGGGTAATATTTGTCGATCGCCTACGGCGCATGGCATATTTAGAAATATGGTTAGAGAGGCGGGCTTGGAAGCGGAGATTGAAATTGACTCGGCTGGAACCGCCGCATTTCATATTGGTAAGTCACCCGATGAGCGCTCTACATTGGTTGCTAAGCAGCGTGGTATTGAAATGGCAGATTTGCGAGCTAGACAGGTTGATCTAGGTGATTTTTATCAGTATGACTATGTTTTGGCGATGGATGAGTCGAATTACGCTAATTTAAAAGATATTGCACTGCCTGAGCACTATGACAGGTTACAGATGTTTTTGAATTACACATCAGAGTTTCCAGAAACTGAGGTGCCAGATCCTTATTATGGTGGGGCAAAAGGCTTTGACCATGTATTTGATTTGGTTTCATCTGCATCTGAAGGGCTATTAAAGCATATAAAGAAGAATCACTTATAAGATGTTACTTGGCTGTCATTAGTTGTTTGGTAGAGGCGGTTGTTGATAGAAGCTGAGAGGAGATTGATCCCCCCCCCCTGCTTTTATGCCCTTTAGGGTACAAGGTAGTGAATCATGATTTTGACAAAGCCTATAAAACAAAAAAAGCGCCAATTAAGGCGCTTTTTTGCTTTTGAACTCTGTTAATTTAACATTAAATGTTTTGCTTAACAGGCTCTTCTGTTGGCTGACTTTCAGTTGATGTTTCTTCAATCTGAATTTCAACCTGTGCAGTTACTTCGGCAACCACAGGCGCTGTTTCAACTTCTGTAGGCGCTTGAGTTACTTCGGCAACCACAGGCGCTGTTTCAACTTCTGTAGGCGCTTGAGTTACTTCGGCAACCACAGGCGCTGTTTCAACCTCTGTAGACGCTTGAGTTACTTCGGCAACCACAGGCACTGTTTCAACTTCTGTAGGCGCTTCAGTTACTTCGGCAACCATGGGCGCTGTTTCAACCTCTGTAGGCGCTTCAGTTACTTCGGCAACTACGGGCGCTGTTTCAACTTCTGTAGGCGCTTCAGTTACTTCGGCAACCACAGGCACTGTTTCAACTTCTGTAGGCAATTCAATTACTTCGTCAATGACAGGTACAGGTACTGCTTCAACCTCTACAGGCGTCTCAGTGACTTGTGCAACCACAGGTGCCTGAGTATCAGTACTATTTTCTACTATCTCAGTAGTACTTTCTTCCAAACCTGTCTTCAGTTCTGTAGGAATGACTTCTTCAACAGATAGCTCTTCAGCACCCACTGGTGCACGACGACGACTGTTATAAGATCTGCTGTTATAACGGCTACGATGACGCTGACCTGAACGTGGCTTTTTGTTTGAATTATCCGTTTTGCTGCTCTTTGTGTTATCCACTTGAGCAACATTGGTATCATTTTCATTTTCAACAGAGTTTTTAACCGTTTGCTCTCTATTAGAACGATTATCACGCTTATCACGATTTTGACGACGGTTAGGCTTTTTACCACTGTCATTACGCGTTTCAGAAGATTCTTGAGCTGTTTTTTGCTCGGTATCTTCATTAGGTGGGCGACGGTTGTTTCGTTGATTACGTCGATTACGGCCAGTTTTCTCATCACGACCGTCGCGGCTATTACGATTACGGTTGCGGTTACGATTAGGACGTCTTGTTGGTTTAACCTCTTCTTCAGCTTCTTCTTTGCTAAATAGAGACTTCCAAACACGGGAGAATAATCCAGGTTTTTTCTCTGCTTTGGGTGCTGCTTGAGTTGGCGCATCAGCGACAGGGGTTTGTGCCTGAACTGGTGGTGCGGTTTGCTGAATATCTTTAACTGCAGGCTCCTCTTTCGGCTTTTGCAATTGTTGCTGAGTACTGTCGTCGTTGAGACTAAAGTCTGGCTGAGAGATCTCTTTGATCTCATAGCTTGCATTATTCGGCATCTCTTCACCATTACGAGTACGTTCAATAATGTACTGTGGTGTTTCTAGATGTTCGTTAGGTACAATCAGAATATGTAGGTTGTGACGATCCTCGATCTTAATGATCTGATTACGCTTCTCATTCAGTAAGAAGGTTGCAACATCAACGGGTAGTTGTACCATGACACGACGCGTTTGCTCTTTCATGCTCTCTTCTTCTAGAAGGCGAAGAATTGAAAGTCCCAGTGACTCAACCCCACGGATAATACCAACCCCGTGACAGCGAGGGCAGACGATCTGTGTTGACTCTTCGATAGAAGGACGTAGGCGCTGACGTGACATCTCTAGTAGACCAAAGCGTGAGATCTTACCAATTTGAACACGAGCACGATCAGATTTAACGGCGTCGCGCATCTGGTTCTCTACTTCACGCTGGTGTCTGTTTGAGTGCATATCGATGAAATCGATAACCACTAATCCACCTAAATCACGTAGACGCAATTGGCGAGCAATCTCAGAAGCGGCTTCCATATTGGTATTGAAGGCGGTATCTTCAATATCGCTTCCTTTGGTTGCACGACTTGAGTTGATATCGATTGCGGTTAAAGCTTCAGTGATATCAATCACAATTGATCCACCAGAAGGCAGTGTTACTTCACGTTGGTAAGCAGATTCAATTTGAGATTCAATCTGAAAACGGGTAAATAGTGGGATCGTATCTTGATAAGGTTTTACCTTATATACTTGCTGTGGCATAACGTGCTGAATAAACTCACGTGCCTTATGGTAGACCTCCATGTTATCAATAATAATCTCACCGATGTCTTGGCGTAGATAATCACGAATCGCAAGGATAACAATATCTGATTCTTGATGAATTAAGAAAGGTGCAGCTCTCTCTTTAGAAGCCTTTTGTACTGCTTCCCACAGTTGCACAAGGTAGTTAACACCCCATTGAAGTTCATCGGTATTTTTACCAACACCCGCAGTACGGATTATTAGTCCCATACCATCTGGTGTATCAAGATCACGCAGCGTATCACGAATACCAGAACGGTCATCGCCTTCAATACGTCTTGAGATACCACCCGCTTTAGGGTTGTTTGGCATCATCACTACATAAGGACCCGCTAGAGTGATTTGAGTACTTAGTGCCGCACCTTTATTACCACGTTCTTCTTTTTGTACTTGAACGATGATCTCTTGACCTTCTTTCAATACATCCCTAATGCAGAAGCGTCCAGATTCAGGTTTGTTTTTTGGGAAGTACTCTTCAGCAACTTCTTTAAAAGGTAGGAAACCATGGCGTTCAGAGCCGTAATCTACAAAAGCAGCTTCTAAGCTAGGCTCAACACGGGTGATTTTACCCTTATAAATGTTGGCTTTTTTCTTCTGATGGTGAGGGGTTTCAACGTCAAGATCGTACAGTGTTTGCCCGTTTACAAGGGCGATGCGAGTCTCTTCTGCTTGAGTCGCATTAATGAGCATTCTTTTCATGCTTTTCTCTTTCTAGTTTTAACTGAGAGATACAGATAGATAGAAGACAATAGCGGACGAGGGCTTTGCTTAGGCTAGAAAGCGGTATGTTTAGGCAAGTTGTTACTACATAAATAGGGGTAATGGTTCTCGCTTGATCCTCAGAAGGTGGGCTTATTCTTTTTAAAGCGAACCTGTCTAATTTGAGGTGTCATCAAGCGTGATTAAGATTACTCATAACATTTTATTAACTAGCCAATCTAGGCTTGTGATATGCCGTATTGCATTCACTTTGTATAATCTATTTTGTGTAACAGTGGTATCGAGCAAACGTAAAGTTTTTTATTTTAGGCAGTTTGCTCTAGCCTGCAGACAGTGTCTGTTTTAACAATACTCAATTAGCCAGTTTTAGCTCTCGTATCATTGATTTGGCGTCTTATGACAGTTTAGTATTGTTGCGCCAAGCAATTTTCTTAATATTGATGGTTCGTTACTTTTAGTAAATCATCAATCTAAGGGCTTTATATTGTCTTGTATGGATGTGTATGACTCAGAGTTTTTATTTAGCAGAAAAAGTTTAAGCCAATGTGAGTATCTTTTTTAGCCTGATGTCTATTTATTACATCAGTATGTGGAGATGACTCAATTCCTATTTTGTTAGGAGGCCGATTTCTGCTGGTTTTTAAAATTCTTTCATGCTGATATTACGTGTTATTTCAAACTAAAAGGCTGGAAATATTGGGTAAAATCACATCGCTTACAAATTAAGCCGTGCAAATATAGCATTCATTTTTACGCTATGCAATGACAACATAGGCATCACCCTGTAAACTGTGGCAAAAATTGTGTATAAATTGTTGATAAGTTGTTTTTGTCTGATAAGTGTCAGGCGCTAAAACAGCTTGGTAAGCTTGTGAATAGGGTGGTTTGAAACGGTATGGCAAATGTAAGAATGATTGAAGTGACGGAGGAGGACGAAGGTCAAAGAGTGGATAACTTTTTGATGCGTCATTTACGTAAGGCACCCAGAACTCTAATCTACCGTATTATTCGCAAGGGTGAGGTGCGTGTAAATAAGGGGCGCGTTAAAGTGAGTACGCGTTTGGTTGCAGGGGATATGGTTCGTATTCCGCCCGTTACCGTGCCTGACAAGGTCGAGATTGTAGAGTCGGACATTCCACAGGCACAATTACAGCGTATTGAGCAGAGCATTATTTTTGAAGATAAAGATCTCATGGTCATTAATAAACCATCAGGGATCGCGGTGCACGGTGGCGGTGGTATTAACTGGGGTTTAATTGAAGTACTGAGAGTTTTAAGACCACTCGCTAAGCGTTTAGAGCTGGTTCACCGTATTGATAGAGATACTTCTGGCTGTATTTTGATTGCTAAGAAGGCCTCTATTCTTAAAAACCTTCATGAACAGATTCGAGCGGATAAGTTAGATAAGCGTTATTTAGCGATTGTCACAGGCTCATGGCCTAAAGGCTTGCAGAAGGTTGACTTGCCATTACGAAAAGATAATTTGGCCGATGGTGGTTGGAATGTGACGGTTGCCAAGGATGGTAAGCAAGCGATTAGTTTCTTTAGAGTCGAGAAGCATCTTAAAGACTGCGACTTAATGACGGTGAAGCTAAGAACGGGCAGAACCCATCAGATACGTGTTCACGCTTTAGCACAAGGTTGTGCTTTATTGGGTGATGATAAGTATGGTGATCGTCCCTTAAATAAAAAATATCGCCCAATGGGTATGAAACGTTTAGCCCTGCATGCACAGTTTTTAGGCTTTACACACCCAGGCACAGAAGAGTGGGTGTTGATGGAAGCACCGCTCTATCCGGATTTTAAACAGATTATTGAGAAGTTAAGTCTTTAGTAAATAGAGGCGTTGGAGTGTTTTGTGAAAAAGTATAAAGCAGTGATTTTTGATTGGGATGGTACCTTGATGGATTCAGAGGCTCGTATTGTGGGCGCTATTCAGATGGCGGCTAAGCAGTGTGGTTTTCCTGTGCTGTCCGATCATGACTCAAAACAGATTATCGGTTTAAGTCTTGAAAATGCAATTTTAGGACTCTATCCAGAAGCGGATCAGCACCAGGTTGTGGCCATGGCTGAAGCTTACATACAATGCTTTTTAGAGGAGAGCAAACACGAGATGGTGGCTTTTGATGGTGCTGAATCACTGCTATTTAATCTGCGCCAGCATGGTGTAAAGTTAGCAATTGCCACGGGTAAAAGTCGTAAAGGCTTGGATCTAGTATTAGCAGAGTGTGGTTTTGGTCTTTACTTTGATATGACGCGTACACCTGTTGAGTCAGCTTCAAAGCCTGATCCTCTAATGTTAAAGCAGATTTTGGCTGAGTTTGAAATATCTGTGGAAGATGCAGTGATGGTTGGAGACACCATCTTTGATATGGAGATGGCGCAAAATATTGGTATGGATCGTATCGCTTTAAGTCATGGTGTTCATCAGATGGATATTCTATCCACCTATAATCCTGTTGCAGAATTAGACTCATTACAAGAGTTGAATCTCTGGTTGGTTCAGCGCATTTAAAAGCATTTTTATATTATATGTAGGTGTTTCAATCCCCCCCCCCTGCTCAGTTTAGAAGTGACTTATTAGTCTCTTAATAATGAGTACAGTGCCCTATAAATTAGGTTGGATGGGGAGGGGATAACCCATTTCGTAGAATATATTGGTTAATTCTATGAGTGGTAAGCCAATTAAAGCATTTGGGTCTTTACTTTCGATCTCTTTAAATAATGTGATACCCAGTCCCTCTGATTTGAAGCTTCCTGCACATTTTAGGGGTTGTTCAATCTCTATATAGTTTTCAATGACCGATTGAGACAGTGCTCTAAAATGAACCTTAGTGATATCCAATGCCTCGAAGGTCTGTTGTGTTGCCGTATTAATAACCGTCAAGCCTGTATAGAATGTAATAGTTTGATTGCTGAATTGTTTAAGTTGGGCGGCTGCATTATCAAAGGAGTGGGGTTTGCCAATCGGCTGTCCGTTGAATAGAGCCGTTTGATCTGAACCAATGATAATAGAGTTAGGGGATTGTCCTGCAATCACTTGGGCTTTAGCTTTAGATAACCTCACCACCAGCTCTTTGGGGGTTTCATTATTTAATGGGCTTTCATCAATATTGGGTGCGATTTGTTCAAATGGTAAGTTGAGCTTCTCTAAGAGTTCTTTTCTAAAAATTGATGTTGAACCAAGAATGATTCTAGGGGTTGAAACAGGCTTTGAGTGATTTGAGGGAGAAGCTTGCATAAGTTGAATCTTGCCTTGTGATTGTCTAGAAAGTTATTTTTTAAGACTAAATAGTGAAAGCCTAAGCTATTTTAGTCATTCTGATATGCCTAAAGTGTTTACTGAAAAAAAATGGTGAATAAATAGGCTGTTTTTTACGTTATTTTTTGACTTAATTGAATGATGACTGTATGATTCGCGCCTATGTTAGACAAGCTACCTGAATATATCGATCCTATTAACTCGGTGAACCATAATAAACAATTTGTGGGTCGAGTCAACCTAAGCCGTTTAAAGCGCTTAGGGGAGCTAACTGAATCATCGGATCAAGATGTTCAGGTAGAGCTGAATTTTTACTATGATAAAGCGTTGAAGTTTCCCGCTTTTATTATGAAGTTAGAGGCAGTTTTGAATTTACAGTGTCAACGTTCTTTAAAGACCTTTGCTTATCCCATTAAATCGGAAGTGACGGGTATCTTTACAGAGTCGTTAGCATTGACAAAAGATTTGCCAGCAGAGATTGAAGTATTTGAATTAGGTGAGGGTAAAATATCCTCATTTAATTGGATAGAAGAAGAGTTGTTATTATCGGTGCCACTTGCACCGATTAATAAAACAAGTTCATTGAACTATCAAAATACTGAAGTTACTACTGATGATGATAGCGCCCAAGGATTGAGCGCTGAAAAACCTAACCCTTTTGCAATGTTGCAAGGGTTAAAAAAATAGAATTTAAGTTTTAGTTATTAGGAGATTGCCATGGCAGTTCAAAAAAGTCGTAAAACCCCATCAAGACGTGGTATGCGTCGTTCACACGATGCACTAGATGCACCGACACTAACAGTTGATGAAACTACTGGTGAAGTTCACCGTCGTCATCACATAACGGCTGATGGTTACTATAAAGGTAAAAAAGTCGTTCAAGATAAGGCTTAATTCATCTTGGCTATTAATATTGCCATCGATGCTATGGGCGGTGACCACGGTTTACCTATCACTGTCCCTGCCTCAATCGATGCACTCAAACAATTTTCAGATATTCACATTATTTTAGTCGGTAAAGAAGACTTAATTAATGCTGAACTCTCTAAATATCAGTACGATCTATCTCGGATCACAGTTCAACATGCAGAACAAATTGTTGAAATGGATGATCTACCTTCAAAAGCACTTAGAAAGAAAAAGCAGTCTTCGATGCGTATTGCATTGAATTTGGTCAAAGACGATCAGGCTCAAGCGTGTGTCAGTGCCGGTAATACAGGTGCTTTGATGGCAGTGGCTAAGTTTGTCTTAAAAATGCTACCTGATATTGAACGTCCTGCTATTTGTACTTCAATGCCGACTATGAAGGGGCATGTACACGTATTAGACTTAGGTGCCAATGTTGGATGTACAGGTAACCAATTGGCTCAGTTTGCCATGATGGGGTCAGTACTCGCTAAAGCAGTTGATGATAATTCCTCACCAAAAATAGGCTTGCTTAATATTGGTGAAGAGGAGATGAAAGGGCATCAGCGCATTAAAGATGCACATCAGCTACTTCAAGGGATTGATATTAACTATATCGGATACTCAGAAGGCGATGATATCTTTAAGGGAGATGTTGATGTTGTTGCCTGTGATGGCTTTGACGGGAATATTGCTCTAAAAGCCAGTGAGGGTGTTGCTAAAATGATCTCTTTCTACTTAAAGGCAGCCTTTAAAAAGAATCTACTTACTAAGCTGGTTGCGGTATTGGCTTATCCAGTTTTAAAATCCTTTAAGAGTAAGGTTGATCCTGGTCGTTATAATGGAGCCTCTCTATTAGGCTTGCGTAAAATTGTGATTAAAAGTCACGGTGGTGCCGATCGTGCCGCTTACTTTCATGCCATTGCAGAAGCTAGGTTGGAAGTGAGTAAAAATGTCCCTGAGCTGATCTCTTCAGAAGTATCTAAGCTCATTAAGCAGCAAGCCCTAGTCGCATCGGGTTCTGAAGCTTAAATTCTATTAAGGTTGCCTGTTAAATGGTAATCTTTCAATCCTTACCTTTAATGTTGAGTAGTTATGAGTCATAAAATTTATAGTCGTATTATTGGTACTGGTGGTTATCTACCTGAAAAAATCTTAACAAATGCTGATCTTGAAAAGATGGTTGATACCAATGATGAGTGGATTCGTGAAAGAACAGGTATTCAACAGCGCCATATTGCTGCTGAAGGTCAAACTACTTGTGATCTTGCCGAGCAGGCTTCCTTAAAAGCGATTGAAGCGGCAGGCATTGATGCACGAAATATCGATCTGATTATTGTTGCAACAACTACACCAGATAAAATATTCCCAAGCACGGCATGTCTTTTGCAGTCACGTTTAGGCATTCAAGGCTGTCCAGCATTTGATATACAGGCAGTTTGTTCTGGATTTGTTTATGGGCTCAGTGTGGCTGACCAGTTTATTAAAACGGGCATGTCTAAGCGTGCTTTAGTGGTTGGTGCAGAGACGTTATCTCGAATTACAGACTGGACCGATCGAAATACTTGTGTGCTATTTGGTGATGGTGCTGGCGCAGTGATATTGGAAGCGTCTGAGCAGAAAGGAATTCTTTCGACACATATCCATGCTGATGGCCGTTATGATGAGCTACTTCATGTGCCTTCTGGGCCGTCTAAATTACCTCAAACAGATGATATTGCTGAACGCACTATGCAGATGAAAGGTAATGAAGTCTTTAAGATGGCTATTAACACTTTGAGTCGTATTGCCAACGAGACATTGGAAGCGAACGGTTTGCAGAAGGAAGACATTGATTGGTTAGTGCCTCATCAAGCGAATTTACGCATTATCAATGGGACAGCTAAAAAATTAAAGCTGTCACCTGATCAAGCTGTTGTGACGGTGCACAAACACGCTAATACTTCCAGTGCATCGGTTCCAATGGCTTTAGATGAAGCGGTTCGTGATGGTAGAATTCAACGTGGTCAAATGCTGTTATTAGAAGCATTTGGTGGTGGGTTCACTTGGGGATCAGCGTTAATTAAGTATTAATTTACGTTTAAGTTTTACAAAAAAAGTTTTATTTACAGTAAATAAATTAATGTCAGGATTTTAAACATGTCATATGCATTCGTATTCCCCGGTCAAGGTTCTCAGTCAGTTGGTATGTTGGCTGAATTAGCTGAGTCTCACTCACAAGTAAAAGAAGTTTTTGATGAAGCATCTTCCGTACTGGGTTATGACTTATGGGACCTGGTTCAAAATGATGCAGATGGTAGGTTGAATCAAACTGATATTACGCAGCCAGCAATGCTAGCGGCAGGTATCGCAGTTTATAGAACGTTTCTAGCTCAAAAAGAGTGCGCACCAGCATTTATGGCAGGGCACTCTTTAGGTGAGTACACAGCCTTGGTGGCAAGTGGTGTAATGACATTGGCTCAAGGTATTGAGTTGGTTGCAGAGCGTGGTCGTCTAATGCAGTCTGCCGTGCCTGCAGGGCAAGGGGCTATGGCAGCAGTTCTTGGTCTAGAGGATGCTCAGGTTGTCGCTGTATGTGATCAAACGGAAGGGGTTGTAGAAGCGGTTAACTTTAACTCACCGGGTCAGGTGGTGATTGCGGGTAATAAAGAAGCGGTTGAGGCTGCGATGGCTTTGGCAACTGAAAAGGGTGCTTCACGTGTTGTACCTCTGCCTGTTAGTGTGCCTTCACACTGCTCTTTGATGAAACCTGCTGCAGATAAGCTAGCTGAAAAGTTGGTAACAATGACTTTTAGTATGCCCTCTGTACCTGTATTACATAATGTACAGTTTAGCCAAGCGGCTGATGAGGAAGAGATTAAAGCATTATTAGTTCAGCAGTTATACCGTCCTGTGCAATGGGTAGAAATAATTAATGCGATGAAAGCGCAGGGTGTTGATTCACTTTATGAGCTAGGGCCTGGAAAAGTTTTAATGGGCTTAAATCGTCGTATTGACCGTAAAATGGCGATGAAGCCAGTGTTTGATTTAGCCACATTAGAAAAAGCGTTAGCAAGTTTGTAAAATTGACAGTATCATTAAGAGATTGTGCGTTAAACTTTACTCAAATTAGCCAAACTAGAATTATTAGATAGGAAAAAATCATGTTAACAGGAAAGGTTGCATTTATTACTGGAGCAAGCCGCGGAATAGGTAAAGCGATTGCTTTAGAACTAGCCTCTCAAGGTGCCATTGTTATTGGGACAGCAACATCAGAATCAGGTGCAGAAAATATCACGGCTTATCTTAAAGAAGCGGGTGCACAGGGTGCGGGTAAATGCTTGAATGTAACAAATGGAGAGATGATTACCACTGTTTTAGCAGACATCACGAAAGAGTTTGGTGTACCAACGATCTTAGTCAATAACGCAGGTATTACGCGTGATAATTTATTGATGCGTATGAAAGACGATGAGTGGGATGATATTATTCAGACTAACTTAAGCTCAGTTTTCCGTATGAGTAAAGCTTGTCTGCGTGGCATGATGAAAGCCAAAGGTGGGCGCATTATTAATATCGCATCGGTTGTAGGTGTGATGGGGAATGCAGGCCAGACAAACTATGCTGCTGCTAAAGCGGGTATTATTGGTTTTAGTAAATCGCTTGCGCGTGAAGTGGGTACTAGAAATATTACCGTTAATACGATTGCACCAGGTTTTATTGATACAGATATGACTCGTTCATTACCAGAAGAGCAGCGTGAAGCACTAACAACACAAATTCCATTAAGTCGTTTAGGTTCTCCAGAAGATATCGCTAAGTCGGTTTCTTTTTTAGCTGGTGATGGTGGCTCTTATATTACAGGGCAAACTTTGAACGTAAATGGCGGGATGTATATGGTTTAATCGCCTCACTTTATGAGGTTGGTTAACTTTTTCAAGGATTCATTAGAATAAATTGCTTTAAAGACTTGAAAAAGGCTGAGTATAAAGCGAGAATACGTCCAAATTAAGATTATTTTTAAAACATAAAAAACTGGAGAACTCCATGAGCGGTATTGAAGAGCGCGTAAAGAAGATTGTTGTTGAGCAATTAGGTGTAGAAGAAGATCAAGTAACAGCTGATGCTTCATTCGTAGATGATTTAGGTGCTGATTCTCTAGATACAGTTGAGTTAGTAATGGCTCTAGAAGAAGAGTTTGATTGCGAAATTCCTGATGAAGAAGCTGAGAACATCTCTACATTAGCCCAAGCTACCTCATACGTAAACGCTAACCTATAAGGTTGTTTTTATCGTGTTGAGAAAAAAAGCCGTATTTTACGGCTTTTTTTGTTTTTATAGAGTCTAAAACTATTTTGCACAGCGCTTATAGCTAGGTTAAATTTTAGCCAGTTTCGCTATAGCTTTATGCAAAATGATTTTAAAATCGAAACAGATTAAAGAAAAGAGGATGCTATTTTGACTAAACGTCGTGTTGTGATTACAGGTGTAGGTGCTTTAACTTCGGTGGGTTTAACCGTGGAAGAGAGCTGGAATAATTTACTTGCAGGTAAAAGTGGAATTGACTACATCAACAAGTTTGATACAGACGCCTATACCGTCAAGTTTGGTGGTGAGTTAAAAGGTTTTGATGTGGCTGAGTACATCAAACCAAAAGAAGCCAAAAAAATGGATCCTTTTATTCACTATGGTATTGCCGCTGGCGCACAGGCCATTCGTGATTCAGGCATCGAGATCACCGAAGAGAATGCACCGCGTATTGGAGTCTCTATTGGTTCTGGTATCGGTGGTATTGGCTCTATTGAGACGCAACATAGTGTTTATCTAAAATCAGGGCCTCGTCGTGTTTCACCTTTCTTTGTACCAAGTTCTATTATTAATATGATCTCGGGTAACCTGTCGATTATGTTTGGTCTTAAAGGACCTAATATGGCGATTGGAACTGCCTGTGCAACGGGTACACACAGTATTGGTGATTCCGCTCGTATGATTGAGTATGGGGATGTTGATATGATGGTCGCGGGCGGCGCAGAGTATGCAACGACTCAATTGGGTTTAGCAGGTTTTGCTGCGGCACGTGCACTGTCTACTCGCAATGATGATCCACAAGCGGCAAGTCGGCCTTGGGATGCAGATCGTGATGGTTTTGTACTGGCTGATGGTGCTGGTGCGGTGATGCTTGAAGAGTATGAACATGCTAAAGCACGTGGCGCGACTATTTATGCGGAAGTATTAGGCTTTGGTATGAGTGGAGATGCTTATCACATGACACTCCCTTCAAAAGGCGGAGAGGGTGCAGCACGCTGTATGGTAACAGCATTGAATAACGCAAAGCTTGATCCAAGTAAAATCAACTATATTAATGCACATGGTACTTCAACCCCAGCAGGTGATCTTTGCGAGACCAGTGCGGTTAAATCAACCTTTGGTGATCACGCTTATAACCTAACCATGAGCTCAACTAAATCAATGACTGGTCATGCTTTAGGAGCAGCTGGTGCTATGGAAGCGGTCTTTACTGCTTTAGCAATCAAACATCAGAAGCTACCCCCTACAATCAACCTAGATAACCCTCAGGAAGGGTGTGATCTAGATTACGTTGCTAATGAAGCACGTGATGCAAAGATTGAGTATGCACTTTCTAACTCATTTGGTTTCGGCGGTACTAACGCGACAATCGTGTTGGCTAAAGTTTAATTGTCACGGCAACATCGGTTGTCGTGACCCTTACTAGGCTTTATAGCAATATGTCCAATTCACTCTCTAAGCAGGTTGTCACCCAGCCTGTTTTAATGCCTTGTCAAACCTTGCTAGATTTATCAAAGCTGCATGAGCTTAACCCTCAGCGTTACCCTTTCTTATTAGAGAGTGTTGCGCAGGGGGGGTTGGGTGAGTTTGATATCCTTTTCGCCTACCCGCAAGAAACGATTCAGCTAAATGACCTTTCTGACAAAGAGTGGTTTCTAGAACAAACTCAAGCAACTTTTTCAGATCTACTTTTCTCTGAACAGGAGAATCAAACCTCTCTATCTGACCTGCCTTTCACTGGTGGTTGGTTTAGTTATTTTAGTTATGACTACGCACAGGTGGTTGAACCTGTTTTAAATCTACCAAAGTCTGAGTTCCCGCTAGCAGTACTGACGCGTATCCCAGCAGCCATCATCATCAATCATAAAACCCACGAAGTAACACTGTTAGCAGAAGTGGACTACGCGACTGAGTATGTTGAAGTTTTTGATGAAATGCAGGTTGATATCAAAAATGCATTGGCTTACGAGTCAAAGTCATCTGTGATTGAAACAGCTCAGGCAACAGAGGAGCCTGAGGCTAAATATCTACAGGGCGTGCAACAGATCAAAGAGTACATTCTCTCTGGAGATGTTTTTCAGGTTAATCTGTCTCGCCAGTGGCAAGTCGCACTAGATGATCAGACAGATTACTTAGATGTCTATCGGGCTTTACGCCGTCATAATCCAGCACCTTTTGCTGCTCTGGCCTGTTTTGTAGGTATTGATGAGAAGCCATGGCAGGTTATTAGTTCTTCACCTGAGCGCCTCGTTAAGTACCAAGCCCCTTGGGTAGAGACTCGTCCGATTGCGGGAACGCGCAAGCGCAGTGATGATTTAGTGGCAGATAAAGCGTTAATTGCAGAGTTGCTTTCTCACCCTAAAGAGCGCGCTGAGCATATTATGCTGATTGATCTTGAGCGAAATGATTTAGGGCGTATCTGTCAGCCAGGTACGGTAGAGGTTAATGAGTTAATGGTTATTGAGAGCTATGAGCATGTTCACCATATTGTGTCGAATGTACGCGGCAAACTACAATCAGATCTATCACCACTGGATATTATTCACGCACTCTTCCCTGGTGGAACCATAACGGGTTGTCCTAAGATACGCTGCATGGAGATTGTTGCTGAGTTAGAGCTGATGCCGCGTGAGGCCTATACGGGTTCTCTGGGTTACATTAATCGTGATGGCTCTTTAGACCTGAATATTCTGATTCGTACAATGATCCAGTCTGAAAAAGAGGGCCATCCTGTGGTGCAGTTTAGAGCAGGTGCAGGTATTGTGGCAGACTCTATTGCAGAGAGTGAGTTGACAGAAACACGCCATAAAGCCAAAGGCTTGGTAAATGCATTAATGACAAGGCAGAAGAGTCGTTAATCATGCAGCAAGCTGAGATACCAATACAACTAGCAACTTGTTCATGGATTAATGGCGAACCTTTAGAGTCAATTTCGGCATTTGATCGTGGCCTCCATTATGGTGATGGCTTTTTTACAACGGTTTTAGTTATGTCAGGTGTGCTCTGCAACTGGTCTGCACACTGGCGTAGACTCTCTTTATCCGCAAGGCGTTTACAGTTTGCACTAATGGATGAACAACAGTTATTGCAACAGATCTCACAAGCCCTAAGCAGTGACCGCGTACAAACCGTGATAGGTTCTGTATTGGTATTGAAAATAATGATGACACGTGGTCAAGCGGGGCGGGGCTATCAGATTCCAAAGCAGGCAGAAATGATTACACTCCTACAATTGAGTAATGCGCCTGCTGAAGTTAAGCCATTTTTTGAGCAGGGGGGGGGAGGGGAGTTCAAAGCAGAAGCACTTTCTATTAGTCTCTGTTTGACTCAAGCCAGTATTCAGCCACAGTTAGCTGGTTTAAAACATTTGAGCCGTTTAGAGAGTGTACTTGCGCGATCAGAGGTGATTAATAAGGGTGAGCAAGAAGGTTTAATGCTCAATGCCTTGCAGAATGTGATCAGTGGTACACAATCTAATCTGTTTATAATCAAGAATAAACAGCTGATCACCCCAAAGTTAGACTTGAGTGGTGTAGAGGGTACAACTCGCTATCAGCTAAGTATCATGGCAGAAGAACTTGGTTATCAGTGGTTAGTTGAAGATATTAAACTTGAACACCTACAGCAAGCAGATGAACTTTTTTTAACCAATGCAATACGAGGAATTATGCCCGTTCAACAGTTGGAGAGTAAGCAATACTCTGTTATTCAAACACAGAAAATTCATCAGGCATGGTTGGTATGGCAACAGAATAATGTATTGAAATTAGAGCATATAGAGAATACAAAGGATAGTTTGTGAAACGGTTAAAGCGAGTGATTTCACTGCTGCTTGTTTTGAGCATATTGGGATTTGTCGGTTTTATGTGGCAGTTTAATCAGTTCTTAAATGCACCTATATCAACAGCCTTAGAAGGCAAGGTGGTTAAAATTCAGGTTGGTAGTTCAGCGAATCGTATTGCCCGCCAGCTACATAAAGAGGGCTTTCTCTCCTCGCCCAAATGGTTTGTTTGGTACTTACGTTACCAAAAGCAGCATCACTTGATTAAAGCGGGCGAAATAAGAATAGACCCACAGTGGAGTGTTAAAACGCTGGTTGCTAAATTGATTAAAGGTCAAACGGTTCAGTACCCTGTCACCTTGATTGCAGGACAGACGGTACAGCAGGCTCTAAAATCGATTCATGCACTGCCTAAAATCCGTAAAACCCTAGATATTGAGAAGATAACTGAGCTGCAAGCTTTATTGGGTTTTGATAAAAAGGTTACTGGAAGTGACTATGCTAAGTATCCCTATGCTTCGATAGAGGGTTGGTTGCTGCCAGAGACCTATCATTACCAGTCAGGAGACAGTGATAAGCAGGTGATTCTACGAGCTTATCAAGCGTTGCAGGCCGAGTTAGACGCTGCTTGGCAAAATCGAGAGAAAGGGTTGCCGTTGAAAACGCCTTATGAAGCGCTGATTCTCGCGTCGATTGTTGAGAAAGAGACGGGCTTTGCTGCAGAAAGAGCTAAAATAGCTGGGGTGTTTATGCGTCGATTGCAAAAGCGGATGCGACTACAAACAGACCCGACTGTCATCTATGGCATAGGTCAATCTTATGATGGCAATATTCGTAAAAGAGATCTGCTAACCAAAACAACCTATAACACCTACAGAATTAATGGACTACCGCCGACACCTATCGCCTTGCCTAGCAGAGAGGCTATTCAAGCCGTTATGCACCCAGAAAAAACTAAGGCACTCTACTTTGTTGCCAAAGGTGGTGGAGAGCACCATTTTTCAAATACATTAATTGAGCACAACAAAGCGGTTCGAAAATACCTCTTGAATAAGAGATAAGCGTTTTATCAGCCACGATGATTAGAGATACGGTTAGAAGGAAATTCTATGCAAGGTCAGTTTATTACTTTAGAAGGCACAGAAGGGGGCGGTAAGTCGACCAACCTTCTATTTATTGAAGATTTCTTGGCGAGTCAGGGCGTGGATGTGATCGTGACTCGTGAACCAGGGGGTACTGAGATTGGTGAAGCCATTCGTGAGGTTTTGCTGAATAAAGCGTTTACTGCAATGCAGGATGAAACTGAATTACTACTTATGTTTGCTGCGCGTGCTCAGCATCTAAAAGAGAAGATTCAACCTGCCATTGCAGCTGGAAAATGGGTGATATCTGATCGGTTTACCGATGCAACTTACGCCTATCAAGGCGGTGCAAGAGGCTTGGACTTTTCTCGTATTGCTGAAATTGAGCAGTGGGTTCAGCAAGGCTTTCAGCCAGATAGCACTTTTATCTTCGATCTACCTGTTGAGATTGGTATGGCGCGTGTTCGTTCTAGAAGTCAGCAAACGGGACAAGTGATTGACCGTTTTGAACAAGAGAAACAAGCATTCTTTGAGAAAGTACGAGCTGCCTATTTAGTACGTGCTTATGCCTCTCCCACACGTTATGAGATCTTAGATGCCAGTCAGCCGTTAGAAGTAATTCAAGAGCAGATTAGAGTTCGTTTAGAGGGAATGTTGACATGAATCAGCCAGCCGTTGCTTTAGTGCCATGGTTGCAAAGCCAGTGGACTCTGTGGACTCAACTAACGGGTCGTTTAGGTCATGCATACTTATTAGCAGGGCCTAAAGGCATTGGCATTGAGTCTTTTGTGGATCAGGCGGTGCAAAAGGTACTCTGCTTGCAACCTATTAATGGTGTTGCTTGCCAGCAGTGTCAAGGCTGCCATCTTTATCTAGGTAAACAGCACCCTGACTTTTACCATTTAAGACGTTTAGATGATAAAAAAGACATTAGTGTCGATCAAGTACGCACACTGATTAATAAGCTCAATGAGACTTCTCACCAGGGGGGGTATAAGGTTATCTGGGTAGAAGGGGTAGAGTTCCTTAATCAGTCAGCCTTTAATGCACTGTTGAAAACACTAGAAGAGCCAGCCACCAATACTTTGTTTCTACTAACAACCCATGAAATTGGCCGTCTGCCAGCAACCATAAAAAGTCGTTGTCAGCTATTAAGTTTTATCCCGCCCGCATTAGCAGATGCCGTGACTTGGTTACACCAAGCGTTACCGCAGGTTGATCTTGCTTTGGTTAAACGTGCCCTAAGGTTAAACTGGGGCGCACCTTTGGATGCTTTGGAGTGGATCGAAGAGGGCAAATTTGAAGAAGATAGCCGGTGGAAAGAGGGCTTAAAACAACTTCAGTCGGGTCATAAAACCGTCTCTCAAGTAGTGGCGGAGTGGTTAAAATGGTCAACCCCGGTCAGTGTGTTTGATTACTTCTATCAGTGGAGTGTTTCTGCGGTTCGTTCTGTTAGTTATAAAGTCGATGAGAGCCAAACGTGGGCAGAAGCGACCACTAAAGAACAGCAGCTTCAACTACAAAACTGGTTACGTTTTCAGAAAGCTATTTTACAAGCCAAAGAGAACTGGTTAGGTAATGCCAATAAAGAGTTAGTATTAGAGACACTCTGTTTAGAGTGGTTAGAGGTGCAACAAATTGCCGAACCTTTCCAGTCTATTTTTCAATCTAAATTACAAAAAGGAACCTTACCGTGATTGTTGATTCACACTGCCATCTGAATATTTTACCCGAAGATAAAGTGGGCACCATTGATGCGGTCATCTCTAAGGCGGTAGAGTTAGGCGTCGAGCGTATTTTGTGTGTCGCAATTAACCCGAGTCAGTGGCAAGAAGTAATTGATTTAGCCAATAAATATGCATGTGTTTATGCCTCGATTGGTATTCACCCCTGTGAAGATCGAGAGGTCATTGTGACTGATGAAGAGATCCTTGAATTTGCTTCGCACCCTAAAGTCATTGCGATTGGTGAAGTGGGTTTAGATTACTTTCACTTTGAAGAGGAAGCTGCAACTGAAGGGGGTATGCAGTGGCAACATGATCGCTTTACACAGCATATCCGCATTGCTAAACAGCTCGATAAGCCGTTGATTATCCATACGCGTAACTCTACAGCTGACTGTTTGTCGATTTTAAAATCAGCAGGGGGGGGAGATGTTGGCGGTATCATGCACTGTTTTGTTGAAGATCTTGAAACGGCAGAGCAGGCAATTGAAATTGGTTTTTATATCTCTTTCTCAGGTATTGTTACTTTCAAAAATGCTAAAGACTTAAAGGCGGTAGCCACCGCATTGCCTTTAGATAAAATTTTAGTTGAGACTGATGCGCCTTATTTAGCACCGATGCCTTACCGTGGTAAAACCAATCAACCTGGCTATACTCGCTATGTAGTTGAAGAGATCGCTAGGTTAAAAGGCCTACCATTTGAAACGGTTGCGGAAGCGACCACGGCCAACTTTAATCGTCTGTTTAAATTGTAATCGTTGCTTAAATATTAATCAGTCAGTCATTTTATAATGCAAATTCTCATTTTAAAAAAGGTTCCCCTTTTATATGCGCCCAGTCTCCTACTCGTCTGACTTAAAAGTAACTAAAGTGACCCCAACCTCTGAACGCTCCTATACTTGGCAGCGTATCTTTGATCTAGTCATCAAACACAAGACTGGTCTAGTTAAAGCACATATCATTGCTCTCATAGCCACCTTGGCGATAGTACCTTTGCCACTATTACTACCTTTTTTGGTGGATGAAGTTCTATTAGAAAAGCCTGGGATGATCGTAAGCTTCCTAAATCAATGGGTTTCAGAAGATTGGCATGGACCTATTTATTATATTGTTGTGGTGACCGTTATTACTATCCTATTGCGGTTTATTGGTTTGATTATGGGCGTTTGGCAGGTGCAGCAATTTACTGTTATAGCCAAAGAGGTAACTTACCAAATACGTCGTGATCTATTGGGGCGTGTACAGAACGTCTCGATGGCGCAGTATGAAACGTTGGGTAGCGGTAGTGTCTCTGCAACCATGGTCAATGATGTCAATACGATCGATAACTTTCTGGGCACGACAGTGGGTAAACTGATTATTGCCGTATTTTCACTGGTGGGCATTACGATAGTACTGCTTTGGCTAAACTGGCAGTTAGCAATGTTTATTCTGCTACTGAATCCTTTAGTGATCTATTTCACAATGCGATTAGGGCGAAATGTTAAAACCCTTAAAAAAGAAGAAAATACTGCGATTGATATTTTTCAGCAGTCGTTAACAGAGACGTTAGATGCCCTTCAACAGGTAAGAGCGACTAATCAAGATCGTCCTTTTTTCGACCGTATTCGTGGTCATGCTGATACCATTCGCAGCCACTCAGAGGCCTATACTTGGAAGAGTGATGCAGCGGGTCGTTTCTCTTTTATGATCTTCCTGATTGGCTTTGATATTTTCCGTGGTGTCAGCATGTTAATGGTGGTTTTTTCTGGGCTATCTATTGGTGAGATGATGGCTGTATTTGGTTATCTGTGGTTTATGATGGGGCCTGTTCAAGAGATTCTAGCAATTCAATATGGTTTCAGTGCTGCAAGTGGGGCGTTACAGCGTGTTAATGAAGTACTCGATCTTGAACAAGAGCCAAAGTATCCCGAAAATATTAATCCATTTTTGAATGATCAAGCGGTTGCTGTTAAGGTAACCGACCTGGCTTTCCAATACCCAGGCAAAACAGACTTGGTTTTAAATCACTTAAACTTTGAGATAAAGGCGGGAGAGAAGCTTGCATTAGTTGGGGCGAGCGGGGGCGGTAAAACTACCTTAGTTCAACTACTACTCGGTTTTTATGAAGCAAAGTCTGGTAGTGTTTTTTATGGTGGTGAACCTATTACTGAGATAGGCCAGTCGGTTGTTAGGCAGAATGTAGCAACGGTTCTGCAACACCCGGTACTATTCCATCAAAGTATCCGCTTTAACTTAACCATGGGGCAGGAGATTGCTGAGGATAAACTATGGTTGGCTTTACAGCAGGCACAATTAGTTGAGGTGGTTAAGTCACTTGATCATCAACTTGACTCTATCGTTGGACGCAATGGTATTAAATTATCAGGGGGACAGCGTCAACGGTTAGCTATTGCGCGTATGATTCTACAAGATCCTAAAGTAGTCATTATGGATGAGGCAACCTCTGCTTTAGATATGGAGACTGAGCGACAATTGTATGCGGACCTAGCACCTTTCTTAGAGAACAGAACTACGCTGATTGTTGCGCACCGTTTAAGCTCTATTAAACAGGCTGATAGAATCTTGGTATTTGAAGATGGACATATTATTGAGTCGGGTAGTCATGACGAGTTGATTGCTCAGCAGGGTACTTATCACAAGTTGTATCGTTAGAGCGTTGTGAACAGGCAAAATATTAAGTTCAAGTGTCATTTTTTATGTTTAAATATTTGGAAGTCATTATTAGCGACAGGTGTAATAGGAGGATGTATGAGTACATTTATTAAAACGATGGTTGTGAGTTCGATGGTTGCGAGTTTAATGCTATTTTCTTCATTCGCTAAAGCAGGAGCGTCACCTCTCACTGTCGATGGTGCAACAACCATTGATACTGCTCAGGCTAAGGCAATGTGGTTAGATGGGGTGGCATTTTTTGATCCGCGTTCACTGTCCGATTGGAATCAAGGACATATTCCTAAAGCGATTAATATCAATCGTACTGATCCTGCGGCTTATACTCGTGCAGCGATTGAATCAGCTTTAAAGAAAGATCAGCCAGTGGTGATCTACTGTAATGGGGTTGGCTGCATGAAGTCGGCACGTACAGCAGCTGAACTGGTCTCATTGGGCTATAGCAAGGTGTTTTATTACCGCGAAGGTTTCCCTGAGTGGTCTTTTGCAGGGCATCCTGTCGAATAATTTACTAATATAATAAACGTTTTGCCTATTTCTTTGGCAGAACGTTTATCCCTTCTCTTTTTGTGATCTATTAGCTGAACAATAGATATAACTATTTCTAATCCATTATTTCATAATCCAGATACGAGATAGTGTAGACGCCCCCTCTTGTCATATTATCAATTAAGCTATTGTTTTTAAAACATAATACTCCACTATTCTTGTTTACATGCTTGTTAACTTAACTTAAGTTAGGGGTCGCTTTACTTATTGCGCTATAAAAAAAATCATATGGTAACTACAATTCTGTAGAGGTAAACTTCAAATTAAGAAAGGTAGTTTACTCAGTAAGTCTATCTATTTTATATGGTTAAGCTTAGCCAAACTTGTTGTAAATCTGGGGTAGAGGGCGTTACTTAATATTAAAGGCCTGATAATAGCTTTACATGAAAGTTTAGTACTAAACAAGTTATCTTCAATCCAATTGCATATAGTGACTAACCTATTAAATTTTACTTTATGTCAAATGGTGCTTAAGTAAAAAAATCAGGGTAAAGATGATACTTCAGTAAAAAATGGCATTATAGATTACATATAGAAGGAAGGTACTATGCGTGACAATGGAATAATTACCCAAACAGAATATGTATTAGAACAAGGTATCACTATTGTTTCAAGAACTGATACTTTGGGGAATATTCTTGAGGCTAATGAGGCATTTATTGAGGCTAGTGGTTTTGAATGGACGGAGCTTGTTGGTCAGCCACATAATATGCTGAGGCATCCAGATGTACCTGCAGATGTATTTAAAGACTTTTGGCAAACACTTGAAAAAGGAAAACCATGGTCTCAAATTGTAAAAAATAGACGTAAGAATGGTGATTATTACTGGGTTGTTGCGAATGCAACACCCACGTTTGAAAATGGCCATATTACAGGGTATATGTCTGTTAGAACTCCGGCAACAGAAGAACAAAAAAGGGCTGCTGAGCAGGCTTATATAGATATTGAAGTGGGTAAGCTTACGCTGGTTGGTGGTTATGCATCAAGTCTAAAAGAGAAGCTCAATATTTCACGTAATTTTGACCTATCAAAAATCATCGTTGTTTTATGCACATTATTGTTAGGATCTGTACTAACAGCTATGTTTCTTCCAAGTATGGTAGCAATGGTTCCAAGTATTATTTTTGGAGTGGTTGATGTTCTGCTAGTGGGTCTGATTATTCTATTTACGGTCATGAGTGAAAAGCAATTAAAAGGCCTTAATGGCTTTATTACCCAAATAGCTGAAGGACGCTTTACAAATGAAATTGATTCAAGAGGCCATAGTCTTGTCTCTAGTATATTAGGGCGTACAAAATCTCTACAAATCAAATTAGGTGCTGATTTTGATGATGTAAAAGCTTCGCTCAATACCGCAATGCGGATTCAAGGTGCTTTAAATGCAACCTCAACTAATATTATGGTTGTTGATAAGTTTCGCAGTATTATTTTTATGAATGATTCTGTTATTAAGATGATGAAATCAGTAGAAGATGATCTGAAGAAAGAATTACCCAATATAGACTGTAATGAATTACTCAGAAAAAATATTGATATATTTTACCAGAATCCCGAACACCAATCTAAATTGCTAGAAGACTTGAAGACAACCTATAAAACTAAAATTAAGGTAGGTGATGTCACATTAGACTTAGTCGTTAACCCTATTTTTGATGATTCAGGTAAACGCCTAGGAACAGTTGTAGAGTGGAAAGATATGACCGCTCAATTGAAGATTGAGGATAATATTAGTCAAATTGTACACAAAGCAGGGCAAGGAATGCTAAGTGGTCGAATTCAGCCTGATGCTTTAGTTGGATTTGAGAAAAAACTCGCAGATTTAGTTAATTCACTGCTTGAAAGCTTCTCAATGACATCACAAACATTGAATAATATTTTATCGAGTATGAGTGATGGTGACATGACGCAAAGGCTAGATGGAGAGTTTATAGGTGAGCTTTTGGCGATGAAATTTGCTGTTAATAATGCTTTGAACAATATTGAAATAACACTTGGAGAGGTTCAGACGGGAGCTCAATCACTGGGGCAGATGTCAAGTGAAGTATCTGCTGCGAGTATGGATCTATCAGATAGAACACAGCAGCAAGCTGCTGCGCTAGAAGAAACCGCTGCCAGTGTAGAGCAATTAACAGCAACGGTTCAGCAGTCAGCAGAAAATACGGGTAAAGCCAATACTTTAGCAACGAGCGCTGCATTAGAAGCTGAAGAAGGCATTACGGTTATGAATAAAACGCTGAATGCAATGAAAGGCATTACTGATTTAAGCCGACAAATAGGTGAGATAACCAGTGTTATAGATAGTATTGCATTCCAGACTAATTTGCTGGCACTTAATGCAGCAGTAGAGGCTGCTAGAGCAGGAGAACACGGACGTGGTTTTGCAGTTGTAGCTGGAGAGGTTAGAAACTTAGCGCAAAAATCTGCAGAAGCAGCAAAAGATATTTCCATATTAATTGGGTCTACAACTAAACAAATCGAAGATGGTACAGACCTTGTTCAGAAAACCAATACTGTTTTTGGTGAGATGGTTAATAAAATTAATGAGGTTGAAAGCCTCGTTTCTGAAGTTGCTGCTACTTCAAATGAACAAAATAAAGGGTTGGAACAAATTAATGTGGCAATGGCACATCTTGATCAAGGTACACAATCGAATGCCGCATTGGTTGAGGAGTTATCAGCAACAGCCAGTAATATGAACGAAGGTGTAAATGAGCAAATTGCATTTATTGGACGATTCAAGGTAAACCCTAATGCGATAGCAGATAAAACGGCAGGCCAAGCCAATATAGATTTTGCAGATGCAAAAATGAAACATATTAGTTGGATGACTAAACTGGAACAGCTTTTGGTGGGTCAGAAGAGCGAAGTTACTTATGAATCGGCTCGTAAATCAGATGCATGTCCATTAGGACAATGGCTTTATGGAGATGGTCAAAAATATTCAAATCTCGCAAGTATGCAGAAATTGGTTGAGGTTCATACTGAGTTCCATACAGCGGTTGGCAGAGTTGTTGATGCTTATCAATTAGGTGATAAAGAAATAGCTAGCCAAGAAAAAGATCGAGCTTCAGAGGTTTCTAAACAGTTGATTGCATTGATTGATAAAGTTTCAAATGAGGCATCGTCATTAGATTCTGCAGAAAAAGAAAAAGCCAAAGCGGGAAGAATTGCTTCGAGATCTATAAAGCAGGCAGCTAGATCTTCAGGCGTTAAAACTAGGGAAGTATCTAAAAATGTAATTCCATTAGATGCTCCAAAAATACCCAATAGGAAGGGAAAGATTGTTTCAGGAGGGGAGGATTGGAGTGACTTTTAATTAATTAAATAGATGTTTGTCCCATCCTAGAATAAGTTGACGATTTAAATTGAAGCCCGCATGGTTAAGCAACCATGCGGGCTTTTTTTGTTATTAACTAAACCACAAACCACAAATTTTCTTTAGGCACGTACTTTCATTAGTCTTAATGGTGTTTTTACTTAGTAAGGTGTACTATATGGTCAATTATCTATTAAAACTTAATCTTAGTGTTTACACAAATTGATTAAGGCTAAACGAGAGAGGGAATCAATGCATGATAATGGTCGTGTTACACAAAAAGAATATATTTTAGATGAGAATGTCACAATCGTTTCAAGAACAGATACTAGAGGTAATATTTTAGAGGCGAATGAATCCTTTATTGATGCAAGTGGTTATGCTTGGAGTGAACTGGTGGGTCAACCGCATAATCTTCTTAGGCATCCTGATGTACCAGAGGCTGTCTTTAAGGATTTTTGGGAAACCCTTAAATTAGGCAAGCCTTGGACACAAACAGTAAAAAACCGTCGAAAGAATGGTGATCATTATTGGGTTATTGCAAATGCAACTCCAACATTTGAAAGCGGTGTTATAACAGGCTATATGTCCGTTAGAGTACCTGCTACTGAAGCAGAAAAAAGAGTTGCAGAGCAAGCTTATAAAGAGATTGAAGCAGGTAAGATAAAACTGCGAAACGGTAATATTAAGAGTGTTAAAGATAAAGTAAATATTGTCTTAAACTTTAACCTGTCACAAATCACTATTTTTCTATTACTACTATTAGTATTAACTGAATTATCCCCTGAGTTTTCTCCTTCGTTGAGCGCCATTATTCCGAGCATTATTTTTGATATCTCGCAGGGAGTCATTGTTTTTTTGCTAATTTTTATGAGTCTAATGAATGAAAAGTATTTAGGAGTCTTGAACAGTCACATCACTTATATTTCAGAGGGTGATTTTAGCCATAATATAGAAACTAAAGGGAACAGTCTAATTGCTAAAATTTTAGGGCGCCTCAAGTCTCTACAGATTAAACTGGGTGCGGACTTTGATGATGTTAAGTACGCACTTAACGGTGCGAAACGTATTGAAAGTGCCTTAAATTCAACCACATCAAATATCATGGTGGTAGATCGTTTTCGCAGTATTATTTTTATGAATAAATCTGTTATTACAATGTTGAAATCTATTGAAGGTGAGTTACAAAAAGTATTACCAAATTTTGATTGTGATAACTTACTTAGACAAAATATTGATGTTTTTCATCAATTCCCTGAGCATCAGGCAGGGCTATTAGAAAGTCTTAAAGAGACTTATAAGTCACGAATTTGTGCAGGCCCTCTTACTTTAGATTTGGTCGTAAACCCTATTTTTGATGACAACTCAAACCGTCTTGGAACGGTTGTTGAGTGGACAGATATGACCGAACAAATTGCTATCGAAGAGAATATTGATCAAATTGTAAAATCGGCTTCTAAGGGAACTCTGAGTAATAGAATTAAGCATGATAACCTTCATGGATTTGAGAAGACACTCGCTATTTCTGTAAACGATTTATTAGAAGGTTTTGCTGGTATTACACAATCTATTAATGACATCCTATCTAGTATGAGTGATGGTGATATGACAAGACGTATGACAGCAGATTCTGAAGGTGAACTTTTGGCCATGACATATGCGGTTAATAATGCACTGGATAAGATTGAGATCACTTTTGGACAGGTCAAACAGGGGGCCGGCAGTTTGGGAAGCATGTCAACTGAAGTGGCTGTTGCCAGTGAAGACTTAGCGCAAAGAACACATAAAGAGGCCGCTTCTATAGAGCAGACGGCAAGTAGCATGGAGGAGTTAACGACTACGGTACAGGGCACTGAGGAGAAGACTGATCAAGCCAATTCATTAGTCCATATCGCTTCTTTAGAAGCTGAAGAGGCGATTGTTGCAATGAGCCAAACATTGGAAGCGATGCAGGGCATTAGTAATGTGAGTAAGCAAATTGGTGATATTACAAGTGTGATTGATAGCATCGCATTTCAAACCAATTTACTTGCACTCAATGCGGCTGTAGAAGCAGCAAGAGCGGGTGAACATGGTCGTGGATTTGCTGTAGTTGCGGGTGAAGTAAGAAGTTTGGCTCAAAAGTCAGCAGGTGCAGCAAAAGATATTTCTATTTTGATTGAGTCAACCACTAAACAAATTGAGAGTGGTACAGATACAGTTGAGAATACCAATACTAAATTTAAAGTGTTAGTTGAAAAAATTAAAGAGGTTGAACACTTAGTTTCAGAGATTGCGCAGACCTCGGTAGAGCAAAATCAGGGACTCAGTCTCATCAATTCAGCGATTATTGATTTAGACCAGATGACTCAACAGAATGCAACACTGGTTGAAGAGCTCTCTGCAACAGCGGGTAATATGAAAGAAGAAGCTGTGCAGCAGACAGAGTTTATTAGTCGTTTTAAAATCACATCCGGGGTACAAAACTCTAAAGGAGGGGGGGTTGTCAATATAGACTTTGTGGATGCAAAAATAAAACATACAGCATGGATGACTAAGCTGGATCAGCTATTAGTAGGCCAACCCACTGATATAGATAGTGATTCGGCACGAAAGCCCAATGCTTGCCCTTTAGGTAAATGGTTATTTGGAGATGGCAAGAAGTATACTGAGCTAGCAAGTATGCAACAGTTGGTAAAATTACATGCTGAATTTCATGTATTAGTCGGTCAAGTTATTGATGCTTTCCATCTGGACGATATTGAGGAAGCCCATTCAGCAAAAGAGAATCTTAAGCATCTGTCGGTAAAACTGATTGAGTCCATTGAGGCGGTTGAAATTGATACACATCGTCATGAAAGAGAGGGGGCCATAAATGGTACCTTACTGACTACTTTTTAAAAGGGGTGTTCGTACGAGCCAAAAATAAGGCTTTTATAAAGAAGGGGACCGGTGCGAGTTCATTAGGGTTTCTCTTAAAAGCCAGTAGATAATAATATTTCGAGCTGGTTTTTTTTATGCCTATTGAAGAGGGCTTAATGTTTTGTAAATATTAGTTTTACCCTAGAGGTATGCACCTTAATGATTAATATTTTATAGGGTATAACTAGGTGTTTAAGGCTGGAATGTTCTGTAGTCTCTGGGATATTTTGTACCCTAAAGGGCATAAAAGCAGGGGGGGCTGATAACTTGAGCTACATTATCAGCCATATGGATTATTTCTGCTTGTGAAACAATAGAACGGTGGAGCAGAGTCTACTGCACTAAATTTTTCTTAACGTAAGTGACAATATGTTCAACTGCTTGCTCCAAGGCTTCATCTGCTTTAATGACAATATCTGGATTGCTCGGTTTATCATAATGGTCTTTAATTCGAGCCAAGTCTTCTACCTGTTCTATACCAAGACTCTCTATAAACTCAGAGTTTTCTCGGTTTTGACACTGTTCAGGTGTTAAATCAATATACACTTCAACATAATTTTCAGTCATGTTTTTAACGGCATCTCTTGACTCTTGATAGGGGGAGACAAAAGAGCAGATGGTAGAAACAGAGTGGCGTTGAAGTTTTTTGATTAAATAGCCAACACGTTTTAGGTGCATGATTCGATCATCTCGATCATAGCCAGTCTCAGGTAATATTTCACGAACCTCTCGGTTATCGACTCTTTCTAATGGAATATGCAGCTGCTTTTCGAGTGATTCATAAACTCTATCGGCCAATACTTTTTTACCACTTAACGGTAGGCCAATAATCCAAAGATTAAAGGGTTCAACACGTTTTTTTCCAAAAGTAATCTTCTGCCAGCCACGTTCATGTAAGTAGTAAAGAAAGATTTTAGCTGTTGTCTCTAGCAAACCAGCGGCGAGCGCTAAATCTAATCGTCCAAAAAATAGATAGACGATTATGATGGTTGTAGTCGTTGCTAGAAACCGCCAAGTGATCCCTTTTACAAGGGATCTTCTGCTGGTTTCAATATACATTAGCCAAGTACCTCTTCAATTGACTTAGTGCCCCATTCAGGGAAGTTCTTACGCACTAAAACGTTTAAGTCTTTTTCAAAATCGGAGTACTCTCTTAGAACCTTAGCTCCTTGAGATGCATTGGCTTTTTTGATCATACCTGAACCAACTGTTGCATGGGTATGGCGATCAATAATAATGAAGCTTCCCAATACCTTATTTGCTTCATAGCTCTCAATAGGAATAGACTTGTTAAGGGATAGATTACAAAGAGCAATATCATTTAACTGTAGGTTATCTGAATCACTTAGCTCAAGTGTATTAACATCAATCACATGCTCAATTGAGCTAATGTGCCCCGTTACTTTTTGAGAAGTATGTTTGATCAGATACTCTTTACCTAACTGAGCAGCTGATTCGTGCATCCAGACAATAGTTGCTTGAACTTCATCGGTAATGACAGGTGCTTCTTCATCTGCTTTAACGATTAGATCTCCACGGCTGATATCTACTTCTGTTTCAGTGGTAAAAGTTACTGCCATTGGCGCAAAAGCACCATTTATGGTTGCACCTTTTACAACTGTAGGCTCAATGATAGAAGCGATACGGGTGGTTTTATTGGATGGTAAAACTCGAATCTCATCCCCTACCTTAATGCTTCCCGAAGCGATGGTTCCAGCAAACCCTCTAAAATCAAGATTAGGACGGTTAACGTACTGAACAGGAAAACGGAAAGTTCCTTTAACTTCTTTTGGCGTAATATCAATGTTGTCCAAAATAGTCATTAGTGGTCCGCCGGTATACCAAGGCGTATTAAGGCTGTTGTTAACAATGTTGTCACCATTCAGTGCTGAAACAGGAGCGAATACTGGATCCGTAATGCCTAAGCCTTTAGCAAACTCAATGTAATTTTTCTGAATCTCGTTATAACGAGCTTCATCAAAATCGATTAAATCCATTTTATTAACCGCAACTAGGACATTCTTAATCCCTAATAAGCTAACAATATATGAGTGACGTTTAGTCTGCTCTTGTACACCATGGCGGGCATCAATTAGGATGATCGCTAGATCTGCTGTTGATGCTCCCGTTGCCATGTTACGCGTATATTGCGTGTGGCCAGGCGTATCTGCAATAATAAACTTACGTTTTTCTGTTGAGAAAAAACGGTAAGCAACATCAATGGTAATCCCTTGCTCACGCTCACTTTGAAGGCCATCAACTAGCAAAGCCAAGTCGATACCATCACCTTGAGTTCCGACTTTTTTACTGTCATTTGCTACACTTTGTAGTTGATCTTCATAGATCATTTTTGCATCATAAAGCAGGCGGCCGATTAGGGTACTTTTACCATCATCAACGCTCCCGCAAGTGATAAAACGTAGTAAATCTTTATTTTTGTGTGCTTCAAGATACTGTTCAATATCTTGTGCAATTAAGTCTGATTGATGTGACATTAGAAGTATCCCTCTTTTTTCTTCTGTTCCATTGAGCCTGCTGAATCGCTATCTATTAAACGACCTTGTCTTTCTGAAGTAGTCGCTAACAGCATCTCTTGGATAATTTCTGGTAGTGTGGTTGCCTCTGAATTAACAGCCCCTGTTAGTGGGTAACAACCCAATGTTCTAAAACGTACCGTCTCTTTTTTAGCATCTTTTAGTAGCTCTTCAGGGAAACGGTCATCATCCACCATTACTTTAACGCCATCTACTTCAGCGACTAAACGCTCTTTAGCGAAGTATAGATCTGGTACTGGAATACTCTCTAAATAGATGTATTGCCAGATATCTAATTCAGTCCAGTTAGACAGTGGAAATACACGGAAACTTTCGCCTTTACTATGTTCACAGTTGTATAAACTCCATAGCTCTGGGCGTTGATTCTTAGGATCCCAGCGGTGGTTTTTATCACGGAATGAGAAGATACGCTCTTTTGCTCGACTCTTCTCTTCATCACGACGTGCGCCACCTAAAACAGCATCAAACTTATATTTGTTTAATGCTTGTTTTAGACCTTGAGTTTTCATAATATCGGTATGCACTTTACTGCCGTGTGTAAATGGACCGACATTGTTTGCTAACCCTTCAGGATTGCTATGAACGATTAGATCCATACCCACTTCCTTTGCACGTTTATCTCTAAAGGCAATCATCTCTTTAAATTTCCAAGTGGTATCCACGTGGACTAAAGGGAAGGGTGCCGTGCCTGGGTGAAACGCTTTCTGTACTAAATGAAGCATAACTGATGAATCTTTACCCACGCTGTAAAGCATTGCTGGGTTATCAAACTCAGCTACAATTTCACGAATAATTTCGACGGATTCTGCTTCCAGTCGTTTTAAGTGGGTCAACCTATCCTGACTAATCATTTTTATACTCCTTCATGAAAGGCGAGACCGCCTTTTGATGCTTTAACAATGTTTTGTCTAATGACAAAATCACCAAAGTACTCGCCATCTTTTCGACCTTGAGCGTACTGCGTTAATAGCGGATCTAATTCTGCTAGGATCTGCTCTTCTGTTAAATTCTCTTTATATAACTTAGAGAGACGGTAACCTTCATAATCGCCGCCTAAATACATGTTGTATTTACCTGGTAATTTACCGATAAAACCAATCTCACCCATGATTGAACGGCCACAGCCATTTGGGCAACCTGTCATACGAATCTTGATATCATCATTTTCTAGGCCATTCTTCTCCAAAATTGGTGTGATTTTAGTGAGTAAAGATGGTAAATAACGTTCAGCTTCTGCCATTGCTAATGAACAAGTATTCAATGCAACACAAGCAATCGCATTTCTTTCCATACCCGTTAAGTGGCTTGCGTCTGTTGACTGATCAAAGTTCTTAACTAGGGCTTCAACTTTGGCTTTATTTGCTTTGGTAATACCAATCAATTGCATGTTCTGATTACCCGTTAAACGGAAGTCACAAACATCTAATTTAGCGATCTCAGCCAAAATATCTTTTTGTGCATAGTTCTCAAGGTTGGTAATTCGACCGCCTTCAATAAATAGTAGTAGGTGCCATAAACCATCTTTACTCTGGTGCCAACCGTAACGGTCAGAAGAGGTTGTAAATTGAGTCTCTCTTACCGCTTCTAGTGGTTTCTCTAAACGAGAATTAAGCTCTTCAATAAACCATTCAGTACCGTACTTCTCAACGGTGTGCTTGAAACGTGATAACTTACGATCATTACGGTTACCAAAGTCACGCTGTACACACATAATGTGTTGTGCCACATCGACAATCTGCTCTGATGGGCAGAAACCAATGGTGTCACCTAAGCGTGGGAAGGTATCTTCACGACCAAAGGTATGGGCTAACCCCCCCCCTATTGAAATATTAAATCCAACTAATTGTCCTTTTTCTTCAACCGCGATAATACCGATATCGTTGATATAGACATCTACATCGTTATAAGGCGGAATGGCAATGGCAATTTTGAACTTACGTGGTAGATAGTGCTTACCGTAGATAGGTTCAATAATTTGTCCGCCACCAGCTACCAGCTTTTTATCATGGTCATCATCTAACCAGATCTCATGATAAGCACGAGTTGAAGGCAGTAGACGGTCTGCAATGGCATCTGCATATGGGAATACTTGATCATGGATCGTTGATAGACTCGGATCCTGAATACACATCACATTACGGTTGATATCACCACAGGTTGCAACACTGTCTAGTAGGGCTTTATCCATCGCTTGGATAGTTTTTTTCATATCAAACTTGATAATGCCGTGGAACTGTACTGCCTGACGTGTTGATAACTTAATAGTGCCATTACCGTAAGTGCGACTAATCTCATCACAAGCTAGCCACTGTTGAGCCGTTAGGTGGCCACCAGGTAGACGAACACGGATCATGAATGAGTATGCAGGCTCAAGCTTTTTAGCTACACGTGCATTGCGTACATCACGGTCATCTTGCTGATAGCTTCCGTGGTACTTGATCATCTGAATATCATCTTCATGGATCGCGCCTGTTAGTGGATCAGCAAATCCCTCTACCAGTGAGCCACGCAAGAAGTTACTGTTATCTTTTAAAATCTCAATATCGCTATCGTTGTCTGCTAGCTGGTTAAGAATTTTTGCAATGGGTACTTCGATTTTATTTATCATTGTTTTGTCCGTGTAATATGTAGGCCACATTCTTGTTTGGTGCTGCCTTGATTTTCCCACCACCAACGTCCTGCACGTTGATCTTCTCCTGGCTTAACTGCGCGAGTACATGGCTCGCAACCGATACTAGGGTAGCCCTTTAAATGCAGTGCATTAAAAGGCACGTCGTTTTGTTTGATATAGTCCCAAAGCGCATCTGTTGTCCAACTTAGCAGCGGGTTGAATTTAATCAGATCTCGTTCTGCGTCATATTCAAAGAGTTGCATGTTCTGTCTAAAATCAGACTGCTCTTGACGGATACCTGTAATCCAAAGTTTGGCACCTTTTAAAGCACGATTAAGTGGCTCAACTTTGCGGATGTAACAGCAGTTTTTCCGATTTTCAATCGACTCATAAAAACCATTTTCACCAACAGTTGCAACATACTCATTTATGGCATCTTCACTTGGGCTATAACGCACAATCGTTTGATTGTATTTAGCTTCGGTTTCAGTGATGAGAGTAGATGTCTCCTTAAACAGACGTAAAGTATCTAAGGTAAACACTTTAATTGGCAGCTTGTCTGTAAAGATGGCATCGGTAATGACCTGATCTTCTAGGCCTAAGCTGCTTGAAAATACAAGGCGTTGGCCAGTAAAGTTCTCTTCAAGTTTGTTAAGTGACTCTGCTAAAGAGAGACCGATAAATAGATTGTTTAATTGTTTTACTTGTTGATTAGACATATCAAACTCCTAGTACACATCACGCTGATAGCGTCTTTGAGAAACTAAATCTTGTAAATACTCTTCAGCGCCTTCGGTGGTTTTTTGTCCCTGTTCGACTAAGACATTTACAAATGCGTTGTGAACATCTTTTGCCATGTGATTGCGATCACCACACACATAGATGGATGCACCGCCCTCTAACCAATCAAATACCACTTCCGCATTTTCAGTAATACGGTTTTGCACATAGATCTTCTCAGCTTGATCACGGGAGAAGGCTAGAGAGATATTTTCTAAAACACCTGTCTTAACGTACTTTTGCCACTCTAGCTGATATAAGAAGTCAGAGCTAAAGTGTTGCTCACCAAAGAATAACCATGTGTTACCTGTTAGACCTTGCTCTTCACGCTCTTGCAAGAAGCTTCTGAAAGGGGCGACCCCTGTACCTGCTCCGATCATAATAACTTTGGCCTGATCATCCGCTGGTAATTTAAAGCTATTATTTGGCTTAATATAAAGCGGAATACGATCTCCTTCTGCCAGATTAGCCAACCAGTTTGAACAAACCCCTTTGCGCTCTCTGTTTAAGCTTTGGTATTCAACCTGTTTGACAGTGACATGCACTTCATCTTCAAAAGCCGTCTGGCTTGAAGCGATAGAGTACTGTCGACTGCGAAGAGGGCGTAGTAGGTCAACCAAGCCTTGTGCGGTTAAGTCAGTAGGTTTTGCTTGAATAAGATCTAATAGATCCCCCGCTTCAATAATTTTCTCTAGCCCTGTTTCAGTTAGATCTAATGCGTTTTGTCCCGTTTTCTCTGCGTAAGTTTCAATAAACTTAGCATTGATTGCAGTAATATCCAGCTTGGTTCTTAAGGCTTCTTCTAAGCGATAAGTATTGTCTTTAATCTGAATGGAATCATCAGCAGATAACTTGGTCGTTTCTAGTAGCTGTGCAACTAACTCAGCATCATTTTCTGGCAGTAGAGCAACAATATCACCTGGCTGGTAGCTAATGCCTGACTCATCAATGCCAATCTCTAAATGCCATACGTTCTTGTCAGAGCTATTATCAGTTAAGTCGATAATGTTTAAAACTTCACCGGCAAATGGCTTATTTTCACACCAGCTCTGCTTAGCCGTCGCTGCTCCACTTGTCGCTGTTTCTGCTTGGGCATCACTCTCGGTAATGATTGCAGAGAGATCATTGATCCAATTTTCAGCAGCTTCTTCATAATCGACATCACTATCGACTCTAGCAAGTAGGCGGGTTGCACCTAATGCTTCAAAACGCTGGTCGAAATCAATTGCTGTTTGGCAGAATAGGTCGTAAGAAGAGTCGCCTAAACCGAATACTGAATAAGAGATGTTGCAGCACTTTGGTGCTTTATCACCCATGATGTTTTGGTAGAAAGACAGTGACTCATCAGGTGCTTCACCATCACCATAAGTACTGGCAACAATAATGACATGCGTCTCTTTCTTTAAGTTTTTAGGGCGGTAATCAAGCATGTTGCTAACAGTGACTGGTACGTTGTTAGCAGCTAATTGGTCATGTAGTTTTTGTGCTACACCGGCCGCATTACCTGTTTGTGATGCATATAAAATAGTCACATTGGGCAGGATTTTTTTGGCAGTAGTTACTTGTCCGCTAGCAGAGCTATCATTGGCTAATCCATAGAAGTATCCACTTAACCAAATAAGTTGCTCAGTAGAAGCACTCTCTTTAGTTGCTTCGATTAGTTTTTGCTGTATCTCATTAATAATCATAATCGTTTTCCAAAACTCTTAATTTTGAAAGGATTATAGAGATAAATTAATATTATTAAAAATGATATAAGTCGATCTTTACATCTAAACATGTGATGTTAGTAATATTTTGTAGTTAAGTAGTCTCTTATGAACAGAGGATGGGAGCGATCTATTAGTTATGGTGATGGTTAGCTATATGTTATTTTTATGACTGGTAGGTAAACTTGGAAGGGGGAGAAGATGAACTGGAGTAGCGTGGTTAGTTTCTAGGCGAAAAACCTAATAGAAGATGAGGCTTTATACTGCTCATAAAAGCATCATATTTTATGAGCAATCAGTTTAGTTAATGATGATTCTCTTCAGAGATAAGCTCTATAAAATGCTGCAGATATTTTGGCTGAAATGCATTTTTAAGGTAGGCCACTTTGGTTTCGAATTTAGGTAGGCACTTCTCAAGACTGATGAGCGAGAGTTGATGATCAAGTTCATGATCATAGGCCATTTCGGCAATAATGCCGATACCAAAGTTAAGTTTAACGTAGGTTTTTATGATATCTGTATCAGAGGCTGCTAGGCCTATTTTAATATCTAGATTTTTCTTTTTAAACTCCTTGCGAATGATGCCCCCGCCAGTGAAGCCATGTACATAACTCAGAATAGGGTATTTAGAAATTTTCTCTAAGGTTATGCTGTTCTTATCATCTTTACTTAAGGGATGATCTTTTGGGAGGATAAGTGCATGATGCCATTGATAACAAAATTTAGTAATCAAGCTATCATCTTGGTCGATTTGCTCGGTAGAGATGGCAATATCCACTTCTGACTCAATGACCTTTTTAATTAAGTCAGCAGGTGCTGATTGCTCAATCTCTATGCTCACCTGCGGATACATTTCTCTAAAACGTGTTAAGTGCTTTGGTAGAAAGTATTTAGCTTGAGTATGCGTTGTCGCGATACGAATTCGCCCCACTTTTTCTTGCAGAGCTTCTTGGGAGAACTTTAAAATATTATTCGTCGCTTGCTCTATAGTGAGAGCTTGATCGTAAATTGCATATCCTTCCTTAGTGAAGTCTAGATAACGTTTACCCTTTTTCATAAACAAAGGCAAACCAAGATCCTCTTCAATCAATTTAATCTGACGGCTAATCGCGGACTGGACAACATTAAGCGATTCTGCTGTTTTGGTAATATTAAATTGATTTTTCTTCAACCTAATAATTATTTTGATTTGAAAGAGTGTCATTGTTTATCTCTATGTGTGATTTGGTTATCTCAATATAGCATTAAAAAGTTTGAGAGTGAATTACTAGATTATTAGCTCATGATATTTAGTAGAAATAGCACAAGATAAATTAAATTTATAAAGCAACTGTAGAGTTGTAAATGCTCTGACTGTCGGGATTATACAGTAGATAAGTGCGTAGTATTAATAAAAAGATTTGTTAAATCAAAGGCTTGATGTGTTTCTGTTTGTTAAGCAGGGTGGGATGAAAATAATTGCTTGATAAGGCGGACTTATGTCTTCGATAAATATGATGCATAGTAGTATAGAAATGTTTATGGATGAAAGAGTAATGCATTTACTTTTTGGCAGTATAAAAGAGGTATTTCTATCTCAGAAGGGGGTTGATAAACAAATAAGCCAGTCTAAACAACTGGCTTATGTCTATTTATAAAATGAGCAGGGGGGGGATTGACTACCTACTAACTCACTGATTACTTATCTAAGTGATAAGCTGCTTGCAGTGTATTTTGTAACAGGGTTGCAATGGTCATTGGCCCAACACCACCCGGTACCGGTGTAATCCAACTTGCTTTCTCTTTAGCGGTATCAAATTCAACATCACCACAAAGTTTTCCATTGTCTAAACGATTGATACCTACATCGACCACAATAGCACCATCTTTAATCCACTCACCTTTAACCATTCCAGGAATACCAACACCCACCACCACTAGATCTGCTTCAGAGACTTTCTGTGCTAAATCTTTAGTTGCGCTGTGACAAACGGTAATAGTCGCGCGGGCATTCAGTAGCTCAAGCGCCATTGGAACACCAACGATATTAGAGGCACCAACGATCACTGCATTTAGACCACGTAGTGGAATACCAGTTTTCTCAAGCATGGTCATAACGCCGTGTGGCGTACAGGGTGCAAGTTGTGGAGAACCCGTTGCTAAGCAACCTACGTTATAAGGGTGGAAACCATCAACGTCTTTAGCTGGGGAGATGCGCTCAATAATCGCTTGTGGATTGATGTGCTTAGGTACAGGCAGTTGCACTATAATCCCGTGAACAGACTCGTCAGCATTTAACTGATCAATTAAGGCCAAAACATCTTCTTGTGAGGTTTCTGCGGGCAGCACTTCTGAGACATCATTAAAGCCAGCTTTTTCACAGGCAATCTTCTTGTTTCTGACATAGACTTGAGACGCAGGATCTTCACCGACCATAATAACCGCGAGTCCAGGACGAATCTTGCCAGCAGCAACTTGCATATCAACTTCTTGTTTAATTGTTTCACGTAACTCGGCTGCAATCGCTTTACCGTCTAGAATATTTGCTGACATTAAATGTCTCCCTAGTCAAAGATTGGAATTAAATTTTGGTGGTTATAATAACCGATTTTGTATGAACCTCACTCAATAATCATCTTAAATAGTGATCGCTTAATGACCTGGTCTATTTAATGGGTTGTTTAAAATTGGATACTAGAATCAATAGCTTGCTGAAGAACTCTATTGGAGGTGCCTAGAGTATATTAATCTGGAGAGATTGATTCTGAGTTAGAAACTTGTAAAAAATTAGGATTTATTCCTTTTTATGATTGACAGTCGTAGGAGGCGTCTATACAATACGCCGGATCTTATCGGAGTGTAGCGCAGCTTGGTAGCGCACCTGTTTTGGGTACAGGTGGTCGGGGGTTCAAATCCCTCCACTCCGACCATATTCATATTCGCTTGAATGACAAAAGATCGTCTTCAGGCTAATAGTAAAAAGGTTCCACAAAAAGCGCCCATAGCACAACTGGATAGTGCATCGCCCTTCTAAGGCGAGGGTTTCAGGTTCGAATCCTGATGGGCGCACCATTTACTTTAAATGGTACATATAGTTTTACATCTACTATGGCGGGCGTAGCTCAGTTGGTAGAGTCCCGGATTGTGATTCCGGTTGTCGCGGGTTCAATCCCCGTCGCTCGCCCCATTTTCTTCTTGTCTCTATAAACTCTCCTATTCAATACAAGTTCATCCTAGGTGCTATTTTTTGTACTCACACTCTATTTCCGTTATATCTGCGTTTCCTAAATTACTTTAGTTTTGATTTGTTAAATAGAGTATCTATTTTTAGTGCCTTTTGAGCTCTTTAGTTTTTTCTATCATGGGTCTATTTTCCCTGTTTATTGCGTAATTTACGGCCAGAATAGTCAGCTAGATCAAGTGTAAAATAGGTGCTGTACGCAATATCAATCAAGAGAAGTAATATAATTGATAATGTTGTTGGTTCAGCTGTTGACAGGAGCAGGAGGCGTCTATAGAATACGCTACATCTTATCGGAGTGTAGCGCAGCTTGGTAGCGCACCTGTTTTGGGTACAGGTGGTCGGGGGTTCAAATCCCTCCACTCCGACCATATTTTTATTGGCTTGAATGACAGAGAATCGTCTTCAGATCAATTGTTCGACTGCATAGTGTATTGGCCTTTTAAGGTTTGGATTTCAACGGTAAATCCTCTTGATGCACTATTTATTGAATGCTCCCATTATTCAATTTACAGTATATCTACTATGGCGGGCGTAGCTCAGTTGGTAGAGTCCCGGATTGTGATTCCGGTTGTCGCGGGTTCAATCCCCGTCGCTCGCCCCATTTCCCTTATATTTTTTATCTTATTATCTAAGCTTCCTTTTACAAAACCTTATCTAATTGTTTGGCGTAATGTTATCTAGATGTTTCTGGTATCAATTTCTGACGCTTCTGTTTTGCAATTCTGATCTTCACTTTTTTCTTTTACGTGGCTGAATCGAACGTCCTGCTTTCTCTTCCAATGGTTTTTCTGGCCAGCGGTGTCTTTTATATCTGCCTCGCATGTCCTTGGCGACTTCTATATATGAGTTCTGCCAGAAGTGGGCTAGATCGCTGGTGATTTGTATTGGGTGTCGGGCAGGTGAGAGCAGTTCAAAGGTTAGGCTGACTTTTCCGCCTGCTAGTTTTGGTGAACTCACTTCTCCAAAAAGCTCTTGTAACTGGATAGCGACACTGGGCTGCTTGCCAATATGATACTCAATCGCCACCATTTTGTTAGAGGGGGCTGTGTAGCTGAGTGGGGCATTTTTATCTAGCTTTTGTAGTAGCTCATAAGGTAGACGAGCTTTGAGTAGATTGAGTAGGTCTAATTTGGCTAAGTCTGCCCAGCTGGTGAGATGGCTTAAGTAGGGGGCGCACCACTCATCAAACTCCTCTATTAAGGTCTGCTCTGAAAAAATGTCATATTCAGGTAGATATTGTCCTAGCCATTTGACGCGGTTTAACCACTCTAAAGTCTTTTTATGCCAAGGTAGTCGTTTGAGTTTAGAGTCTTTAATGGTTTTAATAATGCAGTCCTGAATCTGAGTTTTACTTAGGTTTTTCAGTGGTTTTTTCTTTAGACTGAGTGAACCCAGTTGTAGGCTAGTTTCTCCAATAATACGCTGCTTTTGGCTATCAAATTCAATCTTGTTTAGCTCTGTGATTTGTGCTTCAAATATACTTTCTATTTCTGGGAAACTGATCGGGCAGGCCATAAATATTCTGCCATCTCGTCTTTGGCCATCTAGGTGAGCAATCACTAACCAAAGTTCGGTGACTAAAGGATCACTCTCTAGCAGGAAAGCCCCTTTACCATTGCTCAGTTGATAGCGGATATCTCCACTAGAGCGGCGTTTTGCAACTCTATCGGGATAAGCTAGTGCTAATAGTTGAGCGATTGAGTAGTTGCTGGATCCCCCCCCCTGCTCATTTTGTTTGTTAGCCGAAAAAGAGCCCTTATTGAGGCGTTTTAACCACTTATGGCTGTTAGTTAATGCCTCTTTGCAGGCAGAGACAATGAGCGGATAGTCTCTGGCTGCTTGCTTGGGATTTTGATCAAAGGCTTGTAAAGCTTGTAGACGATCTAAAAGGTTGGCACTGTAACTGGTTTTAAACAGGTCACGTTCACTCAAAATGGCTGCAATTTGACAGGCTGTTTGTAGTAAGCTTTGTCCATGTTTATTTTGATTAGATTGGCTTTTTTCTGCATTAGCGGCGGCCAAAAGCATTTTGGCGAGTCGGCAGGATAGGCCTAGATTTGTCGCCTGCTGACCGAGTTGGGTGGCATGGCCTTTTGGCGATAGAAACCCTAGCTGTATTAAGAGGGTTTTGGCAATTTCATAGTGCGCTTTAGGCGGCGCTGTTAACCATCTTAAATGATAGGGTGAGCTCTCGCCCCATAAGGCAACTTCTAAAGCCAGATCGGTTAAGTCAGAATTAAGGATTGCTTCACTTTCAAAAGGCGCTCTTTGCTTGTGTTCTGCTTCTGTCCAAAGTCGATAGGCTGTTCCCGAGGCCAATCGGCCTGCGCGCCCAGAACGCTGTATCGCAGAGGCTTGAGAAATTTTCTCAGTTAACATTCGGGTCATGCCACTGCTGCTATCATAGCTACTTTTTCTAACCTGCCCACTGTCAATAACGATGTGAATATTTTCAATGGTTAAACTTGTTTCGGCAATGTTAGTACTAAAGATAATCTTGCGTCGATTAAGGTGATCTTTCTGTAGGGCTTTGTTTTGTGCGTCGGGTGAAAGGCCTCCATAGAGCGGGATAAAAGCATAGGCAGCTTCATCCAATGTCTCCGCGGCATTGGAAATAGCTCTAAAGATCTCTTTCTGTCCAGGTAAAAAAACTAAGCAATCACCACTGCCTGCATTGAGTGCTTGAGTTAAAGTTTGATTGAGTTGATTAAAAATCTCTAGCGGATTCTGGTTGGCAGTTGAGTTTTTTTGGTAGTGAATATCGACAGGAAAGGTTCTGCCTGGGCATTGAATCACTGGGGCATCTTCTAGAAACTGGCTCAGCCCTTTACTCTCGATGGTGGCAGACATCACCAAAATTTTTAGGTCTTCTCTTAAGGCGGCTTGGCTGTCCAAACAAAGTGCCAAAGCTAAGTCAGTATCTAAAGAGCGCTCGTGAAACTCATCAAAGATAATCAGTGCCGTATCTGCTAGCTCGGGATCTTGCTGTAAACGGCGGATTAAAACCCCTTCCGTCATGATTTCTAAAACGGTCTGTTTTGAGGTCTTGTTATCATTGCGAACTTGATAACCAATACGTTGACCGACTGGCTCTGATAATTGAGAGGCTAAAAAGTTCGCTAAAGCGCGCACGGCTAAACGACGTGGTTCTAATAGAATGATTTTACGACCGTTAAGCCATTCGGCATCTAATAGCGCCAAAGGCACCTGTGTTGATTTACCTGCACCAGGTTCGGCCTGAAGAATGCAGCAAGTATTTTGCTTTAGGCAATTTACTATCTCAGGAAGAAAGGCGGTAATGGGTAGATCAAGGGCTTTTGGCATAAAGAGGGACTTATTGTGAAGGTATATTGCTAAATGGGTTAAATAATTCTAGGCTCATCATATTATAAAATGAGCAGGGGGGGGGAGTTTAACTATCGTCATGCCGCGATTCTCGTTAGAATGAAAATATCATTAGGACTTAATTAGGAGTGACTATGTTTGAGTTAGCAAAGCAGCGATTAGAGCCTGTTTTTAAACATATTGAAGTGGATGACGAGGTCATTTCCCGTTTGTCGGTTGCGAAGCGGTCTTATATTGCCAGTATTCCCGTACGAATGGATAGTGGAGAGCTGAAAATTTTTACAGGGTTTCGTGTGCAGTACGATGATACTCGCGGTCCAACAAAAGGGGGTATTCGATTTCATCCACAAGTAAATTTAGATGAAGTGACCTCTTTAAGTTTTTGGATGACGGTTAAGTGTGCTGTGGCAGGTTTACCGTTTGGCGGTGCAAAAGGTGGTGTAACAGTCGATCCTAAAGAGTTATCAAAGCTAGAGCTAGAGCGTCTTTCGAGAGGTTATATTCGAGCCTTTGGGGATATTCTGGGTGAATCACGTGATATCCCTGCACCCGATGTGTATACCAATGCCACCATTATGGCCTGGATGGCAGATGAGTTTTCTGTACTAACACGCCGTCATGAGCCAGGCATGATTACCGGAAAACCACTGCATTTAGGGGGCTCTGAGGGGCGAGAACCAGCAACAGGACAGGGCGCGCTGCTTGTCTTAAATGAGTATGCAAGGCGCCACGGCTGGATTAAACATGAGACAACCATCGCTATCCAAGGATTTGGTAATGTAGGTTACCATTTTGCCCGTTTAGCTAAGAAAAGTGGCTATAGAGTGGTAGCCATATCCGATTCACAGGGTGGAATTTTCTCTTCTATGGGATTGCATGTTAACGATATCTATAGCTATAAACAGGTTCATGGGCAATTAGCTTCTGTATATTGTGATAACACCACTTATAAAGAGATGGAGTTTGACGAAATTACTAATAGTGAACTTTTGGAGTTAGATGTGGATGTTTTGGTCTTAGGGGCTTTAGAGAATCAGGTTACTCTGTTAAATGCCGATAATATTAAAGCGAAAACTATTCTTGAGATTGCAAATGGGCCTGTAACACCGCAAGCGGATGAAATTTTGGAGACTAAGGGTGTGACGGTTTTACCCGATGTACTAGTTAATTCAGGTGGGGTGACGGTGAGTTACTTTGAGTGGGTGCAAAATAGAGCGGGCTATTACTGGGGTGAGAATGAGGTGAATGAGAAGCTTAAAATTATTATGCAGCGAGAGTCGAATATAGTGTTTGATAAAGCACTGAGTCACGGGTGTTCGATCAGAACAGCAGCTTATATCCAAGGTGTAGAGCGTTTAGCGGGCGCTATTGATCAGCGAGGCAACCGTAAGTTCTTTAGTCAAAAATAAGCGGTTCTTAATTAGTGGAGTATCAGGGAGGGGAGTCCTCATCCTTGTTTTGGTTGTAACCTCTGTTATTTTTATTTGGTGGAAGGTCGTAATAATAGGGTTTGATCACAATGGGTAAGGTCTTTTTATCTATTTTTTGATGGTTTGTTTTAGGCTCCTCTGCTGTTTTCGCTATGGAGAATCAAAGTAGTTTGAATTGTGTTGAATTTGCTCATAGTTAATTTCCTTTATTTTGGGATTCTAATCTATAAGCGTTTACACGGTTTGATTTACAGGCCCTATTGCAAGCATCAAAAACAAAAAAGCCCCCGTTTCTAATTTAGAAACGGGGGCTTCGTTGTTTGGTGGAGATGGGCGGAGTCGAACCGCCGTCCAGAAAGCTTCCACTTAGAACTCTACATGTTTATTTGGTCTATTAATTTAACTCGGCTGTTGCCCGGCCATCAGGGATCACAGAGAGCGAGTTTGTAAATTTTAGTAAGGGCTATCCAAACACATAACACGTACGATTTCGTATAAGTCGATACAAACTAGGGGCTACGAACAACTGGCCTAGTCTGCACTAGCGGCCTAAGCTGCTAGAGAGTAGTTATTGTCGTTTGCAACTATAACATTTGAACTAAGATTTAGGTGCATAGATCAGGCACCACATGCATCCCAAGCTTCCATCTCCCTGTCGAAACCAAAACACCCCCATAATAGAAGTACTTGTTTTTACAAGTGGACTGAAGTTTGTTCAGTTTTGCCTAAGTCGAGCCTCAATAGTATTAGAGTAAAATTCCAAAGTATTGAATACGTCTTAGACAGTTTTAAAGCCTTTTAATAAAAGTAATGCTCTTCATTCATTAATAATTATTGAATAGGGGCTTTAAAAGATTTTTCAAGTTTAAGCTTCAATAAAGGGCTTAAGTTGAAAAGGTTGCTTATTATAGCGTTTTTATCAAAACTTAACGGGTAAGTTTCATAATTCGTTGTTTATCACGATTCCATTCACGGTCTTTTTCAGTAGCACGTTTATCATGTAGTTTTTTTCCCTTGGCCAGACCGATATTTAATTTCACTTTACCTGAATTGCTCCAGTACATCTCTAAAGGGATAACCGTTAAGCCATCCTGGTCCACTTTTGACGTTAAACGTTCAATTTCACTGCGGTTGAGCAGCAGTTTTCTTAAGCGCAGTGGATCATGAAAAGAGTGGGTCGAAGCGGTAATCAACGGCTGTATCTGTGCCCCAAAGAGAAATGCTTCGTGATTTTTTAAGAGAATATAGCTCTCTTTAATATTTACTTTACCCTCACGAATACTTTTAACTTCCCAGCCCTGTAGCGATAATCCCGCTTCATAAGTCTGATTAATACTAAAGTCGTGGCGCGCCTTTTTATTTTGCGCGATGGTATTTTCACTTGGTTTTTTCTTTGGTTTTTTTGCCATATCGTTTTAGTCGAACCCGACCCTTTATTTTACTTGAATGAAACGTTGGCCATTATAGCAAAATCAACCTATAGATACTCACTTGTAAATGGGAAGACTTTGATGATTATCTTAACTCACGGCCTGTAAAGCAGTACTGCATAACTGCTTTAGGGACAAATTGATTTAGGCGAACCACATCTAATGTAAATTTGTGAATATGTCCTAAGTCACTCTCAAGTTCAAAGTGAATGTTGTGATTGTTTGCTAAGGCAGATTGAAATACTTTAAAGAAATTAATCGTGTCAGAGCTATTTTTCTCAGCCTTAAAAGAGGGCATTTCTCGATAGGTAAAAGAGTAATGGAAGCTCATAGCGAGCATGTCTGGTTGTTTTTTGATGTCTGTTCTAAATAGTTTAGAGAGTTGTCTATTTTGCCCGCCCACCGATATGTCACCACTAGCAAAGTCATCCTCTGTTGAGGTCTTTAAAAACTGCTTATCATCATAAATATACCCGTGTTTAGCAAAGCTTGGCGAAGCGTTTGGTAGTTTGCCATTAGCTTCTTTTAGGAACTTATCATGATCAATATACTGTACGCTAAAATTTGCAAAGTAGTCTTTACAGCGCATAAAAAATGCTTTCTGTTTTGTATAGTCGGCAGGTATATAGATGAGACTAGCATTAGAGACTTTTTCACTAAAATCATCCTCTTGGTATTTTATGACCCAAGTATCTTTGAGTAAGCCATCATTAGCACCACTACCAATATGTTCGATAAGATGTCGGCTTGCGGCATAGGTTTGCAATGATATAAATATTGTAACGAGCATTATACTGCTCTTTGTAATGTAGCTCATTTGAACTCTCTAAGTATTGATACATGTTTTTTATATAGGCACTTGCAAATTAATTGGGTAACTCTAATATTAATATAGGTTAATATATAGTCTCTTATATTAACATGGTTTTTGTATCTTGTTATTTTGGCGTTAATGCATGAAAGATTTTGGCACAATAGTTTGCTTTGTTATAATTGGAGATTGTCTGTGTCCTAAACAGATTTTTCAGTTTATTAGCTTAGATAGAGTTGTATTAGTGTTATGAAAAAAATTGCAAGAACCGCTTTGCTACCTTATTCAGCACAACAGATGTTTGATATAGTGAATAATGTGGTTGCCTATCCTGACTTTTTACCTTGGTGCGGTCAATCAGAAGTTTTTTCAGAATCTTCTTCTGAGATGGTGGCCAGTGTCACAATTGCCAAAGCAGGCATTAAGCAGGCATTTCAAACACAGAATCATTTAGTCTCGGGTGAGCGTATTGAGATGACTCTGATAGATGGGCCTTTTAAGGAGCTTAGAGGAGAGTGGGTTTTTAAAGTGTTAGATACTGATGCATGTAAAATTCAATTCGAGGTCGAGTTTGAAGTAAATAGTGGCCTGTTAAATGCCGCTATTGGTCCCATTTTTGAGCATATATCAACGACTTTAGTGGACTCATTTTGTGAGAGAGCTAAACAAGTTTATGGTTAGAATTTAATCAGGTTAATACAACCCTTATATAGATAAGAAGTACTTTATGAAGAAAATAGAAAAAAGTATATTGTTACCGTATACCGCTGAACAGATATATTCAATTGTTAATAATGTTGCTGAGTATCCAGAGTTTTTACCATGGTGTGATCATGTAAAAGTTCTCTCAGAAAGCCGCTATGAGATGATAGCTTCTATTACCGTCTCTAAAGCAGGTATTAGTCAAACGTTTAAAACAAGAAATAGGCTAACTGAAGGTAAGCGAATTGAGATGTTTCTGTTAGAAGGCCCGTTTAAAGCTTTGGATGGTGTATGGGAGTTTAGAATGCTTGAAGATGGTAACTGCCTAGTTCGTTTTGAGGTGGAGTATGAAGCAAGTTATGCCTTACTGAATGCAACTATTGGTCCTGTTTTTTCAGCATCAAGTACGGTAATGTTAAATGCATTGAATAAACGTGCTCAAGTCTTATATGGCTAATGTATTTTTAGTTGAATACTCTTCTGAGTAGATGGATAAATTGATGAGCAGTAGTAAACAGATGATTCAGATTGAAGTGGCTTATGCACTTGAGACCCAGCAGTTTCTATTTATCGAATCGGTTGAGGAGGGTTGTACGGTCGAACTTGCTTTAAAGGCCTCACAACTTTTGCAGGAGTTTCCTGATCTAAATACAGATAAATTGGGCATTTTTGGTAAATTGGTAAAGCCTGATCAAGTACTCAGAGCAGGAGATAGAATCGAGGTTTATCGTCCATTGAAGGCTGATCCACGAGATAGACGTCGTAAAAAAGTAGAAGAAGCTCGTAAAGAGCGTTAGGTTTTTGAGTTACTTTATGAATCACAGAAACAAAAAAGGTCTGAATATTCAGACCTTTTTTGTTTTGTATTTTCAATATTTTGAGCAGGGGGGGCTAAAATAATGTTGACCAAAAACCACGATTTTCTACTTCAACACTTTGATTAATCACTTGCCAAGTTTTAAGTAGGTTGTCTTCATCAAATTGAATGCTTAAGCGCTTTGCAGAATCAGAGTGTAGTTCAGCGTTATTACTGTAAAAAACATACTCCCAATGATTAGGCTTAAACGGGTGTCGTGCTAAGGGAGGCCCCAGTAAAATTCTTACCTGATCTTTATTAAGCCCTTCTTGAAGATCTGAAATAGCATCCTGCTTCATTACATTCCCTTGTGTTAAAGGGGCTTTATAGGGCGTTAGGGAGGTGCAACCTGAAAGCATTATTACAGATAGGCTTAAAGAGATGGCAAAGGCTTTGGTCAATCTAGAAAGACGGTTGTTTTGTATGGTTTTTAAGGGCATATTTTTGTCTAATTTTAACGAGTGACGATTGAAAATTTTCATACTCATTTAAATTCTTGTTGTAGGTGATTTGAGGTATTATACACGCTAAGTTGTTATTGAATGAGTTACAAGTTCAATTAAGTGTTTAAACTTTTTGCATATATAAATGACCATTGATCAAATAGGGTTTAAGCTCTGTTTATGAAAATAAATTTTAGCAAGTAGAGCAACACTCATTAGAGTAAACATAGATTTTAGAGGATGAAATGAGCGGAGCAGAGTTAAAAAAAGTGGGCTTAAAGGTCACTTTACCGAGATTAAAAATTTTAGAGATTCTTGAGTGTCTAGATGATCAACATCATCTAACGGCTGAAGATGTTTATAAAATTTTACTAGAGCAGGGTGAAGAGGTTGGTTTAGCAACTGTTTATCGTGTACTTACTCAGTTTGAGCAGGCTGGTATCGTTCGTCGTCTAAACTTTGAAAATAATATCTCTATCTTTGAGTTAGATACCGGTGATAACCATGATCACCTAGTCTGCATTAAGTCGGGTAAAGTGAGAGAGTTTGTGGATCCCGTGATAGAAGCTCGTATTAAAGAGATCGCTAAAGAGAACGGTTATGAGCTTTGTAGCCATAACTTAGTGATCTACGGGGCACTTGAGGAGTAATACCTTAATACACTTAAAGCCCTCAAATATCTTATCTACTTAATATCCTTGGTTCTATTTTGTGCCGTGGATAGCATCTCTTTGGCATGTTCACGTGTCTGTTCAGTTACTTTTAATCCTCCCATCATTCTTGCCAACTCTTCTACACGTTCGGCTTCATTCAGTTCAATGACCTGCGTATAAGTAAGATCTTTTTCGGTGTGTTTTTCAATACGTAGATGACTATGGCCGTGTGATGCGACTTGTGCTAAATGGGTGATAGAGAGTATCTGCTTATGCAGGCCAAGTTGCTGCATTTTTTTACCAACCACCTCTGCAATACCGCCACCGATACCAACATCAACCTCATCAAAGATCAGTGTTGGCAAGCTAGTCACTTCAGCCGTTGCTACCTGAATGGCTAGGCTAATTCTGGATAGCTCTCCTCCCGATGCCACTTTAGCTAAAGGCTGTAGAGGTTGGCCTTTGTTGGCGGTGACATGAAAAGCAATTTTATCTAAGCCACTTGCATTAGGTGTTTCCAATTTACTGAGTACGACTTCAAATAGACCATTAGGCATACCTAAAGTGTGCATGCCTTCCGTCACAATTTTAGAGAGCTTGACCGCTGACGTTTGGCGAGATTTGCTCAGTGATAGAGCACTATTTTGGTAGTTTGCCCAAGCTTTATCAATCTCTGATTTTAACTTCTCTAGTGATGCATCAGACTGCGTTAAGCTGGTGAGTGCATCTTTGAGTCGTTGATGTTTTTCAATAAGTTTAGAGGGATCTAAATTATATTTTTTAGCCAAACCAAATAATAGAGATAAGCGTTCTTCAATCTCTTTAAGTTGGTTAGGGTCTATATCACTCGCGTTAGAGTGGTGTTGTATTTCTCCCGCCGCTTCTTGTGCTTCAATTAAGGCGCTATTGAGTTGTTCAATAGATGCTTGCATGGTTGGGCTAAACTCAATGATAGACTCTAATGCATAAACTGCTTGATTGAGATGATCAATCGCTCCTGATTCACCTTCAATAGCATCATAAGCTGCTTGGCAGGCGATTTGAATTTCACTGGCATGTGAAAGCTGACTCTGTTCTTCTGAGAGTGTCTCAAACTCACCTTCGAGAGGCTTAACTTCATCAAATTCATTATTTTGAAAACTGAGTAACTCTAGTCTACTCTGGTAGTCAGCTTGCTCTGCAATGAGCTGCTCTAACTGCTTGTTAAGTTTCTGCCATGTTTGATAGCTTTGTTTACAGCTTTCAATCGGCTTAGGATGAACTGCATAGGCATCCAGTAGTCCCAGTTGTTTTAAATTTGATAATAGTGACTGGTGCTCATGTTGACCATGAATATCTATCAACATATTACCTAGGGTTTTTAACTGACTGGCAGGGGTAGGGCGGCCATTAATGTAAGCTTTTGATCGGCCTTCACTGGTAATGGTTCTTCTTAAGTAACAGTCTTGTTCATCATCTAACTCTTGCTCTTTTAACCACGCCTGAACTAAAGGAAGGGCTTCAATATCAAATTGTGCGGTTACATCTGCGCGTGGTGTATTGTATCTAACAAGTGAGCTGTCAGAGCGTTCGCCCAAGCTTAAGCCTAAGGCATCTAGCAAAATAGATTTACCTGCACCAGTTTCACCCGTTAAGCTACTAAATCCACTGTTAAAGTTGAGTTGTAGTTTTTCAATCAGCGCTAAGTTTTGAATGGTAAGTTCTTGAAGCATATTTAGTCTTTATATATAGGTCTATGGTTAATGATTTTAAGTTTGATCAGTTTTGAGCAGGGGGGGAGTAGCCTAATACAACTTATCGCCCCAGCGAAGTTTGGCTCTTAATAGCTCAAAATGATCATGCCCTTTAGGATGTAGCATTTTAATAAAGCTACTGTGGCGTGTCACAGTTGTATGGTATCCCGCAGTGATCACATAAGAGACTTGGCCATCACAGATGATATTAGCTGTGCCATGGCAGTAATCGGCATGTGGGCGTAATTCTACGACACTTTTACCTGAGATCACATAAGGGCGCGTGCTCATGGTGTGTGGGTTGATAGAGACAAGGCTCAGCACATCTAATGACGGATCTAAAATAGGCCCCCCTGCTGAAAGTGCATAAGCGGTTGAACCCGTTGGGGTCGATATGATTAATCCATCAGAGCGCTGGCTATTTAAAAAGCGGCCATCAACAAAGGTTTCAAACTCAATCATACGCGGTGATTCTGTTTTGTGAATAACCACATCATTAAACGCCAGTTGATCAAATAGAATTTTGTCATCTTTAGTGATAATCACGCGGATAAGATTACGCTCTTCATAATCATAGTCACCATTTAATACATCATCTAAAATGTAGATCATATCTTTAGGGGATATATCGGTTAAAAAACCCAGGCGACCCAAGTTAATCCCCATAATAGGGATGTTTTGATCAACGATAGAGCGTACCACATCTAAGAAAGTCCCATCGCCACCGACAACAATGGCAACATCAATCTTCTCAGCAAGATCATCGCGTTCAATAATCTCTACACCGTGGCGCTCATGCGGGAAGTCATGACAAGAAGAAGAGTCTAAATAAACGGTTTTTGATTTTGATAGCAGGTATTTCACCAGTTTATCGATGCTCTCCCATGACTCAATACCGTTATATTTTCCGAAAATTCCAATTTTTTCAAACATGGTTTTAAAGCTCTTTAAGAATAGGGTGTAAAAAGTCTTGTATAACTCGGTCAGCGACCTATAATTTAGCAGTCAAAAATAAGAGTGCTAGTTTTAATTTAAGCGCTAAGGCTTAACAATCATCTTAATCACAGTTTACTAGGCTAGCAGATGTTAAACGACCGTTCACAACTTTTGTTTAAAAATTTAATGGGATTATACCTAAATGAGGGTAAACCTATTGGTTCAACGACACTGGCTAAGTGCCCAGAGATTGGCCTGAGCTCGGCAACCGTACGTAATGTAATGGCCGACTTGGAGACGATGGGCTTGATTCACGCACCGCACACCTCCGCAGGGCGGGTACCAACCGATAAAGGCTACCGCCTATTTGTAGACTCTTTACTTACCTACCAGCCGCTATCCGCCAAAGGGGAGGCACGTATTCGTAAAGAGCTATCACCAAGTTTAAATCAAGATGATCTAATGGCCAGTGCATCCAATATCCTATCGGGTATGACAGGCATGGCTAGTTTAGTGTTGATGCCAAATAAAAAACAAGAGACTCTAAAACATATCGATTTTATCACTTTGGGAGATAACCGTGTTTTGGTGGTATTAGTTTTTAACGATCAAGATGTGCAAAACCGAATTATTGAGTTAGATAAGGCGATTACATCCGAAGAGCTGATTAAAATTGCCAACTACTTAAATGAGCAGTGTGTTGGTAAAAATTTAACCGATGCACGCCAGATGTTAGTTGAACGCATGGATTTTATTCGTAGCTCGACTAATCAGTTTATGCTCTCCGTGATTGAAGCGACTGACACAGTATTGTCTGAACAGATTGAGCAAAAGATGCCATTTCTAGTATCAGGGCAAACCAATCTGCTGAACTATCAAGAGCTGGCACATGCAGAGAAGCTTAAATCACTATTCCACGCTTTTGATCACCACTCAGAGATGCTTGGTGTTTTAGATAAGAGTATGGATGCACAAGGTGTACAAATTTTTATTGGTCATGAGTGTGGTAATGATATCTATCAAGATTGCAGTATTGTTACCACACCTTATGAGGTAGATGGTGAAGTTCTAGGCGTGCTTGGTGTGGTTGGTCCCAGTCGTATGAATTATGAGAAAGTTGTACCTGAAGTCGATATAACCGCAAAAATATTGGGCTCTCTCTTGAAAAAATAGGTATGAATCCCCAATTAATTGGAATCAAAGAATTTAATTAAAATAAGTTGTTCACTCTCAAAGTGGACTATCTAAATAGGAAGAGAAAAGTGGCAGAGAATAAAGCAGCTGAAGAAGTAACCGAAGAGCAAATCCCAACGGTAGACGGTAGTGCTGAAGAGACAATAGAAGAAGCACAAGAAGCAGTTTCTGAAGATATTAATGCTTTATTAGCAGAGGCACGTGTAGAAGCTGATAAGCATAAAGACATGGCGCTGCGTATTCAGGCGGATATGGAAAATCTACGTCGTCGTACTCGTATAGATGTTGAGAGTGCTCACAAATATGCCCTAGATAAGTTTGTTAATGCATTGATTCCAGCAATGGACTCTATGGAGATGGGCATGGACGCAGCATTTAAAGAGGATGCTTCTATTGAAAGTATCCGTGAAGGGCTTGATATAACCTTCAAGCAGATTTTAGATGTTTTAGGTGAGTTTAATGTTGAACGTCTAGATCCTAAAGGTGAGAAGTTTGACCCACAGCTACATGAAGCGATGACAATGATTCCATCGCCTGATCACGAAACTAATACAGTTGTTGATGTGATTCAAAAGGGTTATAGCTTAAATGAAAGACTGGTAAGACCAGCACGCGTAATCGTTGCCCAGTAACTGGCTAAAGCTGCTGATTATAAAAAACAGAAAAAAACAAACAAAATAATCTTGTATGGCTTGAAAAGTAAATTTACAGCCTTATATAAGTTGCAAGATTAAAGAATATTAAACTTTGGAGAATATTTAAGATGGCTAAAATTATTGGTATCGATTTAGGAACAACAAACTCTTGTGTTGCTGTAATGGAAGGTAAAGAAGTAAAAGTAATTCCTAACGCAGAGGGCGCACGTACAACCCCTTCGATTGTTGCATACACAGCAGATGGTGAAGTTTTAGTGGGTGATTCAGCTAAGCGCCAAGCGGTAACAAACCCAGAAAACACACTATTTGCTATCAAGCGTCTTATCGGTCGTCGTGCTGATGATAAGGTTGTAGCGAAGGATAAGGAGATGGTTCCTTACTCAATCGTTGCTGCGGATAATGGAGATGCTTGGGTTGAAGTTGATGGTAAAAAACTATCTCCGCAAGAAGTTTCTGCACGCACATTGATCAAAATGAAAACAACTGCCGAAGAGTATCTAGGTCATGAAGTAACAGAAGCGGTTGTAACGGTTCCTGCCTACTTCAATGATGCTCAGCGTCAAGCAACTAAAGATGCGGGTAAAATCGCTGGTTTAGAAGTTAAGCGTATTATTAACGAGCCAACGGCTGCTGCACTTGCTTATGGTATGGATAAAGTTGTAAAAGATAGCACAGTGGTAGTTTACGATTTAGGTGGAGGAACATTTGATGTTTCTATCATCGAAGTGGCTAACCTAGATGGTGAGAAGCAAGTAGAAGTACTGTCTACAAACGGTGATACTTTCTTAGGTGGTGAAGATTTCGATAACGTAATCGTTAACTACATCGCTGAAGAGTTTAAGAAAGATCAAAATGTTGATCTTAAACTAGATAAGTTGGCTTTACAGCGCGTTCGTGAAGCAGCAGAGAAAGCGAAGATTGAACTGTCTTCACGTGAGCAAACAGATATTAACCTACCTTACGTAACGGCTGATGCAACAGGGCCTAAGCACTTAAACATGAAAATCACTCGTGCTAAGTTTGAGTCTTTGATTGAAGAGCTAGTTAAGCGTTCAATCGATCCTTGTAAGAAAGCACTTAAAGATGCAGGTATTTCCGCTTCTGAAATTGACGATGTTATCTTAGTCGGTGGTTCAACTCGTGTACCAATGGTTCAAGCAGCCGTTAAAGAGTTCTTTGGTAAAGAGCCTCGTAAAGATGTAAACCCTGATGAAGCAGTTGCAATGGGTGCAGCGATTCAAGGTGGTGTACTTTCTGGTGATGTAAACGACGTACTTCTTCTTGATGTTACGCCTCTATCTCTAGGAATTGAGACAATGGGTGGTGTTATGTCTAAGTTGATCGAGAAAAATACAACGATCCCGACACGTAAGTCACAGGTATTCTCAACAGCAGAAGATAACCAGTCAGCCGTTACGATCCATGTCGTTCAAGGTGAGCGTGAGATGGCATCAGGTAACAAGTCTCTTGGTCAGTTCAACCTAGACGAGATCCCGCCTGCACAACGTGGACAGCCTCAGATCGAAGTCACTTTTGATATTGATGCTAACGGTATCCTAAACGTATCTGCTAAAGATAAGAGTTCTGGTAAAGAGCAACACATCACTATCCAAGCGTCTTCTGGCCTTTCTGATGAAGAAGTAGAAGCGATGGTTAAAGATGCAGAAGCGCATGCAGAAGAAGATGCAAAAATGAAGGAGTTAGTTGAAGCACGTAACCAAGCGGATGCGATGATTCACGGAACTCAGAAAATGGTGAAAGATGCGGGTGATGCAGTTGATGAAGCTGAGAAAACTGCTATTGAAGCGGCAATTGCAGCAACGGAAGAAGCGATCAAAGGTGATGATAAAGCGGCGATTGAAGCATCTGTTGAAAAACTAGCTGAAGCAAGCCAATCTGTTGCTCAAAAAGCACAGGCTAAGCAAGCTGAAGGTGGCGCTGATGCTCAAGAGCAAGGTGAGTCAAATAAGGCAGATGACGATATTGTTGATGCTGAGTTTGAAGAAGTAAATGACGATAAAAAATAATCGTTAATACTTTAAACCGTTATAATTCGGGCAACTCAATTTTGGGTTGCCCGTTTTTACATTTAAGTTTCTATTTTTAAACAACTTTATCGAGCTTAATTGCTACCAATAAGATTGTTTTAAAATAGAAGTTTTAATAATATTTACAGTCTCTATCTTTAAGCCAAACTTGAGTTTATAGATAAATCGACCACAACTGAAAAGTACGAGAATTTGATGAGTAAAATCTGTTATTACGAAATCTTAGCAATCGCTAAAACTGCCTCTGAAGGTGAAATTAAAAAAGCCTATCGGAAGATGGCAATGAAATTTCATCCTGATCGTAACCCAGGTGATAAGAGTGCAGAAGATAAGTTCAAAGAAGCCGCTGAAGCTTATGAGGTTTTATCGGACTCACAAAAACGAGCTACCTATGATCAATTTGGTCACGCTGGATTAGAAGGCGGACAAGGTGGCGGCGGTTTTGGTGGTTTTGGCGGTGGTGGTTTCGAAGGTGGTTTTGGTGATATCTTCAGCGAAATGTTTGGCGGCGGTGGTCAGCGAGGGCCACAACCTGGTGCAGATTTACAGTATGAACTAGAAGTCACTCTTGAAGATGCTGTAGCAGGGACGACTGTTGATGTTCGTATTCCAACCAAAGATACCTGTGATGCTTGTGATGGAAGTGGTGCAGAACCAGGTAGTTCCATTGAAACGTGTCCCACGTGTCATGGTGCTGGTCAGGTACGTATGCAGCAAGGTTTCTTTGCGGTTAACCGTGCTTGCCCAAGCTGTCATGGCTCTGGTCAACGCATTAAGACACCTTGTAAGACGTGTCGTGGTGAAGGTTATACGCATAGCAAAAAAACGCTCTCTGTTAAGATCCCAGCGGGGGTTGATAATGGTGACCGTATTCGTCTACAAGGTGAAGGTGAAGCGGGTGAACCAGGTGCACCACGTGGTGATTTATATGTTCGTATTAATGTTAAAAAACACGCTATTTTTGAACGTGATAACAACACTCTATTTTGTGATCTACCGATCAGTTTCTCGACCGCTGCTTTAGGTGACTCTATTGAAGTACCTACCTTAGGTGGAAAGGCAAGTCTTAATATTCCTGCAGGAACCCAGTCAGGTCAGCGTTTCAAATTGAATGGTAAAGGGGTTAAATCTGTACGTTCATCTCAAGTGGGTGACATGATTGTTGAAGTACATATTGAAACACCAGTTAAACTAACGTCTCGCCAAAAAGAGCTACTGCAAGAGTTTGATGAGAGCCTAAAAGGCAAACACCACAAACAACACAGCCCTAAAGAGCATGGTTTCTTTGATTCAGTAAAGTCGTTCTTTACAGGCGATGATGATAAAAAGTCAGATAAGAACGACGGTCCTTGGAACTAATCCAAAGGTCTTTTGAAAACGTTACAAAGGATTTAAAACAATGAGAGTTGCAATTACTGGCGCATCTGGCCGTATGGGTAGAAACTTAATTGATGCGGTTAACCAAACTGAAGGCTTAACTGTTTCAGCGGCAATCGAACGCCCTGGTAGTAGTTTAATTGGTGCCGATGCGGGTGAATTAGCGGGTGTTGGTAAGCTCGGTGTCACTATTGTTGATGCGATTAAAACCGTCATAAATGACTTTGATGTTCTAATCGACTTTACAGCACCAGAAGCAACTGTTCATAACCTGGATGTTTGTGTTGCTCACAATAAAAAAATTGTTATCGGTACCACAGGTTTTGATGAGCTAGGTCTAGCGGCCATTGATAAAGCCGCTGAGTCAATCGCAATTATCTTTGCAGCAAACTATAGTGTTGGTGTGAATCTATGTCTTAAGTTGCTTAAGCAAGCGGCAGAAGTACTAAATGATGATTACGATATTGAAGTAATTGAAGGGCATCACCGTCATAAAGTAGATGCACCATCAGGTACAGCTTTAAGAATGGGTGAAGTGGTTGCCGAAGCTTTAGGTCGTGATTTAAAAGAGTGTGCTGTTTATGGCCGTGAAGGTATTACGGGTGCTCGTGATCCAAATACAATTGGTTTCGCGACTATTCGTGCAGGTGATATCGTTGGTGATCATACGGTGTTATTTGCGACAGAAGGTGAAAGAGTTGAGATTACTCATAAAGCTTCTAGCCGCATGACGTTTGCCAAAGGTGCTGCGCGTTCTTGTGACTGGTTAATGAATAAAGACCGTGGGCTTTTTGATATGCAGGATGTATTAAATTTACGTTAATGTGACCTACTAAGACTATCTTTTATAAAGAGGCGCTTTTAAGTGCCTTTTTTTGTTCTATGAGACGGATAATTTGATGGAGTAGTCTACAAATCAGATCTTATCGGGCGTAAGATATAGGTAGCAAATTTTTCTACTAAAGGAGTAAACCATGAGCAAAGATGCAAAGAAAAAAACGGATAAGAAATTAGACAAAGCCGCTGAAGCAAAAGCAGAAAAGAAGTTAGCGAAGCAGGCAGCAGAAAAAGCAGCCAAGAAAGCTGCGAAAAAAGCGGATAAGAAAGCTGATAAGAAAAAGAAAGCTAAGAAAGCTGATAAGAAAAAGAAAGCTAAAAAGTCTAAGAAAAAATCTGTGCAGAAAAAAGTAGTGGCTAAAAAGCAAGCGGCTAACAAAGTAAAAAAGACTAAGAAGAAAGTAAAAAAAGTAAAAAAATCTAAGAAGTAATTTAGAAGTCGTTTAAAAGAAACTTGAGCAATCGTGTTGCTTTAGCTATTTAAAAGCCAGAATTAACGTTACCTGTTTGTAATAAGTGCGTATTCTGGCTTTTTTATTGCCTAAATAGTCCCTTCATACACTTATTTTTCAGCTAAGTCTTCTGGACTTTTGAACAGGGGGGGTATAAAAATCTTTAAACAAAGCCGATAAAAATCTGCTTTGATTTTAACTGAATTGCTTAGTTATCATATCGACCTTGACGATTCTCATGTCGTGCTTCTCGATCATCACGTCGACGTTCACGGTTTTCACGTCGTTCCTCATGTCGTGCGTCTCGATCATCATGTCGACTTTCACGATTTTCACGTCGTTCCTCATGGCGTGCTTCTCGGTCATCATGATGCTCATCACGTCGACCTTCACGATTCTCGCGTCGTTCCTCATGGCGTGCTTTTCGATCATCACGTCGACCTTCACGGTTTTCACGTCGTTCCTCATGGCGTGCTTCTCGACTATCACGGTACTCATCACGATGTTGTTCTCGCTCTTGGGAAGATGGCTTACCTTGGCCTGCCCAGCTTGGTTTTTCGGCAAGAACCGTAGTTGAACTAAATAAAGCAATAAATGATGGGATAATGAGGCTTGCTAACAATCTCTTTTTCATAGTATCTTCCTTTATAAAATAAGTTACTTGCTCTTTACCCTTTCATTATAAGTCTAAATTGAAGAGAGTCGCTAATTAGCCCATTTTTATACAAAAATCAGAGCTTTAATATGAGTGACTTATCTTTTCAGCCACTAAGCTCAAACTAGAATTGGCTTGGCTGATATGCCTGCTTGCTGTCATGAAGGATAGCATCTATCTAAAGACGGCTTAGGTATGGTCGATGAGTACGATAAAAAGCAAAGAAGCTAGTACCATAGATGCCTGCAGCATATTTATCCAATGGGAATGTGTTGTTTGTTTGTTTGATTTGGATTTTCTGTAGAATATCTTTAGCGTTAAATTTTGTTTTTACTTTATTCGTGAGGAGTTTAATCATGAATGAGCATGAAAAGGTAAGTTATCTAGAGTTTCCAGCCAATGATTTAAATCAAATTAAAGTGTTTTTATAGCTATTTTAATTGGGATCTTACTGGTTTTGGCCCAGAGTATATTGTCTTTATGGGGTCAGGCATTCATGGTGGTTTCTACCAGTCTGATTTGGCTTCTAAAATTGAGCAGGGGGGCCTTAGTTGTATTCTATAGCGCAGACCTTGAAAGCTACGCGGTCTAAAATTAGTAAACAAGGTGGTTTGATTGTTAAAGCTATTTTCTCCTTCCCTGGCGGGCGCCGCTTTCACTATTGTGATCCTTGCGGAAATGAGAATGCTGTTTGGTCTGAAAAACTGGCCTGTTAGGGTTAACGATGGACTATACCTAGTTGGCAATTGTTGCTACAACTTTCTTTAAGCAGGAGCCTGATTTATCTACTATTATCGGTCTGCTTGTTATTAATCTGTTTTCTAAAATAGTGACTCCACACTAACTCAAAACAATGCTCCTACAAGCCTCGCCACTCTACGGGTTTTATTTTAGTGATATTTTGTTAAGATGAGTGCCCTTCTTTTACTGGTTTTAACGATGTTTGATCTGATTGATTTCTCTCTTCTCCCTAATGATGCTTTTGATGAAACGAATCGACTGTTTCACGGTCGTGGTCATGCTTATCCTAATTATGAACATATCTCTATAGATTGGTTATCACCTGTTGTTTTGATTACGTTTTATAAAGAGGATACGTCAGAGTTTTTACAGCGGCTAGCCCAACAGTTGTTTGAGACCATAGAGCCATGTACTTCAGTGCAGGTGCAATATCGTTATTTAACTAAAGCGCCGTTTGAATTGCTATTAGGTGACGTCGTCACTGAAACAGTGGTGATTGAAAATGGTTTGAAATATAACATCAGTTTAGGGCGCGCGCAGAATACGGGGCTGTTTCTCGATATGCGTAATGGCCGTCAGTGGGTACAAGCGCACTCTAAAAATGCCAATGTGCTTAACTTGTTCTCATACACCTGTGGCTTCTCATTAGCCGCAATGGCTGGGGGGGCAAGTGGTGTATTAAATGTGGATATGAGCCGACCCTCTTTAACAGCTGGCCGTGAGAATCACCGATTAAATAAACAGGATGTCTCTAAGGTTAACTTTCAAGCGGTGGATATTTTTAAGTCGTTTGGTCGCATCAAAAAGTATGGCCCTTACGATCTAATGGTTTGCGATCCGCCTTCCTTTCAAAAGGGCAGTGTCGATATCAAACGTGACTATAAGAAGATCATTCGCCGCATCCCAGAGTTTATGAAGCCCAATGCACTGTTGATGCTCTGCCTGAACTCGCCAGATCTTGATGAACAATTCCTAAAACAGACGGTAATAGATGAGTGTCCTGCGTGCGACTATATTGAAGCACTTAATACACCAGAGGTGTTTGTCGAGGTGATGCAGGGTAAAGGCTTAAAGGTACTGATCTATCGGTATAATCCAGCACTTTAATTGGTGTCTTTTTGAGAAGAGGGCGATTGCTAGATAGCTTTAAAGCCCGAACGGTTTAAAGCTATCGAACAATACTTGGTTTAATCAACCAGGTAGTCCATTAAGATAATATAGAGTTTTTCTAAGACATTGATATTTTCTAGCGTGACTTCTCTGTCACAATCAAGGTAATTTAAGGCATCGTAGTTCATTTGCAACATGCGTTTACAGGTATGCAAAGTGGTACGCAGTTCATAGGCCGTAGGGTTTCCTGAACTCGCCCAGTTTCCAGGCATCATATCGACTTGCTTAGGGGTAAATTGAAATACTTCTGCCTTGTCCTGACTGATGGTGATTGATTTATTATTTCTTGAAACCAAGTGGGCTGCTGTTCTTGGTTCTAAATGTAAAACGTTTCCCATAGCTATCTCCTAATGGATTTAGTAATGAAGGATTTCTGATCCATATTTAGTATAACGACCAAAAAGCTGGGTTGTTAAATGCTTCTTAAGCGATTCTTAGGCCAGTATCCTTATAAATAGCTTGAAGTTGGTCGTTTAAATGACGCCTGTTTTATGACCATTAAAATGAAAAGTATTTATGGGGTGTGGCAAGCCAGATCTCTTAATTTAGGGATCTGGCGGCTTTTTTATATCAAGAATAGTGATGTGGTGCAGCTACTTTTTAACTATATAATTTCATGTTGATTTAAGTAGGCTTTTTAAGCTTTAAAGATAATGAATCAAATTTTTAATGACGCCATACTAACTCCCCTATGTTTACGTAAAAGATCTTATGTTTTTACTTGGATTTAGCTAAAAATTGAATAATTTTTGTTTTAAGCGCTAATGATGTTGGATCAGTGACGATATTGCTTCTAGTAAAGGTACTATCAGTAACACTAATGATAATACCTTTAGTGATCAGTATTTAACCTAGTATTTGCTGGCAATATTGCGTTGTTGAATATGCTATTTTGAAGGGCTATTTTTGAGTTATGAGATTTTAAACAGGGGGGGATCAGTGCTATGTTTCGTAATGGTGGCGGAGTTGTGCAATTAGAATAGTATTGTCTTGCTGTTTGTAGACGATTCTATATTCATTATTAATTCGGCGATACCAATAACCAGATAGGCCATGCATCAATACCTCTGGCGCTCCTATGCCTTCGTGAGGTGATTGTTGAATCTCTTTGGTGAGTAAATTAATACGCTTTAGTATTTTTTTCTGTCGTTTACCAATACAGATACTCTTCCCAGGCCTGAGTCGAAAAAGTTAATTTCATTCAATCAACACTCGCCCGAATCAATGCTCCTAACACATTAACTTCTTCAACCCGATGTCCCCAGTTTGTTGAGGTCCATGTTTTATTCAGTTGTTTACAGAAGGCTTTTTGGTAGTCAGCAGGGATGACATCGTCATTTTCACCTATGACAATCTTTACCCCCTCAAGCATAGTGACAGTTTTAAAGGCCTCTAACATTAAGGGATTGATCTCGATAATGCGGTTATCTTGGTAGTTAATCGGCGGTTCAGTTAGGTATTTATTAAAGACTGCTTTGGGTTCAAAGCAGGAGTTGATAGCAATGGCTGGGCCGTTAAATTGGCTGGCGATTTGTAGGATATAGTATGCACCTAGAGAGGTGCCGACAATACAGTCGAACGATTGTGTAGTTAGTAGTTGGTTGAGTCGCTGCATACTTTCGCTAAAGTGTTCGGGTCTATAGGTGGGGGCGGTGACATTAAAGCCAATCTCTTTTAAGCCTAAAGCGGTCGTGGCGTTGCCACTGGAACCAAGGCCGTGTAGATAGAGTATGTTGAGTGGCTTGGTCATAGGGTTCCTTCTAAGCTGTGTTGTGATGATTGAGTGATTTTAGCATAGTCTTTTAGCTTGGATGCTTGCTGGTAATCATCATTTGTCTGGTTATAATGCTAGTCAGTTAAATTTTCTAGAAGAGAGCTATGTCAAACCATCAACCTGCGTTACTGCCCTTTAATTATGTTTTGATTATGGCGCTGTCGTCTTGTGGCCTTTGGTTACTTAATGTGCTGTTTCTGAAGGTTATTGATAGCGGCTTTTTTGTCTCTATTTTAATCTCGTTAGTTTTGGCCGTATTGCTTTGGTTACCTTGGTTGCGGATGTTTATACAGTCTGATCGACCTGATAAACGTATTATGAAACCGCTGTTTCCGCACTATTTTTGGAGTAGTTTGCTCGGCACGACTTTACTGTTGGTGACAATTGTCGGTTTTGCGGAGGTACAGTTGCAACTTGAGAGTGATGTGAGTTGGATTCAGCACACTGCACAGTTGGTGATGGCGCTGCATTTTATCTGGTTTTGGCGCTGGAGCTATTATCAGTTTTATCACTATGCTGTAGTTGATCAGTTAAAACCTCTTGTAGAGGATGCAGAGTAAACAGCTATGTCTAGATTATTAACGCACTTAGTTACCCTTGTTGTATTTGCTTAAGTGATCAGTTTAATGGCCGCTTGCTCAACGCAGCAAACAAGAGCTACTAGTGAGTTTAAGGCGTTGCCTGAATCTGACCGAGTTTGGTTCTACCCTAAAGGGTATAAAAGCAGGCAGGGGGGGGCAACGACAGTTTAGAAATAGAGTAGCAGTTTAGATATAATGCACCTTTCTTTTTGAACCGAGTGATATAACCTTGCAGAGATTAGCACAATTAAAATCAGGTGAGCTGAAGCAGACAGATCCGTTAAACCAAACAGAGCAGATTAAGCGATTACAAATCGTAGAGGGCTTAACGGAGTTCCCAACTGAGATCTTTGAGTTAGCAGATTCTTTGGAGATTTTAGATCTGTCGAATAATCAGCTTTCCAGTCTGCCCTCTGATTTTGGTCGTTTGCATAAGCTGAAGATTGTCTTTCTATCAGACAATCGTTTTACTGAACTGCCTGACGTTTTAGCAGACTGCCCGCACTTAGAGATGGTTGGTTTTAAGGCCAATCAAATCCACACAGTTTCAGAAACTGCATTACCACCAAAATTACGCTGGTTGATTTTAACCGACAACCAACTGCAAAAACTCCCCAACTCAATTGGCCAACATAGCTATTTACAGAAGTTAATGTTGGCGGGCAATCAGCTGACAGAGTTACCTAAAACCCTACAAAACTGTGAAAATCTTGCGCTGTTACGTATCTCAGCTAACCGCTTGATAGAACTACCTGAGTGGCTTTTGAGTATGCCTAAACTGGCTTGGTTGGCTTTTTCGGGCAATGCTTTTAATCCGATTAACTCGCTTGAGTCAGTAGATAATAACGATGCATTACACCAAGTGAGTTTAGAGGATATTGAGATTCTTGAGTTGTTAGGAGAGGGTGCATCAGGTCTAATTCATAAAGCCAAATGGATTAACCGACCAGAGGGGCATGAGTGCAGTGATGAACATATCGCGGTAAAATTGTTTAAGGGCTGTGTGACCAGTGATGGTTACCCCGTTGATGAACTACAGGCGTGCGTCACGGCAGGTAAACACCAGAATTTGGTTGAGATGACTGCACAAATTGATCAAGCCGATCAACTCGCTTTAGTAATGAAGCTGATTCCTGAGCGCTTTGAAAACCTAGGCCTGCCACCAACGTTAGAGACATGCACGAGAGATACCTTTAAAGAGGGCATGCAACTATCGGTAATTGAGATTGTCAAAATTGCATTGAGTGTTGCAGATACGCTAGAACACTTGCATGACAAGGGGATCTGTCACGGTGACCTCTATGCACATAATATTTTGATTGATAAAACGTGTGACGTTTTAATAGGTGACTTTGGTGCAACTTCTCATTATGAGATGTTGTCAGAGCTACAACGCCAAGCCTTACAAGGGATTGAAGTAAGAGCGTTTTCTTATCTACTGGACGACTTACTGAGTTTATGTAGTGACTCAACTTCTTATGCTGATGGGTTTGAAAAATTAACCTGCTTAAAACAGCGATGTCTTGATGCAGCGCCAGAACAATGGCTAGATTTTTTGAGTATTAAAGAGCAGCTTTTATTGCTTTAAATACTGGGCAGAGGTTTATGGGGGAGTGGATTAGGTTTTAGAAGAGCCAACATTAGAGATTAAAGCTGACTCAGTGACAAGTAGCCTAATTCTAAAACTAGTCTACAATCGCATTAAACTTTTCATACAGAGTGGTCTCTTCTTTTCTGATACGAGTACCCAGTTTTGCAAATAGGCCACCTAAATCTTTTGCAAACTCCATTCCTGAACCACCACCAGAGTATTTTGCAAAAAATGCTAATGCAGCTTGAGAAATTTCATCCATATCAGCAGCATACATATCTAGTGTACGTTGCAAGGCAGGATCGGTTTCGGCTGCTTTTTTAAGGACAGGATATAGCTCACGATCTTCTTTTGCTAGGTGAGCCAGTAAGCTAGTCTTAATGGTAAAGAGTAGTTTCTGGCCCTCTTCACTGGTAATTCCAAGCGTCTTAATTTCTGTAAGTGCTGCAGCCATATTGGCATGGTCATTTTTTAGTTCATCAATCAGTCTTGACATAGTGTTCTCCTGTTATTAAAAAAGTATCTAAATTTGGAAGAAGTGTTCATAACCGATAATATCACAAGAAGAAGTAACGTAGGTTTAAACATCTCTTTGAATAAATATTAGCAAGATTAATATCTAATAAAATTATGGATTTTGATGATTTATTGATTATGATTGTCAATCAATTTTTACTATGCTACGGGGTATTTAGCCTAGTTAATTGAGGGAGGAGTTAGTAGAATATGGTTCATAGTAATTTATAGAGCTACCCTTCTACGGATCTTTAGTAATATAGCAAGTAAAGAAAGTGTTTATATGAACTCTGGCTTATATTCGAGTTTGTTTAACTATTTTCGCTAAAGCCCCTGTCTTGTCATTTTCAAAATCCCCCCTCCATTTTTCTACGCCTTACTCAATAGAATTATCTACACGTTACATTACCGTTGGTTATTTAACCGCCATAAATTTAGGCAGTTTTTTATGAACATGTTGAAACTGAATTTCAGGAATATTCGGTAGGCCATTTTTAAAGGGGATGGGTCTTTCGCCTTGGATTAGCGGTCTAAGATAAGCGAGTGCTTCTGCGGTTACATCCATACCATCTTCACTCAAATATTCATTAGGAACATGCTTCTCTATATTGGCTACGGTCTCTAAAGGCACTGTTTCAAATGTCCACTGGAAAGGCGTAATAGGGGTGAGTTTTACGATGGGTAATACACCATGTTCTCCATTGATAGCGGCTTGTACAGCGGCTTTACCAGCACCGTATGCAATACGCCAATCCGTTGCAGATACCATATGGCTACAGGATCTTTGTAGGATATCTGGAATGGCGCAGTGGGTTTTGTAACCGAGTTTTTTATTGACAATATGTGCAACGGTTTGTGCGACACCACCTAGTTGGCTGTAGTCTTGTTCATAGGTATGCTCAATGTCTGAGATGGTAATGTAACTACCACTTTCATCCTGTAACCCTTCTGAGACAGCACAAACACAATAGCCTTTATCGCTAATCAGTTGCGCTACCTTTTTTAGAAAATCATCCTGTTCAAAAGGTCGTTCAGCAGGTAGAACAATCATAGGCACATCAGGCACCACATCCTTAATTAATGCCGCAGATATGGTTAGCCAGCCAGTATTGCGTCCCATGGTTTCCATTGCAAAAAATTTAGTTGAACTTCGGTGCATGCAGGCAATATCTAAAGTCGCCTCAAGAAAACTACTGGCAATGTACTTAGCCGCACTGCCAAATCCTGGGCTGCAATGCGAGAGATCAATATCGTTATCAATCGTTTTAGCCACGCCTACGCAAGTGACCGAGTGGCCATGCTGTCGACAGTAATCAGAAATTTTTAGTGCAGTGAGCATGGAGCCGTTACCACCGTTGTAGAAGAAGTAAACAATATGATAGTGCTTAAAAATAGCGAGGATACGCTCATATTGAGCAGGACTATGTTCTAAAGGTTCTAAGTCAAAACGGCAGGAGTGAAACGCAGCAGCAGGTTGGTGTTTAAGGGCTTCTATCGTATGCGGTGAGATATGGCTTAAATCAACAAGCTCTTCCTCTAGTAGGCCTTGAATACCTTCAAGTGCGGCATATATTTTGCCAAAGGTCTCAGGCTGTGCGAGTACTGACTCTATCACCGCTGCTGCACTGGCATTAATCACCGAAGTCACGCCACCCGCTTGAGCGTATAAAACATTATTAATCGGTGTATTACGGTTTAATGAGTTTAACTCAGACATGTTAGCCAGCCTTAAAAGTGGGTAGTATCCATTAATTGTAGTCTTAAATTATAACGTCTAACAAGCTCGTTAGTATTAACTTATAGCTAGTGATTTTAGGCGGAAAGTACGCGTTAATTGTTAACTTTTTATGACTATATTGAGGAGCTTATGTGGGGTTACATGCAGAGCTAAAAATATTTTATAAAGCCTGTTGGTGGCCTGAATAAGGTGTTATGACGTTGTTTATGGCGGTTAACAGTTTTTTAAACAGGGGGGGGTAAACCCAATAAGGGGTATGTGTGGTTATGAGTTGGGTTAGTTGATGAAAATAAATACCATACTGTTTCACTGGGGTATTTTATTTTTACTCATTTTTCTGTATAGTATGTGTGTTGAAATCATTAACATAAACTTAAAAAGGAATTAGCATGAACGTTGATCAGCATTTGAAAATAGCACAGTGGCACATGGAACAAGCACGTTTACACGCAACTCAGGATCACGCTTGTGGTTGCCCGTTAAGCCCAGAGTACAAGAAGATCATTGACGAAGTAGAAAGTGGCAAGATCGAAGAAGAGCTAGTTTGTAAGGCTGATGCTAACAAATAATTCTTCTATTGCAGGCAAGTGAATATTCACTTGTTAAGCAGTTAAAGAGCCCCGAACTGTTCGGGGCTTTTTTTTGCATGGAAGAAAGCATCAGTCCCTAAAAATGTTGATCTGTCTGACTTAGCAGTTAAGTACGTACAAATATTGATAAAATAAGTGTCGTGTTGTCTTCTTGCTTTCTTCCTTAATCATTGATTCGGGCGGTCTATTTTGAAAAAAAATTACTTTAGTTTTTATCTGCTTGTTTCGATTGTTGACCAACGCCTCTAGCATCATGTTCAAACACAAACAAAATATCTGCAAGCGATGGAAGCAATAGCTGGGCTTGGTATAGAGGCTTTTGTCAGAAAGGGAGCATGTTGTTATGGATATGGTTGGTAATGGCTCTATCTTGACAACCCGTGTACAGTTTGACATTGAAATGCTGATTCAGGCAGAATAAAAAGCAAGCTGCTGAGAGAAAGCACTTAATTAAGCGCAAGCACTATGTCAAATCATTAGTTTATGCAGTAAAGCCTGGTGGCAAGTTAGCAGAAAGAAGTTGTTCCCATCCTATAATTAAGAGCAGTGATCGATAGTGGCACCCTCTTTGTGGAGCAGCATTATGATGAAAATGTGCTCTAGATGAGTGAGGTTGAGGTAGATAGTAATGTTTGTCTTTCAATGCCTTAAAACTTATATTAAACCCCCATTGCTTGATTGATCACGATAAAGTGTGGTCATGCAAACAACAGGGACAAAGATCACATCAATAAACATAAGTTAAAAAGTCACTCATATTTTGGCTAAGAGTTGATTAATATAGAGGGTGTTATTGATACTTACGAGAGAGGCTTCTATTCATTCACTGTAAATGTATGTAAATCTTCTTCACTATCTTGGCAGCAAGCTGTATCCTCAATAAACTAAGCCCTGTACACTTTAATTTGAGGTAACAAGTATGAGAATAATTATGACGCTTTTAGCAATCACGCTATCGTTGACTAGCATGGCTGCAAAATCTAATGATGATGAAAAAATTGGTAAATACTTCAAGTCAGCTGAGTTCCAAAAACAGCTATTTGATTTAGGCGTTTTTTGGGATAGACAGATTCTAAATATTCAAACCAACTGTCAAAGTAAGTACCACTTAAAACCCATCTCTTTTGCTTACGTAAAGCCATTGAAATTTGATGATAATAGTCAGCACCCAATAGAGGGTATATGGACCTTTAGATACCGTTTTTCACGGTGTAATGAGAGCATTATTTATAATGCCCATATTTCAGCTCAACAAGGTAAGCAGCCTAAAATGGCCGCACTATTCCCAGGGACAACAAGAGCCTCTCCGCAATTACTTAAAGATGTCTATCTAGGCGGACTCTCATCAATCGTTGCAAAAAAGTCGACCAATAAACAGTGTAAAAAAACAACTGTAGTCGATACAAAAGTAACGCTTCAACCAACCACTGCTGAACGAGACGGTAAAGTGATTAAAGGTGTTTGGCAAGAGCAGTGGCAACTGAAACATTGCGATGAACTGATTGAGGCAACTTTCTGTTTTATACCAGAAACGAGTGGCGGAACCACTTGGGTAATAGGTAAATGTGCTGGGTAAAGAAGGCTTCAAAGAGATGACTTAACTCGTTTCTATACTTTGTACTGAAACATAAAAATGCCCGCTAAAACATTAGTTCTAGCGGGCTTTTTTTGGCTGAAAATTTTGGGCAGGGGGGGCAAGGGATGAGATTCTCTCCAAGTTAAACCCTACTTAATCGCGACAAATTCACTAAGTTGTTTTTCAACAGCGTTGAACTTAATGACAGGGAAAGAGGGTAGGCCACCTCGGTAAGGGACAAAACGATTCCCTTGGATAAGCGGGCGTAGGTAGTTAAGTCCTGCTTCAGTTACGTCCATTCCATCTTCGGTTAGATATTCGTCTGGTACTAATTTTTCTAGGTCGGCAACGGCTTCTAAAGCGACGTTCTCGTAAGTCCACTCAAATGGGTGTTCTGAGGTGACTTTGATTATTGGCAGTACACCATGCTGTCCATTGATGGCAGCAAAAACAGCTGCTTTACCTGCGCCGTAGGCCATGAGCCAATCAATTTTTGAGACCATATGGCTGGCAGAGCGTTGTAGGTAATCTGGAATGGCACAATGGGTTTTAATGCCATATTTATCGCTTACTAGGTGCGATAGAGTATGGCCAACACCACCTAAATTGGTGTAGTCTTTTTCAATGGTGTGCTCAATACTGGCAATCGTAACGTAGTGATCGTCTTTGTCTTTAATCCCTTCTGATACGGCACAAACACAGTAACCTTTCTCTTCGATGAGTTTCTCTACTTTGGTGATAAAGGCTTTTTCATCAAAGACGCGTTCTGGCGGAAGGATAACGATCGGTGCATCTGGAATAATATCTTTGATTAGTGCCGCAGCAATGGTTAACCACCCCGCATTACGCCCCATGCACTCCATAATAAAGAACTTGGTTGAGGTCTCATGCATCGAGATGATATCTAGAGTGGCCTCTAAAAAGCTAGTAGCAATGTACTTAGCCGCACTACCAAAACCTGGGCTACAGTGCGAGAGGTCTAAATCGTTATCAACTGTTTTAGCAACCCCAACACAGATCACAGGGTGGCCGCGTTCACCACAGTAGTCGGCCACTTTTTGTGCAGTGACCATAGAGCCATTACCACCGTTATAGAAGAAGTAACCGATCTCATAGGCTCTGAAGACTTCTAAAACACGTTCATACTGCTCGTTACTTTTTGCTAAAGGCTCTAAGTCAAAACGACAGGCTCTAAAAACGGCACCTGGCTGGGACTTGATCGCTTCTAGTGTTTCACATTCGATATTGCTTAGATCAACTAGGTTCTCTTCTAAAACTCCTTTAATCCCATTAAATGCAGCGTACATTTTGCCAAACTTATCAGGGTGCTTTAAAACGGTTTCAATGACAGCAGCAGCACTGGCATTGATGACGGCAGAGACGCCACCCGCTTGAGCATATAAAACGTTTTTAGCGGGTGATGTGCTAGAAGTTGTTGAGTTCAAGAGATTTCCTTATGAGCACTAAATCGCACGAGTGACTGGTTGCGTATGGTGTTTAATTTGCGTAATAGTATTTTAGTATTGGATGCTTGTCCAATATAGTTTTATGAAGCTGACAAAACCAGTTTCTGATTAATTACTTTAAGGGTCGCTTGCCCGTTAATAATGGCCTGAAGATGTTGGCCAACCAGTTGATAGCGCCAACCTGTTAGCAGTGGTTTTTCAGGCGGGAGATTGCGCATCATGTATAAAATATCATGGCGCTGCATGAGTGAGTGCATGGTTAAGCGATAGTCTAAAACCACTTGTTGTGCGTAGCTCATGCAGAGCTGAATGAGAACATCCTCTTGTGGGGTTGGCGATGGGGGTTTAGCAGGGGGTTGCGGCCACGCTTCAGGTGGCTGGGCAAATACTCTATCTAGAACAGCAATCCACTCTTCACCATAGCCCTTAACAGAAGAGGCTTTTATCTGCGGTACCTTATAGAGCGCTTCAACCGTCTTAGGTGGGCGTTTACAAATCTGTGTAATCACATCATCGCTCATCACCCATTTTTTAGGGCGGTTGTGGTCAATGGCAAACTGCTCACGCCACTCAGCAAGGGCGTAAACAATCGCCAGTTGTTTTGGTCGATAGGCTTTAATGCCTTTGACCTTATCGCCAGCGACTTTTGGATTATGAATGTAGAGTGATTCATCCAGCATATCCATGCAATCTTGTGAGACGGCATTAAGCTGTTCTGGGCTGAGCTTTTTAAGGCAAACTTCATAAAGAGGGGCTAGGTAGCGCACATCATCAATAGCATACTGAATTTGCTCATCCGTTAGCGGGCGGGCATGCCAGTTGGTTCTGGTTTGGCTCTTATCAATACTAATGCCAAGCTCTTCTAAAACAACTCGTGCAAAGCCTGCCATTTCACCATGTTTTAAAAACAGCGTGGCGAGCTGCGTATCAAAAATTGAGACAGGCAACTTATGCGCAAGTTGGTACAATACTTCGATATCTTGACGAGCGGAATGGAACACCTTTAACGTGTTGGCATCGGTGAGTAGATCAACCAGTGGATTGAGGCAGTTAGCTTGATCAGCATCACTGGCAGATTCTCTGATCAGCAGCGGATCTATAATCACCGCTTGTCCAAAACAGTCCTGAACTTGTACTAAACTCAGTTCAGGAAAAAAGGTATCCACGCGGACAAATTCAGTATCAACAGCAATCCATGTTATTTCTGGATTGTTGATGATTTGCTGGCAGTAGTCACGCAGTTGGGATTCGGTATTGACCGATAGATAGGCTTGTTTATTCATAACAAGAGAGTGTAAGAGAGTGACGGAATCAGAGCAAGGATAATTACGTGAAAGAGCACAAAATTCATATATTAGGCATCGCAGGCACCTTTATGGGTGGTATCGCCCAAATTGCAAAAGCGATGGGTTATCAAGTAACGGGTTCTGATAAAGCGATCTATCCGCCAATGAGCACGCAGTTAGAGCAAGCGGGTATTATGGTAATGGCTGATGACGATGTCTCTTTTTTAAAGGATGCACCCGATTCAGTTGTGATTGGTAATGCCAAAAGCCGCGGCCATATTGCGGTCGAAGCCACACTGAATAAGTTACAAGTCTATACCTCTGGCCCACAGTGGTTGGCGGAGAACATTTTGCATGATCGTTGGGTGATTGCTGTTGCAGGGACACACGGTAAAACTACTACTGCTTCTATGGTGGCGTGGATTTTAGAGTACGCCAATTTAGAACCAGGATTTCTAATAGGGGGGGTGCCCGGTAACTTTGGTGTCTCTGCCCGTTTAGGCCAGTCACCATTCTTTGTCGTCGAAGCCGATGAATACGACACTGCTTTTTTTGATAAGCGCTCTAAATTTGTTCACTATCATCCAAGAACCTTAGTCATTAATAACCTTGAGTTCGATCACGCCGATATCTTTGATAACCTAGCAGCCATCCAAAAGCAGTTTCATCACTGTGTCAGAACCGTGCCAGGCAATGGCCTTATTATTACGCCCAATGACGAGAGCAATGTCGATGAAGTGATCGATATGGGTTGTTGGACTCCGACCGAAAGCCAAGGTCTGAATACCGATCAACAGCCAGCTGATTGGTCTTATGAGTTAATCAAAGCCGATGGCTCTGAATTTACTGTGATCTATAAAGGTAAAGTCATTGGTGACGTTAAGTGGGAGATGACAGGCCTACACAGTGTACGTAATGCCTTAAGTGCCATTGCAGCGGCACAAAATGCAGGGGTCTTAAAATCAGAAGCAGTCGATGCGCTTTGTGAATTTAAAGGAGTTGCCCGTAGAATGAGTCTAATTGGTAAAGTAAATAACATCACTTTGTACGATGACTTTGCCCACCACCCAACCGCGATAGAGACCACTCTGAAAGGTGCTAAAGAGCAGCTAAAAACAGCTGAGTCAAAAGTGAGCAGGGGGGGTAGGTTAATTGCAGTATTTGAACCGCGCTCAAATACCATGCGAATGGGCATACACAAAGAGACCCTGCCAGCCGCCTTTAAAGATGCCGATGCTATTTATGCGTTTATTGATCCAGCATGGGATTGGCAGTTAACAACAGAAACCTTTGTCCAGCCAGTGATCCTTTCACAGAGTTACGATCAATTGTTGAAGCAGCTAGTAGCAGATCTACAGCCAAATGATACGGTTGTGATTATGAGTAACGGTGGCTTTGGTGGCATTCACCAAAAGCTCCTGCAAGCTCTAACGGAACAGAGCTAGCCTTATGTGGGCGCTACTAGAAGTAGGCATATTGCTGGTGTTAGTACTGGCAATGGTCTGGTTTATGTTCCCTTCTAAATTCCAACGTAAAAAAAACAAGTCTAAAAAATAACAAAATCCGCATTCTTGCGGCTTTTGCATTACTTCCTTTTCCCTGTCTATCTCTTAAATATATGCCATTCTGTTCATTATTTACTGTTGTTCATTTGTTTTGAACGTGTTACTATTTTGAACATGCAACTCTTTTTAGGTATATAGTTTTATGAATAAACCTACTATTGAACTTACGATACTTGAAAAAGCAGTAGAAGCTTTTCAGCAGCAGACAGATATGAATATTAAGTTAAATGCATCACTGCAACTTAATAAAAATTTTGAAGATGCTGTTGTAACTATTGACGGTGTAAACTTTGGAGTGAACGTAAAGTCTTCAGTGACTAAGCAGAATTTATTTGCTGTGTTACATGAGTTATCCAGAGGGAATAATCAAATGCCTGTGCTTCTTGTTACTCGTTATATAAACCCAAATCTAATGGATGAGATGCGAGAAGCTGGGGTGCTGTGTATTGATACCGCAGGTAACGCTTATATTCGTAGAGATCCGATCTATATTTTTGTGAAAGGGAATAAAGTCGTTAAAGAAATGCCTAGTTTAAAAATAGGCCGAGCTTTTCAGTATGCAGGCTTAAAGGTTATTTTTGCTTTGCTGCAAAACCCTGACTTAATTAAACAATCTTATCGTGCTATTGCGGAACAGACTGGTGTGGCTTTGGGGGGCTTGGTTGATATAGTGAAAGATTTAACTCAACAAGGCTTTGTTCTAATAATTGGTAAAGATAGAAGCCTCGTGGAAAAAGAGCGATTATTACGCCGTTGGGTAGAGCACTATCCGAAACTAAAGCAAAAGCATTTCCTAGGCGCTTTTACAACAGACATGAATGATTGGTGGAAAACGATTGATATCGAACAGTTTGATGGGGTTTGGGGCAGCGAAATAGCCGCAGAATCATACACTGAGTATTTACAGGCAAAAGATGGTGTCGTCTTTATTCCTCAAGAGATGATGACCAAATTCATTAAGACGGCACGTTTGAAAAAAAGTGGTTCTAGAGAGGGGGTTCAAATTGAGCTGGTGGAACCATTCTGGAACCAGAATTCATTACAGGCTAAAAAAGAATTAGCGCCTGCCTTATTGGTCTATGCGGATCTCATCAATTCAAAAGATGCGCGTAATCTTGAAACTGCACAGAGGCTATATGAACAGTACCTTGATTGATCTACAAGATAAATTGCCAGAAGGTTTAGTAGACATCTATAAACAAGTTCAAACTGCAGCAAGTAGCTTACAACTAGAGATAGTGGCCGTTGGGAAGTCGATATAGTACCGTGCGGCCAAGTGGCTGACGAAGCACATAATATAAAGTGGCCACCAGATGGCGCAATTGAAATGTCGACACTTGGTTTCGATGAAGCGTTTGAGAATGCATTTAGCGTAAAAATGGGAAGTGACTTAGAGAGTTTTGAAATCAAGGTGGCTTCTCCAGAAGTGATGTGTATTTTAAAGCTTATTTCTTGGCTTGAACGAGAGCCGATAGTACGAACAAAAGATGCTTTAGACTTGCGCTACATTATGAGTTCCTACTGCAAAATCCCCGCTGTTCTGGACAGAATGTATGAAGAGGGAGATATGGAGTCTCAAGAGTGGGACGAAAATCGAGCTTCTGCCAGAATACTTGGCCGTGATGCCGAAAAGAGGCTTAAAAAGCAGACACTTGAACATCTACAGAGTTCACTTTTTTCTCAACCGACTACACTTAACCTACTGTGGGCTGAGATGAGGCCAAATTTTCAAGAGATTGATTATGAGAACTCAGAACTTAAAGTATTTATTGACGCTTTGAATTAAACAATTCGGTCTATTTTAACGGCTGATTAAGAATCTAATCCCGATTGTACGTTGGATAAGTGAGTTTAACTTTACTGGAGCAGGGAGTCGGGTCTTGTCTTTTGCCTTTCTTAGGACAAAAGACAAGGGCTTCTAAATGTACATTATTCACTGCTTGATAGTATGAAATTGCTAAGAAATTGTTCAAGCTGATTTATTGTGTGTCCTCTTCATGGATGCTTGTTGCTTAATAACGTTATAATGTTGTCGTGCTATAATGTTATAGATTAACAAGAGGAGCTATCACAATGAGTAACTTATCTAAACGTTCGACTGTTTATTTTGAACCAGACATTCATCAGGCATTAAAAATGCGCGCAGCCTCTGCACATCTATCCATTTCTGAGCTAATTGATGAAGCTGTCCGTTTATTAATGCGCGAAGATCAAGAAGATCTGGCTGCTGTATCAGAAAGAGTTAATGAACCTGAAATATCTTATGAAGATCTTCTGAACGATTTGAAGTCACATGGCAAAATATAAAATTACTTTTAAAAAGTCTGTAGCTAAAGATTTACGAGTTATACCGAAGAGTGATATACAGAAGATTTTAAGTAAAATTGATTCTTTATCTGAGGATCCGCGCGGTGAAGGATGTATAAAGCTATCAGGTAAAGAATGCTATAGAGTACGGCAAGGGTTATATCGAATAATATACGATATAAGAGAGGGGTTGCTTGTTGTAAATGTCGTTAAGGTTGCTCATAGATCGCATGTTTATAAGAGCAACTAACGAGTACAGCTCAGGTTTTGCCTTTATTGAATATTAATTCTATTTAATTATTACCGTTGGACACCATTCCGACATGACTCCTATTCAGCTAAAGGGGTCAGAGCCATTTTCTGTGTATGTGTTTTATAATACATTGATATTATAGAGTATTTGCTTTAGTTGAAAGTTGCTTTGAATAACCCAAATTAGTTTGAAAAGTCCACGAGAGCATTAGTTTTAGTGGGCTTTTTTTGGTTTAAATATTTTGAGCAGGGGGGGGGCGAGGCGCTAACCTTTAATCAACCACTAGCCTTCAAAAGGTTTTTCTAGTTCAAACTCTTCAATCTGTAACGGTTGCTCAGGTCTAAACTGTTCTATCAAGCAGTTAGACCAAGTCAGAGCGCGTTGCGGAATGCCATCTTTTAAATAGGTTTGTACCTGTTTGAGTACAGCTTCTTGAAACTCAACTGAAGCCCCTTCACCACCTGATAAGTTATCTGCACTAAAATAGAACTTAAACCCTGCGGACTGCGAAAACATCCACTCTAAGGCCTGTGGTTTAACCTCTACCTTCTCAAACTCTCTTTGTACTTCAGCACTACGGCCATCTGGCTGATACCAGTAACCAAAATCTTCTAACAAGCGTCTCTCTTTACCCGCCACACACCAGTGTGCGATCTCATGCAGAGCGCTGGCAAAGAATCCGTGGGCGAAGATAATACGGTGATGTGGATGTTCAGCATCGGCAGGGCGGTAGATCGGTTCTTCTTCACAGCAGATGAGTTGGGTATTGTGGCTGGGAATAAAGCTTTTATTAAATAGCTCAACTAAAATTTTTGGTGTGTGGGTTTCAGTTATTGATTGAGACATAGTGATAAGTGGTTTATATAGATAACGTAGTAAAAGAGGGGTATTTTAGCAGTTGAGACAATCAGCATGATTAATAATTAAGCTTTCTGAAGAATCTCATTGATCTGCTTAAGCATGTTGTTGACATGGAGGTAGTCGATCTTAATAGGGTAGGGCTTGTCATCTGCAATCAACACTAAGCTCGGAAAGCTTTTTGCGTCAATGCTATGGTTAAAGATGATTTGGTCATCAAGTTGTCGTTGCGTCTCATCGGCGTTAAGTTGTTGTATAAATTGCGAGACATTCAGGCCAATATTTTTAGCGAGTGTGGCTAAGGTGGATTCATCGGACGGGTTTTGTGCCTGTAGATAGTAGGCCTGCTGTATGGCTAAGATCATAGGTTCTTCAAATTGTTTGCCTTGTTGCATAGCGGCGATCACTGCTCTGCAAGCGGGATAGGTTGAGCGTCTGGGCTGGCAGGTGCTCCAGAAGTTAAAGTTAAATTGGGTATTAGGTACTTTATGTTGAATACTGCCCCAAATCGCTTGTAAGGTTTTCTGCAAGTCCGCAGGCATAGGCTGATCACTATCTGGAGCTAAACCGCCTAAGGTATTAATGATGTTGATCTCTTCAAATAGAGCCTCTTTAAGCTGTAGCCAAACAGGCCTAAACGCCCAGCACCAGCTACACATGGGGTCATGTATATAATATAGTGTGGCGCGACTTAAAGGGGCGTTTGTATGATCAGACATTAACTGAATCTTACTTTTGCTCTTCATCAGCTACAAACTTAAGCACATTGCCATTAACGCAGTAGCGCTTAAAGGTAGGCGCAGGACCATCGTTAAAGACGTGACCTAAATGAATGCCCGAGCTGGCACTACGAATCTCGACTCGATCCATGCCAAGGTCTTTATCAACATGTTCGGTAATCGCGCCATCAACCGGATTGAAGAAGCTAGGCCAGCCTGTTCCACTCTTAAATTTGGTATCACTTCTAAAAAGATGAGCACCAGTAATAGGGTCTACAAAGTAACCTGGGCGAGTTTCATCTAAATGAGAACCCGTAAAAGGGCGTTCTGTACCTTGTTCAAAAGCAATTTTTAACTGTTCTGGTGTTAGCAAACGTTGGCCTAACCACTGCCAAAAACGGGCTTTATCACCATTAAAGCCAGTATAGCGAGAGACCTCTTTACCGTTTTCAAATAGCACGATGGTGGGTGTTGCAAAGAGCGCTTTCTCCAAGGTCCAGCCTTCTGGTGGGTTTGGGTTTAGGGTTGTGGTAATTGGCACTTCTGATTTCCACGAGCTTAAAATTTCTTTTTTAAATTTCACACAGTAAGGGCAGTCAACGGCTTCAAAAGCGATCAACTGTCTATCTATATTTAGATCTTTAGCCTGGAGTTGCGGGTGCTGAATGGTTGCTGATCCTGGATAGGCTACACCTGTTCCACCAAGTCCACAGTAACCATTTGGGTTCTTCTTGAGGTAGTCTTGGTGATATTCTTCGGCCGTAATATAGTTTGATAAAGATGCTATCTCAGTGGTGATAGCTGGAAAGTTCTTTTTATCTAAAGCTGTTTGGTAAGCGGCTTTAGTCTGCTCTGCAATCTGCTTTTCAGCTTTGGTTTGATAGTAGATGGCACTGCGATAGTTGGTACCAATATCGTTGCCTTGGCGGTCGCCTTGAGTTGGGTTGTGGTTTTCCCAGAACTTAATCAATATCGTTTCTAAATTAATGATGGCTGGATTGTAGTTTACTTTTATAACTTCTGCGTGGTTGCGCTCATTAGACTGGCCTGAACGAATCTGTTTCTCAAGATTTAATACCTCCTGATAACCCGCGTTGGCATTGTCGCCATTGGCATAACCACTCTCAACACTAACCACGCCATTCACTTCAGAGAGACGTTTTTCAGCCCCCCAAAAGCAGCCCATACCTAAAACAATAGATTGAGTGTTGATTTTACTTTGGTCAGTGGTATTTATATTGGTCATCTCTGGCTCCTTAGCGCAGCTCTGTAAGCTCAGGGTAAGTGGGATTAATAACGCTAAAATCCAGCGGCTTATTTTATAGTTGGAAAGTATCATTACAGGTAAACCTTATCAATTTAGTTGGTTATTCTATACAGACAGGGAAAGTTTGCTATTTATTTCAACTTTATTAAGTGATTTTAGTTTTTTGAATAAATTGAGCAGGGGGGGGGTAATAAAGAATAGACGAAAGTAACAAGCTGGCTTACTGATTGCTTTAGGAGCGGTATAACCCAGATAGGGTGAAAGTAATCTTTAATAAATTTGACAGTAATTGATTCTGTCTTTTAGATAAAGGCTTGGTTTATATGGGGTTGCAACGATTTGTATTGATTTTAGTAAGTGTCGTTTTTTTGGCTGGTTGTTCAAGTGCACCGCGTTATAGTGCCAGCAGCTCTAAGGTAAAAATGCTCACGTCAGCCGTTAATTTCAGTAATCATCAAGAGGTTAAATCACGACTGTTAATGCAGTATAAGCGCTGGAAGGGTACACCCTACCAATACGGTGGGACTTCTTTAAGTGGGGTGGACTGCTCAGCCTTTGTACAGAATACCTATAGAACCAAACTGGGCCATAAAATTCCTAGAACGACTCGTGCGCAGATTAAAAACGGGCGTAATATTAGCAAGTCTCAGTTGAGAGTGGGGGATATCGTCTTTTTTAAAACCAGCCGTACCTCAATGCACAATGGTATTTATTTGGGACAATCCCAGTTTATGCACGCATCCTCAAGTAAAGGGGTGACTATTTCGAGTCTAGAAAATCATTATTGGCAGAAAACCTATTTAACATCTCGACGTATTCGCTAGTTTAGAAATAGGTAAAATATTACTAAGTATTCACAGTAAATCTGCATGGAAATAAAAACATATAAAAGCTGTAAATAACAGGAGATGCTACTAGACAAAAAATGCCCATCCGAGTATAATTTGCGCAATGAAATTTGCGACTAAAATTAAGCAGAAATTGCTTTTACGGAGTATATAGCGGAGATGACAAACAGTCATTTAGCAAACTAAAAAACGGAGTGAGCCCTTAGTTGGGGGCTGGCTCCGTTTTTTTGTATGTGCCGCTAAAAATAATGCTTAACTTAGTCAAATACTTGGATGGATGAATCAATGACACAAGCTTTGCTGGCTTTAGAAGATGGAACCCTTTTTTGGGGTGTTTCATTAGGTGCGGAAGGAGAAACGACGGGTGAAGTCGTTTTTAACACTTCAATGACGGGTTATCAAGAGATCTTAACGGATCCTTCGTACTTTAAACAAATTGTAACTTTGACATACCCTCATATTGGGAATGTTGGGGTGAATGCTGAGGATGAAGAGTCTCCTCGCATTATGGCACAGGGATTAGTGATTAAAGACTGTCCAACGCTAATGAGTAACTTCCGTGCTGAAAAAACTTTGCCAGAGTATCTGAAAGAGCAAAATATTGTTGCGATTGCAGATATCGATACGCGTAAGTTAACGCGTATTCTTCGTAGCAAAGGTGCTCAGTCTGGTGTGATTATCGCGGGTGAAAATATTGATGCAGATGCAGCCATTGCTAAAGCAAAAGCTTTTAGCGGCCTAAAAGGTGTGGATCTAGCGCAAGAAGTAACGACTGCTGAAACTTATGTTTGGACTGAAGGTTCTTGGGAACTAGGAAAAGGTCACGCAGACTGTTCAGCGAATGACGATTTCCATATTGTCGCTTTTGATTACGGTGTTAAGCGCAACATCTTACGCATGATCGTTGATCGTGGCTGTAAGTTAACAGTTGTGCCAGCAAAAACATCGGCAGAAGACGTTTTAGCCCTAAACCCTGATGGTATCTTCTTATCAAATGGTCCTGGTGATCCAGAGCCATGTGACTACGCCATTGAAGCGATCCAAAAAGTATTGAAAACAGATGTTCCAGTTTTTGGAATCTGCTTAGGTCACCAGTTATTGGCTTTAGCAAGTGGTGCTAAGACCCTGAAGATGAAGTTTGGTCATCATGGTGCTAACCACCCAGTACAAGATATTGAAACTAAAAAAGTAATGATCACTTCGCAAAACCACGGTTTTGCAGTAGACGGTGACACACTCCCAGCAAATTTAGTTGCAACACATAAATCACTGTTTGATGGTTCCTTACAGGGAATCTCTCGTACGGATAAGTCAGCATTTAGTTTCCAGGGACACCCGGAAGCTAGCCCTGGGCCTCATGATGTAGCGCCTCTGTTTGACCAATTTATTGAAAACATTAAAGCCGCTAAGAACGGATAAGAATAGGAATATTAGTAATGCCAAAAAGAAGTGATATAAAAAGTATTATGATTATTGGTGCTGGCCCTATTATTATCGGTCAAGCATGTGAATTTGATTACTCTGGTGTTCAGGCGTGTAAAGCGCTTAAAGAAGAAGGCTACCGCGTTATTCTTGTGAACTCTAACCCTGCTACGATCATGACTGATCCTGAGATGGCAGATGCAACTTACATTGAGCCAATCGTGTGGCAAACAGTTGAGACGATTATTGCGAAAGAGCGCCCAGATGCGATTCTGCCGACAATGGGTGGTCAGACTGCATTGAACTGTGCACTTGAGCTAGATGCAAAAGGTATTCTAGAAAAATATAACGTTGAGTTAATCGGTGCGAAAGCAGATGCGATTGATAAAGCTGAGAACCGTGATCGTTTCCGTAAGGCAATGTTGAAAATTGGCCTAGATATGCCGACTTCTGATGTTGCGCACAACATGGAAGAAGCGTGGAAGCTTCAAGAGCAAGTTGGTTTCCCAACAGTTATCCGTCCATCATTCACGTTAGGTGGATCTGGCGGGGGTATTGCATACAACAAAGACGAATTTGAGCAGATCTGTAAGTTTGGTCTCAATATGTCTCCAACCAGTGAGTTATTGATTGAAGAGTCGATTGAAGGTTGGAAAGAGTATGAGATGGAAGTGGTTCGAGACCGTAACGATAACTGTATTATTATCTGTTCTATCGAAAACCTAGACCCTATGGGTGTACATACTGGTGACTCAATCACAGTTGCGCCCGCTCAAACACTGACTGATAAAGAGTATCAGATCATGCGTAATGCTTCTATAGAAGTACTACGTGAGATTGGTGTAGAGACAGGAGGATCTAACGTACAGTTTGCTATCGAGCCTGAAACAGGTCGTATGATCATTATCGAGATGAACCCTCGTGTCTCTCGTTCATCTGCACTAGCCTCTAAAGCGACTGGTTTCCCAATTGCAAAAGTAGCGGCTAAGTTAGCGGTTGGTTATACGCTGGATGAATTACAAAATGATATTACTAACGGCGCAACCCCAGCATCGTTTGAACCAACAATCGATTACGTTGTCACTAAGGTGCCACGTTTTACATTTGAAAAGTTCCCGCAAGCGCAAGAGCGCCTATCGACACAGATGAAGTCAGTGGGTGAAGTGATGGCGATGGGTCGTAACTTCCAAGAATCTATTCAGAAAGCACTTCGTGGTCTAGAGACAGATAAGACTGGTTTTGATGAGATCATGCCGTTGGCAACAATGGATGAGAAAGAGATCAAAGATAAGCTACGTCAAGAACTTCGTAGTCCAGGTGCTGAGCGTCTATGGTATGTTGCGGATGCATTCCGTGCAGGTTGGACGTTAGAGCAAGTATTCGAGAGCTGTAAGATTGATCCTTGGTTTTTATCTCAGATTGAAGATCTAATCAATATGGAAGATGACGTTAAGCAACGTGGTCTAGATGCATTAGATGAAAAATATCTGCGTAACTTAAAGCGTAAAGGGTTCTCAGATAACCGTCTTGCGAAGTTATTAGATACGGATGCGGCATTTGTTCGTAAGTTCCGTCATACTCTAAATATCCGCCCAGTTTTCAAACGTGTTGATACTTGTGCGGCAGAATTTGAAACAACGACGGCTTACATGTACTCAACTTATGATGAAGAGTGTGAAGCCAACCCAACAGATAATGACAAGATCATGATCTTGGGTGGTGGACCTAACCGTATCGGCCAAGGGATCGAGTTTGATTACTGCTGTGTTCATGCGGCAATGGCAATGCGTGAAGATGGTTATGAAACAATCATGGTTAACTGTAACCCTGAAACTGTTTCTACTGATTACGATACCTCTGACCGTCTATATTTCGAGCCGTTAACACTTGAAGATGTACTTGAAATTGTGGAAGTTGAGCAGCCTAAAGGCGTTATTGTTCAGTATGGTGGTCAAACACCTCTTAAGCTAGCTGAAGATCTAGAAGCGGCAGGTGTTCCTATTGTTGGTACTTCTCCTGAATCAATCGATCTTGCAGAAGATCGTGAGCGTTTCCAAAAGATCCTTAATGATTTAGGTCTACTTCAGCCACCTAACCGTACGGCAACTTGCGCCGAAGAAGCACCAGTATTAGCGAAAGAGATCGGTTATCCATTGGTTGTACGTCCATCTTATGTATTAGGTGGTCGTGGAATGGAAATCGTTTATGACGAAGCTAACCTTGTACGCTATATGCAAGCTGCGATTGATGTCTCTAATGACTCACCAGTACTACTAGATCGTTTCTTAGATGATGCGATTGAGTTAGATGTTGATGCAATCTGTGATGGTGAGCAAGTTGTGATCGGTGGGATTATGGAACACATTGAGCAGGCAGGAATTCACTCTGGTGACTCAGCTTGTTCACTGCCTCCGTACAGTATCCCTGAAGATATTCAAGACCGTATTCGTGACCAGGTTGAGAAGATGGCAATGGCCTTGGGTGTTGTTGGCTTAATGAATACTCAGTTTGCAGTTAAAGGTGATGATATCTATGTACTAGAGGTTAATCCTCGTGCATCGCGTACTGTACCATTTGTTTCTAAAGCAATTGGTGATCCTCTAGCGAAGATTGCCGCACGTTGTATGGTGGGTCAGAAGCTAGCTGATCAAGGTTTCATAAACGAAGTGATTCCAACGCATATCTCTGTTAAAGAAGCGGTATTCCCGTTCATTAAGTTTTTGGGTGTAGATCCAATTCTTGGGCCTGAGATGAAGTCGACTGGTGAAGTAATGGGGATTGGTCAAAGCTTCCCAGAAGCTTATGCTAAAGCTCAGTTGGCGGCAGGTACGATCCTACCTCGTGAAGGAACAGCTTTCTTAAGTGTTCGTAAAGCAGATAGAGTGTTAGTGGTTGATCTTGCAAACAAGTTGCTTGCGAAAGGCTTTAAAGTTGTTGCAACACGCGGTACCGCTAAGTCTCTGACTGAAGCGGGTGTTGAGTGTGAAATTGTTAACAAGGTGACTGAAGGTCGTCCTAATATCGTTGATTCGATAGTGAATGAGGAGATCGCTTTGATCGTTAATACTTCTGATGGGTCTGGCAGTATTCAGGACTCTTCAAGTATCCGTCGTGAAGCATTGATGCATAAGACTTGTTATACAACAACGATTGCGGGTGCCTTTGCAATGGTTGCTTCAATGGACTTCTTAGATGAACAGACGGTAACGCGTTTACAAGATATTCACTAATTTAGTTCTATTAAAACGCCAGAGTCCTGAAAAACTTTGGCGTTTTAGTCTTTATCATAAACAACTAGAACCTTATTGAGAAAGGAATGGGATTATGCAAAAGCATCCTATGACAAAAGAGGGCGCAGATGCGCTACAAGCTGAATTAAGTAAGTTAAAGAAAGAAGACCGCCCACAGGTGACTGAAGCGATTGCAGTAGCACGTGATCACGGTGATCTTAAAGAGAATGCTGAGTATCATGCTGCGCGTGAGATTCAGGGTTTGGTTGAAGGTCGTATTCAACAAATTGAAGCTGTTTTGAGCTTGGCAGAGGTCATTGATGTCACAAAGTTATCTGCTAACGGTAAGGTTATTTTTGGTACCACTGTCACGTTATTAAATATTGATACGGATGCAGAAGTAACTTACAAGATAGTCGGTCATGATGAAGCAGATATAAAACATAATAAAATCTCTGTTAACTCACCCATCGCTCGTGCCTTAATTGGTAAGGAAGAGGGGGATGAGACTATCGTTGCTGCACCAAGTGGTAATATTGAATATGAAATTCTTGAGATTCAATATATCTAGTCTTAAGTTTTTGACAAAGTTTAATGAGTGATGCCTGCTTTATGCAGGCATTTTTATTGGTAGATTCTTAGAAAGAAGGCGCATTATGTTTAATTTAAGAAATCACTATAAAGCCCTTTCTGTGATCATTTGTTTAGTGGTTGCTGCGGCCTTTATTGCTGTTGGTTATATGGTTGCGCCTGTTCTATTCTCTGAACTGGCACAGAAGCAAGCTGGGCAGATCATGGCGGTGTTATTTAATAAGCTAAGTCTGCTGGCATTAATTTTATTAATGGTGGTGATCGCTGTTACGGTCTATTTTGAGCGGCAACTGAATACAATCAAAAGCTTAGTTCTGAGTTTAGGTTTATTAGTAAGCTTAAAATTTTGGATCTCTCCATGGATGGCTGAAATTAAAGCGAGTTACCCTGAGGGCTTAAACTATGGTGCCGCTGACTGGAATTTGTTTGCCAGTTTGCATGGTGTTTACCAATTGCTCTATTTAATAATCGTCTTACTGCTTTTTTATTGGTGTATTAAAGTAATGCTAAGGCGTGTAGAGCCTGTGGTTGCAGGGTGTTAAGTTTAGGATAAAAAAAACTTATAAGTATTTCATTATATTTAGGGTTTGGTTTGGTTGCAATTTTGATCTAAACACGTCAGAATTAAGAATGTTAAAGAGATAAAAATTCAACTCGGAGTTAAACCTAAATGAAAAAATTAACATTAAAAGCGTTGTTTGTATCTGCAATTGCAGCGATGTCAATGAACGTTCAAGCTGAAGATACCTATGGTTTATGTATTACTGATGCTGAAACTTTAATTAGTATAGCGGGTAAAGAAGGCTCTACTGCTGCAGAAGCATTTGAGCAAAAGACTGATGTTGCGACGTGTATGAATGAGTTAAGTAAAATTGAAGCTAAGTATGGCGACAAGACTATTGCACGTAATCCATATTCTGTGATGACGCCTGCAGATCGTGGCAAGTGGGCAGCACTGTTTGATGCGATTGACACCAAAAAATACAAAGGTGTTCGTTACCTGCAAGCGGTATACTACCGTTAATTTGTAGAATTAACGTCTTATCCAAAAAGCCGATCCTATGATCGGTTTTTTTGGTTTTGTAGAATGCTAACTTGAATAAAGGGGGCTTATCGGTATGGGTGAACAGAAAAATATATTTCAATCTGCTTATGATTGTTTGCTGGAAAAAGATCTAGATCTCAAGGTTCGACTGCTTGCTCAGTTGCAAGAGGATTGGGCATCGGATCTATTTGAATTTAACCCTATGGATCAGATTGAACGTGTTCCTGATCCTGGTCGTCCTGAAAAACCTATTTTAGTCGCCTTTAAAGAGTTACCCAAAAGACGCTTAGGTTCTCCTGAAGGCCATGCTGCCTTAATGCACTCTATTGCCCATATTGAGTTTAATGCCATTAACTTGGCGTTAGATGCTATCTACCGTTTTCAACATATGCCAAAAGATTTTTATATGGATTGGCTTGGGGTTGCGGGAGAGGAGTCATTCCATTTTCAGATGATTCGTGAACACCTGTTTCATTTAGGCTATGAGTATGGGGATTTACCTGCTCATGATGGTCTATGGATGACCACCTATGAGACAGATCATGACCCACTGATTAGAATGGCGCTGGTACCTAGAACCTTAGAGGCTCGTGGTTTAGATGTAACGCCACCTATGATTCAAAAATTACGCTCTATTGGTGATAAACGTGGTGTTGAGATTTTAAAGATTTTACTGAATGATGAAATTGGTCATGTGGAAGTTGGCACGCGTTGGTTCCGTTACCTTTGTGATGAGCGTGATCTCAATCCATTTAATACTTTTCAGGAGATTATTGATAAGTATTATCATGGCGATCTTAAAGGTCCGTTTAATTTTGAAGCGCGTGAACAAGCTGGTTTTTGTGCCGAAGAGATTGCATGGCTGAAAACGCTTCACCCACCGAAAAAACCCGCTTAAATGATTAAGCATTGAATGTAATGACTGACAAATTATCTGATAAACAGCGTTTGCGAATTCAAACGCGCCATCGTGTCTCTATCGAAAATCATGGTTACCAGCCACAAGCGCTTTACTGGAGTAATCGTGAAATTCAGGAAGTGCGTTTTCAAAACCTAATTAATATTTTAGATGCATCATATTTTGACTCAGATAAAGCTTGCTCAATATTAGATGTTGGCTGTGGCTTTGCAGACCTGTATCACTACCTAAAAAAACAGTGTGTTTCACCTGATTATATGGGCATTGATATCTCTCCAGATATTGTCAGGGGCGCCATCGCTCAAACCCCAGATGTTCAGATTTTTGAAGGGGAGCTATCTGATTTTAAATTTTCTGATGGACAGTTTGATTATGTCCTGCTCTCGGGTGCATTGAATGAGGTTGTCGAAACTGAAGTTGAGGGAACCCTTGAACTACAAGGTAGTTACGCCAAGTCTGTGATTAAAAGCATGTATCGGCTTTGTGAGCGTGGGGTTGCCTTTAATCTATTAGATAGGCGTAACGCTTGGTTTGATAATAGACTCGATTTACAGAGTTTTTACCCTGATGAGATCATCGACTTTTGTCAAACATTTGCCGGTAAGGTGACATTAGTTGAAGGCTATTTGGATAACGATTTTACTATCTACCTAACCAAGCGTAAGAGTGCCAATTTATGAGTCAGGTACGTTTCGGAATTGATTTAGGCGGCACCAAGATTGAGATAATTGCTTTGGCAGACACACAAGGTGGCACTGATAAAAGTGGTGCTGACATAAGTAGTGCTGATATATGTAGTGATATCCTTTACCAAAAACGCGTTGATACCCCACAAGGGAACTACTCATTAACCATACAAACTATTGTAGATTTGGTGGTAGAAGCAGAGTCTATGCTTAAGCAAACTGGCTCTGTTGGTGTCGGTATTCCAGGGTCTGTCTCTCATAAAACAGGTTTGGTTAAGAATGCAAATTCGGTCTGCTTAATTGGTCAGGACTTACAGGGTGATCTTGAGGTCAAACTAAAGCGCCCAGTTAAGCTAGAAAATGATGCTAACTGCTTTACTTTATCAGAAGCCGTTGATGGGGCTGCACAAGGTGCAGAGGTTGTTTTTGGCGTAATTATTGGTACGGGTTGTGGTGGCGGAGTCATTGTGAATGGTCAAGTTCTTAATGGTATCAATGCCATTGGTGGTGAGTGGGGGCATAACCCACTGCCTTGGGCAACAGCCGAGGATGATCTCCTAGATTGTTACTGTGGTTTAAAAGGCTGTAATGAAACATTTTTATCTGGATCAGGTTTAGCCCGCCATTATGCCTTTAGATCTAAAAAACAGAGCCAAAAGCCCCCTTTTTTATCTGCTAAACAAATTGTTCTGCAAAGTGAGCAGGGGGGGGTAATCGCAGGAATGCTAATGCAGGACTATACAAGATGGTTAGCCAAAGGCTTAGCCAGTGTTATTAATCTGATCGATCCTGATGTTATTGTGTTGGGTGGCGGAATGTCGAATATTGAACGTTTATATACCGATGTGCCAAAGATATGGGATCAATGGGTATTTAGTGATCAAGTGACCACTAAGTTGGTTGCTCCTAAGTTTGGTGATGCCAGTGGTGTGCGTGGTGCAGCTTGGTTGTAACGAATAAGTTTGGATGAGAGTGTGTATGCAAGAGATTGAGTCATTAGAAGTATTGGAAGCGTTGAAGCAGTCGGAAGAGGGCTTATTGATTCTCTTTGGTGGTAAGGCGTGTAATGTCTGTCATGCCATTAAACCGAAGTTAATTGAATTGATGCAGGCTAGCTACCCAAAAATTAAGTTGGTCTATGTTGATTGTCATGTGGTGACAGATGTTTGTTCTCAGAATGGTGTTTTTACCTTACCCACATTGCAGGTCTTTTTTTGTGGGCAGCGTTTTATAGAGGAAGTTCGTAGCTTTAGTGTGCAAAAGGTTATTAATGATATTCAACGACCTTATTCGATGGCTTTTGTTAACTAATCATTTAAGTTAACGCTTGCCATCACCACCTGCTTTTATTAAGAGCAGGTCCAATAGTCGGTTAGGCAGCAGTCGCTTTAAAAATGCAAAAGCAATGGTCGGTACCGTCACTCTATAACGAATCTTCGCTTGTTTACTCTGCAGCGCATGTACTACCGATTTTGTGACTGCCTCAGGCCCTAAAGTAAAAGGCGCACTAGGACCAACAGTTTCTAAGCGTCCAATCATTGCCTGATAGCTCTCCTGATGTGCACCACCCTCAATGGTGATCCACTGTTTAAATTGTGCAAAAGCATTCTTTCGAAAGTCAGAGATAATCGGTCCTGGCTCAATCAGGCTAACCTGAATATTATCCTGCTTTACTTCCAGTCTTAAGGTATCTGCAAAGCCTTCAATGGCAAACTTACTCGCATTATAAGCACCACGATACTGCATTGCAGCAAACCCCAAGATAGAGCTGTTATAGATGATCTTGCCATGACCTTGCTTGCGCATAATGGGAATGACTAGGTTCGTCAGCTCTTGTGTACCAAAGACATTGGTCTGAAACTGATACTCCATTGCAGCACGGCTCAAATCTTCAACGGCACCAGGCAAGCCAAAAGCACCATTATTAAATAGCGCATCAATACGACCACTGCTCGCCAATAGAGCTTCTCTTAAGCCTGATTGAATGGAGTCACTGCTACTTAAGTCCAATTGAAAACAGCTAAGACCCTCTGCGGTTAATCGTTTAACATCTTCAATCTTCCGACAGGTTGCTATCACGTGGTAGCCCATTTTATGTAGATGATGAGCGCAGTCGTAGCCTATGCCTGTAGAGCAGCCCGTGATTAAAATAACACTGGGCGGAAGTAGTTTATTTGCCATGTTTTATGATTCCAGTTAATGGAAGAGTCTCTTAAATTGAGATAGAAGATTTTTAACTAACTGTCTTACCTGAAGTGGGCTGATTTTTAGCATAGTTTTGATAGAAATATTTTATACCCAAAAGGGGCATAAAAGCAGGGGGAATTATATTGAAGTTTAGCCCTCTTGTTTAGCTTGAGCTTCTTCTAAGTCTTTATAAACTTGTTGCATATTCAATTGAACAAGTTGATCTCACCCCTCTTCAAAAGCTCCTGCTGGGATAGCGCCTGGATTAGAAAAGACCACAATTTCCTTACGCATAAAGGCAATGGTTGGAATAGAACGGACTTGAAATAGTCCTGCAAGTTCCTCTTGCTCCTCAATGTTCACTTTACAGAATGTAATATTCGGATATTTTTCAGAAGCGGATTCAAATATCGGTCCAAACTGCTTACATGGTTTACACCACTCAGCCCAAAAATCAAAAACAACGATCTCATTTTGAGCAATGGTCTCTTTGAGCTGTCCCATGGTTAGGTTAATCACAGCCATTTCCACATCCTTTTAATCAAGTTTTAATCGCAGATTTACTGGTTAAACCCTTATTAAACGGAAGGGTTTCCGCCATCTGTCAGTAGGGCTGGATTGAGATATTGTTTCAGTGTCGCTTCATCTAGATCAGTCATCTCAAGTGCCACTTCTAATACAGGTTTACCTGAGCGATAGGCTTCTTTAGCAATGGCAGCACCTTTTTCGTAACCGACCACTGTGTTCAATGCTGTCACCAGAATAGGATTTGCACCTAAGGTTTTCTGAAGGTTTTCTTCATTAACAGTAAAGCCTTTAATGGCTAGATCTGCTAACTGTACAGAAGCGGTCGAGGCAATCTCAATACTCTGTAACAGGTTAAGTGCAATCATGGGCAGCATAACATTTAGCTGGAATGTGCCAGACTGTGCACCCACCGTAATGGCCGTGTGATTTCCCATGATTTGTGCAGCAACCATACAAACGGCCTCAGGAATAACAGGGTTTACTTTACCCGGCATAATTGAACTACCTGGTTGTAGGGCTGGCAGTTGGATCTCACCAAGCCCTGCAAGCGGGCCAGAGTTCATCCAACGAAGATCATTAGAAATTTTCATTAAGCTTGTGGCTAATACATTCAGTTGTCCACTGAGTTCTAGTGCTGTATCTTGTGAGCTTAAACCAACAAATAAGTTATCCATAGGCTCAAAGTGAATGGCCGTAATGGTTGAAAGGTGTGTTGAGACTAAAGAGCCAAACTCTGGTGCTGCATTAATCCCCGTCCCAACAGCCGTTCCCCCTTGAGGTAACTTCTGAATACGTTTCTGGGTGTCTTTTAAACGGGCGATATTGTCTGTGATCTGAGCTCGCCAGCATGCAAGCTCTTGGCTCATCTTAACGGGCATCGCATCCATTAAATGAGTACGGCCAGTTTTAATAACGTGTTCCAGTTCTTTTTCACGATCTTCAATCGTTGCTGCTAGGTGCTCCAAAGCGGGTAGAAGATGCTCTTCTACCGCGATGGCTGCTGCAACATGAATAGTAGTCGGGATGACATCATTTGAACTTTGACTCATATTGATATCATCATTTGGATGCACATCTGTACCCGTTAACTGCTTACATAAACTAGACAGCACTTCATTGGCATTCATATTGGTACTGGTACCAGAGCCTGTTTGAAAGACATCAATCGGGAACTGGTCGCTAAAGTTGCCTTGAATAATGTCTTTGGCGGCTGTCTGAATCGCATTGGCTTTCTCGGGAGAGAGAAGTCCTAGCTCTTGGTTACTCGCTGAGCAAGCAAATTTTACATAACAGAGTGCTTTGATAAAAGAGTGCGGCAGTGGTGTATTGCTAATCGGGAAGTTATTGATTGCACGTTGAGTTTGAGCAGCATAAAGTGCGTTGGCAGGGACTTCTAGGCTTCCCATGCTGTCTTTTTCAATACGTGTTTTTTGAGTGTTAGTTTCTAATGGCATAGTATTTTATAAGTCTATTTAAATGAATGAAGTGAAGCTAGTGTAGATTCATGGTTAAATGTACTAATGAATACCAGCCAACTAACTAGAGTTAACTTTTAACTAGCGTTAATATTAAATTGAGGGTATTTTACGCTTGTTTAAATAAAAATGACAGCCGATAGCGCTAAGGGGTTAATCAGTTTGCATAAGAGAGATTTTGCCAGTGAACTAATGGCTGAAGCCTTATGGTGGCGCTATTCTTGTGACCAAGATTACGCAGTAGTTGAAATTTCGCCTACGTTTCAGGCACTATTTGAACGTCCAATTAAAGTTCTTACCGATTTAACAGGGCCTTATACAAGCCCTATTATTAATATCAAAATTAAGGCAATTCTTGATGCGCCTGAGTCAGATGTTCGTTTTGCGAGTTCGTACGATACCATTCATGGCAAACGCTCTTTTCAGCACCAGTTGAAGGTTTATGAAAATCAAGGAAAGCGCTATGTTTGGTCGAACTGTATTGATGTGAGCGAAAGAGTTGAGCTTGAACGTGAAATTGTTGACGCTCAAGGTCGTCTATCTGTCTCGCAACTGTTAGAAAGACAGATGTTGTTAGAGGAGCAGAACCGTTTTATTAGTGAGTCTTATCAGAAGCAGTCACACTTCTTAGCAATGTTAAGCCACGAGCTACGTTCACCACTACTGGGAATTAGTAGTTTGGTTGAGCGATTACGTGCTAAAGAGAACGATCCAGATATTTTAACGGCTTTAAAAACCATCCATATTACGGCTGAGCAGTCGACCTTTTTAGTAAATGATATTCTCACCTATTCACAAACAGAATATAGTGAAATTACTTTGCACCCCGTACAGTTCTCTCTAAAAGAGACCCTTGAAAATGTTAAGCAGTTAACAAAATCGATTGCTACAGATAAAGGTTTAATTGTGTCACTGATCTATCTAGGTGTCAGAGATAAGGTGATGGGCGATAGTGTGAGGTTGTCACAAATATTGATTAACTTGATCATTAATAGTATTAAGTTTACTCAATATGGCGGCGTGACCATTGAGGTGACTCAGCAGAGTGAAGACCACTTTAGTTTTAAGGTAACAGATTCTGGAGAGGGAATTGCTGAAGACCAGCTAGAGCATATTTTTGAACCATTTGCCCAGTTAGATAGTCACGGAAGTGCTTTTAATATCGGTTCAGGCTTAGGGTTGTTAGTGGTTAAAAAGTTGGTGGCTTTGATGGGCGGAAGCATTAAGGTTGAATCAACACTAGATGTGGGAACTTCATTTAGTTTTCATCTTATTTTTAATAAAATGCATCCCTCTTTAGTAGATTCTACACAAGTATTAGAGCAACAAATTGCACAAGGAGTTCTGAAGCATGAGTCATTTGAGCAACATGTACATAAAAGTTCGATAGGTGAAAAAAAGACGAAGAATAAAGCCAAGGTTTTAGTTGCGGATGATTCTAAAATTAATCGTATGGTGTTAAGTGGCTTTCTAGAAGAGTTGGACTGCACGGTTATAGAAGCCAAAAATGGTAAGCACGCGTGGGAACTCTTTCAAGCAAACTGCTTTGAATATGTATTTTTAGATATTCAAATGCCTTTTATGGATGGCATAGAGGTCAGTAAGCGGATTCAGCAACATGAGTTAGATAGCGATATATCTACTCAATGTTTAAAAGGGGTTTTTGCCGTCACAGCAGGAGGCTCAGAATCAGAGTTTATTCCATATGATGAAACGCTGGAGTCCATTGGTTTTGATTGCTGGTTTGTTAAGCCTGTATCACAGTCTCTAATTGTCGACCTATTAAGAGGTGGAAGCCAGAGAGCCTTCGATAAAGCGGATAGAATTTTTCCTACAGGTGTAGAGTGGCCGGCGACTAAAGATGTTGTTGAGAAAGTTGAAACGCAGTGGGATAGCCTTGAAAGTGTGCCAGAGCAATTCCACTCATTGATAGAGCCTTTTATGGCAGAGATGAAACTGGGGCTGAAAGAGATAATGATATTAACTGGGCAAGAAGACTGGCCTACAGTCGCTGCTAAAGCACATTATTTAAAAGGAAACTGTATGCTATTTCAATTGAATCAATTGATTGAGTTATTTAGGAAGCTTGAAAATGTTGCAAAGAGTACGCAAAAGTCGGGAAATAAGCTGTCAGAAATAAAATTTATAGGCAAAAAACTAATTTTAGGAGTGAAATATCTTGAGAAGTCTAGCTTGATTGGTCATAATATATCCTAATAAAAGATTCCACTTATAAGTGTGTAAAATACTTACTCTTAATTAATATTAACCTTGGGACGTTTTTATGTCTGAAAAAATTACTATCTTACTCGCAGAAGACCATGCATTAGTTCGTGCTGGGTTCAAGTCTATTATAGAAGCAGAAGATGGCTTTGAAGTAGTCGGTGAAGCTGAAGATGGCTTAGAGTGTTTAGAGCTAGTTAGATCAAAATCACCAATGGTGGTTCTACTTGATCTATCAATGCCAAAGCTAAGCGGTCTAAATGCAATTAGCCATATTAAAAAGCGTTATTCAGATACAAAGGTAATTGTCTTAACCGCTGCTGAAACAACTAATGTCTGGAATGAAGTTCTGGAACTCGGTGTTAGTGGTATTGCGATGAAGTCAATCTCTCCTAAAGAGTTGATTCAAGGTGTTTATCAAGTTTCTAAAGGTGAATTATTTATTCACTCTGAGATTCAGCCTATTCTTGATGAAGCAGCAGGCTTAAGCAATAAGCGTTTATCTGTTCGTGAAAAGCAGGTTGTTAAATTAGTTGCGGAAGGTTTTAAAACTAAAGAGATTGCTGAGCAGTTAGAAATTAGTGATCGTACCGTGTCTAAGCACCGTGAAAACTTAATGACTAAAATGGGTGCAACCTCAACTGCAGAGTTAACTAACTATGCAAATGAGACGGGTTTAACAAAAGTTAAGTTAGAAGAGATTGAATGATTTCAAATTAGTTTGTAAGAAATTATTTCTCAATAAAAAAGAGCCTTACGGCTCTTTTTTATTGTCTTAATTTTATAGTCTATCCATATTTTGAAAGTACTAAGATTCAAACTTAGTATTCTCAACGGCTTGATCTTCCTGGCTTATTGCTACCTCGGGTGTAATACCTAGGTATTGGTTACGGAAGTTTTGTAAACCCTCTTGAACCAGTGAAAAAGTTGATTCGATATTGTCAGCAATATCACCCTCAAGAACATCTAAATCACCTAAGATACCTTTTGCTTCATCAAAGCCTTGGCTAATACCGCCACCAACAACGTCCATAAAACGATCCATCAGCTCTTCACCTTCCAGTTCTGGGTGTGCGGTTTGAAACCCTGCTAAGAATGCTGTTGATCCTTCAACGATACGTTGAGCCGTATTTTCAGGTGTCCAGTTCTCCATGCCTCCCTGAGCTTTGAGAGCCTGCTTGCTAATAGGGTCTTCGGCTCCAGCTTCAAGACCAAAGTCTGCTTTTAATTTTTCATTCAATGTTTCAATGGCAGCTTGATAAGTAATCTTGAGGGAGCTTTCAGAGGCACTGGTGCCATCACCAAATAGGTGAGCGACTAAACTAGCCTGTTGTTCATTACGGATGGTTGCCTGATCTGCTCTACCCCCCCCCTGCTGAGAATGTTCAGGAGCCTTAGGTTGATTAGCCTGTTCAGCTTGTCCTAACAAGGGCTTACCTTGATTGTTTGGGTTAGCACTCTCAAGTTGAGCAGAGTTTTGGTATGCTTGAATTGAGTTGAGATTATTCATTTCAATAGACATGAGTAAAGCCTCTTTTCTGGTGTGATACGTTTATCTTAACGCTTATCATTTTATTATGTATTGTTACTCACTTGTTCTAGTTGCCATTTTATAAATCACTTTAGCGTAAAAAAATGAGTCCTAATTACTTCTATCGGCCGTAGAGGTTAAAGCTGAATAGTAGATCTTAATTTTTTAATTCAAAGACTGATCGTTTGAGATTTTCATAGAGGGGGCTAAAAGCCCACATTGAAATCAATCTTTCTTTTAGAAAGAGCATGCGAATACTGGTATCATTCCTACATAAATTACTAGAAATTTGGAATAGAGCAGATGGAACTTAATCCTGTATACATGCGCATTGAAGATTACAAGGCACGAGGCGAAGTGCTTAGGGGGTATCTTTGACTATGATACTAAGGCCGAGCGTTTAGTTGAGGTCTTGCGAGAGCTAGAAGAGCCTAATGTTTGGAATAACCAAGAACTTGCCCAAGCGTTAGGCAAAGAGCAGTCTCAACTTGAGATGATCGTCTCTACCATTGATGATTTAGAGTCAGGTACAGAGTCGACTAAAGAGATTCTTGAGATGGCTGAGATGGATGACGATCAAGAGATGGTTGATGAAGTCGTCTTGGAGCTGGATGTTTTAGGTGAGAAGCTAGAGAAGCTAGAGTTCCAACGGATGTTCTCTGGTGAGATGGATCCAAACAATGCTTACTTAGAGATTCAATCTGGTTCAGGTGGAACAGAGGCACAAGATTGGGCTAATATGATTTTGCGTATGTATCTACGTTGGGCGGATAGCAGAGGGTTTAAATCGGAAATAGTTGAAATTAGCTCGGGTGATGTTGCGGGTATTAAAGGTGCCACGGTACATATTAAGGGTGACTACGCTTTTGGCTGGTTAAGAACAGAGACTGGTGTTCATCGTTTGGTACGCAAGTCACCATTTGATTCAAGTAATCGTCGTCATACCTCTTTTGCATCGGTATTTATCTCACCAGAAATTGATGATACTTTTGTCGTAGATATTAACCCTGCTGACCTGCGTATTGATGTTTACCGTGCCAGTGGGGCGGGTGGACAGCACGTTAACAAAACAGAATCTGCTGTGCGTATTACACACCTACCAACCAATACGGTAACGCAGTGTCAGAATGGCCGTTCTCAGCATCAGAACAAAGCGGAAGCACTTAAGCAATTACGTGCAAAGCTTTATGAGTTGGAAATGCTGAGTCGTAATGCTGACAAGCAAGAGCTTGAAGACTCTAAGTCTGATATAGGTTGGGGCAGTCAAATCCGCTCTTATGTCTTAGATTCAGGGCGTATTAAAGATTTAAGAACCAATGTTGAAACGGGAAATACAGGTGGTGTTCTAGATGGTGATCTAGACCAATTTATCATTCCGAGCCTGAAAGCCGGCCTGTAAATTTTAACTAAAACAAACTTAAGCTGAACTAAAAGTTAACTTAAGGTCTCTTGCACTAGTGTTTAGAGTGCTAAAGCCTTAAAATACCCAGCATAATTAATCTAATTTTAAATCAAGCCCAGTTGCTTTCACAATGACTGGGCTTGATTGTTTTCAAATTTACCGTTTAAGAGAGTTATCCCATGTCGGAATCACAAAATAATGTGCCTGAAGTTGATGAGAATAAAATCATTGCAGAACGTCGCTCAAAGCTAGATGCCTTAAGAGAGATTGGCCACTCATACCCAAATACATTCCGTCGTGAAGATAAAGCAGAAGAGCTGCATATGCAGTTTGATGCAAAAACTAAAGAAGAGCTAGCAGAAGCTGAGCCTGTACGCGTTAAGATCGCAGGTCGGATGATGTTGCGTCGTATCATGGGTAAAGCCAGTTTTGCGACGATTCAGGATCCAACAGGGCGTATTCAGGTTTATGTAACGCGTGATGAGCTACCTACCGATTTCTATAACACCCAGTTTAAGAAGTGGGATTTAGGTGATATCGTTGGGGTAGAAGGTTACCTGTTTAAAACCAATACGGGTGAGCTGTCTATCCACGTTGAGCATATCGAACTGATTACTAAATCAATTCGCCCTCTGCCAGATAAGTTCCACGGTCTACAGGATCAAGAAGTTCGTTACCGTCAGCGTTATGTTGATCTGATTGTTAATGAGGATAGTCGTGAAACGTTCATACTGCGTTCAAAAATTGTTCAGCATGTACGTAACTTCTTAATTCGTCATGATTTTATGGAAGTAGAAACACCAATGATGCACGTCATCCCTGGTGGCGCAACGGCTAAGCCATTTAACACACACCACAATGCATTAGATATGCCGCTTTATCTACGTATCGCACCAGAGCTTTATCTTAAGCGTTTAGTTGTAGGTGGTTTTGAACGAGTTTTCGAAATTAACCGTAGCTTTCGTAACGAAGGGTTGTCAACACGTCACAATCCAGAGTTCACTATGGTTGAATTTTATGCGTCATACACAGACTACATCGAGCTAATGGATTACACAGAAGAGCTATTAAAAGAGCTTGCGGAGTTAGCGGTTGGGTCAACTAAAGTACCTTATCAAGGGATGGAGTTTGATTTTGCTAAACCATTTGCACGTCTAAGTATGAAAGATTCGATTATTCAATACAACGAAGGTGTGACTGCGAGCCAGTTAGAGACCATAGAAGCTGCAACAGCGCTTGCTGAGTCATTGAAAATCCATATCAAAGAAGGTTTTGGTTTAGGTAAAATCATTACTGAAATTTTTGAAGAGACGGTAGAAGAGAAGTTAATGGATCCAACGTTCATTACTGAATACCCTGCAGAAGTTTCTCCATTAGCACGTCGTAACGATAACGACCCATTTATCACAGATCGTTTTGAGCTATTCATCGGTGGCCGTGAATTAGCCAACGGATTTAACGAGTTAAATGATGCTGAAGATCAAGCAGAGCGTTTTAAAGCACAAGTATCTGCTAAAGATGCGGGTGATGATGAAGCAATGCACTATGATGAAGATTACATCACTGCTTTAGAGCACGGTATGCCTCCAACAGCAGGAGAGGGGATTGGGATTGATCGTCTAGTGATGCTATTCACTGATTCTGCTTCTATTCGTGATGTACTGCTTTTCCCTCATATGCGTAAACAGTAATTTTAAAGCTAGTTTTGATAATAAAAAGCCTGTTAGAGTTTAACTTTAACGGGCTTTTTGCTTGGTAGGGACTTTGAAAAGTAGCCTTTTACTCGTCATCTGTTACTGAATAGGGAAGGGGTTCAATAAAGGCGGGTTGACCTGACTCAGTCACTAGGTCTCCTTCTACTGCTTCAAGCGATTTAAGTGTTCCAATGGCTAGGAATAGGCTGCCTTCAAAAATACCTGGATTACCGTTAATAACGGTTAACTTGTGGTTCTTATCTTGGTTGTCTTTTAGAGTTAAGGTTTCACCTGCTTTTAGATCTAATACTTCATTACAGCGGATACGGAACATACGTTTGGTGACCTTACCGCGGTAGTGCACTCGAGCGATGATCTCTTGGCCAGGGAAACAACCTTTCTTGAAGTTAATACCATTCAGCTTATCTAGATTTAAGAATTGGGCAATAAACTGAGCACTGGTTTCAGATGTGACTTCAGGTACGCCAGCGGTGATATTCAGTAGGTTCCAATCAAAACTGTTGGTTACATCTGCATTGGTGCGGAGGTTCTGCCACGCGAGTTCTACTTGATCTGCTGGGCCAAATAAATCATATTTATGATATGGCCCAGGGACTTTGACCACGCAGACATCAGGCATACCCTCCAACTCAATATACCCCGTCTCATAGACGGCTTTCACTTTGGTATCTAAGCGACGTTGAATATCTAAGTCACCAAACTCACCTGCAAAACCAATATGAATCAGGCTGCCAGAAACGTCGGCTAACTGAACATCAGAACGCATGACAAACATAGTTAAACGTTTTAGAATTGATTCCTTTAGAGACCCATCAAAGTTTAGATATAGGTCGCCTTTATATTTAAAGATTAAAAAGATGGCAAGTACTTGGCCTTTAGGATCACAGTAGGCTGATATTTGAGCATTGGTCTCAGTTACATCTTTAATATCACTACTTAGCTGACCTTGTAAGAAGGTTTCAGCCTCGCTACCAGTGACTTTGATTAAACCTTGATGTGTTAGGCTGGTCAGTACAGGCCCATTTTTAATTAGAAAACGTTCTAATTCTGCTTGGCCAAAGCTATTGATCTTGCCTGCTTCATCAAATTGAGCATTTTGACTGTTTAGAAAGGTTAGCCACTGAGGGTCTAGAGAAGCATTTAATGTCATTACTGAATCCTTGAACTTTGCTTGAGCTTTAATAATGTGCAGATGATACAGTACCACCCAAAAATCACAAAACAAGTTGTCTTATATCGGTATTAGAATAATTATAAAATATGTCACTTATAATTAAGCCTTTAATATAGTAGTATTGGTGATATAGCTTATTTATACAGGGGGATGTCGTGTTACATCGTTGCCTAGTTTTGTATAAATTAAATAGAATTATTGACGGAGGCATCTAGTGTCTGAATCTAAAAAAGAATTTTTAACTTTTATTATTGGTACAGAAGAGTATGCAGTCGAAATACTTCGTGTGCAGGAGATTAGAGGTTGGCAAGAGCCAAGCCCTCTTCCTAATGTTCCTAGCTATGTTAAAGGGGTGGTTGACCTGCGTGGTACGGTCGTGCCAATTATTGATCTACGTGAAAAGTTTCATTTAAAGGCGAGTTATAATGCTACAACGGTTGTCGTTGTTGTGCATGTGATCACTCACCAAGGTGAAAGGATTGTTGGCCTAGTAGTTGACGGTGTTTCTGATGTACATTCATTTGATATGGATAAACTTCAGCCTGCACCTGATGTATCCAGCTCTCTAGATGCCCAGTTTATTTTAGGTCTAGCAACGATCCTACCAGATCCTGCTGATGGTCAGGCAAGGCAAGGTGAGTCTAAAAGAGAGTCAAGCAGTATGGTGATTATTATCGATATTGATAAATTGGCTTCTGAAGGTTTAATTGAGTCAGTTGCTGGTAGCCAAGATCACTTATCTAGTGCAGAAGCCTCATAGTGTATATTGATTGTTTCTATTAATAAAAAAGCGCCAATTTGGCGCTTTTTTTGTATCTGTGAACTATGAATGGGATTTACTTAGGGCGTAATATTGTTGCTTTGGCTTTTTTGTGGATGTGTGGGTAATCTAAGTTATAGTGTAGACCACGGCTCTCTTTACGCCGCTGAGCACTCATGACCATTAACTCGGAGACGAGTAGTAGGTTTCTAAGCTCTAACATATCGCTGGTGATGATATGTTGGTGGTAGTACTCATCCACCTCTTTCTGTATGTTTCTTAAGCGTTTTCTGGCACGCTTTAGGCGATTATTTGTTCTGACAATGCCGACATAATCCCACATGACTCGGCGAACCTCATCCCAGTCATGTGTAATTAAGATTTTCTCTTTTGGCTCTGTGGTGCCAGAGCTATCCCAGTGTCTAATCACTTCTTCATCAGTCGTTATGCTCATAAAGGCTTTTTCGATACTTTGGTGTGCCATCTGGGCAAAAACAAGCCCTTCTGCCAGGGAGTTACTGGCTAGGCGATTTGCACCATTAAAACCCGTATATGCGACTTCGCCAATCGCATAGAGCCCCGCTAAATTAGTTTGACCCTCTAAATTAGTCACTACACCACCACAAGTATAGTGTGCTGCAGGTACAACGGGAATCTGCTCTTTGGTGATATCAATGCCCACTTTCAGGCAGCGTTCATAAATGGTCGGAAAGTGGGACTTTATGAACTCTTCAGGTTTGTGGGTAATGTCCAGATAGACACAATCTACACCGTGCTTTTTCATCTCTTGATCAATTGCACGGGCAACAATGTCTCTAGGGGCTAAATCTGCTTGAGAATCATAGTTTTTCATAAAGGCGGTGCCATCAGGCAATTTAAGAATACCACCTTCTCCCCGTATCGCTTCACTGATTAGAAAGGATCTATCTTTAGGGTGGTAGAGGCAAGTTGGGTGGAATTGGTTGAATTCCATATTACCAATGGCACAGCCAGCACGCCAGGCCATAGCGATACCATCACCAGTAGAAGTATCAGGATTGCTGGTATAGAGATAGGCTTTACTAGCCCCCCCCGTGGCTAAAATAGTGAAGTGTGCGGCAATATCATAAATAGAGGCACTTTCTTTGTTGAGAACGTAGGCACCGAGACACTTGTTCTTTTTTCGATTGAGAATAAGCTCAATTGAAATATGCTGAGGCAGTAGGGTGATGTTTGGATGGCTTTCAACCTTTTCGACTAAAGTCTTAATAACGGAGTGCCCTGTATGATCTGCAGCATGAATAACTCGTCTGTGACTATGGCCTCCCTCTTTGGTTAGGTGAAAAGGGCAGTTAGTATTGGCATTTTCTTGTTTACTAAAAGGTACACCAAACTCAATGAGTTCATTAATGGCCTCTTTTGCATGAGAGGTCACCAAGGCAACGGCTTTAGGATCACAAAGTCCTACACCAGCATCTAAGGTATCTTGGATATGAGCTTCAATACTATCAAAAGGATCCATAACACCAGCAATCCCCCCCTGTGCATAATTGGTACAGCCTTCTGTTAGGCTTGATTTAGCAAGTAGTATCACTGTGTGGTTGTTCGCCAGTTTAAGTGCGGCTGTCAAGCCTGCTATACCTGTACCAATAACGAGTACATCTGTTTTTAAACTTCTGTTTTGCGCACTTTGAGTCACACTAATACCTTCATAAATTATCAATACTTGAATCTTGTCTAGAATAGTAGCATATTATATTTAAATTCAATCAAATCTAGTGATAAAGATAAGCAGGAATATGTCGATAGAAGCACAACAAAAACTCAGTGAGAATCTATTAACTGAACAGGGTGAAATTGTCTCACTTGAGGGAGAGTTTGCATTTGTTCAAGTGCAAAAAGAGTCGGGCTGTAGTGGTTGTGCTTCAGCTAAAAGTTGTGGTACATCAGCACTCTCCAATTATTTTAATAGCGGTACTAGAGGGTTGATTAAAGTTGTTAATTCAGAGAGTGCACAATTAGGTGATTTTGTTGAGCTAACGTTAGATGAGTCTAAGTTGGTAAAGCAGGCATTTATGGCTTACGGTATTCCCCTGCTAGGTCTATTTATTTTTGCAGTACTCTTTAAGTTATTAGCCCTGCATAGCTTAGGCTTAGATGAGACCTATCAAGATGTGTTCTCCATTATTGGTGGGTTTTCAGGAGTGGCAGTGGGTTGGTTCTTTACACATAAAGCTTATCAGCCCGTATTGCCAATAATGACACAAATCTCTACTAACCAGAGCAAAGGAATAGAGCTGTAGTATTGAAGTTAAGTAGGTGTCTTGTTTTTAAAAACTGAGGCTATTACGCCTGCTATTCTACGAGAGGACTGCTGTGCCCCCTCCAGCTCAAAATACAGGCATTTTAAAAGATGACATTATTATTGCCATGGATTTTGAGTCTGTTAAGAGTGTTGAAGTGTTAAATGAGTTACTGAACTCACTGCCAAAAAACCATTCTTTAGCTGTCAGAGTTATTCGCGATGGTAGCTCTCTATTTTTCCCTTTCGTCTTAGAATAATTGGCTTTTAATGAGGAGTGGATTATAGCGGTTTGAGAGGTGTGTATTAATCTATGCGAAATGACTCAAATTAGCGTAAAATACGCGACATTAAATAAAAACCAAAACTTATTCTTTTTCTGTTTGTATTTATGTTGTTTTTTTGTCAGTAACTGATTGATAATAAAGCCTAAGTTCAAAAGCATTAAGAATAGGTAGAAGGGGGCAGTGGCCCCCTTTTTTTATAGACTATATTTTCTGTTAAACAGAGTGCATAAAATTGTGCAGAAACAGAATCTATTTGGAGCTTAAATGTCAGATGATTTAAAACATATTCGTAACTTCTCGATTATTGCTCACATTGATCACGGTAAATCTACCATTGCTGATCGCTTTATCCATTTGTGTGGCGGCCTATCAGATCGAGAAATGCAAGCGCAAGTCCTTGATTCAATGGATATTGAGAAAGAGCGTGGAATTACGATTAAAGCACAGAGTGTTACGCTTAATTACAAAGCCAAAGATGGTAAAACATACCAGCTAAACTTTATCGATACCCCAGGTCACGTCGATTTCTCTTATGAAGTATCTCGTTCTTTAGCGGCTTGTGAAGGTGCGCTACTGGTGGTGGATGCCTCTCAAGGGGTGGAAGCTCAAACCGTTGCAAACTGTTATACCGCGATTGAGCAGGGGCTAGAAGTTCTAGTGGTTTTGAATAAAATTGATCTTCCCGCAGCAGACCCAGAACGTGTGATTGCAGAAGTTGAAGAGATTATTGGTGTAGAAGCAGAAGATGCAGTTCGTGCCAGTGCTAAAGCAGGCATCGGAATTGAAGAGACTCTTGAAGATATTGTTCTTAAGATTCCACCACCACAAGGTGATCTTAATGCCCCACTTAAAGCATTGATCATTGACTCATGGTTTGATAATTACTTGGGTGTGGTTTCACTGGTTCGAGTCATTGACGGTAGCATTGGTAAGAAAACTAAAATGAAAGTGATGTCGACTAAAGAAGAGTATTTAGTTGACCAAGTCGGTATTTTTACTCCAAAGCGTACGCCAACTGCCTCGTTGAAAGCCGGTGAAGTTGGTTATGTTATTTCGGGTATCAAAGACATCGATGGTGCGCCAGTAGGGGATACCTTAGTTGATGCCTCTAAACCAGATGTAGAAGCACTACCTGGATTTGCAGCAGCAAAACCTCGAGTATTTGCAGGTATTTTCCCTGTCTCATCAGAGCAGTTTGAAGACCTACGTGAATCGCTTCGTAAATTGCGTCTAAATGATGCTGCCTTACATTTTGAACCTGAGAGTTCAGAAGCACTTGGTTTTGGTTTCCGTTGTGGTTTCCTTGGTATGCTGCACATGGAGATTGTTCAGGAGCGTTTAGAGCGTGAATATAATATTAACCTAATCGTCACAGCACCTACTGTAATTTATGAAGTGGTTACGCGAGCAGGCAAGACAATCACTATAGATAATCCTTCAGAGCTGCCTGATATGGGCATGGTAGAAGAGATTCGTGAGCCAATTATTCAAGCCAATATTCTAGTGCCCAATGAGTATGTTGGTTCAGTCATGAAACTGTGTATAGAGAAACGTGGTGTTCAAAAAGATATGCAGTATTCGGGTGGTCAGGTGTCTATTCACTATGAACTACCGTTGAATGAAGTCGTTCTAGATTTCTTTGATCGTCTTAAATCTTGCAGCCGTGGTTATGCTTCGATGGACTATGAGTTCAAGCGCTTCCAGTCTGATGATTTGGTACGTATGGATTTCTTAATTAATGGTGAAAAGGTAGATGCCTTGGGTGTAATCGTTCACCGTAGTTTTGCAGCACAACGCGGCAAAGTCATCGTTGAAAAATTAAAAGATGTTATCCCACGTCAAATGTTTGATGTAGCGATTCAAGCAAGTATTGGCTCTAAAATTATTGGTCGTACCAATATTAAGGCTTTACGTAAAAATGTAACAGCCAAGTGTTACGGAGGGGATGTTTCTCGTAAGAAGAAACTACTGAATAAACAGAAAGAAGGTAAGAAGCGTATGAAGCAGGTAGGTAATATTGAGCTGCCTCAAGAAGCCTTCTTGGCCATACTAGATACAGGTGGAGATGCCTAATGAGTTTTGAACTAATTTTAGTGATGATCACAGCTATCACTGGTGTAATTACCTATATTGATAGAATTATGTGGCGACCAAAGCGAATGAGTGCAGTCGTTGCGATTAAAGAGCCAATTCTAGTTGAATATGCTCGTTCACTGTTTCCAGTATTTTTAGTGGTATTGGTTTTAAGATCCTTTATTATTGAGCCTTTTAGGATTCCATCAGGCTCTATGTATCCAACACTGCAGATTGGTGATTTCATTGCGGTTAATAAGTTCGCATACGGCGTTAAACTGCCTGTTATTCAAACCACAATTATTCCAGTAAGCGATCCTGAACGTGGTGATGTAGTGGTGTTTAAATACCCTAAAGATCCAGCCGTTGATTACATCAAACGTGTTGTTGGTATTCCTGGTGATCAGATTACTTATGCAGGGCGTACACTGTTTGTTAACGGTAAAGCGGTTAAATCCGACTATATGGGTAAATATAAAGGGACTGATTCAGGTTCTGTAATGAATGGTGCTTCGGTTATTAAAGAGACATTTAATAACAATACAACACATGAGATATTGTTGGATACCAATAAGAAGAGCCTTGATATGAATACGGTTGTAGTTCCAGAAGGGCATTATTTTATGATGGGTGATAACCGTGATCATAGTAATGACAGTCGTTTTTGGGGCTTTGTACCAGCAAAAAACTTAAAGGGTAAGGCCTTTGGTATTTGGATGAACTGGGATAATGGTGTTAACTTTAACCGTTTAGGACAAGGGATTCAGTAGATGGGCAGCAAGAAGAACGACAAACTATCCGCTGAACGTCTGGCTAAGTTAGGGCAATTGGCTAACAAACTTGGTTATGTTTATCAGGATATTTCGACACTGCAACATGCATTAACCCACCGCAGTGTGGGGGCTAAGAACAATGAGCGCCTAGAGTTTTTGGGTGATAGTTTAGTGAACTTTATGATTGCCGATATACTGTTTCACCAGTACTCAAACTTGCCAGAAGGTGATATGAGTCGTGTTCGTGCTTACTTAGTTAAGGGTGAGACCTTAGCGGTTATTGGTCGAGAGTATGTCTTAAGTGATTACCTTGTTCTAGGCCCTGGTGAACTAAAAAGTGGTGGCTTTAGACGAGACTCTATTATTGCAGATGCCGTAGAAGCCATTATTGCTTCTGTTTATGAAGATGGTGGTTTGGACAGCTGTCGAGCTTTAGTCAATCGTCTTTATGCAGCAAGACTAGAAAACCTAAATCCAAAAAACATCGGTAAGGATCCTAAAACACGTTTACAGGAGTGGTTGCAGTCACGTAATCAGCCATTACCTGAATACAGCATCATTTCAGTTAATGGCGCGGCACATGCACAAGAGTTTACTGTTTCTTGTTTTGTAGAAAAATTAAATACCAAATTTGAATCGACCGCTTCCAACCGCCGTAAGGCAGAGCAAAAAGCGGCTGAAGAAGCATTAATCGCACTAGGCGAAATTTAAGGATAGCGATATGACAAATAAGAAAACTTTAGATTTAGATGCGATTTTAGCTGGTGGTAATGATAGCGAAAATGAGATTGAAACCGATTACCAAACAGGTTTTGCAGCCGTAATTGGTCGCCCAAATGTGGGCAAGTCAACCATTATGAATGAGTTGCTGGGTCAGAAATTGAGTATTACATCGCATAAGCCACAAACAACACGTCACCGTATTCACGGCATCTATACGACACCTGAACACCAAATTATCTATGTAGATACCCCTGGTATGCACTTAGGAGGTGAAAAATCGATCAACGAATATATGAACAAGACCGCCAACAGTGCTTTTGCCGATGTTGATGTAATTCTGTTTGTCGTTGAAGCGGGTCGCTGGACCAAAGAAGATGAAGCCGTTGCTAAGAAGCTAGAAGGTATTGAAACGCCAGTAGTTGTTTTGATGAATAAAATAGATAACTACAAAAATAAAGAAGACCTATTTCCATTTTTAGAAACGGTGGGTAAAAATGTTCAGATGGATACTTTGATTCCCATCTCTGCCTATAAAAAAAGTGGATTAGATCTGATCAAACAAGAGGTGCTTAAGTACCTGCCTAAACAAGCCCCTATTTTTCCAGAAGAGTATATTACGGATCGTTCGCAACGTTTTTTAGCGTCAGAGATCATTCGCGAAAAGCTAATGCGTACCTTGGGTGAGGAAGTGCCTTACGGTTCAACCGTTGAGATTGAACAGTTTAAGTTTGATAAGGACGAAGATCGCTGGTTGGTTAATGCATTAATTTTGGTTGAGCGTAAAGGCCAGAAGCAGATCGTTATCGGTAAGAAAGGTGCTCTGATTAAAGAGATGGGCATTCAGGCACGTAGAGACCTGATTGCACTACTTGACGGTCGTGTGCATTTAGAACTTTGGGTTAAAGTTAAAGCAAACTGGTCTGATGATGCACGTGCATTGGCCAGTTTGGGATATGACGATAACTACAGTAGTTAATTGTCTCGCTACACAATCATATTTATTGTGTAGCGCTGTGTTTTTTTGGTTCAATGATGTAGTCATTTAGATAGGGCGAGTAGTTTTTAATGGAGATAGAGCAACTGGCCTTTGTTTTGCACTCTCGCCCTTATCGTGAAACCAGTGTCTTAGTGACCTTTTTCTCGCCTGACTATGGTAAGTTTAATGGCGTTGTCCGTGGAGTAAGAGGGGGGCGAAAAACATCCTCTCAAAAATCAGCCATACTGCAACCCTTTCAGTTACTCACGATTCAATGGCGAGAGCGAGCGAATAAAACCTCTGACTTAGTCTCAATTCAACAGTTCGAACTTGCTAACCTAGGTTTTCCTTTAAGCGGTGATGCCAGTATTTGTGGTCTGTATCTAAATGAACTGCTTTATCGGTTATTATTCCCTCAGGTTGCCGCAGAGCCTCTGTTTGAACACTATCAAAAAGCACTCTATCAACTGCTCTCGGCCAAAAATAGAAATGAACAAGCCTGGTCCCTGCGTCAGTTTGAGCATCAGTTATTAAATGAGTTGGGTCAGGCTTTGGTTTGTGATGTAGATCTCTACCAGCAACCGATTGATGCGCAAGCAGATTACTACTTCTATCCTGAGACAGGTGCTATTAAAGTCGAGATGGATAGTCTAGCAACGGGTATTGCCATCAGTGGCCAGTGTTTAACAGTTCTGGCACAACAATCCTACTGCGAAGCCTGTCTACCGCAGTTAAAACAGTTATTTAGAACTATATTAAATCAGTATTTGGGTGATAAACCCATAATGACACGTCAGCTTTTTAGGTAGCCGTGTTATTAATTCAAGAAGTTATTAAAAGGAAAAATTCATGAATCCAATTTACCTAGGTTTGAATATCGATCACGTTGCCACTCTAAGACAAGCGCGTGGTACGTCTTACCCTGATCCGATTAAAGCGGCATTGGATGCTGAGATGGCAGGGGCAGATAGTATTACGCTGCATTTGCGTGAAGATCGTCGTCATATTCAAGATGAAGATGTAGTTCGTCTCTCGGCAATGCGTCAAACCAAAGTAAACCTTGAGATGGCTGCGACTGAAGAGATGGTAAAAATTGCCATTGAGAATAAGCCAGAAGATATCTGTCTTGTACCAGAGAAGCGTGAAGAGCTAACCACAGAGGGTGGGTTAGATGTGGCAGGCCAAATGCCATGGCTAACGGATATTTGTGCCCATTTAGCGGCGGCAGATTGCCGTGTGTCTCTATTTATTGATCCTGATGAAAAGCAGATTGAAGCAGCTAAAGAAGTCGGTGCACCCGTGATAGAACTGCACACAGGAACTTATGCTGAATTAACTAAACCAGCAGAGATAGAATCAGAATTAGAACGTATTCGCCATGCAGCTGAGTATGCTACCCGTTTAGGGCTTGTTGTTAATGCTGGGCACGGTTTGCACTACCATAATGTTCAAGCAATCGCGGCGATTAAAGAGATTGAAGAGTTAAATATTGGTCATGCGATTATTGCACAAGCGGTCTTCTCTGGCCTACCAGAATCAATCCGTGAAATGAAACGTATTATGGTTGAAGCGCGTCAGCAAGCTTACTTAAAGTAATCTTTAGAAATATCAGGAAAAGGGTTGTAACGTGATTGTCGGAGTCGGAACTGATATTGTTGATGTAGATCGTATTGCAAAAGTCTATGCTAGACAAGGCGATGCGTTTGTTAAAAGGCTGCTTTCTGAAGATGAACAGCTTGAACTAGTTGATCAACGCTATCCTGAACGTTTTTTAGCAAAACGTTGGGCACTCAAAGAGGCTGTTTCTAAGGCCTTGGGTACTGGAATTGCGCAGGGGGTCTGCTTTAAAGATATGACTATTGGTCATAAAGCCTCTGGTCAGCCCATCCTTGTTTTATCGGGAACAACGCTTGAAAAATCTGATGCATTAGGTATTGCCGCTTGGTCCATTAGTGTCAGTGACGAAAAGCATCATACTGTGGCTTTTGTGGTCGCTGAATCTAAATAGTAAGTGATTAAAACACCTCTTCTATTGTTCTCTAAGGTTTAATATATGAAACTTCAACTTCCTTTAATCGGTACTCAAACGGTCGTATGCAATGGTAGTTTGTGCCTGCCATTAGCTGAATTTTTCAACTCTCAGCTCTGTGATATTGACCGCCAACTGGTTAGGGATCTCAGCTTTATCAGTCAGCTAGCGCACTATAAAGAAGGTATGAAAATTTCGCATGTAGCCTACTTGCAAGAGAATCGTTTTCAAGTGCACTTTGTCTATACTTGGCATATCTTTCAAGGGTGCATAGGTCTGGATGAGACAGGGGAGATGAAGGATAAAGCTAACTTTACTGTATCCAATCTCGGTGAGATTCAGCTAGATCTGAGTGCTTTTCAAGCCCAATCAACCGCAGATGAACTTTAAACAACTAAACGTACTCAATAGATAATAGAGATTTAAAACCGATGAATAAAAGTATCTTAACTAACTTAATTGCTGCCACTGTTCTTGCCTTAGGTTGGGGTCTCAAAGATGACCTTCTCATGATGATCGGTCTATTTGCCTTGTCAGGTGCGCTTACCAACTGGCTAGCGATTCATATGCTATTTGAGAAAGTTCCGGGTCTAATTGGCTCAGGCGTCATTCCAAATCGTTTTGAAGCCTTTAAAGAGGCCATTAAAACCCTAATGATGGAGCAGTTCTTCACCCAAGAGAACATCGATAGATTTCTAGCAGGGGGAGGCTCTCAATCAAAACTTAATCTAGGGCCTGTTATCAAGAAAGTAGATCTTTCACCCTCATTTGATCGATTGATTGATGTGATTATGAACTCCTCTTTCGGTAGCATGCTGGGTATGCTGGGGGGGGCTGAAGCCTTAACCCCCCTTAAAGAGCCTTTTATCATGAGTATGAAAGAGTCAATTATTGAGATTACAGAGAAAGACTCATTTAACCAACTACTCCAAGAACAGATAGATCAACCAGAAGTAATGCAAGATATTCAAAGCAAGGTTGCAGAGATTATTGATGCACGTCTTGAAGAGTTAACGCCACAGCTCGTTAAAGAGATGGTACAAACAATGATTAGAGAGCACCTAGGTTGGCTGGTTGTTTGGGGTGGTGTCTTCGGTGGAATTATCGGACTTATCTCCTCGCTGATTGTTTTGTAACGCTTAAAATTAATAATCAGCTGATCCATCATCGATGTATTAAAACTTACCTTTTGGTGAGTTTTAAGTTTCAAGTAGCTGTTTTGATACACTGTTGTTTAGGTAAAACCATTCATGCTGATAATGGCTGGTAGAAGGGCTTTTATAAATTATTTTTAGCTGGTTGAATATTTAAGAAGGACACTCACCCAGTCAATTTTATTTAGTCAGAAAAAAAGCACTGAGATGTGCTATTATCCAGACCATCTTAAATTTAGTCTTTCCTGAGAGTTTAGTGTACAAACGTTTTCTGTCTTTTATCTTGTTAACTTTAATGGCTATACAGTCGGTTAACGCGACGGCTGATGTTTATCACTCTGAAGATGAATCCTCTTTTTTTAGTACAAGCCTGCATGACCCCATAAAGAATAGCGCTATATCCCCTTCTGATTTATTAGAACAAGCTTATAATCAAACGCCTGGTTCATGTGACAATCATGACGTTTGTCACTCTAATTGCAGTTTACAACTACACTATTTACCAGATAGTTGCTTAGCTATTTCAGAGGCTCGTATTGCAGGTTTGCTTAATAATAACTCTCGAAACCTATGGGTTGACTCTCAATCCTCTTCTCTATTTCGTCCTCCAAGAACTTAACCCGTTTTAATTTTTAAGTATTAAGTCGCTTTATTTAAGAGCGTCTAGATTTTAAACATTTAAAAATGTGGTATCAGCATGTTAATAATTTTAAAAGTACCCACTGTGTTGGGTACTGTCTTAACTAAAAAGCTCTTTTTGGGCTTTCTATCCAGTGTGTTTATTTTAGGTTCTATCAGCCACAGTGTTGCTTCAGAAGTACCATTGACACTGAATCAGGCACTTAAAAGAACTTTAGATTTTAATCCCTCTTTGAAAATTTATGATGTGAAAACGCAGGTTTTGCAGGGGCACCTTGCAACCGCTCGATTGAATCCAAGTTATCAGCTGGGTCTCGATCTTGATAATGTCGTGGGTTCTGGTGACTTTAATGGTTTGAGTCGTTCTGAGTTAACAATCTCTTTGTCTTCAGTGATCGAATTGGGCGATAAACCCGCTTCTAGAACGCAGGTGGTGGAGAGTCGACAGTCTTTTTTACACGTTCAAAAACAGGCAGAATCTTTGGCGTTATTAGGGTTAACGACTCGACGCTATATTGATGTTTTGAGTGCGCAGGCCTTGTTGGAATTAGCCGAAGAGAAGCTAACACTCGCTAAGTCAGCGTATATTTTAGTGACCAAACGTGTTAAAGCTGGAGCAACACCAGACTTAGAGGCGAAGCGTGCGCATACGGCGATTGTGCGGGCTGAGTTGAGTTATTCAGCGGAGTTACAAAAACTGGTATTTGCTAAAGTTGCTTTGGCCAATAGCTGGGGGGCGACTGAGGTTAATTTTGATTTTGTCGAGGGATCGCTTTATCAGTTTTCTCAAGATGTGTCATTTGAAAGCCTTTATGCAAAGGTTAAGAGTAACCCAATGATTCTGCTGTTAGCGGCAGAGCAGAGAGTTAAGGCATCAGAATATCGACTGGCTCAAGTACGGTCAAAGCTGGATATTGATTGGCAGATTGGGTTTCGTCGTTTTGAAGAGTCGAGTGATGTCGCTTTGGTGGCGGGGCTAAGTATTCCGTTATATAAAGATAATAGGCAGGTTGGTTTAATACAGTCAGCAAAAGCAGAAGTTGAGCAGATAAAAATGCAAAAGGAGCTGGCACTGTTGCCACTCTATTTACAGCTTTATAGTGCGTACTCGCACCGCCAGCAAGCACTGTTAACGGTTAAGCAGTTCCAAGAGGTGGTTGTACCAGAGTTAAAGCAAGTATTAGATGAGACACAGTTGGCTTATCAAAATGGGCTTTATGGCTATCTGGAATACATTACCTCAAGACACGAGTTACTGAGCGCCAAAAAAACCTTAATTGAGTCTGCAGCTGCAGGACTTAAATACGGACTAGAAATAGAACAACTCATTGCAGAGCCTTTGTCTGTATTGGATGAGAGCGAGAATAAGATGACAGGAAAAATTAATTATGAAAAATAAACAGATGATAAAACCACTAATTTTTGTAGGCTTGTTGGGGGCTTTTTTATGGCCTAATGCGATATTAGCGGGTAAAGATGGGCATGTACACTCTGCACAAGAGTCTCATCAGAATGAGATAGATAAACATGCTTCGCATAAAGAGGAAGTTCATCAAGAGAGTAGGCATGAAGGGAATGATGAGCATGATGAGCATGATGAACATGATGAACATGATGAACATGATGAACATGATGAACATGATGAACATGATGAACATGATGAACATGATGAACATGATGAACATGATGAACATGATGAACAAGTTGATCGATCTGAAATCTCAGCAGAATTGGCTCAAAAAATAGGCATTACTACTCAGGTTGCCAAGTCAGGTATTTTAAATCTAACAAAGACGCTTCATGGCGTAGTGGCCGTAGATCCGAGCCGAATGACTCATATTAAGGCTAGATTTCCAGGATTGATTACCAAGGTTAAAGTTAAGGTGGGCGATCAGGTTAAAAAAGGCCAAATTTTGGCTGAGATAGAGGCAAATCAAAGCTTGAAGCGTTATCAAATTAGATCTCCTTTTGCGGCAATGGTCATTGCGCGTCATGCAAATTCAGGAGAGCTTGCAGATCAAACAACCCTATTTACGCTGGCAAATTATGATCAAGTATTAGCCGAGTTTAAGGTGTTTCCAAATCAGATGGCATCGGTTAAAAAAGGTCAGTGGGTTACGGTTTCGTCTGAGACGGAAACTGATCGAAGTCGCATCAATTATTTATTAGCCAGCCAAAACCAACAGCCTTTTAAAATTGCACGAGTCACTTTAGATAATGAGCAGGGGGGGTGGGCTCCTGGCGTATGGTTAACTGGCAAAGTTAGTGTTAGTGAAGCAGAGGTACCGTTATTAGTTGATAACCGTGCAATACAGATATTTGAAGGCAGTAGTGTCGTATTTATAAAAGAGGGTGAGTTTTATGAAGCACGACCACTCAAGTTAGGTCATCGGGATGATGTGAATACGCAAGTCCTATCAGGTCTGGAAGCTGGTAGCGTCTATGTGGTTGAGAACAGCTATCTGATTAAGGCAGATATTGAGAAGTCGAGTGCGGCTCATGAACATTAAATTACTGACAGAACCTGCTTATAAAAGAGAGTTAATATGATAGAAGCTATTTTACGGATGTCGATTAATCGACGCTGGCTGATGATGTCTTTTTTATTAGTCATTATTGGAACAGGGTTATGGAGTTATCAAAAACTACCGATTGATGCAGTGCCTGATATTACTAATGTTCAGGTTCAGGTAAATACGGCAGCACCTGGGTATTCGCCTTTAGAAACCGAACAACGAATCACTTATTTGGTTGAGTCCGCACTTGCGGGCTTACCAAAGTTATCTTATACACGTTCACTATCACGTTACGGAATATCACAAGTGACTGTGGTCTTTGATGAGAAAACAGATCTCTATTTTGCCCGTAATCTCATTAGCGAGCGTTTGGCGAATATAAAAAGTGAACTACCTGATGGTTTAGAGCCAAAGCTTGGGCCTATCGCCACTGGGTTAAGTGAAATATTTATGTATACGGTTGAGGCAGAAGCTGGATTGCTTAAGCCAAATGGTCTACCTTATACGGCAATGGATCTACGAGAGATTCAAGATTGGATTATTAAACCTCAGTTAGGTTTGGTATCGGGTGTGGTTGAGGTGAATACCATTGGAGGCTATAACAAGCAGTATCACATTACGCCTGATCCGCTGAAAATGTTAAGTTTTAATATCTCGTTTACTGATATTCAGCAAGCACTTCATAAAAATAATAGTAACCGTGGGGCAGGCTATATAGAGAGTGCGGGGCAAGAGTTACTTGTGCGCTCTGTCGGGCAGCTTAAAAACATAACAGAGATTGAACAGGTTGTTGTTAAGGTGATTAATAACACCCCTGTTATGATCAAAGATGTGGCTGAAGTAGCGATTGGTAAGGAGCTACGGACGGGTGCTGCGATGCGGGATGGTCATGAAACCGTGGTAGGCACAGCGATGATGTTGGTTGGAGAAAACTCCCGAAGTGTATCGAAGGCCGTCGCGGAAAAGTTAGCGGTGATTCAGGCCTCTCTGCCTGAGGGGATTAGTGCTCAAGCTGTTTATGATCGAACCGTTCTGGTTGACAAAGCAATTGATACTGTGCAGAAAAACCTAGTTGAAGGCGCACTGTTAGTCATTGTGGTTCTATTTCTCTTATTGGGTAATATTCGTGCAGCACTGATCACGGCAGCAGTGATTCCACTGTCAATGTTGATTACTATTTCTGGAATGGTAGAAGCAGGTGTTTCGGCTAACTTAATGAGTTTAGGCGCATTAGATTTTGGTCTGATTGTTGATGGCACCGTGATCATTGTCGAAAATGCGATTAGACGGTTAGCGGAAGCACAAAGAACTCAGGCAAACCTATCTAAGTCAGATCGTTTAGAGATTGTGTTTGAGGCCACTAATGAAGTAATTCGACCCAGTCTATTTGGTGTACTGATTATTACCGTCGTCTATATTCCACTGTTCTCATTGACAGGGGTAGAAGGTAAAATGTTTGAGCCGATGGCTGCTACCGTCGTGATGGCATTATTAGCAGCACTGTTTATTTCAGTTACTATTGTCCCTGCTGCCATAGCTCTGTTTATGACGGGAAAAATAACGGAAGAAGAGAGTCTAGTTATCTCTTCAACCAAAAAAGTCTATGAGCCACTACTTAAGTTGGCTTTGCGGTTTAAGTTACTGGTTTTATCCGTTACGGTTAGTTTAGTTGTGCTCTCTGGTTGGTTAGCAAGTACCTTAGGCTCTGAGTTTATTCCTAGCTTAAATGAGGGGGATATCGCTCTACATGCCATGAGAATTCCTGGAACGGGGATTGATCAGTCGGTGGAGATGCAATCTCTATTAGAGGAGCGGATTAAAGCTTTTCCACAAGTAGAGACGGTTTTTTCTAAAATAGGGACTGCAGAAGTGGCAACCGATGCGATGCCGCCAAGTGTGGCTGATACTCTTGTGATGTTAAAACCCAGAGCTTTGTGGCCAGACCCAGAACTGTCGAAGGAAGCTTTAGTGAAGCAGATGGAGACCGAGCTGAAAAAATTACCAGGCAATAACTATGAGTTTACTCAGCCGATTCAAATGCGCTTTAATGAGTTGATTTCAGGGGTAAGAGCGGATGTTGGGATTAAGGTCTTTGGTGATGATTTAGATCAGTTAATCAGTACCGCAGAAGATATTCTTAAAGTGGTTCAATCTGTGGAAGGGGCTTCAGATGCACGTCTTGAGCAGGTAACAGGCTTGCCAATGTTATCCATTACCCCAAAGCGATTAGTGATGTCTCGTTATGGATTGGATGTTGAAAGCCTACAGAATACGGTTGCTAGTGCGATTGGTGGTTCAGATTCAGGTCTGATTTTTGAAGGTGACAGACGATTTAAATTAGTGATTCGCTTACCTGAGTCTATTAGAACAGATGTTGATCAACTGGGTGATCTACCTGTAGTTTTACCTAATGGAGGTTATGTACCTCTATCAGAAGTTGCTTTATTAGAAGTCGCTCCCTCGCCAAATCAAATTAGTCGTGAAGATGGTAAAAGACGAGTGGTGGTAACGACCAATGTTCGTGGTCAAGACCTTGGTACTTTTGTTACCGAAGTTCAGCAACGAATCAGTGCGGAAGTGACTATTCCCGCAGGATACTGGTTAGGCTATGGCGGCACATTTGAGCAACTGCAATCTGCCACTAAAACGCTGTCTATTGTTGTACCGATTACCTTAGTCATTATTTTAGGCTTACTGATCATGGCATTTGGTTCAGTTAAAGATGCACTTATTATCTTTACAGGGGTGCCACTGGCATTAACTGGTGGAGTGATTGCTTTGTGGCTAAGAGATATGCCTTTGTCTATCTCTGCAGGTGTTGGTTTTATTGCACTTTCAGGGGTTGCGGTACTTAATGGTTTGGTGATGTTAAGTTTTATCCGCACCTACTGGCATGAGACAGGTGATTTAGCAAAAGCGGTCGTTGAAGGTGCAATGATTCGCTTGCGTCCCGTTTTAATGACAGCTTTGGTTGCGAGTTTAGGGTTTATCCCAATGGCGCTTAATGTCGGGACGGGGGCAGAAGTTCAGCGACCATTAGCCACGGTAGTGATTGGTGGGATTATCTCATCCACCTTACTCACGCTGTTTGTACTGCCTATTTTGTATAAGCTATTTCATCGAAATAACAAGACTTAGTTATTAAATATGTTGGGAATTTTTTTAGAAAGCTTGTCTGTTTAGATAAAAAAGACAAGTGCTAAGAAAGGTCATTGGGATTGGAACCAAAATCAACTTGGTTCCTGTCATTTGGTGATACTTTAAAATATTAGAATTCCCTCATTCACTAAGGAAGAGGCTCTGTTTTTTTTTAAATAACTTATTCAGAGCTTCTCTATAACAAATACCGATAATTTTTTTTGTATGGCCTCTCGTGCAGCAATCTCTACTTTCATTTCGTTCATCTTGATAATAAATACCTGTGCTTGTTTAGGATCCTGCATTTTTGCATAATCTATTTCTACAGATAGGCCATCTAAGTATAAACGGGCTAGATAAAGTTCAGCTATATGATCACCTTTTTTTGCACGTTCTGTGCAAGGTACTAAAGCATTTTTATAATCCTCTACTTCAAAATATTCACGGCATTGGTTTGGGCTTGTGTATTGATTCAATTCGTTGAAAAACACAACAGTGATTGCGAGAGTAATACCTGCAACTCTTAATTTTTTTTGTATTTGATTATCTATACTTGATCTCTAGTCGTTGTGTTGTCAGATAGATAGTGCAGTTGGTATTGATAAGGTCTAAATTGACTTAGTTGCTTTTGTACTCTCAAAGGGCATTAGAGCTGGGGGGACTTCTTTTTTTTATGTACGTTGTAGTTATGTTTATTTAGGTTTTTACGTTTGATCTCAGTGCCACACTTTTCACAGCTAATAATCTCTTCCCCATTAATCTCTTTTTGCTGTCGTATATTATTTATTTGTTGTTTGATAATGATTTTTTTGAGCTCTTCTTCAGGGCTGTGCTTTTCAGTGATATGACTTTTATAGCGCTCGGATAGCAGTATACAATCACACATTGGGCAGGTTTTATAAGATTTTTTTTCCATATAGTAGCGAACTTTATTAACCATTTAATGAGACAAGTTCACTAAAGTATACTTGATTAAATACTAGAGGCTACTCCTTAGTACGTATATAGTTGTATTTTGTCACTATTTTAATAGTTTTTGAACTTTAGAAATATTGAGCAGGGGGGGGGCTGATTTATTTTAGGTAAAAAAAAGAGACACGGGAGGAGGAGTAATACCTTCCGAAGTCTCTTTAAAAAATGCCCCAGTCAACATGGCAATATTTGACTAAAATAACTGGAGTTTTTTTTACTTTCAGCCTTAGTCGGCTAATTCTACTTTAAGGGGTTACAGAGCGATTGATATTTTAGCCCTATACGGCTAGGTCAATCTGCTGAACTGTTCCCACTTTACCATCCTCTGAGAGGAATACTCCACTTGAGACAACTTGTCCCTGCGTTTGATTGTTGTTGTCTTTGAATGTGAAGGGACTCTCTATATTATCTAAATAGATCGCGCCAACATTGAGGCTTAATAAGCCAGACATCTCATCCATGCCTTGGGTATTTTTATGCCAAATTTGTAGTTGTGAAAAGATGCTATCATTTTCATCTATCCACCCATTCTGGTCTTCATCGTACTGCTTTAAGTCGGCAAAACCATCACCACTTTGTGTACCAAATAGCTCATAGCCATTATTCACTTGGCCATCTTTATTTTTGTCTAAAAATAGAAAGCCAGAGCCAGCATTTAGAAAGGCCATGTTCTCTAATTTACCATCAGAATCTAAATCAAACTTGACCTTATCAACTGTTAAAGTAGCAGGCTGTCCGCCAAAGTTAACGACGAGAGGATCTTGTAAAATAAAGCCCTCTTCAATTTGTAATTGCATTGAGCTGTAGTAGTGACGACTCATCCGAGTATTTATCTCAAAATTGATACTTTTGCCATCGGCAGTCGTGATGTTACCTGCTGCTCCGAAAGAGGTTGTTTCAGACTCTTCATAACTTTGTGACAAGGTTAATCTCTTGCCTTCTAAGTTGGACTGTTCAGGCGTTACTCTTGAATCAATAACTTGTTCTGCAAATGGATTGGACATGGCAGCAGAGCCTGGCCAACCAGTAACACCAAAGTTTTGTACACCGCTTACCGTGGCTGGATTATCGGGTGAGTTGTAGCCATAGACTTGCAGAGTAGTTTTTTTACCCGTCATTTTCTCCATCAGGGACTCAACCACTTCGATTATTTGCTGAAGTCTTGGCTGCAGGTTAACCCGGTCATTATCGATCTGCTCACTTTGGCTCAAACGGTCTGTCTGATTGGATAGCGTGACTCGATCAGTCAATGGATCATTGGCACGCTCACTATTGAGCAGGCTCCTTAGTCGCTGATCACCATCATTGCCCTGAATAATTCTATTGTTAGCGGGGTTTTTTGAGGGGTGTAAATCACCCTCCGCAGAATTCATGCAGTGTGTTTGTAGCGTATTTTTGCTATAGCTTGTCGACTGAGTATTGAGTTGATCAAGCATTTTGCTTTGTTGGCTAACTAAGCGTCCGCCAATATACTCTTCTTGTTGCTCACTTTTTTGGACTCTAGAGAGACTCTGGTTATGAGCGTATAATGAGATATTCTGGTCAATGATTCTCATGTCGGACTCCTAAGTACTAAAGAAGGCCCGTGTGTTGAGCAGGGGATGGTCGTTGTTATAACGAGCTGTGTTTTTTTATTTCTCATCTAACTGCCTATTAAACTTAACGGCCTGAATTCAAATTACTTAATGAAAAAAGTATAAATACGTATAAAGTTGTTCGCCCAAATTTGGGTTTAATCAAATTTTAATAAAAGGGTAAGGCTTTGAACCGTTTAAGTGATTTGTTTGATAGAAGAGTTGAGTTAAGTTAAGGATATTGCCTTTTGTACTCGCTTTTGTATTGATAATTTGGTATTTGATGGCTTGTAGAACTTACTCACTGCCTGAGCTAAAGAAGGGCAACATTATTTTAGCGTTTGGTGATAGTTTAACGGCTGGATTTGGTGTGGATCAATCACAGAGCTACCCTGCATTTTTAGAGTCGTTATCGGGCTTCAGAGTCATTAATGCAGGCATATCGGGTGAAACAACTGATCAAGGCTTAGCTCGTATTGAAAAGGTCTTACAATAGCATCAGCATAGGGTGTTGATTCTGTTAGAAGGCGCCAATGATGTATTAAGAAAAATCCCCGAAGTCACTATTCAACAGAACTTAGCAAAGATGATTGAGATTGCACTGGCTAAAGAGATCCCCGTTTTATTAATTGGTGTGCCAGAGAAGTGATTGTTTGCTTCAACTTTAGCACTCTATGAGCTCTTATCTGAGTAATATAAAACTCTATTGGAAGAAGATATTGTCGCTAATTTTGTTATTCACCCGTCAATGAAATCTGATCATATTCACTTTAACCCGCAAGCTATCAAGTGCTCTCAGAACCAATCTATGAAAAACGACAAAATGCTTGTATTTTAAGATAATCGTATTTAAGAAAAAAATAGTACGTTGTCGTTAAAATGAGAGGGGGGGGCTCATAAAAAAGGCGCTTACACCACATTAGGTGTAAACGCCTTATTCAGTCATCCTTGAGCCTGTAAATTACTTTGTGTAAATGCCTACTTGATTAAATGTAATCTTTAAGGCGTTCTTCATGCAAATAATAAACTGATTCATTGCTGAATTCCAATCTCTTATCAGCATCATCCATTTTCGTGATGCCGATTCAATCGCTAAAAAGACCATCTTAAACGCCGAATTGTCATGCGCAAAAATCTTTCGATTCCTCGTCGACTTTAGAATAACTGAGTTGAGAGACTCTATTGCATTCGTTGTACAGGCGGTGTTGGTCAAGTAATAAATATATTTAATGCCATATTCTAGGTTTATATCACTTATGCAGAGTACATGGCTAGCAGTCTATCTCAATACTAGATGGTAACTATAGGAATGAGGGAATAATTATGTATTTAATTTTTATTGGAGTTATAAAAAAAAGTTTATGAGCAGGGGGGGTTAAAAGGCTCTATATTGAATTTTATTGATATACCAGTTCTGTTTACCGATAGGCGTTTCAACAGTGACTTCGTCATCAACTTCTTTACCAATTAGTGCACGTGCCATGGGGGCGTTAACACTGATGGCATGTGTCTCTGGATCAAACTCATCGGCACCAACAATGCGGTATTGCACCACTTTGCCATCACTGTTTTCTAACTCTACCCATGCACCAAAGTAGATTTTTCCCTCTTGTTGTGGGGAGTATTCGACGATATGCAGTACTTCTAAGCGTTTTTTCAAGAAACGTATACGGCGATCAATCTCTCTTAAACGGCGCTTACCCTCTTTATATTCTGCATTTTCAGAGCGATCGCCGTGTGCAGCGGCAATGGTGACCTCTTTAGTGGTGGCACGGCGCTCTACACGCCATAAGTAATCCAACTCCTTTTCAAGAGCCGTACGGCCTTCACGGGTAATTAAGTTAGCTCTGGATGTCATGGTCGAGTTCTATTATTTTATCTTGATGTTTGAGTGTATGAGGTTTTGTACCTTCAAGGGGTAACTGAACAGGAGGGCTATTCAGGATACCAAGGTGACTTTTCTGCTTGTTCATAGAGGGATTTAAAATCTATCTTAAGCTGTTCGACGATGCCTTCTGATTTTGCCACGGTACAACCCCCCATTAAATTGAGGTTTTTATTAAAGGTGTGCTGACGAGCGCTCTTAAGCCCACGCACATCTCTATCCATAAAGGTTTTAATAAAGTTATTGGCAGTGAGGCTGTATTTCGTTACCAGTAGACGGTTTACCTGGTTAAGCGCTTTAGAGACACTCATGCCACGACAGCGTTTATTGTAAGAGTCAGTACGTAGGGCATTCTCAACAAGATCGATATGAGTTTGAAGCTCGTTATCAATCACATCACCCTGTGGCTTGGCCATGAGAGGGTTAGAAAACAGCGTAGTAGCAATCAGCAAAGTGCTAATAATTATCCCGTTCAGTGTGTGGTGCATGGTTTTATTAGTAGGTTGAATGTGGTGCATTGAAATGCATTTCCTTTAAGTGACTATATCTTGCGTATGGCTGTAGTTTAATCAAAGGCGGTGGAAAGGGCGAGGGGTTTTTAATAAAAAGCCTTTCAATCAGTGAGAGTGAAAGGTTTAGAGGTTTCTGGCACTAATGAGAGGGTATTATTTGTATTGGCGTAGATAGAACCACTCAAAGGCTCTTTTTGCGTAGTGCATTAAGCGGCAGGGTGGTAGCAAAATGGTACCGCTTTCAGTTCTTCTGATAAAAACACCGTGTTTCAAGGTATCGATAATACAGACTAACTCATGTTTAATCTCAGTAAAGTCACTCTGGTTATTGAGTGACTTGATCAGGTTTTCAGCGGCAACCTTGGCTTGAATATCTGCAGCATGGGCTTGTTTGGCTTGCCAGTCAGGCCCAGGAAAGCTCCCAGCATCACCTGCGACGTAGACGTGCTCATAACCTTCTACTTTGGCATTTAGATCAGCCTGAATTAACCCCCCTGCTGATTTTGGTAGGTCAGACTCTGGCAACCACGCAGGGCCAGTCATTCCTGGCATAAAGAGGATTAGATCAGCACTAAACTCTCCGCCTTCCGTTTTGACTAGGTTCTCTTCAAAACCAACCATTTTATGGCCAAGATGGGTTTCAATAGACTGCTTCTTCATCATTTTAAGAATATTTTGTGGGACTTTTTCGCCTAAGCGCTTACCGGGTTTAGGCGCGGGGTTAAAGAAGATAATCTTAAATTGATCACGACGCCCCTGCTTACGCAGTAGGTTATCTATGCCAAATAGAAACTCAAACATAGGCCCACCACGCATCGCTGCGGGCTCTTTTGGATTACCCCCAAAACCAATGGCAATAGTGCCACCTTGCATCGCGGCCAATTGATCACGAATCTTCTCTGCGGCTGGAATACCTTCGCAAGGGGTAATGGCGTGTTCTATACCAGGTAACTTTTTAATAAAGCGACCCCCTGTCGCTATAATAAGGCCATCGTTATGAAACTCACCTTGATCCGTCACGACGGTGCGGCCTTGATGGGTGACATTAAGCACTTTGGCCTTAATAAACTCAACATGCTGTTGGTTGAAGAAATTATGCAAATTGATACGCAGCTGATCCGCTTTACGTAGGCCAGAAGGGATCCAAATCAGGCTGGGAAAATAGAGTAGCTCCTCTCTAGGGCTTATTACGGTAATAATCGCATGAGGGGCTTTTTTACGGGTATTTTTGATCGCAGTGAGTGCCGCGAAGCCTGTGCCTAAAATAGTAATGTTCATAGTGACCTACTTAAGTAAAATGGAGCTACTTTGTTCAATGTCATTGTTTTAGTAAAAATAGAATGACTAAAATTGATATAAGTATTTAATGATATTAAGAAGAGTCTAACACGATTGGTGTTGGTTTTGAACTCACTCAGGTCGCTAAGTAACTGTTTTTATAGGGAGTCACATTTGGTTCAATTTATTTTAGGCGGCGCACGTTCGGGCAAGAGCCGTTATGCAGAAGGGCTTGCTCAGAAATTTGAAGCACAGGGCAAGACAGTTTTTTACATTGCCACAGCACAAGCAAGTGTTGCAGAATCTGTCGATTCTGTTGGTGATCAAGTTGATCCAGAGATGTTGCGCCGTATCGAGCAGCATCAAGCAGATAGACCGCAGCACTGGCAGACTTTAGAAACACCGATTAAATTAGCAGAAAGGTTGAGTGGGTTAGACCATAAAGACCACTGTATTATGGTTGATTGCTTGACGTTATGGACATTGAACTTGATTGAGTCAGAGGTGTTTCAGTCGGAAAGGTCCCGCTTTCTGGCATTGTTACCTAACCTACAAGCTGAGCTGATTTTAGTGAGTAATGAGATCGGTTTAGGGGTGGTGCCGATGGGACAGCTGACACGCACCTTTGTTGATGAGCTAGGTTGGTTGCATCAAGATATTGCCAGAGTAGCAGATGAGGTGACTTTTGTCACAGCAGGTCTGCCGATGTCCCTCAAATCATCAATTAAATAGCACTAAATAACAAAAATAAGAGAATCTACTTTGTTTGAAATTAAACCGATTGACTTAGTCGCACAATATGCGGCTATTGAGCGCCAAAATCAACTGACTAAACCACAAGGCTCTTTAGGCCAGCTAGAGCAGATCGCCACTCAGCTGGCAGGGCATCAAGGTAACGTTTGTCCAAAGATTACCGCACCTTGGATCTCTGTTTTTGCTGCAGATCATGGTATTACCGCTGAAGGGGTCTCTGCATTTCCTTCTGTGGTGACACAAGAGATGGTTAAAAACTTTTCAGCAGGGGGGGCTGCCATTACGGTGCTTGCTAAAGCCAATCAAGCTTCATTTGAAGTGGTTGATGTTGGGGTCTTAACAGATATTACCGAGGGTGGAACTATCCACTTTGCAAACCTTGAGTCTTTTAGAGTCGCTGCTGGTAGCTTTAACTTTTTAGAGCAGGCAGCGATGAGTTCTGAGATGCTCAATAAAGCGATGGCCGCAGGTGTCTTAGCGGTTGAACGTGCCATTGAAGCTGATGCAGACCTGTTTATTGCGGGTGAAATGGGCATAGGTAATACCACCAGTGCAACCGCAATCATCGCACAACTATGTAATGCGTCAGTCGATGAGATTGTTGGTATGGGGACGGGTATTGATCAAACTCAGCAGTTGCATAAAGCTGCGGTGATTAAAAAGGCGCTATTGAAACATCAAATAGAGATGTGTGATCCTTTTGAAGTGTTGCGTTGTGTCGGTGGTCTAGAGATTGCTGCTTTAGCAGGTGCTTACCTTGCTTGTGCAGAGAAAGGCTTAAGCATGGTGATAGATGGTGTTATCGCCTGTTCTGCGGCACTGGTGGTCTGTGAGATGGCGCCAGAAGTTAAAGATTGGATGATTTTTGGACATCAATCGGTAGAACCCGCTCAACAGGTTGTATTTGAGCGTTTACAAGTGAACCCGTTGCTAGATCTCTCTTTACGTTTAGGGGAGGGCTCTGGTGCAGCCATGGCGATTCCAGTAATTAAAATGGCTTGCTTACTGCATGAGCAGATGGCAACTTTTGGTGAAGCCAGTGTTTCAGAGTCGAATGATGCGCATTGATTTTGTCCGCCATGGTCACTGCCAAGACAGTGCTTTTTTAAGAGGGCGCTCAGCTTCCCTGCTTAGTGTGTTGGGTCAAAAGCAGATGCATAAAGCCTTAGATGCCCTGGAACCCGCTGATTTAATCATTTCATCTCCTGCGATCCGCTGTTTAGATTTGGTTGAGGCTTATTACGCAGATAAATCAGAAGCTTTGAATATTGAGGCATGGCCTGATTTTCAAGAACGATTTTTTGGTGTTTGGGATGGACTTTCCTATGATGCCATTCAAGCCTTAGATGTAGAAGGCTTTACCCACTATTTAGATAACCCTTTTGATTACGCCATTCCAGAAGCGGAGTCTTTAGCCAAGTTTGAAAATCGAGTGCAGCAGGTCTTTCAAAAATTGCTAGAGCATGCCGTGCACAATCAGCTTGAACATATTGTGGTTGTTACACATGGTGGGGTAATGCGGGTATTGCTCAAACAGGTTTTGGGTTTAAGCGATACAGCGCTGTTTCAATTAGAGATGGGCTATGCTGCCCGAATGAGCTTGGAGTGTATCGAGCTAACAGAGGCTATGCAGTCTGACACGGAGCATTGTCAAAAAGCATCTGATGCATTCTTTATAAAGCTACTTGAGTTAGTGCAATCCCCTATAAAATCTTAACGTAAATTTTAGAAATAAATGCTTTCTTTTTTTTCAACCTCAATACTCTGGGAGTGAATATGTTTAAACCATTTTGGCTAGCAGTACAGTTTTTAACACGGTTTCCAACGCCGCACTATGATGAAATTTCAGATAAAGAGATGGGGGCATCAATCAGTTGGTTTCCGATTGTCGGTTTATTAATTGGTGTTATATTGGCATTTGTTGGTCAAACCACACAATGGTTACCAGCTCAGGTGAGTGCGGGGTTGCTATTGGCTGTCTGGGTTTGGAGTACTGGTGCGCTTCATCTAGATGGTTTAGCAGATACCGCTGATGGTTGGTTAGCAGGTTCTGGAGATCATCAGCGTGCTTTGCAGGTGATGAAAGATAGCCGAATTGGAACAGGGGGGGGCGTGGCACTTGTGCTAGTGCTCCTTATGAAGTGGTCTGCACTGGTGGTCATCATTGAGCATCAGGCGTGGTTCCTTTTATTGTTTGCGCCGGTCGTGGCAAGAGTCGCTTCAATTGTCTTAATGCGGGTGACTCAATATGTCTCTGAAAAGGGTATTGCAGCAGGGATGTTTTTACACCTTAACAGCGATTCAATTTGGTTGTGGTTTTCTCTATTAACTGCTGCAGTGGTTTGGCTTAACCCTTTACTGTTAGTTGCTCTGATCTTGGTTTGGTTTTGGATGCGTTGGGTGATGATTCGTATTACGGGAGGCATGACAGGAGATACTGCAGGTGCTATGACAGAAGTGATAGAGCTTGTTTGGTTGATGGGTATTGTTGCGATGTTAATAAACTAGATTAAGTTGTGTTTTTAACTTATTAAACTATGTAAAACAATAGATTAATGCGTTTTATTGAACACGTTTGTATACTGATTGGTGAGAGATCAACCTTTGTTAATGTGTTTTTTGAGCAGGGGGGGGTGGTTAATTTGGCTGTCGCCCCTGTAGCCCACCCGTGTGCAGCAGGATAATTTTAGAACCTACAGGGATCAGTTTTTTCTCAAGTTGATCATAAAAAGCATTCACCATTTTTGCAGTATAAATAGGATCTAAATCAATCTCAAAGTTTTGTTCAAATTGCTGCATCCGTTGTCGTAATTTAGGTGTTGTTTTAGCATAGCCCCCTGTATGATATTCAGTTAATAAATACCACTCATTGGTCGGTCGATAACCTATCCAGTTTTTTATTTGAGGCAGCAAATACTCGCCCTTTTTTAAAACTGGCACACCAACAATATGTCTACCATCCTGTTGTTGTGCGTAGCTAACTAACCCCGCCAAAGTTCCTCCCGTTCCAACCGCTGTAAAAAGATGCGTCCAGTCCGGACACTGCTCTTCAATCTCAGGCATGAGTGATTCAAAGCCTTTAACGGCTAAAGTATTAGAGCCCCCTTCAGGAATAATATATGCATCTGGATAAGATTTCTGAAGAGCTTGTAAAAAGTCTGGACAGGTTTTATTACGATAATGGCTACGGCTAATAAACTCAAATTGCATACCTTTTTGCTCAGCTGCTTTGAGTGTATGACTCCACTTTTCAGGGGCGCCTGTCAGCTCCTGTCCTCTAATAATGCCAATACTTTTAAGTTCAGCTAATTGTGCCGCAGCAGCAGTCGCGGCAATGTGATTAGAGTAGGCGCCACCAAAGGTTAACAAGGTTGTTTTGCCTTGTCTAAGCGCCGCTTCAATATTCAATTTAAGCTTATGCCACTTGTTGCCCTGAATGTGTGGCTGATTCAAATCTTCACGCTTTATCCAGACGGTAACACCGTATTGTGTAAATTCTTTAGAGAAAAGTTGAGTGCAAGGGGTTGTTTTTAAAGAAAACATATCGTCCAATCTGGTACAATTTCGCAAATTTATTTTTGATTTATTACCTTCATACCCAGCGAGGCGCACAATGGAACAGCTAACAACAAGCTTAGATGTCTTATTCATCTTACTCGGGGCTATTTTAGTCCTCTTTATGCATGCAGGTTTTGCTTTTTTAGAAGTCGGTACTGTTCAGCATAAGAACCAAGTGAATGCATTGGTTAAAATAATGACAGATTTAGGCGTCTCAACAGTCGCTTATTTGTTTATTGGTTACGGCGTCGCTTATGGTGTTTTCCTCGGTTTCAATATTGATGGTCAACTCACGCAAGCGATGACTGAAAAATCAGGTTATGAGCTGGTTAAGTTCTTCTTCTTAATGACGTTTGCTGCGGCGATACCTGCGATTGTCTCGGGTGGTATTGCAGAAAGAGCCCGTTTCTATCCCGTTCTGCTTTCAACCTTCTTGATTGTTGCTTTTATTTATCCTTTATTTGAAGGTATTGCATGGAATAGTAATTTTGGTCTGCAGGGGTGGTTAGAAGCACAGTTTGGTGCAGGTTTTCATGACTTTGCAGGGTCTATTGTAGTGCATGCTGTGGGTGGTTGGATCGCTTTAGCGGCGATCTTAGTGCTAGGTGCTCGCCATAATCGTTACGATAAAAACGGTCAGATTAAACATGTTTATCCGCCATCTAGTATTCCATTTTTGGCATTAGGTTCGTGGATTCTTGCAGTAGGTTGGTTTGGGTTTAATGTGATGTCAGCGCAGCAAATTGGTGGTATTCAAGGACTGGTGGCTATGAACTCTCTGATGGCGATGGTCGGTGGTATCTTAGCGGCAACCTTTGTTGGTAATAAAGATCCAGGGTTTGTACATAACGGTCCTTTAGCAGGCTTAGTAGCTATCTGTGCGGGTTCTGATGTGGTTAACCCGTTAGGTGCTTTGGTCATCGGTCTAGTTGCTGGTGCGCTGTTTGTGAAAGCCTTTACGTGGACACAGAAGAACTTGAAAGTAGATGATGTATTAGGTGTTTGGCCTCTGCATGGTCTATGTGGTATGTGGGGTGCGATTGCAGCAGGTATTTTTGGTTCAACAGCTTTAGGCGGTTTAGGAGGGGTCTCTCTTGCCTCTCAGGTTATTGGTACGCTGATTGGTGTAACGATTGCATTTGTGGGTGGTTACATTGTGTATCGCATAGTGAATGTAATCTCACCAGTGCGTATGACGGATGAGGAGCAGTACCAAGGTGCTGATTTAACTTTCCATAAAACACATGCTAATCCACCTAGAGAAGAGTTTTAATCAATAATTAGATTTAAACACACCGTTCTCATTGAAAGCCCGCTTATATAGCGGGCTTTTTTGTTATAGTGTTTGAAACAAATAACAAAAAAAATAACAAAAATAAAAAGAGAAAAAGCCCCTTATGGAAAAGTTATCCGCTTCTCAGCTTTATCGTTTTACTCAATTAGACGCAAGTCTTATCACACCACCAAAAATCAAAGATAAAGATGCTGAAATACTAGAGTTTATGCAGCACTTTCATCCGCGCGCTTATCAGTCGCTTAACTTCGGTCTACACTTAAAACGAAAGCATAACCATATCTTTATTATGGGTGAGCCAGGAGTAGGTCGTATTGGGATGACCAAGGCGATGCTGAAGAAATCAGCAGCTCAAAAAGCAATTCCCTCTGATGTGGTATTGGTTTCAGATTTTAGTGAAGCGAATAAGACACAGTACCTCTATTTTGAAGCTGGTCAGGGTTACCAGTTTAAGGCATCCTTAGTTCAGTTTATTACGCAGCTAAAAACTCAGTTACCTGTATTGTTTGATGGACACTCCTATCAGCTTAAAAGCCAGCAGTTAGAGAATGAACTGGCGGATAAGCAGCAGAAAGCACTAGAGCCTGCTTATGCCTTAGCTGAAGAGGTGAGTATTGAGATTAGTCAAACTGAGAATAATTTTATTTTACATGCGGTTATTGATGGTAAGTCTTATCGTATGGCAGAAGTTAAAACCTTTGATGAAGAGGTTCAAGCACATTTTATGGAGGCTTTTGACTCGGTTGAAGAGGCTTTAAATAAGGGGTTAACACATTTCCCTTATTTACAACATGAATATTTGGATACGGGTAAGGAGCTGAACACAGAGGTGGCCAATGAGCATTTAGATCCGCTGATTGAAAATCTTAAAAATGATTTTGCTAAAACACCTGAGATTACCGCTTACTTATCCTCTCTTCAGGAGAGTATCGTCTCTAAGCTGCATCTCTTTTGGGATCAGAGTGCGGATCAAGTCACGTCTAGTTCTCAACCAAGTATGGAAGAGTTGTTGTCTGAGCAGCAAGGTTTGTCTATTTTTGAAGTGAACCTATTGGTTGATCATAGAGACCTTAAGCATGCGCCAGTCATCTATGAGCAAAATACTTCAACACCAAAATTGTTTGGTTACACCATTAACTCGGCAGCAGCCTCTGCCGTCGATACGGTTAGTTTAGCAATGAACCACCAGTCTGGGCTTTTACAGCAGGCCAATGGGGGTTATCTCATTATTAGTATTCAAGCACTGCTTAAAGATCCAGAGATTTGGTCAAATTTGAAAGCGGCTTTAATGAGTAAGTCACTGAGTTTTGAAGTGCCTTCTTCAACCAGTGTCGTGCCATATCACCTACCAGATTTTCCGCTAGATTTAACTTTGGTATTAATTGGTCAGTCGTCACACTTTTATGCGTTACAAGAGATTGATGCGCAGTTTGAACGTCTGTTTAAAGTGCAGGTTGAGTTTGAAGTTGAACTTTCTAGAACGGTTGAGCATGAGCAAACACTCGCTAAGCAACTACTTGCAGAGGTATCAGAGTGGGAGGATCTACCAGTCGAGCCATCCGCTTTTGAACGCTTGATCGAATATGCATCAAGAATGGCAGAAGATGAAGGTCGTTTATATACCAATAAGGCGATATTAAGAGATGTCTTGGCAGAGGCAAATGCATTTGCACGTGCGAGTGATCAGCCAAGTGTGGATAGAATGATTATTGAATCAACTATTCAGCAGCGTGACTTCCATACCGGCTTAATGGAGGAGTACTATCATCGTGCTATTACAGAGCAGCAAGTACTGATCTCTACAGAGGGTACTCATCCAGGTATGGTGAATGGATTAACCGTTTTAACGGTAGGCCATCAGTCATTTGGTCAGCCTGTGCGTATTACCGCTCAGGCATCAGCAGGAGATGAGGGTGTACTTGATATAGAACGTGAAGTCGATATGGCGGGGCCTATTCACTCTAAAGGGATGCTAATCTTGTCTGGCTATATTCGTGGTCGCTATATGAAATCCAAGGCACTTGGTTTCAGTGGTTCGATTGTGATGGAGCAGTCTTACAATGGAGTTGAGGGTGATTCAGCCTCTTCAGCGGAGCTGTTAGCGTTACTCTCTTCAATTGCACATATTCCAATGCGTCAGGATCTGGCTATTACGGGTTCTATTAACCAGTTTGGTGAGATTCAGCCGATTGGGGGAGTGAATGAGAAAATTGAGGGTTACTATAAAATCTGTTCTGCACGTGGTTTGACTGGGCAACAGGGTGTTATTGTCCCTAAATCAAATGCTAGACACTTAATGTTGAATGCAGAGGTGAGGGATGCGGTTGAGAAAGAGCAGTTTCATATTTATACCATTAGTCATATTGATGATGCTTTAGCACTATTGACAGGTCTGTCAGCAGAGGAAGCAAATGCTAAGGTGATGGCTGCTTTAGAAGCGATGAATGAGAAGCCTGACTCTTAATAGGGGGTGAGTTTTACTGTCTAGACATCAAAAGGGTGTCTAGGCTAATATATGCTTTATGGTTGTAAAAAGTAGGTACAAAAAAAGGGAAAGATCATATGATCTTTCCCTTTTTTTTATAACTCTAAAAGAGTTAAGGCAACGGTTTAAATGAATTTAAACCGTATCGAGTCTAATTAAAGAGCTACGATGTTCTCAGCCTGTGGTCCTTTCTGACCTTGAGTTACAGTGAACTCAACTTTCTGACCTTCAACTAAAGTTTTGAAACCAGAACCTGTGATTGCAGAGAAGTGTGCAAAAACATCAGGACCAGACTCTTGCTCGATGAAACCAAAACCTTTAGACTCGTTGAACCATTTTACTGTACCAGTAGTAGTAGACATATTGTGTATCCTATTTTTTTCATTAGTAATAAAAGCACTCTTAATGTTAAGAGAGCAGTTTGGGCTGAAATGTGTTGCGATTACTTATGAAGAACAGGAACGATAACTATTACTAGTACATCGACATTGTGCATAAATATAAAACCGAAATTTCAAGCTAGAGACGATTGTATAGGAATCTAACCGAATGTCAAAGAGTATTTTGGAGAAATTTAAGTATTTATCAGGCTTTGGAAAGGGGAGGGATTGTTGGTTACTATATATAGTGTTCTAAATATTATTATAGGGTTTCTATAGTAGTTTAACGGACTGATGAGGTAAGTAGAGCTTATAAGGGTATTTAAAGCTTTATTGAATATTTATTAAAAAGTAGGTAATGCCTCTTAGGTCATTCGTTAGCTAAAAGGTATTTTATGAATGTTAAATTGGAACTAGGTCAACGACATCCGCTGCAGCCCCAATTGTGCTATCAATGGGGTCACCAACGATAGGCACAATAGAGATTACCGTACCAACAACGCGCATTGGAATAGTGACGATCTTAGTGACAAAGCAACCTTGCAGAAGAGTGCTGATTAACATAATTAATAATAGTTTCTTCATCTTCATCTTCATCTTCATTTGATCTCTTCTGCTAAACAGAGCTTAACCATTGGGCAACCCTGTTGAATTAAATCTGCTTTAAGCTTTTGCTTCAGTTTCAGGGCGGAATTTTTTCTGTAGACCATTTAAGAAGTTTCGTAGCACTTGGTCTTTACACTCTCTATAGTGCTTATGGCCAGGTTTACGGAAAAAAGCACTTAATTCATGCTTACTTAAGCGGAAATCTGCCAATAGTAGAATGTTTAGAACATCGTCTGCTTGAAGCTGCAAGGCAATTTTTAATTTCATAAAGATAAGATTATGCGTCAGTCTCTGTTCTGGCTGTGGCTGTTCCCCCTCTTTCTTGCCACGCTTAAGGTTGATAAAGCCATTTAAGAAACGGGCTAGATCAATATCTTCTAGTGTGACAAACTCATCATCATCATCCTTTTTTAACCAAAAACTGATCTGCTCACGACTGACCGAGTGATCAACCAAAGAAAACACTTTAATCACCTGGTTATCATCTAAATCAAAGGAGTAGCGCATGCGTCGTAATATATCGTTATTGGTCATCTATTTTCCTGACAAGGTAAGTGGAGCGGGTTTAAATATAAAGTGTAGTATCAATGTGTAGGGTTTTGAATGCAAGCAACTTGGATATTCAATTTTATTAAATATTGATCTTGCTATTTATGGCGTCTGTAGCTCTTCGGCTTGAATGTCTCTTTCAGCGTGCAATTCAGTTTCTTCACGATCTGCTTTAGAGACATAAGGCTGCTTATTCTGTGGCTGCTTTTTAGCTTGTGCCTGTTTATACTTTTTGGTTAGCTTTTTTATAATCTTTTTACGGCGGTTCATTCGTTTTATATCCTGTTCACTGCTTTGTTCACATCTGATTAAGGAGCATTATACCGACTGTATTGAGTGATATGAAATATTGGTCTATTGAGTCATCAACTAAAAGTGTATTGAGTAAAAGAAAGAGAGCAGGATATAGAGCAGCAAGTTTAGTGAAAAGTTGCCGATCTAAATCTGTATCGTGTAAAATTTGCTCTTTATTATTTTACTCGGGGCAAACCGCAATGGGCAGAGCTTATCAAAACCGCAAAGAATCTATGGCTAAAACCGCTGACGCTAAGACAAAGGTCTACGGAAAATTTGGTCGTGAAATTTATGTATGTGCCAAAACGGGTGGAATAGATCCTGATGGAAACTTAGCACTACGTGGTTTGATTGAGCGTGCTAAAAAGAGCCAAGTGCCAACACATGTTATTGAAAAAGCGATTGGTAAAGCTGCTGGTGGCGGGGGAGAGGATTTCTCTCTTGCACGTTATGAAGGCTATGGCCCAGGTAATACCATGGTTATTATTGACTGTCTAACAGATAACCCTAATCGCACTTTTGGCGATGTACGTCACTGTTTTACTAAAGCTAAGTGTAAGATTGGAACACAAGGCAGCGTAAGCCATATGTTTGACCACTCTGCTATTTTAGTGTTTAAACACGATGATGAAGAAGCGGTTTTAGAAGCCTTAATGATGGCTGATGTTGATGTCTCAGATATTGAGAGTGACAGTGATATGATCACAGTTTTTGCGCCACATACCGAGTATGCAAAAGCCAAGCAGGCTTTAGCGGAAGCATTTGAAGGAATTGAATTTGAAGTAGATGAAATTCAGTTTGTACCTAAAATCAGTACACCCATTTCGGGTGAGGACTTAGAGAACTTTAATCACTTTTTAGATGCGCTTGATGATTTAGATGATGTACAGAAAGTTTATTATGATGCAGACTTTGAATAGTTAATCTAATAAAGCATTAATTAAACCAGCAGGGGGGGAACTTTCTGTTGGTTTAGAGTAAGCGGTTTAGAGCAGAAATATAAAGCCAGTCACTGAAAACGACTGGCTTTTTTATTGCCTACATTTGTAGATCAACACTTATATCGAAACCTTGTTGCTAAATTTGATATTCAAGCATAGTGCCTAAACTTTAGGGTTTGCACCCCCTCTTGTGTTTATGGCTTGTGTTTATACCTTGTGGGCATATTTTATTTTTCACTGCTTTGTAAAACAGTCCAAGGTAGTTCGCACTCACCTAGCGCGGTTGCAATATAGGCAGAATCCTCAGTAATAGTGATAGAGAGGTCCATTGTGCGTTCGACTAATTTGGCTAAAGCTTGAATATCTGACCACTCAAATCGATAGATGGAGGCATCTAATTGGTTAAGCTTGCTTTTATTTTGATCCCACCAAACATCTGATTTAGTATTGAAGCTATAGACTTTGACCGCTTGTGCTTGGCGTGTAGATTTCTTGATCCTATCAACCGCGGGCTCTCCAATATCAATCCATAGGGCAAGCTGGTCATCCAGTGTACGTACCCAAATAGCAGGCTCTTCAATAGCGCTTAGGCCTTTGGTGAAGCTAAGAAATTCTTGTGCATTTAAGCAATAAGCTATCACACGAGCCATCATTCGCTCAAGACTTTCGGATGGGTGTTGAGCGATGGTTAAATTAAGCGTGTCGTAGTAGTGACGGTTTAAATCAGAGAGTGAAATTTTGAATTTATAGATTGTTGGTTTTAGTGCCACGGGATTCCTTTTAGCTTAAGTTAAGTCTAGTAAATCAACAATAGGTCTAGGGTATTCTGAAAAATCAGCATTTATGTGTAGAGTGCTATTAAGGGTTTGTGAGGCTTATTCGTCTTATTAAGCCCTAGGGGGAATTGTACAGGCAGGCCAAATAAAAAGTAGGTTTATGAAATACCATTTAGTCACCTCAAGGGGTATTAAAGCAGGGGGGGCTAAGGAGCCTAAAACCACATGAGCAACCCTGTCCTCCCAAAATGTGTCTCTTTCATATATAAAGCTAAGCTATAAAAAGAATAGTGGCTTCTATGTTATTTATGATTAGAACTAAGTGGTCAAGATGACTGAGTCCTATCTCTATGTCTTCGCCCATATTTGGTAAATAGAGTGTTTAAGTGATTAGGTATTGAGTCTATCGTGCCACTATCTTCTGAACATTCTCATTAGGAATCGGCCAAAGATAAAAAGGCCTAAGGCCATCCAAACATAGACAAACGGTAGAATAAACTCGTAGAAAGAGGTGAGCTGTGGCTCCATATGTTGTAAGCCCTCGACCGTTAGCATACCGTTCTCAGCATTGGAGAGTACCATGAGTACAATCAGTAAAATAATGGCACCAAATGCTGCACTTGAGTATCTAAATATTCGTGACCAAATATCCATTTCATTCCTTTTTATTAAATTTACAGTTTGATTTAATGGCTATTCTACCGACTAAATTTAGTGCGTAAATAGATTAATGGTCATCCATTAGAAATGGGTTGAAACTATTTAAAAGTAAATAATCGTTAAATACCAGGGATACCGATTGGACCAGGAAGATCTGGAATAATTGAGCAAGCCGAAAGTGTGAAAGTGATTAATAGAGTGAGTGTTAATGAGAGGAACTTTTTCATTCGTGATGCCTTTAAATAAAATAATAGGTCGTTGTTTGGTTCTTATTATGGAAGATATAATTTCAAATTATGAGTTTAATTTACAGCTTAACTTTTATTAATAGATCTTTTTTTAATCTTACGTTTTGCAGCGCGTAGTTTCCAGTTTTTGATAACACGTTGTCGCCAAAGTAGGTGGATGATAAAGAAACCAACAATGGCTAAAACAATCCCTACTACCGTACTTCCAAGGTAGAGCGGCTGCCATAGATCCCCTAGAACATTCGCGATCCAATCCCAGCTCATTTCGAAATGTAAATCTTCTGATGCTTCTTGCCCTAAAATATACGTACCTACTACGTAGTTAAAGTAGAATATAGGTCCCATTGTTAGAGGATTGCTAATCCAAACTAAAGCGACACTTAGCGGTAGATTGGCTCTAAAGAGAATGGCACAAATGGCGGCAAAAAGCATTTGTGATGGGATGGGAATAGACATCCAGAAAAGACCAAATACAAACGCCTTAGACACCGAATGACGGTGTAAATGCCAAATGTTTGGATCTTGTAACCACTTACCGAGAAATCCTAAGCCTTTCATGCTTTTGATTTTTTCGGGGGTGGGAATATAACGTTTAATGAGCTTTTTAGGCATGTTTCTTCGTTTTGTTTTGGCTTTTATATTGAGTGTGTTGGTCTTCTACCAACAGCCTGACTTTCCTCCAATCTGGAGTGGAGTCGCTTCCGTGTGTCTAGCGGTTTGTTTGGCATTAATATTACGCCTGCACCGAATCACTTTCTGGATAGACCTTCAACCAAAGCCATTTCAGCGCATTTTATATGGGGCTGTCAATATTGTCTTTGGTCTCATTATAGGGTGGTCGTGGGTGTTTTGGCACTCTTTTTTAATGCCAAGCATTCCAGAAAATGTCCTAAATCAACCTGTGTTTTTAACGGGCACAATAATAGACTTGCCAAATCAAGAGCTTACAGTGAATCGGGTACGCATTAAATACCTGATACAAGTAGACTCTATTACCACTTCTCCTCCTTATATCTCTCACTCTAAGCTTAAAGTACCCACATTATTAGAATCATCAACATCAAACCCTCATTACATTCTTCAATACCCAGTGGGCTTAAAACCAACCGTAGTGATTAACTGGTATCTGCCGCGCAGCCAGTTTGATAATCTTAAACAATCACCTCAAATGGGCGAAACCTGGCAGATGCGCGTTAAGCTCAAGGCGAATCACGCCTCTATGAACCCAGGTGCCTTTGATTATGAAACCTGGCTTTTTCAGCAGGGGATCAGTGCGAAGGGGTATGTAAAAAGTTATTCGAAAAATGATTCGAAAAGTTTTTCTAAAACAGAGATGAATCTTCTGAATGCAGAAGTGGTCAAACAGCTTGAACCTGTCTCACTGTTTAGCCTAATGCACTGGCGTAGTTGGTTGGCTAAGCAGCTCAAGGTAATATTCTCACAAAGTGAATTTAGCCAATTTTATCAGGCACTAACCTTTGGTGAAAAATCTACCGTCTCACCCGATGATTGGGCACTGTTACAAAATACGGGCACTATTCATCTAATGGCGATCTCAGGTTTGCATATGGGCATTGTTGCGCTACTGGGTTTTTGGTGTTTTAAAGGACTTTGGTGGTTAGGTGTTTACCGAGTTGAGTCAATTAATCTTCCAAGCTTTGCCGCTTTGGGTGCGCTGCTCTTTGCCAGTCTCTATCTAATGATATCGGGTTTCTCTATTCCTACTCAACGCGCTTGGCTCATGGTGGTCGCAGTGTTGGTGTTTATTGTTGCTAGGCGATCATTTCAACCTTGGTCAGCGCTTGCTTTAGCGGCTTTAATGATTGTCCTATGGGACAGTAAGGCGGTTCTGAGTTTTGGATTTTGGTTATCCTTTATCGCAGTCTCACTGATCTTTGCGGCACTGATTACACCTAAATCTATAACTGAAGTAGGGCAGGCATCCTCTTGGCGAACTAAGATTACCACGGTCGTCTGGCTACAGTTTATTCTCACACTAGGGTTAGCCCCCCTGCTCATTTGGTTATTTAACAGTCTGCCAATCTACAGTTTTGTTGCTAATCTTATTGCTGTGCCATTTATAAGTTTAATAGGCCTACCACTCTTGTTTTTCTCATCTATAGCAGGTTTGTTCTCATTAGAGTTAGGTCAGTGGTTTATCTCGGTTTTGGATACACTATGGCATCCTTTCTGGCAGTATTTGTTGTGGCTCAATCAGCTGCCTAATAGCCGTTTGTCAGTCAGTGGCCTATCGCCAATGTGGTTGATTATTATCTATGCTTTCCTCTTTATCGGTCTCAGGCTCAAATTTAATCTGCAACGGGGTTTGGTATTAAGCGGAGTGATTCTTCTTATCACGGTGCTGCTATTCTCTGCTCAGCCACAAAGACCAGCACTGAATGAAGCCAAGCTGACTGTATTAGATGTTGGCCAAGGTCAAGCCATTGTCATTGAAACCCACCAGAATGTAGTAGTTTACGACACCGGGGCAAAGTGGGGAGACTCTATGGATGGTGCCAAACTGGCTGTTTTGCCCTATCTAAAGTTGCAAGGCTGGAACAGAGTCGATAGATTGATTGTTAGCCATAGTGACTCAGATCACGCAGGTGGGGTGCTTAGTTTAGTAAACGCACTGCCAGTATCCTTTGCACTGAGTGGTCAACCACGCTTATTAAATAACCTGATTAAAAGCTCAACCAAGCAGACGGATTCTAAAATTCACGTTAATTTCACTCAGTGTCAAACAGGTACGTCGTGGCAATTAGATGGTGTACTCTTTGAGATTCTCTCGCCCCAGCTCAAGCATATTGGATCAAAACTTAAAAGTGATAATGACCTATCTTGTGTTTTAAGTATTACAACGGGCATAGAAACGTTGAATCCACAAAGGGTCATTATCACTGGTGATTTAAGTAGTCGTGGTGAGAAGATTTTGCTCAAAGCGCAATATCAAGCACAGCTGCTGATAGCAGGTCATCATGGCAGTAACTCATCTACCTCAAAACCGTGGTTAGCCATGCTAAAACCAGAGAAGATCATCTTCTCTTCTGGCTACCTTAACCGCTTTAAATTCCCCTCAAAAAAGGTGCTAGCACGTATCGAATCTTATAATGCAGTTCAGAGTAAACAACAAACTGAGCAGGGGGGGATCAAAAGAAGTGATCACTGGCAGAAAAATAGGCCAGTTCAATGGTGGAACACCGCCTGTTCAGGTGCACTGTCGTTTCAATTAACACCAACGCAGATAAAATTACTACAAGAGAACCGCAAAAGTCGGCGCAAGTGGTATCATCACCGCTGTAAAGAAACTCAACGAGGACATCTGTTTCAATGAGCTGGCCAGCCTTTTGGACTAAAAAAAACTGGAAAACCTATGCACTACTGCCATTGGCAAAAGTTGTCTGCTGGGAAGCCACACGTCGCTTAAAAAACTTTAGAGCTCTGCCTCCTGAAAAACAGACCGTCGCCAAAGTCATTATTGTCGGTAATCTCGTTGTGGGCGGCAGTGGCAAAACGCCGTTTATTATCTGGTTAACTGAGCAGCTACAAGCCAAAGGCCTAAGCGTTGGTATTATCAGCCGTGGTTATGGCGGCATCGCCAAAGAGTGGCCGCTATTGGTAACACAAGATAGTGATCCGCTACAAGTCGGTGATGAGCCCGTGCTACTCGCCAAACAACTCGGTTGCCCAATTGCCGTCTCGCCTAACCGTCCAGAAGCCATTACACTCCTCAATAAGCATAATGCGCTAGATGTCATTATCAGTGACGATGGTCTGCAACACTACGCCTTAGCAAGAGATATCGAGATTGTGATGTTTGATGCACAACGTGAGTTTGGTAATGGTTACTGCATGCCAGCAGGGCCTTTACGTGAACCCATCTCTCGGCTCAGTTCCGTTGATATCTGTATCTGGAACGGACTAGAGGGAGATCAACCTCTACCGATTAGCAAAACAGTTCAACCTTCTCAATATAGAATGTCACTGATTCCACTGCGATTCAGGCAAGTCATGAACCCCGATAATATTATCGAGGTAGAAGATATTCACGACAGTCAGCGCAGCTTTAGTGCCGAGCCAATGAACGCCATTGCAGGGATTGGTAACCCCGCACGATTCTTTCAAACCCTAGAAGACCTAACGCTTAAAATCACCCCACACGCCTTTGCTGATCATCATAACTATCAACTCGAAGACTTTAAGCTGTTTGAAGATCAAAAACGCTTACTTATGACCGAGAAAGATGCGGTAAAATGTGTGCAATTAGCAAAACAACATCAAAAAGCCAACTGGTGGTATTTAGAAGTTGCCCCCCGTTGTGAAGAGGCCTTAATAGTACAGCTATTAGGGCTTTTAAATAGAGACAACTAGTCTCCGTTATCCCGTTTCACGGCTGAAAATAGCCCGCATGATATAAAAGAAGAGTATTCAATGGATCCTAAATTACTAGAAATTTTAGTTTGCCCAGTCAGCAAGACTAAACTGATTTTTGATAAAAATAACCAAGAACTAATCTCAACTGCTGCTAACCTAGCATTTCCTGTGAGAGACGGTATCCCAATCTTACTAGAAGACGAAGCGCGTCAACTAACGGGTGAAGAAGTAGAAAGCTACCGTAAACAGAAGTAATACAACTTACACACCTACTCGCCCAATAAGGACGCTTTAGCCTTTATGTCATTTACAGTGATTATTCCCGCCCGTTTTGAATCTAGCCGCTTGCCAGGTAAGCCACTAATGAATATTCATGGCCAGCCAATGATTCAATGGACATGGCAGAAAGCCAAAAAATCGGGGGCAGAGCGTATTATTATTGCCACCGATTCAGAGAAAGTAAAAACGGTCTGTGAAGCCTTTGGTGCAGAGGTCTGTTTAACACGCGAAGACCACCAATCAGGTACAGAGCGCATTGCAGAAGTCATTGAAAAATGCGAGCTGGCAAAAGAGTCCATCATCGTCAATGTACAAGGCGATGAGCCAATGCTAGCGCCAGTGCTCATTCACCAAGTGGCAGAAGGGCTAGAATATAATCCACAAATCCCAATGGCAACGCTATGTGAGCCAATTACCTCGGTAGAAACCGTCTTTGATCCACATGCCGTAAAAGTCAGCCGTAATGCTGCTAACCTAGCCATCAATTTCAGCCGAGCACCACTGCCTTGGTCGCGCGATAGCTTCTTATCTAACGTTAAGACTCTTCCTGATAACTGGCACTACAAACGCCATATCGGCCTCTACGCCTATAGAGCAGGTTTTGTTCAACAATATGTTGAGTGGCCAGAGTGCGATCTAGAACAGGTCGAAAAACTAGAGCAACTGCGTGTCCTATGGCATGGCGAATCTATTCTTGTTTTAGATGCCCTCTGTGATGCGGGTGTTGGGGTTGATACACCAGAAGATCTTGAACAAGTCCGCCAACTGCTCTCTGCTGAGTCCTAGACTAAGCCATGTTTAAATACCTGACGCTGCTTGCGGTTATCTACTTCTTCTACTGGTTGATTAAACAGAAGATCAGAAATCGAAAGTTGCGGGCGCAGGGGATTGTTGTTGAAGAGAAGGGGTTAAGGCCAATTACACTGATGAGTATAGTGATGGTAGTCATGTACTCCTCTTACTTGGTCTATTATCTAGTTTTTGGGCAGGGAAGCGCCTAAGCACTCCACTTCTGCGTCAAAAGCAGTCGAGTACACTTGTACACTCCTTTATTTTTCCTTGTATTGAAATGCTTATGCGATTCCTATACGTATGCTCAACTTTTCTTCAGGGTTTAGGAAGCAGAAAACGGCGCTATTTTTACATTAGAAACGATCACATACACTTGTATGCTTCCTTGAAATAACTGGGATCAGGGTAAAGTTAATTGAATAATCCCACGTTAAAGTCCCGAATTTGGGACATTTTTCTTTCTGTTGGTTGCCTAAATTTGAGTTTTTACTTTTTGTACCCACAAGGGGCATAAAAGCAGGGGGCGGGTAAAATATAACAGTATTTGAACCCAATATTCTCTAAGCTAAAAAAGCGTAGTTAAGTGCAGCTTTACTGGAAGTGATGTTATGAAAATCTTAATCTTGTCTGTCATCAGAGCTATTTTAATCGCCTCTATATCTATGAGTATGTTAGCAAGCTCTCAGGTGTACGCTCAAAAGCCCGACAGCCCTCATTATTCATTGCGTAAGTACCAACATGTTAAACAGTTTTACCATCTAACGGCTGAACAAGCGGTAAAAATTGGACTAGAGTACAATATTCCCCCCGCAGCGATATTGGCGATTGCGGGTTGGGAGTCGGGTTATGGCGAGGGTTATATTTCTCAGATTACGGGTAATATTATGAGTTTGGGGGCGCGTAAGGGTGAGGCTGAGTTACCGCCGTTAACGCTGCCGAGAAATATTGCTAAAGATAAGATTATGATTGATATCGATAGGGCAAACCAGTTACCAAAAGGTCAGGTGGTTTGGCAAAAGAGACCGCCTAGCCTTAAAAAAGATTATCGCCCTCAGCCTTATGCAGGTACGAACAGTAATCTACTCTATTTTAGAGAAAACCCCAGCTCCTTAAAACAAGCTTATAGCAGCGTAATGCGAGATTTTTCTAGTAGCTGGATTAGTCATAAATCTAAAGTCCCACTATTTTTACAAGCCTCAAGAGAGATGGAACATCTGGTTGCTAGTAAAGGAAAGGCGGCTTTGTTAGGCTGTGGCGTTGCAAAAGCCTTTGTAAAAAGCATTGGCGGCAAACCACGTAGTTTTAATATGCGTCCTGCATGGATCAAACATGTTGTTAAGATTATGGACAATGCTGGGCTGTGCGCTTTAACCCAAGATATTTATAAAGGCAAAAGCTTTAAACAGGCTTGGTTGCGTTAATATAATGCTATCTCTAGCTTCAGTTGCTCTCCTTAAATCAAAAACAAGCCACTATCCTTCATTTTACTCTCTGTTAAAATAGCCAAAATATTTCAAGCAGGGGGGGGCATGCTCCTACCCAAGTTTTATTTTTATTAGTCAATCCAAGGAATGTTTTCTATGTCATTTGCCTCTTTAGGCTTGTGTGATGCGCTGTTGAAAGCGGTTACAGAACAAGGTTATACAACACCAACAGCGATACAGCTTGAAGCGATTCCTGCGGTGCTTAGTCAGCGGGATTTGATGGCGGCGGCGCATACTGGTACGGGTAAGACGGCTAGCTTTACACTGCCTATGGTGCAGTTATTGTCAGGTGGCGCTTGTCCTAAGGCCTTGCATGTGCGTGCTTTAGTGATTACACCAACCCGCGAGCTTGCTGCTCAGGTTACCGAGAGCGTTGAAAACTATAGCCGTCATATGAATATTCGCTCTTCGGCGGTGTTTGGGGGCGTTAGAATTGAGCCGCAGATAGCCGCGTTGCAAGAAGGCTTGGATGTATTGGTTGCTACGCCGGGACGTTTATTGGATCTTTATAGACAAGGGGCGGTTAAGTTTGATGAGCTTGAGATATTGGTCTTGGATGAAGCAGATCGCATGTTGGATATGGGCTTTATCGATGATATTCGTCGCATCCAAACCTTGCTGCCTGCCAAGCGTCAAACCTTGATGTTTTCAGCCACCTTTTCTAAAGAGGTTAAGTCACTTGCTGAAGGTATGTTCAATGATCCACTTTTGATTGAAATGGCTTCTGAGAACAGTACTGCGGCCACGATTAAGCAGGTCATTCACCTAGTAGATAAAGAGCGTAAGAGTGCGCTATTGATTGACTTGATTAAAAGGAATAAATGGCATCAGGTTTTGGTCTTTAGTCGTACCAAGAAAGGGGCGGATAGCTTGGTCATTGAGCTGGAAAGTGCTGGCATTACTGCTGACTCAATCCATGCGAATAGAATGCAGCATGCACGCACACGTGCCTTAGAGGGGTTTAGAAGTGAGAAAATTGTGGTATTGGTCGCCACGGATATTGCCGCTCGGGGGATTGATGTGAGCCAGCTGCCTTGCGTGGTTAATTTTGATCTACCTTATGTAGCAGAAGACTATGTACATCGCATTGGTCGTACGGGGCGTGCTGGCAGTTCTGGTTTAGCGGTTTCATTGGTGAGTGAGGATGAATATAAGCAGTTAAAGTTGATTGAAGAGCTCATTGGATCAAAGTTAGAGCGTAAAATTATCCGTGGCTTTATGCCCAGCGAGAAGCCAGCAAAAGAGAAGGCAGTAACAACTGAGTTTGATGATGATGAGTACGGTAGTTTTGAACCAGACTCTAAGCCTAATGCTAATCTTAAGCCCCGACGTAGAGGCCAAGGTCAGAGTCGTGGAAAACGTGGTGGTAAATCATCTAATCGAAATAGAAGATAAAGATAATAAAAACTAGCTATGTAAACCAATCGATAATAGCGTGTTTTAATCGCTAACTATGCTTGGTTAACTTAATTATGATATGGAGGATGCAGTGGTATTGCTTGAGAGAATAAATGTGAATATTGCAGCTAATGCAATGATAATACTAAACTTATGCCTAGTTATGTTTGATGTTTTAATTATGGTGGGAATTGTTCCTTACAATATTGTGTGGGGTGGGCGCTTTGAAAATATATCTGAGATGTACGTTTTTGAAATGACTTCCATAGTTTTGAGTTTGGCAATCGCTGCAGTGATTGGCATTAAGGCGGGTTATATAAAACCTTACATAAGCAAAAAGGGCGTAACAATGATAATGTGGAGTTTAGTGATGTTCTTTTCATTAAATACTCTGGGTAATATAGCATCAACAAATCCACTAGAAACAATCCTCTTTACACCCATAACAGTAATAGCCACAATCTTATGTTACAGACTGGCAATTGATAAATAAAGCAATTAGAGTCAGAATGTTTTGTACCTTCAGGGGCTTTTAAGCAGGGGGGGTAACCATTAGTTTGTGTCTGTCACAGCTTAAATATAATTATCTTATTCAGTGCAAATTAATATGTACAAGATAGTGTCATTCTTTGACATGGTTTGGCTAAAAGTGACCGTAGAAAGCACACATCTTTTAGGCATGAGTGATCATATAACCTTACCTGAAACTCATCCATTTAGGGTGAAAAATAGAAAGGTCATTGCTCAGGTGATTCCATTTTTTAAAGACAGGTAAGTTTGATTTATAATCATTAAATGCATGAATAATAATAAAAACTGACACCAAATGAATCAACTTATGATCAAACTTTTTCTATTCTTAATGGTCTTTTCTTCTATCTCTCAGGCAACGGGAGGGAGTGAATTTTCGCGTGTGGATATTCAGATTAACAATCAAACCTTACCGCTTGAATATGCCGATACAGAGGTTTTACGTAACCAAGGTTTAATGTACCGTAAACAGCTCTGTATTGACTGCGGCATGCTGTTTAAATTAGATCAGGCACATCAGGTAGAGATGTGGATGAAGAACACTTATATTCCTTTGGATGTGGCATTTATTCGTGCTGATGGTCTGATAGTGGGGATTGAAGCAATGCAGCCTTTAGATCAAACTCTTGTTAAGGCCTCTGAGAAGGTGCTCTATGTTTGGGAGATGAATCAGGATTGGTTTCAGGCCAATGATATAGCCGTTGGAGATAAGGTTTTTATCTATTAAACCTACAAACACTCTGTAGCCGAAAAGGCAGTGTTAAAACACTGCCTTTTTTACATATCTTATTTTAATTTTAGTGACGTTGAGTAAACTTATCCGCCAGATCGAGCGATAAACATTGCCGTCATGGTATCCATTGTTTCAATGTGACCCACAAACCAGTTGGGTAGCGTCTCTTCAATATAGAGCTTCAAGCGTGCGATATCTTTATCGGCTTGCCATGCAGCGATCTCTGTTTCCATCTCTGCTAATACACGTTCGTGTTCACCTTTGTGAATTGAGTAGGGTGGGAAGCTGAATTTTTGCATCTGCTCCTCTTCACGAGCAAAGTGTTCTTGGTTGTGTTTAAGCAGTGCTTCTAATGTTTTTCCTGTCTCCTCTGCTTTTGCTTCACCCGTTTCTATCAAAATAAGTAGGTGTTGGATGTGGTTAACCAGTGCAGTGGCTTCTTCGTGGTCGTCGTTCATAAAATCCAACTCAACTCTTGGTACATCATCAAAATCAATCATCGTTTTTTCCTTCTTGTTTTCAGAGGTATTTGCACTCTAAACGGTAATGAGTGTTGCTAGTCTATCTAAGAATTTACTTTGATCGCTTGATTAATATCAATTGCATGCACAACGATTGAACGAGGCTATGATTTTTTTTTAGAAGAACTAGAGATAAACAGTGCTGCTTCGGTATCCATGCTATCTACATGGCCGATTAACCAAGTGGGTAGGGTCTGTTGCATATAAAGCTGTAAGCGTAGCAGATCTTTACTGGTTTGCCATGCTATTAACACCTCTTGAGTGATCTCCAGTATGAGTTGATGCTCTTGTTGATGCTCTGTAAGTTGCGGAAAATGATACGCCTGCATCTGTGACTCTTCATGATCAAAGTGCTCTTTACACTGTTGTAGCAAAGACTGCATCATTTGTGTGATCTGAGAGGCTTCTGAGTCCTTCTCTGTTGATGTTAATTGTGCTTGAATCTGGGTGATTAACAGATAGATCTTATCGTGATCCTGATTCATAAAATCGATGGCAACTTGGGGCATGTTATTTGAATGGTTCATAGAAGGGTTCTTTATTGTCCGTAATGGGCTCTAGCTTGATCGACCTTATCACATAACGGCGCTAATGCATTAATCAGTCGTGCTGTCGGTCTTTGGTAGTGGCTGTTATTGAGTAGATAGATTTGCTTGTTTTGTACGGCTTTTAGGCTAGTGTAGCTCTGCCATGATTTTAACCAGTCTTTCTGAAACGCCGCTCGACCACCGAGTAGAAACAGTTGTGGGTTACGTTCAAACAGACTCTCTACACTAATTTGGGCTGTTAGAGGTTTAAGGTCAGTATAGATATTCTCTGCACCACATACCGCCATTGCCTGACTAATAAACTGCTGGCCATTCATGGTTATTAGCGGCTTGTGCCAAATCTCGTAGAAGCTGGTTATTTTTGACTTATATTGGTTGGCTTCACGTACTTGTTTTAAAGTGGATCTCAGTTGTGCTGCACTTTTTTTGGCTTTAGTTACGTTACCCGTCATGATGCCCAGTTGTTCTATGCGGTTAGGAATATCGTCAAGCTGTTCGATTTCAAACACTGAAACGGTAAAACCAAGTTCTTTTAAGCGCTGTAGGTCTTTAGCACGATTACCTGATTGCCAACCGAGAATCAGGTCAGGATTGAGTTCAATGATTTTTTCTAGGTTAATGGCATTGTAACCACCAATGATCGGCTTGCTTAATGCATCCTCTGGGTAGTCTGAGTAACTCACGACCCCTACAATCTGATCACCTGCACCCGCTGAGTAGAGCATCTCCGTAATATGCGGTGCTAGTGCGATAATACGCTGTGCCGTGTTGCTTTCTGATGTGGGTTGTTGGGCAGATGCATTATTGAGTGTGACTAGACCAAGGCAAAGTACGAGGCAGGTTTGAACTGTAAATGGGATAAAAGATGTTAATTGGTTAAACATAAAAATTTCCAAAGTAAGTCAGTACAATCGCCAGTACCAGCAAAACGTAGAGCGTAGTATCCACTCGAGTTCGATTTTGTAAGCAGTGTTCGATAGCTTGCGGTTGAATAATTTTAGAGGCATTAGGCTTACCAAAACAAGCTTTATGTTTTAACTCACCAAAATAGACAGTATCACCCCCCAGTTGGCAGTTAATATTGAGTGCCATCGCCGTAATTGGGTGACCTGCATTTGGGCTGTCATGATGTTTACCTTGGGCGTAGAAAGCCCAAAACTGCCAGCGCCTGTTAATCAGCATAATTAGTGCCGCGGTAATTCTTGCAGGAATCCAGTTAACCACATCATCCACTCTGGCAGAGACCTTACCAAACTTCTCATAACGATCTATACGGTAGCCAACCATGGAGTCTAAGGTATTAATCGCTTTGTAGACCAGAATCCCAGGCAACCCAAATAGCAGTAGATAGAACAGCGGTGCAATTAGCCCATCACTGAGGTTCTCGGCATAAGACTCAATCCCCGCTTTATAACAGTCGCTATCACTTAAATTCTCAGTATCTCTGCTCACTAAGCCTCGTAATGCCACTTGTGGTTGATCGGTTTGAATTAGGCTTAAAACAGCATCATGCAACATTCTATGTGCGATGAGCATGGAGGCTAAAATAGAGAGCAAAATAATACTGAGCAGGGGGGGGAGCAAGCTAGAGGCGAATGAGATCAACACTCCAATGACGGCACAAAGTGTGGTGAGCAGTAGCGTTAATAAAGCGCCACGTAAGATGCTATTTTGATAGAGATATTTTTCAAATCCCTTAATTAGATCACCCATTAAAATCACGGGGTGACGAATCCAGCTAAACTCTCCAAATTGGCGATCTAAAAGCAGTGCCAATAGGGCAATGATAAAAATGTCACTGCCGTGAAAGAGCATTAGTCAGATGCCGTTAAAAGAGTATTTTCAGCCGATTTTAATGCTTGGATCAGCTGTTGATTTTGAGCTTTGGATTTAATGGCAATACGGCAGTGATATTCACCTAATCCAAAGCTTTGACAATTGCGGATTAGGATTTGTGACTGTGCTAAATATGCGACTAACTGTTCAGCTTTAATGATCGTTTTAACCAAGACAAAATTTGCTAAACCACTCTCTACCGAGCTGATTAGCCGACACCTTGTTAGGGCATCAATAAATGTAGGGCGTTCTTGGTTTAAGGAATCCTGCGTTTTTTGATCGTGATCCGGATCACTTAATGCTTGCAGCAGAAACTGTTCATCTAAAACCGAGATTGGCCAACTCGGCCATTGCCAAGACTGCAAGGCATTAGGTGCCGCAAAGAGTGCACCAATGCGCACACCTGGGCAGGCGTAATATTTAGTGAGTGATTGTAAGACAATCCACTTTTTTGCTTGAGGGCTTTCTAACAAACTGCGGACACTGGCGCTACTTGCCAGACTAATAAAGGGCAGAAAAGATTCATCAATCAGTAACCAGCAGTTTTGCACTATAGCCGCTCTAAGAAGTGGCTCAAGGCTCTCTATCGACTGATACTGACCTTGTGGAGTATTGGGGTTAACCAAAACGATGACACTATTTTCTGTGAGTGTATTAAAGTTAAAAGTAGGTAAGTCACTCTGTGGAACTTCAATAGTCTGTTGGCTATGTAAGCTAGCGGCACGTTGGTACTCGCTATAGATGGGGGTGAAGAGCAGCGTTAAATCGGGTCTGATTTTGGCAAATAGACTCATAATTGCACTGGAGATACCATTAGTCAGTGTGATTTGATTTGGCTCTAACTGAAACTTTTGTGCAATAGCTTGCTTCAAAGCTACCTGCTGTTGATCAGGGTAGTGACCAACCATGAGCTGCGCCTGTAGGTTGATCGGTGCCCAACTGATCTGCGGCATAACGGGGTTAATGCTGGCTGAAAAGTCAATCAGTGACTCCAAACCTTTTTTGACAGAGGTGGTTGCGTTGTGCTCACGCAATAACTGGTAAACCTGCCCTCCGTGAATAGGCTTGTTAAGAGCTTGTTCTAGCTTATTTGATTGTATCACTGGTTTGATAAGTCCAAGTAGTGATAACCGTACTCACCTTCCGTACAAAGCGTGGCTTGGTCTATTTGTAAATCGACGGCTTGTGAAAATAACGGGCCGTTGGTAACAACGGTATGAAACTCACCACCTTCTGCGCAGACATCAATATCCAGTGCTTCAAGCTCATGGATGGTGTCTAAATTAAACACTTGGCCTAAAAATTTAGCTGGGACTTTATCGGGTAATATAGAAATAATCGTCGCTTCAAAACCCACTTCTACGAACTCTAAGACTAGCTGTTTATGATCTTGACACCACAAAGGAAACAGCGGTTTAACGCAAACTGATTGGCCTTGTTCTTCTTGCCAATCACGATGGGCTTGTAGATCAATATCACCTAATACAATGTGGCTCATACCTAACTGTTTAAAGTGCTCTAACGCTTGCAGATAGTTCTGCTTGTATTCTGCTTTAGCTGTGGCTTGCGCTAATAAAGGTAAGTCCATTGCCTTTGCTTGTTGTTCTATAATCGATTTTGGTAGGTGGTGTGCTCGAGAGAGTTCACCACTCTCGTTCATCATGGTGAGCAGGCCTTGTGGCTGATGTTTTTCCAGCGACATTTTGTAGAGCGCTAAACAAGCATCTTTACCGCCGCTCCAAGAGCAGAAGAAGTTGACAGATTGTTGCGGTAATTTTTCTGGGATAGTGTGTATTGATGACATAGCTTAAGGCCCCTTTATAAATCCACACCAATTTGCGCTTTAATGCCAGCTTTATAGGCGTGTTTTTCATCTTTAATCTCAGAGACTGTATCAGCCATTTCACGTAACTCTGCCTGTGCTGAACGACCTGTGACAACCACGTGTTGCATAGCAGGGCGTGACTGAATGTCCTTTAACACCATCTGTTTATCAAGGTAGTCATAGCTTAAAAGATAGGTAAGCTCATCTAAGACAACTAGATCATAGCTTTCATCTGACAACATCTCTTGCGCTACTTTCCAGCCCGCTTGTGAGGTAGTAATATCTTGTTCACGGTTTTGCGTGTCCCAAGTAAAACCATCGCCTAGGACATGCCAATCAACCCCTTCGTGTGAGCCAAAAAAGGCCTCTTCTCCTGTATCAGATCGGTTTTTAATAAACTGACAAACCCCCACCTTTAAACCATGACCTAGGGCACGTGCCACCATACCAAAAGCAGAGGTGGATTTGCCTTTGCCATTGCCTGTAATGACCAGTAGAAGACCTTTCTCATCGGTTGCCTTATCCATAGAGGCTTTGATCTGCGCCTGCTTACGTTCCATACGAACCTTGTGATAGTGGTTTTTCTGGTTATCTTCAGTGGTGCTTTTGGTCATAGGGGTTACTCTTTATAAATAATTTGTACTTATTATTGTTTTAAATGCTGAAAACTGATCACTGACTACTGATGACCTGAATGTAGTTTATTCCAGCGGTTATAAAAGGTCACTTGTTCTACCGGTAGTGGCTTACGCCAATTGTCTCTTTCGAGCATAGGGATTTTATAAAATTCTGCTACATGCCCTAGGCAGAGAATGGCGATGGGTTTACCACCATCCTCCTCGTTGTCTGTGGTTGGGATTTGTAATAATTCAGCCACCACTTTAGGATCAAATAGCGATACCCAACCCATACCAATGCCCTCTGCTCGTGCAGCTAAAGCCAAGTTTTGAATGGCACAGCCAACCGACGCGATATCCATCTCTGGTAGAGTACGTCTACCAAATATCTCTTGCGCGCGTTTATCAGAGAGAGAAATAACAATGACTTCGGCACACTCTAAAATACCTTCAACCTTGAGTTTCATAAACTCATCTTTACACTTGTTTAGAGCGGTTGCCGTGCGTAGGCGCTCTTTCTCAACCTCTTGATGCAGCTTGGTGCGTATTTCTTGATCACTGATGCGAATAAAACGCCATGGTTGCATTAGACCAACACTAGGAGCGTTATGTGCGGCAGCCAAAATACGATCTAACAGAGCAGGTTTAATTGGCTTATCTAAAAAGTGTCGCATATCACGACGTTGTTCAATCACTTGATAGACCGACTCTATTTGATGGGGTAGAAAAGCGTGCTCTAGTGTTTTAGGTACGGCGACATCCTGTGCCGTTAAAATCTCGAACAATAGATCCATATTCAGGTTTTCTTCAAAGGTATTCGCCAAACGCTCTAACTGAGTCTCTCTGATCTGGTCAATATCTACCTGAGTATCAGGCTTAAATCCCGCCCAGCTCAGTAGCTTGTTAAGCGCTTTAGGTTGATCAAATAGACCATGTAGATAGCTGACGAGTATTTGATTGTCATCAGAGATGGCGCCCTCATTTATTCCGTTAGCCAATTTAATTGCTGCTGTTTCTGGCTGGCCAACCGTTTCACCTGCATGAATCTCATAGCCTGAAACCTGCACTACTTCAATTTTTGAGCGGGAGTCAGTTTGGCAAAGTAGTTGCCCTGTCACATTGGTGAGCTTCTTGTGTGGTTTAAGAGTTGTTTGATAGCTGAATAGACCCAAGCCTGCCTTTTGAGCTAGCTTTCCCTCTATTTGATCGGGATCAAGAATCCATGCACCACACATCTGCAATCCGCCACAAATACCAATGAGTTTGCCGCCATAACGTAGGTGCTTTTGAATAGCCTTTTGCCAGCCTTGGCTTTTAAGCCAGCATAAATCAGCAATAACATTTTTACTGCCAGGCAGAATGATCAAATCAGCAGGGGGGATGGTTTGGTGAGTTCCCTCTTGATGTTTAACATACTGAAAGTCAATTTCAGGATGAAGACGCAGTGGTTCAAAGTCAGTGTGGTTACTCATGTGCGGTAGTAGCGGCACTATGACTTTAAAGCAGGCCTTTTCGGTATCGACTTCTGAACTTGAAATCGCATCTTCAGCATCCAGATGCAAACCATGAAGGTAGGGTAGTACGCCGAGTACTGGTTTACCCGTCTGCTCTTCTAACCAAGTTAGTCCGTCTTCTAGCAGTTTAATATCTCCGCGAAAACGGTTAATCACAAAACCCTTAATTCGATTCTGTTCAGATTCAGAAAGGCATGCAAGGGTTCCAATCAGGTGGGCAAAGACACCGCCCTTATCAATATCAGCCACTAAGATCACTGGGCAATCGACTTGCTCAGCAAAGCCCATATTGGCGATGTCATTTTCACGAAGATTAACTTCGGCTGGACTGCCTGCACCTTCGACTAAAATGGTTTGGTATTGTGATGATAAAATCTTAAAAGAGTCTAAAACTGCTTGGTTGGCTTTAGGTTTATAGTCGTGATAGTCCATAGCATTTAAATTACCTATGCTATGGCCTTGTAGAATAACTTGTGCGCCCGTATCACTATTGGGTTTAAGCAGTACGGGGTTCATATGCACAGAGAGAGGCACTTTGGCGGCCATGGCTTGTAGTGCTTGCGCACGTCCAATTTCACCACCGTCCTCTGTCACAGCGCTATTAAGCGCCATGTTTTGTGGTTTAAACGGCGCAACCGAGTGGCCTTGCCGTTGGAGTAACCGACACAAACCAGCTACTAAGGTACTTTTGCCTGCATCGGATGTGCAGCCTTGAACCATTAAGCAGCTAGCTTGTGTCGTTTTCATTTAGAGTTTACCTTGTAAACCGATATATAGCTGTGTACCACCATTTGAGTAAACATTGGCTGGTGTAACATTATCAGCCTGATACGTCGCAACGGCATGAGTGTAATCTTCGTTTAGTATGTTTAGGATATTGGCATAAACCGTTAAGTTTTGGGTCGCTTCATAGTTGAGGTTTAAGTCAGTTACAAAGTATTCTCCAGTTTGAGCACCCGCTTGATTTGCTTTATCGTACATCGTACCAACATAGCGTGTATTAACCCCAATCTCAAGTTTATCGAAGCCATCATAACTTAGGTTTAAAGCAGCAGTTTGTTCAGCTCTGCGAGCTAACCACTCACTGTTATCATCCTTAGCGGAGCCTTGATAGAGGCTCAATGCTACGTTGGTATTTAGAGTGTCTAAATAGCGATGATAAGCGGCTTCAATTCCTTCAAATTTTGAAGTACCCACTAAATTTTCATAGTAGTCGGCAGGATAGGTGCCGCCATACTGGATTAGGTTCTTTGTATTACTCTGATAATAACTTAACTCAAGCCCGTAAGCACCAATAGAGAGATCAAACCCTTGGGTCTCTTCTGGCTGTAAGTTGTTCGTAGCGCCATAAGTCAGTTGAAATAGGGTAGGCGCGTTATAAGCACTACCGACATTAGCACTGATATAAAGATCATCTGTAAAGTAGTTTTTAATCCCTAATTTTCCCGTTACCTTATTATCAAACTGATTATATAAATCACTACGAATAGACTCTGTAATGATTAATTTTTTGTTATTAAATTGGTTGGTGTTACTTAGTCCTATGCCACTGTTGTGGTAGTTCTCATTGTTGGCTGAGTTGACAAACTGAGTTGCACTGGCGATAAATCCAAGAGACTGATCTGCTGCGTAGCTGTAGCCACCTTTAATACCGTAGTTATTAATTAAGGCATCTTTATATTGAGTGATCTTATTTTGAGAGATAAATAGCGTACTTTCAAATGCCTCTTTAGTATAGAGATACTGTAGTTTTCTCAGCGTATTCTGATAGGTTGAACTGACAACCTTGTCTGGGTCACTGGTATAGTCGTAATCGGTTAGTCCATTGGCGGTTTTAACTAAAAGTTCTACACGATGTTTTTTTGAGATATTAATACCCATATTCAAAGAGAAGTCAGTCTGGATAAAAGAGTCGTTCTCAAAATCATCATGGTTAGTTTCGTAGATTTTAACGGCACTAAAACCATTAGAACTTAGCTCTGAGAAACCAACAGAAAAATCACCTTCCTGTGTAGCAGAAGATAAATTAACCGCCAGTTTTTTATGACCAAAAGAACCTGTTTCAGCGGTAACAGATCCTTGTGTTCCCAACTGGGCTTGTTTGGTAATAATGTTGATAACACCTGCTGATGCATTTGCGCCCCAAATACCAGATTGTGGGCCTTTCAATACTTCAATTCGTTCAACGTTGCTAAGTAAGAGATTCCCCATAATTGCACCACCCGTTCCCATGGTGTTGGTCATCTCGGTACCGTTGATTAAGACAAGTAGACTTTGATTCGATTGACCACGAACTTGAACTGACGTTGAGGTGCCTAAACCACCATTGCGAACGATATTAATCCCTGCAATTGAACGTAGGGCATCATCTATAGTTCGAAAGTGGTTTGCATCAATCTCTTCAGAGGTAATGATGGTGCTATTGGCAGTTACTGAATGGCTTGTCTGTTGAATGTGATTCGCGGTTACGTAGACACGGTCTAACTCTGTACTAACTGCTAATGTAGTGGTACTGCTCAGTGTGGTTAAAATTGCCACTGATAATTTTGAAAGTTTCATGATTTTCCTTCGTAATAAGTAAAGAATTACAAAGGCAAACGGACTTTGAGCAGGGGGGCTGCTAAAAGTTACAAGATAAATTTTTGAGGCTTATCTTCCGTATTGCCCGCCGCAATCGGTCGAGAGAAAGAGCTACTATTTTTTAAGCAGATCCTTCTCAGGGTCTTCAGGCCGGTATCCGGGCTTAAGAGCCGTTCACAAACGCCTTCTCAGAACATAAATGTTCCAATGGCAGAAGTTTGATCTTCTCTATCACCGTTGCGGGGGCAGCACTCGATTTGAACGAGTTTCCCGTTTAACACATACTTTAAAGTTTTATTTTTAAAAGTACGAGCACCTGAAAAGGGGGGATTCTACGAGCTAAATAAGATAACTGCAAGTTAATTGTGAGTAGGTCAATAGGAGATTGATTTTTCTACCTAATCATCTCCAAAAGAAGAGATGATTGTTTCATGATTTAAGATGCCTCGTTTAGGTAAATGAAGATGGTATTAACAATTTTGATCGTAGATATAAGAATATTGATTATTACTAATTGTTTAGTTAGATTTGTTGTCTAGGTATCTTTTGTAGGCGTTTATAGCTCATTACGTATACCTGCTGAAGTTCATGGGTGTGTACTTATACTTGTTCATATTGCAAGTGCAGTAGATACTATCAACAAAAGTAAAAGAGTTGATCGTAAAAAAGGCTCTAATTTAAATAATGATGTAATTTATATCTGGAGTCTGATATGACTATAAAACGTAGCATGATTACAATTTCTCTCTTTGTCGTAATGCTTGGCACTCTGAGTCTGTTCGCTTTGAACTATTCACTTGAAAAAGTACAAGCTTTAAAGGGTGGTCAAGTCATGCTCTCCGATATTGGTAGTGGGGTTTTAATGTTAAGACGCCATGAAAAAGACTTTTTAATGCGTAAAAACCTTAAATATACAGAGAAATTTACAGCCACTATAGAAGATACGCAGCAGAAGGTAGACCAGCTAGAGCAGTTGATTATTCGAGAAAATGGTAAAGACTACAATTTGAATACTTTACGGGACGTTTTACAAAATTATCAGGATTCATTTAATAAATTGGTTAAAACTTACCAAACAGCAGGTCTCAGTGAAAAGGTAGGTTTGCAAGGAGATTTAAGGTCTGCGGTTCATGAAATTGAGAGCAAGCTGAAGAAGATCAACAATGCTGAGTTGTTTAGGGATGTTTTAATGTTAAGACGACGTGAGAAGGACTTTCTACTTCGATTTGATATGAAGTATCTGCAAAAGTTTAATAAAGATGCTATTAAACTGGAAAATACACTCCATCTTTCAAATGTGAGTAGAGCAGATAAAGCAGAAATAATAGCATTGTTACTAAACTACAAAAGTAGTTTTCATGCCATGATTAGTAACTACGTGATTGCTGGTTTGGATAGTAACTCAGGAATTCAAGGTGAGATGAGAGCGACTATCCACCAAGCAGATAGCGCCTTAGAAGAGACTAAGGTTAAGGTATCTGGAATTATAGACCAACGTATTGGATTCCTTACTATGGTAACAGATGTTATTGTCATTGCTTTGGCACTGTTAACACTGTTTGCTTCAGCACTGGTTTCTAAAAAGGTTATACGTTCGGTTGGTATGTTAAAAAGTGCTATTACCAAAGTAAATGAGAGTAGTGATTTTAGTTTACGATCTCACTATAAAGGCAAAGATGAAATTGGTGAGATTAGTGATGGTTTTAATAGTTTAATGGCCAATTTACAGACAGCGATTAAAGATAGTAACCATGTTGTTAATGCCATCTCTGAAGGGGACTTTAGTCAGCGTATTACAGCGGACCTATTAGGCGATCTTCTTGTGTTAAAACAAGGGGTAAATGGTAGTACTGAAAGTGTTGAGTTTATGATGACAGAGCTTCGTGGGATTATGACAGCCCTTAATAATGGTGAATTTAATGCTCAGATGGATGAAAGAGTACCAGAGGATTTCCGACATGTAGTTGATAGTGCCATGCAAAATCTGCATAACTCCATTAGAGGTATTGTTAATGTGATGGAGTCTATGAAACAAGGACAATATGATCAGCGTATTAATATTGCAGTAAAAGGCGATCTAAACCTATTAAAAGAGGGGGTTAACCAGTCGATAGAGTCTTTAGATGGAGCCATTAAAGAGATCAGTCAAGTGGTTATTGCACAGGCAAATGGTGACTTGAATCAATCTATTACCACAACCTACCCAGGTCAACTAAAAGGCTTAACTGAAGCAGTGAATAGTACAGCGAGTAAATTAAAGCAGGTCATAGAGCAGGTGAACCAAACCGCAAATGCAGTGGGTACAACCGCTGATAGTGTCTCCCAAGGCGCAAATGAGTTAAGTGAGCAGATTCAAAAACAGGCCACAGCCATAGAGCAGAGTTCGGCCTCTGTGGATAAGATGAATATATCGGTACAAAATAGTACAGAAAATGCTAGCCAAGCTTACCATGCAATAAAAGAGGTAAAAATGAAGGCGGAAGATGGGGGGATGGTTATGCAAGAGACGATTGCTGCCATGGCTGAGATTCAGGAGTCAAGTCTCAAAATATCTGAGATCGTTACTATTATCGATGGGATCGCTTTCCAGACCAACTTATTAGCACTTAACGCGGCTGTAGAAGCGGCAAGAGCAGGTGAGTCAGGGCGAGGTTTTGCGGTTGTTGCTGGTGAGGTTCGTACTTTGGCCCAAAAATCCGCTGATGCTGCAAAAGATATTAAAGGCTTAATTGATGAGAGTGTTAGTCGTATTGATCATGGAACACACCTCGCTTCTGAGTCGGGAGAAGTATTGGGCAGTATCACAGGTTCGGTACAGTCAGTCACAGAAATGATTGATCACATTACCGTTGCATCAACAGAAAATTCTGAAGGTATCACACAGGTTCATCATGCAATTACACAAATTGATCAAGCGATACAACAGAATGCTATTTTAGTACAGGAGACCAGTGAATCTACCGATTATATGCAACAACAGGCTGATAATTTGAAAGAGAATATTAGCTTCTTTAAGGTCAATCATGCCCTTGCAAAAGTTGATTAATCTGATTGACAGTACTGTTTGTATTTACCATGCCGTAAGTAGTTTTATCCTTACTGTTTAGAATAGATATAATGTGTGGCTTGTAACTTTAGGAGAGTTTTTTGTCACGCAACATTCGGGTAAGGTTCTATGTCTGTGTTAAATAGTAGCCTATTCATAAGATGTGGTTGGGATCAGATGTTCATAGCGCTCATCTGTGAAGGTCTGCATAAAGGCCACAATGGCACGGATCTCTTTATCAGTGAGTTCTAAGTCACCCAACTCATCACTGTTCTTATTTGCATCTACTTCACCTTGTTTCCAAGGCTGTTGTGTTTCTGGATTAATGGCGTCTTTTACATCACGAGAGTTATAAAAATGCACCACTGTTTCTAGGTCATTAAAGACCCCGTTATGCATATAGGGGGCTGTGACGGCCACATTACGTAAGCCAGAAACTCTAAATGCACCTTTTAGTTCTGGGTCATCTACTTGTGGATTTTCATATAGGCCGTTATCGATATAATCCTGACCTTTACCATTGAGGGAGCGCACAGCGGTGTTGATAGGAATCCCCAAATTGTCATAGCTAAAATCAGTAAACAGGCTCTCCGTTTTGCTGCTGGTTAATTTAGGTACAGGGTGGCAAGCGACACAATTGGCTCTATCTTCATCAACAAAAAGGTCATGACCTTGCTGTTCTAGTTCTGAAAATTGCAGTTGCCCACTTAAGACCTTGTCGAATTTGGAGTTAAAGGGGGAAACTTCATCGGTTTTTTCAAATTGAGCAATACTGTCCGCTACCGCAGTAAAAGCCTTATCAGTGTTACTGAAAATATCATCTCCATACAGCGCTTGTAAGGCTTTACCGTACTTGGCTTGGACTTTTTTGACAACCACTTGTTGGCTTGTCTGCATCTCAATTTCATTTAAGAGAGGGTGCTTAGCTTGATCTTCTATATTAGGCGAGCGACCATTTAAGAATAGACCCCCAATAAAAAGTTGTTCCTCCTTGTCAAAGTGAAATTGTGGCACAAAGGCGGCATAAGCGACTGAAGGCGGGTTGATATCACCGAGTGATTTATTGTCCTGTCCCAAGGCAACAGCTGGTACTGCGTTAGGGCTAAGGCTACTTGCATTGGCGCGAGAATCAATAAAAGCATGTTGACTGTTATGGCAGCTTGCACAGGCCTGAGTACCATTTTTTGAGAGGGATATATCATTGAATAGCTGTTTACCTAAGGCCTCTTTGGAGTAAATTTTATTTTGAGCAGGGGGGGTAGGCTGACTACAAGCATTCAATAAAAATACTGTACTTAGTACTATGATGAGGCTAGAGAGTTGAATCGATTTTTTCATGCCTAGGGTTTCCTAAGGGTTGATTATTTTTTAATACTTATACGAATGATAATGATTGTTATTTATATTGTCAACAACTTTAGTTGAACTACCTTATCAATAATGAGCCCTTTAGGGGCTTAGATTAGGGGTGGATGTGGGGAGCTGAGCAGAAAAAGAAGATAAGAGTTTAATATGTAATGTATATGATTAATTCTTTACTGTTTTACTAGGTCTTTGGTAGTATCTGTCTATTAATGAATGTTCTTGGAAGTTAACAGCTATGCCTGATACTCGTCACTCTACCCTGCGTAAAAACCTTCGTACCAGCAAAACTGTTGGTGGAGGGCCTAAAAAAGTTCTCTATACTCTGAATACAGTTCACCGTATTGGCTTAAAGAGTTCAGCCAAAGCCTTACGGGCTAATAATGCCTGTAAAGCCTGTGGGCTTGGTATGGGCGGGCAACTTGGCGGTATGGTTAATGAGTTAAATGAACATCCTGCCGTGTGTAATAAGAGTATTCAGGCGCAATCAACTGATATTCAGCCGCCAATTCCAAGTGAGATTTTTCAGCACTCTTTGAGTGAACTTAAAGAGCTTACCCCTTATGAGCTTGAGCACCTTGGTCGCTTAGGTAATCCGATCTATAAAGCACAAGGTAGTGATATTTATCACGAGGTGGATTGGGATTGGGCAATTAAGCATGTAGCGGAGCGTTTTGCAGCCACCCAGCCTGATCGTAGCTTTTTCTACTCCTCTGGGCGTTCATCCAATGAAGCAGGTTTTGTGCTGCAATTAATGGCACGTCTGTACGGTTCAAACAATATCACAAACTGCTCTTACTACTGCCATCAGGCGACAGGAGAGGGTCTTTATAGTACGATTGGTGCTGGAACGTCAACGGTTGAACTCGCCGACTTAGAGGGGTGTGATCTGTTCTTTTTATTGGGGGCGAATCCATCCTCTAACCATCCTAGACTCATGCATAAACTCAAAGCGGTACGTGATCGCGATGGTGATGTTGTGGTGATTAACCCAGCCAAAGAACCAGGCTTGGTCAAGTTCTCTCTGCCAAAAAGTATCCGCTCTATGTTGAAAGGGGGCGACTGGATCGCTTCAGAATATCTGCAACCCAATATTGGCTCAGATTTAGCCGTTTTAAAAGGCATCGCCAAAGGGGTGTTGGCTTTGGGTGCAGAGGATCAAACCTATATTGAAAAGTACACGGAAGGATTTGATGTCTTTCTAGAGGATATTCAAAATACATCATGGCTGGCGATTGTGGAGAGTTGTGGGTTAGATCAGTCGAGAATTGAAGAGATCTCTGAGCTCTATGCAAAATCAAAGAGTACGATCTTTGCTTGGGGCATGGGTATTACGCACCACCTGAATGGCGTTGAGAATGTAGAGTATATTGCTAACCTAGCGCTCCTGCGCGGTATGGTTGGTAAAGCCAACGCGGGCTTACTGCCTCTACGTGGTCATAGTAATATTCAAGGGATTGGTTCAATGGGGGTGAAACCTATTCTGCCAGAAGATATTTTTCAAGCGATGGAGTCGGCTTTCAATATTAAGCTGCCAACCAGTCATGGTTTAGATACTTTGGCCTGTTTAGAAGCGGCTAACGATGGAAAAATGGATGCCGCTCTTATGCTGGGTGGGAACTTGTTTGCCGCGACACCTGACTCTAAGTTTGCTCAAGAGGCCCTGAATAAAATAGGGCTTAAAGTCTTTTTAAGCACCACGCTTAATCAGGGGCATCTATTTGGCTCAGAAGAGAGTGAGTCGCTAGTTCTACCTGTTACAGCAAGAGATGAAGAGTGGCAACCCACCACGCAAGAGTCAATGTTCAATTATGTACGTTTGAGTGATGGCGGTATTGATCGCCTTGATAATGTACGCCCAGAATCAAATATCTTCTGTGATATTGCTAAACAACTTATTCCTGATTCACCTGTCGATTTTGAAGCCTTTAAATCTCATCAAAAACTCAGAGAAGCCATTGCGCAGACTATTCCTGGTATGGAGGAGATGGTGGGTATTGAAGCGGCTAAAGAGGAGTTTCATGTGAAAGGCCGAGTGATTCATTCTCCCGAGTTTAACCGCCCTAACGGAAAAGCTTGTTTTGCAACGCAGCACAATTTACAGCCGCATACTAAGGTGGATAGAGAGCTGTATCCACATAAGTTAATGAGTATCCGTAGTGAAGGTCAGTACAACAGTATTGTCTACGAAGAGTACGACTCCTATCGCGGCACAGAAAATCGTTGGTCAGTGATGATGAATCCTGAGCAGATGGCTGAAATGGGGCTGAAAGAGGGTGAGCTAGCTAATCTGGTCTCAGCAACAGGACGAATGGATAATGTACTGGTTTATCAATTTGATGTACCTGCTGGTAGCCTTATGGCTTACTACCCTGAGGCGAATGTACTGGTTGGCAGAGAGACAGATCAGCGTAGTAAAACACCTGCGTTTAAGTCTGTGGCAATTAGAGTTGAGAAGGTTTAGTTGAGAACGAGCAATTGCTATAGGTGGATATTAGCTATTCACTTGGTACTCTGTCTGGCACTCAAATTCACCCATGGCAAACTCACGGCAGATGAGCGGGCGGTTTTCGTAGATATTACATAGAAAAGTATCACGGTTAAGTGCAGAGCACCAACCATCATCTAGTTGGTGCATCACCTGAGCCCCCCAAGCATCGCTAGAGATATATTGATCAGGCACGCCCGTGTCAGTGACCAGCATGACCTCTAAACGGCAACAACTGGCTTGACAGCTAGAACAAGATAGCGCTTGTTGAGCGATTGTTTGAATGGCAATGGATTCAACACTCATACAGGGATACGCTCAAGCTCAGGCTGAAAGTGCTCAACGAGACTATTTATCGTCTTCGTCATAGGCTTCTTCGATGTAGTCCTCTTCTGGTTCACCATCAAAGTCGTTGTCTTCAGAATACTCTTCTTCCGCTCTTACTTGACGAGTCGCTGGTTTAGCCAGAATTTCTAGATAAAAAGAGGTCACCGCATCGGCCTCAGCTTTATCGATTGATTTATTAATCTCCGCAACATGGATCACTTCGCTGTTATCAATATCTGCACCAAAACGGCAATCAAAGTCCCAGAAATCAGCGTCCTTAGGGAGTACTCGCTTGCGTTCTCTTTTAAGGTACTTTTTAACTTCATGTTTTATAGCATCAGCCAATCGAGCGGGTTTAATTTTATCGTGCGTTAGTTTAAAGGTCTTTTTCATAGGAGTCTCAAATAGGGAGGTACGTAAATATTATTGTTAGCTTTAATCAGCCTTGATTAAAAGGAAGTATACGCCTTTAGGTTAAGTGCGATAAATTGTTTCAATTAAATGGAAGCCAAACTTGGTTTTGATTGGGCCGTGTACGGTTAAAACAGGCAGCTTAAAAACCACATTGTCAAAGGCCTTAAGCATCTTACCAGGGCCAAACTCACCTAGGTTACCCCCATTTTTTTTAGAGTTACAAAGAGAGTGTTTTTTAGCAAGTTTGCCAAAGTCAGTACCATTGGCTAACTGTTGCTTCAGTTTTTCAGCTTCTTCTTTGGTCTTAACTAAAATATGTCGTGCACATGCTGTAGCCATTTATGACTCTCTTTGTAATCTATTTTTTAAGGGCACTATTATACGGCCTGTTTTTTTTAATAAGTAGCTGATTTCATATGTCATTTTTTGTTTTAAATTCTTAATAAGGGTTTGAACCTACAAGGGGTATTAAAGCAGGGGGGGGTAGTTTAAAGCTTGAGGAATGTAGTGAGTCTTGAATAGGTTATTTAGCCTGCGGGAGAGTGCCCGCAGGTTTTTATATGATTTTAATAAAGACTGTCTTTATTAAGTTGTAGATATACCTTTATTGGTGGTTTTGAAGAATCTTATTAACTCACTTAAAGTCTCAGCCTGTTCCATTAATGCTTCTGCCGCAGCGGTTGTCTCTTCTACTAGAGCAGAGTTTTGCTGTGTCATCGTATCTATCTCAGAAACAGCCCCGTTCACATGTAAAATGCCTTTCTGTTGTTCAGAGGATGAAGTAGATATTTCACTGATCATAGAGTTAACATTTTGAATTGAAACATTAATGGTTTCTAAAGCACTTCCCGTTTGTACAACAAACTCAGAACCCGATTTAACATTTGAAACAGTTTCCTCAATTAAATTTTTAATATCTTTAGATGCCTCTGCTGATTTTTGAGCTAAGGTTCTAACCTCTCCAGCAACAACGGCAAATCCTCTACCATGCTCACCTGCACGAGCAGCTTCAACTGCAGCATTAAGTGCCAGTAGATTCGTCTGAAAAGCGATACTATCAATTAGACCAATAATATCCAAAATCTTTTGTGAAGACTCGGTAATTATATTCATAGAAACCACTGCCTTATTGGCAATAGACCCCCCATTGACAGCTTCATCACGCGCATCGGTTGCTACTTGATTGGCATGGTGAGAAACTTCAGTGTTCTGTTTAACGGTTTCGGTGATCTCTTCCATGCTTGCAGAGGTCTCTTCAAGCGTAGCAGCAGCCTGTTGTGTTCTTTTATTTAAGTCATCACTCCCTGATGCAACTTCCTGTACAGAGGCGGTCACATTTTGTGCAACGGCTACAATTTGGTTAATTGTTGTATTCATCTTCGAAGCGGAATCATTAATTGCATCTGAAGCAATTGCCAGCTCCCCCCGATACTGGGCAGTAATTGATTGTGTTAAGTCTCCAGAAGATTGAGCAACCATCACGCGTGAAATATCATGTACAGCAGACTCTAAAACCGTCATTGCATTATTAACTCGCTGTTTCATAATATCTAAATCACCATTGGCTTGTGCCTGAATACGTTGGTCAAATTGACCCTGTTCCATTGCTGACATAACATTGTTTACATCGGTAACGGTTCCATTAAGAATCGCCATAGCTTCTTTTGTATCATTTAATACTTCACCATAACGACCACGTGCATCGTTTGATATATCAATACCAAAGTTACCTAATTTTAAGCTATTAATTACAGAGCCTAATTGTGTCATTGTATTATCAATATTTTCTGCCGAGTGGTTGATCCCCTCTTTTAGAGTATGTAAATCACCTTTTAATTCGACTTTAACACGCTGAGAAAAATCACCATTGGAAATAGCGGTAATAACTGTATTTGATTCTGTAATCGCACCTCTTAAGTTATGCAGTAAACCATCAAATGAAGCAGCCATTTGGCCTATTTCATCATTGTCTTTTATATTAGAAAAGTAACCAAACTCTCCTGTTTCAGCAACATGCTGAATGGCAGACTGTAGTTTTGAAATCTGACCAAGAATGTTTTTGCTAATCATCCAGACCAAGATGAAGCCTATTAATAGAACCAAAATTAAAGTAATCGAATATAGGTAGAGGTCAAAAATAGCATCCTCTTTTAACTGCATACTTAATTTGGCTAGGTCAGTAGAGAGTGATGTTTCCATCTCTTTTAATAGATCAATCTTTTTGGTGATGGCCTTAAACCATACTGAAGAGTCAACACCAAATTGTCCATCGTAAATTTTAGACAATGCAGTGTTACGCATGGCATTGACCTCTGCAACAACAGGTGATTGTAATAGTTCAGCCAATGCTTGCTGTTGTTCTTCGGTTGCTAAGCTATTAAAGGTTTCTAAATAGGTATTTTGTGCGCTGATCAATTTGGTAAATTTCTCACCCATTCCAGGTGCAAATCTATCGGTGGAAAAGGCGGCGGTCAAAATAGCTCTTTCAATCCCCGCTCGTTCTTTTGATTGTAAAAAGTTGACATAGGCTGCTTCACGTCGGATAAGTTGACCATCTGAACTCATATGGATCATATAAGCGATCAAATCAAGGGAGATTTTATTGAGGTTTGTATAGTACATAATTGCGTCTTTAGCTGAAATGGAGCGAGCCAGAACTTGTTGACGAATCGTATCTCTTCGAGAGAGTTCTCTTTTAATATCATTTAAAATATCAGAGAAGTTTGCATGATAGTCATTTAAGTTAAATTGTTTTAATTCAGCTTGAAAGAGTTGTAGTTTGGCATCCAAAACTTGGTGTTGTTTTGGAAGTTCTGCTGCAAATTTTTTGCCTGATGTTCCTATAAATCCCGCAGTCATTCCACGTTCTTTTTGAGACTCATGCACAAAATTTCCAACCACGACTCCAACTTTAATTAGAGCATTTACGCTGTTATATTCTACTTCATATTTATAACGGTCTAGGATGGTGGTGGATGCAAAATAGAGTAATGCTAGTATCGGCAGGATTAATAGTAGTATCAATTTATTACGAATTAAAACATTTCTTAAAGCAGGCATAGGCTCTCCAAAATAAAAGTAAGTTAAGAAATACTTACTTTAGTAAGTATCAGTCTTGAGTAAAATGAGATATAAGAAAAAACCTGTGTAAACAAAGGACTTACGTAGGATTGTTGCTCTATCTGGTAAAAACAATAGCACAGCATAAAATATATTAATGTAAGTAAAAATACCCTATTTATAGTGTAGTGCGTAATAATTATGAGATGCGTATTTAGTCTTGTTATTAATGTAGTTAATCTAGGGTGAGATTTTTTTATATAGATGGGGCTAGGAGGATCTATTGATAGAGATTTTGAGGGCTAAAATAGCCTAAGACTCGACGATGATATGGGTTTGTACAGATTGCTGCCTTCTCTAGATGCTTAGGTTTTGGGGTACCATTGATTAATATATAATGATGCAGATAATCTGCATGTTAATTTTTCATTCAAAATTATATCGTGAAATGACAGCTAATTTAATGATATAAAATTTGTATGACTGCATAATGATTGTTTATAGTAAGTTAGAATTATAGGTACATTAGTATGAACTTAGGGTTATGGGGTTCTATTGTCATTCACCTGTAAAAGTTGGGAAAGGGAAAGTGATCAAATACCTTCACCACCCTGCCTGGTGAAAATCTTACCTAAATTTCGATTCAAGTAGCTTATTTTAGCTTTGTAATCATTATACTTAGAAAACTTACAGCAACACTTGACCATTACTCATTACAGAGTTATTGCTAATATAGAGGCATTGAGTGTCTAATAATTTTTTAATTTTTAAATGGGATTATCGGTTATGAGAAAGCTACTTTTCTTGACCTTGTTGATAGGGGCAGTTGTTTTAACAGGTTGTGCAACAACGGCAAAATATGAGACGAAGTTACAGGGCTTGGTTGGTATGACTGAAGATGATTTATATGCAGTTTGGGGAATCCCCTCTAAAACAATGACGTTAACGGATGGGTCTAAATTGGTTGAGTACAATTTAAACCAAAGCACACAAATTGGAGGCCACACTTACTCCGTGCCTCAAACGACCTTCCAGTCGGGTACTGCAACCGTGATAGGAAAAGAGGGTACAGACCAGATCACCTATAGTAGCTCATCAACCACTTTGGTAGAAAAAATAGATCCTGTACAGAATATCAACCTGAACTGTAAAACGACCTTTACCATCAACCGAGAAGGAAAGATGACTCACTGGAAATGGAGTGGTAATAACTGTATTTCTGATTAGGTGTGACGTAGCCCATTAACCCAAACTCTAAAAGGCGAATCGATCATTGTGATGGATTCGCCTTTTTTATTTTGAGCAGAGGGAGTAGGTAAGAGGCGTATAAATAACTGTAAAAATTGTTAGTTACAGGCTTATGTGTTGAGTGGTACAATATTTAGTACATATTGATTGAGGGGGTAGTACTATGATTTCATTAACAGCGACGGATGCGAGAAAGAGTTTTTTTGAATTACTTAAGAAAACAAACTCACAACATGAAGCTTTTGAAATTCAGCATAAAACAGGTAAGTCGGTAATGCTGTCGTCTGAAGATTATGAAAGCATGGAAGAGTCCCTGTATTTGTTGTCTCAGCCTGGTTTTAAAGAGGATTTTCAAAAGTCTACTTTAGAAGCTGATAGTGGAGGGTTAGTTGATTTTGAAATGGTGTTTGGTGAGCCGCAGTAATGGCTTGCGAACATTATCAGATTAAGTTCACTAAACAGGCACAAAAGGATATTGAGAAGCTCTCTCCTAAGCTTAAAAATAAGCTTAAGGATATTTTGCGTTTCAAAATTGCAGTAGAGCCAGAAACGGGAAAGTCTTTAAAAGGATTATTAAAAGGTTACTACTCAGTGCGCTTAAGTTTGCAAGACCGTATTGTTTATAAGATTGAAAACGGTAAGTGCTTGGTGGTCATTATTAGAGCAAGAACAGATTATGGTGAGTGATTCTAAGCAAGCTTAGAAAATGATTAACCCAAACCAAAAAAGGCGAATCCATTATTGTGATGGATTTGCCTTTTTTGTTGGTAACTTGCCTAAAATATTTCAAGCAGGGGGGGGGATCTAAAGCAGAGTCTTATTTATCAGCACGATACCTTAAGATCATAGCTTTCAAAAATAGTCTTGAGCTTATTCAGGCTCTCTTTTGAGGGGGCAGCAACCCCTTTCAGTTCATAGTCAAAACCAAGGTTTTCCCATTTATGTTCGCCTAGCTGGTGGTAGGGCAGTATCTCGAGTTTATCGATATTGTCCATACCCTTGAGAAACTCGCCTAAACGATGTGCTGATTCTTCATCATCGTTATATCCGGGTACAACCACATATCGAATCCACGTTTTTTGAGCGCGGTTATGTAGATGATGGGCAAAGCTGAGTACACGACTATTAGGTACACCAATGAGGTCTTGGTGAATGTCGTTATCCATGTGTTTGATATCTAACATCACTAGATCGGTGGCATCCAATACCTGATCTATGATATCCACTGACTTTTGGGTAAATCCGTTGGTATCAAGGCAGGTGTGGATGCCTTCGCTTTGTGCAGCTTGAAATAGGTCGCGCACAAATTCGGGTTGAAGCAGCGGTTCACCGCCTGTAGCCGTCAGCCCGCCGCCTGTGGCGTTGAAGTAGGGTCTATAGCTTTGCACCTCTTTCATGAGCTCTTCAACGGTTGTCTCATGACCATCACTGCGATCCCATGTATCGCGGTTATGACAATACTTGCAGCGCATGAGGCAGCCTTGAAAAAACACCACGCTGCGAATGCCTGGGCCATCAACGGTGCCGCATGACTCAAAAGAGTGAATACGTGCCTTTAGTGGTGACTTATCTGGCACGCTTAGAAAGACTGAGTGAAGGTGCGTGTCACCACATCGCGCTGTTGATCTTTGGTCAGCGAGTTAAAACGCACAGCATAGCCTGAAACACGGATGGTCAGCTGAGGGTACTCATCTGGGTTTTCCATGGCATCCAGTAACATCTCTTGGTTCATAATGTTTACATTGAGGTGTTGGCCACCTTCGGTCTGCTCATCATTATGGAAGTAACCATCCAATAGTCCCGCAAGGTTTGTGCGGCGTGTTTCAATCTCTTTACCGAGTGCATTAGGCACAATTGAGAAGGTATACGAGATACCATCTTTGGCGTATTTAAATGGTAGCTTACTGACTGAAGTTAGTGAGGCTATTGCGCCTTTCTCATCACGGCCATGCATTGGGTTAGCGCCTGGTGCAAACGGCTCGCCATCACGACGGCCACAAGGTGTATTACCCGTCTTTTTACCATAGACCACGTTAGAGGTAATGGTTAGAATGGATAGGGTTGGTGTCGCGTCACGATAGATTTTATGCGAGCGTATTTTGGTCATGAAGTTTTTAACCAGCTTGACCGCCATGTCATCCACGCGCGCATCATTGTTACCAAACTTAGGAAAATCCCCTTCGATTTCAAAGTCGACAGCGACCCCGTTTCCATCACGAATAGGTTTTACTTTTGCATACTTGATTGCCGAAAGTGAATCAGCGGCCACAGAGATACCTGCAAGACCACAAGCCATAGTACGGTAGACATCGCGGTCATGAAGTGCCATCAATGACGCTTCGTAGCTGTATTTGTCGTGAGAGTAGTGAATACAGTTCAGTGCCGTCACATACTGCTTGGCAAGCCAGTCCATAAAGCGATCTAAACTTGCCCAAACGGTGTCAAAGTCTAGCACTTTATCCATGATGGGGGGTACTTTTGGGCCGACCTGTAGCTTGAGCTTCTCATCCATTCCGCCATTAATTGAATACAGTAATGTTTTGGCTAAGTTAGCTCGCGCACCAAAGAACTGCATGTGTTTACCAATGACCATAGGTGATACACAGCAGGCAATGGCGTAGTCATCATTTTCAAAATCAGGACGCATCAAATCATCGTTTTCGTACTGGATCGCTGATGTATCGATAGAGACCTTGGCACAGTAGCGTTTAAATCCTTCTGGTAGTTGCTCTGACCAAAGAACAGTAATATTTGGCTCTGGAGAGGGTCCCATTGTGTAGAGGGTGTTAAGCAGACGGAAGTTGGTGCGACTCACCAAAGTACGGCCATCGATTCCCATGCCACCAATGGACTCTGTCGCCCACATTGGGTCACCAGAGAATAACTCATCGTATTCTGGTGTACGTAGGAAACGAACCAAACGTAGCTTCATAACAAAGTGATCCACTAGCTCTTGCGCATCTATTTCGGTTAATTTACCGTCGGCGATATCACGCTCGATGTAGATGTCTAAAAAGGTAGAGACACGGCCTAAAGACATGGCGGCACCATTTTGAGATTTAATGGCTGCTAGGTAGGCAAAGTAAGTCCACTGAACCGCTTCTTGTGCAGTGATGGCAGGGCGCGAGATATCGAAGCCATATTGAGTCGCCATCTCTTTCATTTGTTGTAAAGCACGAATTTGCTCAGAAATCTCTTCACGTAGCTGCATGGTCATTTGCAGATCGACACCATTCTCTAGGTCTTCCTGCAAAGAGGCTAACTGATCTTTCTTATCGCTGATCAGGTGATCTACACCGTATAACGTCACACGACGGTAGTCACCGATAATACGGCCACGACCATAGGCATCAGGCAAACCTGTAAGCACACCCGATTTACGACATTTCATAATATCAGGTGTATAGATATCAAAAACACCTTGGTTATGGGTTTTGCGGTATTCAGAATAGATTTTAGAGACTTCAGAATCTAAGGTTCGGCCATAGGCTTGACACGACGCTTCGACCATTCGAACGCCTCCATTAGGCATGATGGCACGTTTAAGCGGTTCTTCTGTCTGTAAACCGACAATTGTCTCTAGCGACTTGTCGATATAACCCGGTTCGTGAGAGGTAATGGTAGAGATCTTCGAGGTATCAAAATCAACAGGCGCATGGGTTGCGTTCTCGA
>BQXR01000002.1:0-270579 GCA_033238645.1 Thiomicrorhabdus sp.
ACACCTCTAAATATTTAACAACCACAAAATAATGCAAAGGAGCCAATTCGAATGCTTATACGACTTCCTACGCATACAACTATTTGTAAGTAGTTTTTATTTTATATTAATTAACTGTACCAACTACTGTACCCAGGCACAGTAATCGACCCTAACGATTGATTATAAATAAGAATATGCCAATCTAATCACTAGAAGTACACATCCTCTTATTCAAGAGGACACATTCAACGTTCAGTTTCAACCCATAACACCTTTATTACCATCCAGTTTATTTATATCCTCATATGCAGGCTCAATAATTAATGCACCCCAAAAATATTTTGGGTACGAAAAACTACTCCATAACGATTCGTTATGCATAATATAACCTCCTGTTATGGAACAACTTCATTTTTAAAGAGTAAAGAGGCTAGCATGAAAAAAGTTATTATCGCAGTTTTGGCAACAGCAGTACTTTCAACACAAGCATTTGCATCAGGTGATGCCGCAGCTGGTAAAGCAAGATTCGGTCAATGTGCAACTTGTCACGGAGCTGCTGGTGAAGGAAGCATCGGACCTAAATTAGCAGGCCAATCTGCTGCAGATATTATTGCAAAAATCACAGCATATAAGGCTGGAGAGACTAGAGGTCCAATGACTTCAATGATGGCTCCTATGGCGGCAGGAATCACAGATTCTGACCTTAAGAACCTTGTAGCATATATTACTACTCTTTAATCGTCTTCTCCTAAAGCACGTTTAAGTAGTAACCCGAGTCAGCTATATTTTGTATAGCTGACTCCCCCCAACCTAATCAACATATCTCCTAACTAACTTATCAAGCAACAATAGGGTAACAACAACTCTGCCCGCTAACATTCCTTCAAAAACAACCCCCTATCAGACGACTGCAAATATCAACTAATCTACAAAATATAGATATATGTTCTTTATATCAATTACTTATCATATAAAGATATACCTAAGTTTAATTTATATCCCCATGAAATATGTCAATAATTAATGGTCCCCAAAAATATTTTGGGGACGAAAATGTGCACTACTGACAAGTATTATGGATAATCCCCTCTGTTATTTTATGAATCACAATAAATCGTAAAGAGGTAAGCATGAAAAAGGTAATTATCGCAGTTTTAGCTACAGCAGCACTTTCAACTCAGGCATTCGCAGCAGGTGATGCCGCCGCTGGTAAAGCAAAATTTGGTATGTGTGTAACTTGTCATGGTGCAGCTGGTGAAGGTGGAGTAGGACCTAAACTTGCAGGTCAAGCAGCTTCAGATATCGTATCTAAGTTAACTGACTATAAAGCTGGTAAGCAACGTGGACCAATGACATCTATGATGGCACCAATGGCTGCAGGCCTTACTGATGCAGACGTTCAGAATGTAGCAGCATACGTTTCTTCACTTTAAGGTTTTAGGTTAGTATTCTCCAGAATACTCTTAAGTGAAAGTAAAGCCAGCGATCTCTGATTGCTGGCTTTTTTTGCTTCTAAATTTAATTTAAAACCTTTACTCTTTTAGTTACACCTCAACTTTACATATAAACAAATAATTATATTTGCATAACCTCCTGTTATCGTTATACGTCATAAACCACCCTTTCATAACTGCTTCTAATCACACAATAGTCCAGAATAATTCTCCCCCCTGCTTTTATGCCCCTTGCGGGTACATTGTAAAATCATCAAACAAATTGATCACAAACAGCAACCTAAGATAGAAATTTACTGTTTTACTTGTGTGAAATACAGATACATAGGTAACTGGAATGGCAACACCATTTCGTACACAAAGACTAATTATTCGCCTCTAATAGGCTAATTCGGGTTTTGTAAGCTTGCTCGTAATCTTCTGGTGACTCATAGTCGAGCGTACTGTGCATTCTGTCATGGTTGTACCAGCCGATGTAATCTGCAATATCAAACAGTGCATCACTTCGGTTTAAATATTGATTATCGTAAATTCGCTCTTTTTTAAGGCTTGCAAAAAAGCTTTCTGCAACGGCGTTATCCCAACAATTACCTCGGCGACTCATGCTTGGTATGATGCCCCAAGAGTTTAGGACGTTTAAATATTTGTCCGACGTGTACTGGCTTCCTTGATCTGTATGAATGATCAATCCTTTGCTTGGCTTTCGGTTCCATATAGCCATCAGCAACGCTTGCGTTACTAGTTCAGCCTTCATGTGGCTATTCGTACTCCAGCCAACAACTCTTCGTGAGTAAAGATCGATAAAGACAACTAAGAACAACCAGCCTTGCCCCGTTTTAATATAAGTGATGTCACTCACCCATTTTTGATTAGGACCAAGCGGTTTAAACTCACGCTGTAAATGGTTTTTGGCTATGCGAGCATCATCAATATGAGTCACATTCTTGTTCTTGAACTTAGTTATAGGCTTAACGATGAGTCCAAGTTCGAGAAGCAAGCGGCCTATTCGCCTTCTACTGACTTTAAGATCATGAGTCTTCATTAACCACTTTTTAATACGACGAGTACCGCCATGACCTTTATATTCCTTAAATACCTTAGGAATCAAAGTTTTTAATTTATGATCTTCGATCAATATTAAGCTGTCATCTAGATTAGCTTGTTTAGCCTCAAGCCAGCTGTAGTAACTGCTTCGCTTAATATCAGAAAACTCACAAAGTCTTGAAATACAATATTGAGAACTGTTGTTGTAAATCCAGGTGTACTTCACTTGCTGTGAGCCGCAAAGTACACCGCTGCTTTTTTTAGAAGTTCGACGTCCTTCTTTGCTTGGGTAAGTTCTCGATGAAGACGTCGGTTTTCAGCTTCAAGACTAACGGGCTTAGAGGATTCTTGTTTAGGGTGCTTGTTCGGATTAGCTAGTTTAAATTTATCGACCCAAGTATAGAGGGTGTTGGCTTTAATATCTAAATCACGAGCAACTTGGGTAACTGATTTTTGGCCTGATATTGCCATTTCAATAGCACGCTGTTTTAGTTCTGGATCGTACATCACTGTTTTCCTTTTCAAAGTTCTGAGATTATCTCATTTCTTTGTGTCGGTTTAGTGTAGCCACTCCAAACAGATTAGTTCAGGTACATGGGTTACACTTTGATTTAGGTTTATGCTGCTGGAGCGTTGATCAAAACCTTAGAAACTCTTTCTGATATGGGTTGAGAGGCCTTTTTTATCTTCGTAACTTTTCTTTTTTTTTATCTAATGGCCTCACGTGACTTTTTGCCACTGCGCAAAAAGTAACCAAAAAAGCAGCCCTGGTCGTTCAATCGGCACTCCCTAAACTCATTCACTGAAATTTGCCAACTCGCTCCGCTCAGACAGTGCAAATTTTGAACCGTTCATTTCATTAAGGGAATTGCACGATCTCTCTTTAAGGGTAGAGGGTGTTTGTTGATGCTTTTGTATCAAAAACGTGTGATTAATAGTGCTGTTTTCTTAGGTTTGTTTTTTTGAACAGGGAGGGGTATTGCTTGGTTGGTTCTTAAAACGGGCTGAGATAAGCCTAACAACTGATGTTATATCAAGGCAAAGCGCCAATGGTCCCTCCTGAAAGAAAGCGCACTTTCACTTAACGAAGAGGGCGTTAAAACATTTTTACTGTCCGAGCGCAGCGAGTTGAAAAATGTTAGCAATCGAGTTTAGGGAAATCGCTTACGTCAGAAGGGCTGCCTTTTTGGTTACTTTTTATGCAGTGATAAAAAGTCACGTGAGGCCATTAGTTACTATTAAAGAAAAGTTACGAAGATCAAAAAGGCCTCTCAACTCCTATCAGAAACAGATTAAACTCGTATGCATTCCCACGCACAGTATGGGAGCGTATCATAAGCCAATAAAAACAACGCTACATTACGTATATATCTGTAAACTACAGTACTAATGCCTATCAATAAAGAGCTATATATGCAAAATGATTTACGAGTATATGCAAAAGGAGAGGCTTTCCAGAATAGTGTCTATGACCTCAGATCTCTTGAGCTATTACTGAGTAACTATCGTTCGATACTTGATAGCTTGGTTTCAGTCCAATTAGGTTATCAAAAAACCCCTGCGGCCATAAAGAAGCAACTTAACTATGATGTTCAAATAAAAGAAGGGTCAATTGAACTTCTTCTAGACTTTGCATTACAGAATAAACAAATCATTGGAGCCTTAGCTGCTGATGGTGGCTATGTATTATCTAATACACTCGTAAATCTATACCGAGATAGCATTGCATTAAGAACCAAAGCTTCTGAATTTATTGAAAAGGCTCTTCCATTCACTATCAACATCAATATTACAGATAGCTTTAATATAGCTGGCCGAGATAATGTATCAACAAATATTGACCGAAGTGAAATAATAATTTCAGATCCAAAAATCCTCATGGCTGCACAGGCAACAAAAACTGCAACAGATAAGCTAATTCATAAAATTGATGGAACAACCATCGAATACATAGATCTAAATTCTAACGACAGTGAATTTCAATTAAATGAAGATAACAAGAATATACTGGGTTCTCAAAAAGAGATCCTCTCCGCAAGCATTCAAATCATTGGACGTTTAGATATGATTGCCTTCTCATCTCACAAAGGCTCCATAATATCTAATAATGAAAGTTTTTCCGTTACATGGGATGAAAAAATCAGATCTAAAATGCAGAAAATAGCTGATATCGATGGTGTAATATTCACAGTACAACCTGTGATTGATCATAAAAGACTCAATACAGATGCTATTGGATTTCATATATTAAACTGTGAAGAGCCTCAGCAGAAAATTGATTTTATAAGTGATTGAGTTTCGTCATAAGACGAATCCTATGGATTTCAGAGATTCATAATCTACATCATCTCCTGAGGATCCACATCAATACTCCACCGCACCTTGCGTGCTAATGGACTCTTATAGATATGAGGTTCCATCTCACTCAATAGCTGATGCAACTGCGAACGCTTGTTAGATTGTAGTAACAACTGAAAACGATAACGCCCTTGGCGTCGTAACATCGGTGCTGCAACTGGCCCCCAAAACTCCACTTCTGTACTGTTCTGCTTCGAACCTACCGAATCTTGCATCACCTTATGATTCAACTCAAGACCCGCCTTAAGCGACTGCAAGAAATTCATCACATCCTGCGGGTAACTGGCCTCTGCTCGAATCAGAATCTGATAACGCGCGGGGGGTAACTGCGCTTGAGTACGTTCATCTAAGGCTTTCTGGGCAAAATTGTCATAACCTTTGACAATCAACGTGGTTAATAGAGGGTGATCTGGGTGATGGGTTTGTATCAAAACCTCGCCCTCTTTCTCTGCACGACCCGCTCGGCCAGCCACTTGTAGAATCAACTGTGCCATACGCTCTGGGGCACGATAGTCTGCACTAAACAGACCTTGGTCAATATCCAAAATACCCACCAGCGTGACATTTGGAAAATGATGGCCTTTGGCGAGCATTTGCGTGCCGATGAGAATATCTGCCTCACCTCTGGAAGCAATACCCGTTAACTCCGCCATCTTGCCTTTTAAGCGAGTGGTATCACGGTCGATCCTTAAAATAGAGTTATCTGGAAACCACTCTTTAATGGTCTCTTCCAAGCGCTCTGTACCTTGGCCAACTTTAACAAACTCTTCACTTTCGCAGCTTGGACAGATCTCCGGTGCGGCCTCTTGCTCTCCGCAGTGATGGCACTGTAGATAGTCAGAGTGCTTGCCATTGTGCAACGTCATATTAGCATCACAACTTGGACAGCTGGCTTGCCAACCGCAATCGTGACACATTAAAACCGGAGCATAACCACGACGGTTTAAAAACAGAAGCACCTGCCCCCCCTGCTCTAAATGTAGAGTCATCGCTGTTTTCAGAGGTCTTGAAACACCCTCTTGAATTTTCTCACCGCGTACATCTAACAATTTTAAACTGGGAAGCTTGGCACTGCCTGCTCTCTGCTTGAGTTGTAGCTGTTGGTAACGACCTAGACTAACGTTGTGTAGACTTTCAAAAGAGGGCGTTGCTGAGCCCATCACAATAGGCACTCTTTCTTGAAAAGCACGGCGAATTAATAGATCTCTGGCGGAATATCTAAAACCCTCTTGCTGCTTATAGGAGAGGTCATGCTCCTCGTCAATAATGCAGATACCCAGATCTTTAAAGGGGGTAAACACGGCTGATCGTGTCCCCAAAAGCACTTTGACTTGACCTGTTCTGACCAAGTGCCAAGCGCAATGACGCTCTGAATCATTGAGCCCCGAGTGTACGGTTGCTACACGGGTTTGCAGTTGCGCCTCAAAACGTGACACCATTTGTGGTGTTAGGCCAATCTCTGGTACTAAAACCAGTGCTTGCTTGCCTTGTGCAATCACTGCTTCGATCATGCCTAGATAGACTTCGGTCTTACCACTACCGGTAATCCCTTGCAGTAGAAAGGTGCCAAACGGGTTCTCTAAGGTTAGATTGCTAACGACGGTATCGACAGCTAATTGTTGTGCATCATTCAAAGGGTGATTTGGCTGCTTATCATATACCGATTCACGTAGACAAGGGCCACTACTCTGTTCAACCCAACCTGCTTCTATAAATTTTTTCAGAACAGGTCGCCAGTTATCTGATTCTTGTGAAAGATCTGAGCTACTAAGTAATTTTTTATCTGCTTGATTGGCTTTAAGAAAGGTCTCTAAAATAGCATGTTGCCGTTTGGCATTTTTGGCTAGATCAGTGACTTTGATGGTTTTACCTAAATCAGTCAGTGCCCAATAAGAGAAGCCCTGAATCGCTGGCGCTTCACCGAGTCTTAACCGCTTTGGCAGTGCTGCGGCAACCACGTCGCCAATCGGCTCATGATAATATTGGCTCGCCCAGTTCAATAACTTTAGATGACTTACATTAAAGATTGGTTCTACATCAATTACCTCATCAATCGGCTTAATTTTAGTGATGTCATAATCTGCCTGATCAGAAATCGCCATAACCAAACCTAAGATCTTCTTATTTCTAAACGGCACCCAAACTCGGCCCGCCACAACAGGCATAACCGCAGCTTCGGTCTGCGAAGACAATAGATCCTCTGTCACTTTAAACAGATAATCTAATGGAAATAGAAATGGGCCTGGAACAGCAACTTTTACGATAATTGGATTGGTCAAACAGGGTCTCTTGATTCTCAAAGAAGCAGGTAGTAAATAGGCTGTCTATTCTACAGAATATTGATGGTGTCGAGTTAACAACCACTAAATTTAGCATGGCAATAACAGTGGATTAATAGGCAATTTGTTGATATCGAGTACAAATTATCGATAGAATACGGCTATTACACCTAAAGAAGCCTAACCATGTTGTACGCTAAATCAAATCACTTCTCTTTTAAAAGCCTGCTTGCTGCCTTACTGATTGGCACACTTGTCTTATTGAGTGGCTGTAGTGATCCTGTTCAAATCAAGCCTGTTGTAAAGGCACCCCACCCGAGTGAAGTCATCAAATTTACCCAGTCTGATCACAGCAAGATCAGGCGTTATACAATACAGCATCGCTCTCGCTTACCAGCAAAACCCTTTAGTAAACGCTATAAAGGTGAGTATCACTATAAACGCAATGATCGACTGCCTCAGTTCTATCCTCGTCTACCGCTGCCACCACATTTGGAGCGAAAGTTGAGCCAACTACCACAGGGCTATACGCGCATTCAAATTGGCGATGACTATGGCATTATTAATATAGACAGCAGAGTCATATATGACATGATTTACAATGCCGATCCTGATGCTTAGTGTGAGCATCTCAAGTCTATTTAGCATCTGATTTGTCTAAATTATTTTGAGCAGGGGGGAGGGGGGTAAATCAACTTTCTGCGATAAAACTGCGCCAGTTTACTTAAAAGTCGTTAGAATAACGCCCATTATTCTTACAATCATTTTTAACTAAAATAGATTTAAAAACATGCAGTTATCAACAACACTCTCAAAGCCGCTTGCCACTTTTGTTCGCCGCCAAAACCACTTCCAGAATAAGCTTGGTCACTTAATCGCATGGAGCAGCCTCTCTTTGGTGCTCATCACGGCACTGGTTGTGGTACTTCGTTATGGTTTTGCGACAGGCTCTATCGCCCTGCAAGAGAGCATGATGTATAACCATGCCATTCTATTTATGCTCGGTATCGCCTACACCTACCAACAAGATAAACATGTACGAGTAGATATTTTCTATGGTCAATTTTCTGAGCGCACAAAAGCCAAAATTGATCTAATCGGTACATTTGTATTAACCCTACCCGCTATGGCATTTATACTCTGGTCTGGCTGGGATTATGTTGCTGTTAGCTGGCGAATTGGGGAGACGTCTGCGGAAGCAGGCGGGCTCGCTTATCTGTACCTGCTTAAAAGCCTGATCCTAATTATGTCCATAATGCTAATTTCACAAGCACTCTCCATTGCAGCTCAGGCGTGGCTCACACTCTATGCCCCCCCTGCTGGTCCTTTTTCTAACCCAAGCTCTCCAGAGAACAATGAAACAGAGGGGAAGCTATAATGGAATGGTTATCACTCCTTCTGTTTGCCGTTATTTTCATTGCACTCTTAACAGGTTTTCCTGTCGCTTTTACACTAGCGGGCACCTCCCTACTTTTTGCCCTGATTGCCAATGCTTTTGGTGCTTTCGATATGGCTTTTTTACAGAGTATTCCCAGCCGTATCTTTGGCATTATGAGTAATCAAATACTCATCGCCGTACCCCTATTTATCTTTATGGGCGTGATGCTTGAGAAATCCAAAATGGCGGAGGGTCTCCTTAATACTATGGATGAAGTCATGCGTGGCATTAAAGGCGGCTTAGGGATTGCGGTAATTTTGGTCGGTATGCTGTTAGCTGCCAGCACGGGAATTGTTGGCGCAACCGTCGTGACCATGGGCTTACTCGCTTTGCCAACCATGTTGAAACAGGGTTACTGCCCTAAGATCGCCAGCGGAACTATCTGTGCATCAGGGACTTTAGGGCAAATTATCCCACCGTCTATCGTACTAATTTTACTAGGCGATGTACTGTCATCCTCCTACCAACAGGCACAACTTAATCAGGGCATATTCTCACCAGAGTCTCTATCGGTTGGCGATCTATTTATTGGGGCGCTATTTCCAGGAATGATTTTGGTTGTGATGTATATGCTCTATATTTTCTATAAAGCAGTGACACGCCCAGATCTTATTCCCAACCATATTGGTGAACCTGTTAAACCAGGACTAGCAGGCCGAGTGCTAAAAAGTCTACTACCACCTTTGGCACTGATTTTATTAGTATTAGGCTCTATTTTAGGCGGGGTTGCTACTCCAACTGAAGCGGCCTCTTTAGGGGCTTTAGGGGCACTAGTGTTAGCCTTGGCTAGTCGCCAACTGAACTTGAGCACTCTTAATGCCGTTATGCGTGATACCTTACAAGTGACCAGCATGATCTTTATGATTTTTATTGGTGCGGCTTTCTTCTCACTGGTCTTTAAAGGCTTAGGTGGGGATGAGTTGATTACAGAATTGCTGACTGATCTACCCGGTGGGGTTTTCACTGCTATGTTGATCGTGATGGCGCTGATGTTTATCTTAGGTTTCTTTTTAGACTTTATTGAGATCACTTACGTGGTTGTGCCTGTCGTTGCGCCCATTCTATTAATGATGGGCGTTGATCCTATTTGGCTGGGTATTATGATCGCTATCAACTTACAAACAGCTTTCTTAACTCCCCCTTTTGGATTTGCACTTTTCTATCTGAAAGGCGTTGCACCACCAGAGCTTAAAACCACAGATCTATACAAAGGAACCATCCCTTTTATTCTCATTCAATTGAGTGTTTTAGTGTTAATTGCCATCTGGCCTGAGATTGTGACTTGGTTACCAAGTGTGGTTTACTAAGTCACCTTAATATTTTTTTGTACAACCCCTCTAAATAACCCTGCTTTTAACAAGGTTTTGATAAAAATAGGGTTATAAACGTTAGGATTATAACTCTATTATTACACACTAATATCCCCTTAAATTTGGGGGTTGTAGCGTTTTTTTAGGATTTTGATTATCTAAAAAACTAAAAAAACAGTTTAAATGGTCACTTCCCTTTAAAAATACGTAATCCCCCCCTATTCCATCCCTATCTTTTTATGTAATATACAGATTATTCATCATCAAAAATGCCCTATTTACCCTATGGAAAATCCTGATAACAATTCTGAAATAGTGCAGCTTATTGAGAGACTCTCAAACCGCTCCAATGCACAGCAACAACAGATTGCAGATAGTTTTGATGATGGACTGATTTTATTAAACCTGTTACTTGAACCAACACTAGTTAATCAAAAGTCCCTGAGCTATCTTAAAGATGCTACTTTATCACCAGAACTACTCTCAAAGTTTGAAATTTACAGCCAAAAACGTAATCAAACACGCTTTGATCTACAGCTGTGGACTAGACAACAACTCACCAATCACGATCATTCAGTAGAGCACTTTACCGCAACATTATGGTTGAGAAGTCATGACTCTAAGCTAGAAAAACCTCAGTTAATCCCTGTTGCGATCAAAGCTTATCCCATTATTTCTGACGAACGAGAAATAGAGAGTTTACTGATTTTTATCGTCGATCAAACCTTAAAGATTCAAGCTGAAGCACAAATCCGTTTAATGGAAACCAGTGATGCTGGGCAGTTCATTACCGATGCTCAAGGCTTGATAACCCAGCCAAACTATGCCTTCGCTGCTTATACTGGATTAGATCCAGAGATGCTTAAAAAGATAACCTATATTGATTGGCTTAAACAGCAGGTTATTTTTAGAGTGCCTTTTGGTTTAGTCATGGAGTCACTATTAGAAAATGGTAGCTGGAGTGGTGAAGTACAGATCTCTTCGGCCACAGAAACGCAGTATCATGCAGTATTAAGTCTATCCATGTTGACTGACCACAACCGAAATGTAGAGCACTTTGTGGGTGTCTTGCAGGATATTACAGATATACATGATGCACGTAATGAGATTACTCGATTAGCCTATTATGATAATTTAACAGGCTTACCAAACCGCACTCTACTACACAACCAAGTTGAAGATGTTATTAGCTTATATAGTGATTCTAAAAGCTATTCAGGTCTGATTTTATTAGATCTAGATAGCTTTAAGATGATTAACGACACGTTAGGGCACGCCATAGGTGATCAGCTATTAATTCTGGTCTCTCAAAAGTTAACAGAGATCGCCGGACAGAATAATCTCGTCTCTCGTTTAGATGGGGACGAATTTGCAATTTTAGTCAAAAACATCAATCAAGATCCAACCGAAGCACTGATTCAAATCCTTGGCATGGCATACAAAGTACAAGACTCTTTGGATGATCGTTATACTATTGCAAATCGCTCCCTGCACTGTACGGTCAGTGTCGGTGTCTATCTATTTAACGAACCACCTAAAAAGGGGCATTCTGACGAACTTATTCGCTATGCCAATATGGCGCTGCATGAAGCCAAAAATTTAGGTGGAAATCAGGTTTTTCAGTTTGAAGACAAACTATGTGAAATAGCCTCGCAACGTTTAGAGATGCTACAGGCGCTAAACCACTCTGATTTGGATGATGAGTTTAAACTCTACTTTCAAGCGCAGGTTGATCATTCTGGTAAAGCCATTGCTGCTGAAACACTACTACGCTGGTTCCACCCTTCCCTTGGCTTTGTGCCGCCTGCAGATTTTATTCCTGTCGCAGAAGAGGGGCGTCAGATCATTAAGATTGGTCTATGGGTCATGCATAAAGCCTTTGTTCAGGCTAAATCCTGGAATGAACAGTATGAACATATTCGAGTCTCTATCAATATCAGCCCTGTGCAGTTCCACGAACAGAGCTTTGTTGAGTTAGTGATTGGCTTAGTGAAATTCACCCAGGTGAATCCTAACTACATCACGCTAGAGCTAACCGAGGGCGTGTTAATTAGAAACACCTCCTTAGCGCTGCAAAAAATTCAGCACTTAGTCAGTCTTGGGTTTCATATCTCTATTGATGACTTCGGCACAGGCTATTCTTCACTGAGTTATCTACAAAAACTACCGATACATGAACTTAAAATTGACCAGAGCTTTATCCAGCACATCCCTGAGAACAAAGATGATGTAGCGATCGTTGATTCTATTATCAAGCTGGCAGAAAATAAAAATCTGCTGATCATTGCTGAAGGTGTTGAAACAGAGGTTCAAGCCCGTTTCTTACACCAAAACCCCGCTAATATATTAATTCAAGGCTATCTCTATAGTAAACCTACACCAGCCAGTCAATTTGAAGCTAAATTTTTAGCACCCAAAAGTTGTTCCATATAATCATAAACACCTTCTCTCTTTCCCCCAGCAACTTATAATTCATATAAAAAACGAATGTAAGCTTGCGTAATCATTAACTTTTTAGTATAATCCGCATCTCGCAGTGATCTGCATATTAATTAAGGCTAATATCCCTTAAACAGATCATGCTTCGCAGAGCCATTTGCTAAACGCTTATCTATCATTATTGTAAATAGATAACGCCATCTGATTATTCTGATGCAAAGGTGCTCTATATAGAACACAATATTGCCCCAGAATAACGAATCCACTCTTTCGTTGTGACTCTATTTAGAACAAAAAATCATTTTGTTATTTGGTTTTGTTTCGATTTTCTATCTAGTTTTTACAGACGTTGTAAAGACACTGTTTATTCATGGGCACGCTATTCTCATTTGAGAAAGGACCCCCAATGACTGTTGAAGTAACATTCAAAGACCTCAATCTTTCAGAAGACGTATTAAAAGCCATAACCGATATTGGTTATGAGACACCGTCTCCTATCCAAGCCCAAGCGATTCCTGCCCTTATTGAAGGAAACGATATCCTAGGTATGGCACAAACAGGTACGGGTAAAACTGCCGCTTTTGCACTGCCTGTACTAACTAACGCCGATTTTAAACAGAAAGACCCTCAAGTTTTAGTGCTTACCCCAACGCGTGAATTAGCGATTCAGGTTGCAGAAGCATTTCAAGGCTTTGCACACCACATGAAAGGTTTCCATGTTTTACCTGTATACGGTGGAGCAGACTACGGAACTCAGATCCGTGCATTAAAGCGTGGTGTTCACGTTGTAGTAGGAACTCCTGGTCGTGTAATGGATCACATCCGTAAAGGAACTCTAAAACTAGACGGTCTAAAGACACTGGTTTTAGATGAAGCAGATGAGATGCTACGTATGGGTTTCATCGACGATGTTGAGTGGATTCTTGAGCAAACACCTAAGACACGTCAAATTGCCCTTTTCTCAGCAACTATGCCGAAAGAAGTTCACCGTATTGCATCACGTTACTTAAATAACCCAGTTGAAGTTATCATCAAGACTAAGACCTCGACTGCAACAACGATTGATCAGAAATATCTGATGGTTAGTGGTGGTCATAAGCTAGATGCACTAACGCGCATCCTTGAAGCCGAAGAGAAGATCGATGGTTCAATCATCTTCGTACGTACTAAAACAGCAACTGTTGATTTAGCCGAGAAGCTAGAAGCACGTGGTTACTCTTCAGCTGCACTTAACGGTGATATCGCACAGAACCAACGTGAGCGTATTGTTGATAACCTTAAGAAAGGTAAGCTAGATATTCTTGTAGCAACAGATGTTGTTGCACGTGGTCTTGATGTACCTCGTATCAGTCACGTATTTAACTACGACATTCCACAGGATAACGAATCTTATGTGCACCGTATTGGTCGTACAGGTCGTGCAGGTCGTTCAGGTACAGCGATTCTTTTCGTAACACCTCGTGAGCGTCGTCTATTAAGCTCTATCGAAAGAACAACTAAGAGCAAGATTCCTGAGATGCACCTGCCTTCAACTCAGGACATCAATGATAGCCGTGTAGATCGTTTCAAGGCACGTATTGTTGAAGCAACTCAGCAAGATGATACTGCATTCTATCAAGAGATGATTGAGCAGCTAGAAACTGAGCAAAACATGCCTGCAGTTGAGATTGCAGCTGGACTTGCACGTTTACTACAGGGTGATATTCCATTCTTTATGTCTGATAAGCCAGTGCGTGAAGTATCTAGCCGTAGCCGTGATGATAACGATCGTGGTGGTCGTAACGAACGCGGTCGTGGTAATGATCGTGGCCGAGGTGGTGAACGTGGTGGCCGTGATGGTGGTCGCGAAAGAAAGCCTCGTCGTGACCGTTCTGCAACACCAGATGAAGGCATGACTCGTTTCCGTATTGAAGTTGGAAATGATCACGGTGTTCGTCCAGGAAACATCGTTGGTTGTATTGCTAACGAAGCGAACTTAGACAGCGAGTTTATCCGTCAATTAAACATCGATAGCTCTTTCAGCACCGTTGATCTACCTTCTGATATGCCAAAAGAAGCTAGAGATGACTTACGTAAAGCGTGGGTATGTGGTCAGCAGCTTAAGATCAGTGAAGTGAAAGGCGGAACTGGTGGTGCAGCTGCTGCTGGCGAACCACGTAAGCGTCTGTCTCGCAACAAGACTACTGGTGATAAGGATAAAGGTAAGCCACGTCGCACACCTTCTCCACGTCGCGGTAACTCACCTAGCTAATAAACCATTAGCTTAAAAGCAGCCTCCTAATCACCGTTTGGTATTAGGGGGCTTTTTTTTGCCTATTGAAACACCTCCTACCCCCCCTGCTCAAAACCTGAAACTGCTTTTACAAAACAAATGACAATGTGCTTAGACAATCTAGATAATGTTAAAACACTAAGCTTGTGTAACTAAAGCCTCTTTATCAGTCTTAGTCAGCTTCTTAATGGCAGCTTCTCTCTTACACGCTTCACTTCGGTTATCAGATTTTTCAGAATAGACAAGTTCACACGGCTGGCGAACTTTGGTGTATTTTGCACCACCGGCTAATTCACCATTGTGTTGTCTTAGACGTTTATTAAGGTTAGTTGTTATGCCGCAATACAGAGTATTATCAGCACAACGCAGTAGATAGACAAACCAAGAGTTGGTTTGATTTTGAGTAGGGGGGGTTAAGTTAGATGTGGTGTTTGTTTCGGTCATATTAGAACGGTTTCATAGGAAAGATAAAGCATTAAACTGCTCTATACCTCGTTTCTGCGGGATGCCTAAGCAAGTCTGGGCGTAGTAGATTGTGATTCAGACGTTTCAAGCTCAAGGCACTAATCGCACGTAATAGTGTACTATTGCGAAGATTTGTAACGCAGAAATTGGGACTTCTGGACACAAGATACACGTTCATGACCTGCTTAGTCATTCCTTATCCAGTGGCCACTTTTTCCACCTCTTTTCTCAAGCAGCTGTACTTGATCGATGACCATGCCTTTATCAACCGCTTTACACATATCGTATAGCGTCAGTGCCGCGGCAGAGGCTGCCATTAAGGCTTCCATCTCAACACCTGTCTGGCCAACCAGTTTACAGATGGTAATAATCTCAACACTGCTGTTTTCTATGTTTGGGGTTAACTCAACTTTGACTGACGTCAACATCAGTGGATGGCACATTGGGATAATATCAGGCGTACGTTTAGCGGCCATAATGCCTGCAATACGTGCCGTTGCCATCACATCACCCTTTTTGTGCTTGCCTTCAACAATTAGTTTAAGAGTTTCTGGCAGCATACGAATAACTGCCATGGCGCGCGCTTCACGCTCAGTGTGTGCCTTCTCGCTTACATCGACCATACGAGCTTGGCCTTTAGAATCTAAATGGGTTAATGGGTTTTCTATTGTCATTGAAATCTCTCAGTCTCTATTACTGCTAAATTATTGCATATCGTTAAAGGGGAAGTAGGCAACTAAGTCACCCTTAGCGACTGTGCTATCTTCTGGAATCACTGCTAAACCATCCGCCCAAACAGTGGAGGTCAAAACCCCTGAACCTTGGTTTGGGTACAAAGCCACGACGGTATCTTGACCCTTGTTTTCCAATCTTGCGCGAACAAAATCACGTCTAAATCCTGATTTAGTCCAGTCAAAGCTAGCCTTCAACCAGATTGGTTCAACCATCACATCTTGCTGCCCCTGCATACCCAGAAGGAAAGGCCGTGCAAATAGGTTAAAAGTGGCAAAAGCTGAGACAGGATTACCAGGCAGACCAATAAACGGTTTACCATCTACCTCGCCATACGCCAGTGGTTTACCTGGTTTCATTTTTACTTTCCACATATTTAGATGACCGATACTCTCTACCGCGGGTTTAATATGATCCTCATCACCGACAGAGACCCCCCCTGTTGTAATGACAATATCAGCAACATTAGCGGCTTGTTTCAAGGCATCAATAGTGGACTCTAAATTATCTGGCACACGGCCTAAATCGATTAGCTCAAAACCTAGTTGTGGCACTAGACCCGCCAGAATATAGCGATTGGCATTGTAGATTTTACCTGGTTCGGCGGCTTCACCTGGCTCCAACAGCTCATCACCCGTTGTGAAAGTGGCAATGCTTAATGACTGATAGACGGTCACTTCGCCAATACCAATGGAAGTAATTAGACCCAGATCTTGCGCACGTAACTTATGGCCTTTGGCTAAGATCACATCATTAATGGCGATATCTTCACCAATATGTCTTACGTTCTGTTTCTGTCTAACAGATGCCACCATAAACTGAACCGAACCATCAGACTCTTCAGCTTCCTCTTGCATAATGACGGCGTCTGCACCTTCTGGCATAGGGGCTCCTGTAAAAATTCTGGCCACGGTTCCTTGTTCTAAAGACTGTCCAACAGACCCTGCTGCGATGCGCTGGCTTATCTTAAAAGAGTTACCCTCTACAATCTCTTCACCACGCACAGCATAGCCATCCATCATACTATTGTTGTGCGGCGGTACATTTAAAGCTGAGGTAATATCGACCGCTAAAACGCGACCCAGCGCTTGGTGAATTTTAATGACTTCTGTTTTAGTGGTTGGGGTTACCTGTGAAAGTAGGTAAGCCAGTGCTTCATCAAATGTTTTCATAGCCAGTGCTCAGATTGTATTCAAAAAAAATCCCTAGACTGTTTGCTAGGGATTGGATATTAGAGTGTTAACTTAACCTTATTTAACTCACTTAGCTTACTTAGGTTTATTTAGGTTTATTTAGTCCAACGCTGTTCTGCTTCTTTATCACTTACTCGTGAGTCGACCCAGCGAACTTCACCATCTGGCAGGGTCTCTTTCTTCCAAAAGGGGGCATTGGTTTTTAGATAATCCATAATAAAATGTGCCGCGTGAAAAGCGTTCTCTCTGTGTCGGCTTGAGACTGCGACCAAAACGATTTGATCGGAGGGAAGCATCTTACCAATACGGTGGATAATCATACTTGATTCTAATGCCCAGCGATCATGTGCTTCTAGACGAATTTTCTCTAGTGCCTTCTCGGTCATCCCTGGGTAGTGCTCTAACTCTAAAACAGAGACTTCATCCCCTTCATTAATGTCTCTCACTGTACCGACAAACGAAACAACAGCGCCTATATTTTTATGGCCTGCGCGTAATTTAGCAACTTCTGTCGTGAGATCAAAATCTTCGCGCTGTACTTTTATAAAGGGAAAATCTGCCATCAAACTTAGCCACCTGTTACAGGTGGGAAAAAGGCAACTTCATCACCTGCCTTAATCGCCGTTTCACGTGAAGCAATATCCTGATTAACGGCAATTTGTAAATTTACATTATCTTCTAACGCAACTTTCCAATGATCACCACGTGATGCTAGCTCCGCCAACAACTCTGATACAGTTGTATGCTTTGCGGGTAACTGCTCATTTGCTTGACCTAGCATCTCTCTGAAACTTGCAAAATATAAGATATTAACCATTTCATCTTCCTCTCATCTAACCCCAATCTAATTGGGATTCATCAATCATAGCGTTTTTAGGGCAGACTTATCCACCTAACTCGACCATCTGTCTAAATTCAATATTGTGCACATTCTCATTAAAAAAGTGGCGCTCAGGTTTTTTTAGCATCGCATCCGTAATCAGTTGCTCTAGTCCTTCATCAGAGATACCATCACGTAGTGGCGTTCTTAAATCTACTGAATCCTTTTGCCCCAAACAAAGCGCCAATACACCTTTTGCAGTTAAGCGCACACGATTACAACTCTCACAAAAGTGCTGAGAGACTGCGGAGATAACCCCGATACGAGTATTGGTACCCGCAATCATAAAATTTCTTGAAGGGCCATCATGACTCTTACCTGCTGAGGGAGTCAGGTCCTTACCAACATGTGCTTTAATGCGTGCTAAAATTTTATCTGCAGGGTAGTGTTGATCCATCATACTGACACCCGCTGGCCCAATCGGCATCGTTTCTATAAAACGAACCTCTACGCCTTTTTCTAAACCATAATCGACCATGGCTTCTATCTCATCATCATTGGTTCCGCGCATAACGACCATATTGAATTTAACAGGTGTCAGACCGACCTCTAATGCTTTATCAACACCAGCTAGGACTTTTTCAAGATCACCACCACGGGTAATTAAATTAAATCGTTTAGGCTTAAGAGAATCTATTGAAATATTGACACGACTAATCCCAGATTTTTGCAAAGCTTCTGCTTCTCGACCTAAATAATGTGCATTGGTAGACAGCGCAATATCCTCTAGACCTTCATACTCGCTGATCTGTTCAACGAGAGACGAAAGATTCTTACGTACTAATGGCTCCCCCCCTGTCAAACGTACCTTAGCAACACCCAAGTTTACAAACGCTTTGATAATGCGCGCAAGCTCATCATAAGAGAGGTACTGGGTATGTCGTCCTTCTGGGTGCACGCCTTGCTCAGGCATACAGTAATCGCAACGATAGTTACACTTATCCGTTACCGATACTCGGACATACTCAATTTTACGATTAAATGGATCAATTAATGATTTAGACATAGCCTCACCAAGATTAAATATTTAGCGTTATAGCCAAATGGGTATAACGCATTTTACAACAAAAATATATTAGCGTTTAATTATTAATCTTATATAAGCATTAGAAAAACTAAAGACACAGTTAAAGATAAATTTTAAACAAAAAAAAACCTGCAAAACTTGCAGGCTTTTCTAGACAATATAATAGTCACATCTCTGTGTTATTACATACCTGAGTGACCAACACCCGGCTTGTCTTCATGCATACGCTGAGGCGTATTGTACTGCGGTGTTCCATCAGGCAATTTACGTGCTTGACGATAAGTTGACTCTTGACCTAAGCCATCGCCACCCACCAGAGAATCATCACAATTAGTCATACAACGATCATTATGAATAACTGGACGGTGATCACAGAAGAAACTACCTTGGTTAGGCATATACTTATTCATCTTCATCAATACTTCTGAGTTGAAGAAAGTATCATCTTCTAGCTCTGTTCCTTCATCATCCATTACAATATAGTTTGACTGAAGAATGTAACCCGTCATCCCCATGTAACCCGCATCACCGATAGAAGGCGCATTAGGTGTCCAGAAAGGCATTGTACGACGAATATAATCAAACAATGTACTGGCATATGGCCAGTAGTTACCCACAGACTTCATTGGTGCTGGATCACGAACATGAGACGATACAAGATCCTGCTCAACCGCCAAGGCTAAATACCCTTTAGCACCTTCACCAAACTCACCATGGCACATCGCACAGAACTGTACATAGATCTTTCCACCCTCTTCAATGGTCATACCTACTGAAGGATCTGGTAAACCTTTACCATCACCATCCACACTAATATTCCATTTTTTCAGCGACGCTTCTGCAATTGGCGTACCAAAACCACGAGCGGTAAATGTTGCATCATCAAAGTAATTTACCGCCGCACTATCATGCACTTCGGTAAATGCTTTAGGCACCTTACATTGAGAGTTACCGTGGTTACCCCCATCGATACTATCATCCACTTCAAACGAGTATGGGTTTGCTGGATCTAACTTACCAACCAAACCATCACGACCATGTGCAGCATCTTTACCTAAAATGGCTTCGATAACATCTCTATCTAAATACTTACCATCTGCCTTTTTGATAATTTCTTCATAGTTAGCGGCATACTTACCATTAATTTTTTCGCCTGCAGATGAATTAACATCAGAAATATCTGACATTGCAAATACAGACCCCGTGAATAACGCTGCAACAGAAGCTACAACTAAAGTTCTCTTAGTATTGTACATTTTCTACTAAGCCTCCATTTTTGCCATCTTCCCAAGCGTGAACACGCCATGTAACCATCGCAGTACGGTGATAGACGTTGTTAGTTCCTTCCAAATCACGCATTTGCGGCATTGGAGGTTGAACGTAGCCCGTCTCATCTGTCACACGACTCATTAAGAATGCTTCTTCGCCATCCCACTCCCACTCAATTTCGAATCGAGTCCAAGCTTTATCGAGTACAACTGAGGTAAAATGCGCCTCTTTCCAGTTACGACCACCATCAATAGAGATATCAACGTGAGCAACCTTACCGCGACCAGACCATGCTAGACCACGAATATAGTATTTACCTGGCCCTTGCATTTTAAAGTCCGGTGATGGGTAAGTAATGACTGAGTTTGGCTCCATATACCATGAGAAACGCTGTGCAGTTCCATCAGGCATTAGCTCGGTATACTTAGATGTTTCTTCACGGTGCTGTAGTGGCACATCATGAACCATAATACGACGTAGGTATTTAACCCACATATTAGCTTCACAACCAGGGACGACTAAACGAATTGGGTAACCTTGCTCACGACGTAATGCTTCACCATTCTGAGCATAAGCCACAAAACAGTCATCCATCGCCAACTCAACAGGGATTGAACGAGACATACCAGATGCATCGGCACCTTCAGGAATAATCCACTTACCTTCAGGCTTGATACCCGCTTCTTTTAGAAGATCTGATAAACGAACCCCTGTGTACTCCACACAAGACATCATTCCGTGCGTCCACTGAACTGAGTTCAACTGAACCCCTTTCCACTCTAATGCACCATTTGCAGGACACTCTACAAAGTGAATTCGTGATACTGACGGGAAACGTTTAAGGTCATCCATTGTGAAAATAAGCGGACGTTCAACTAAACCGTGAATAACCAAACGGTGATCATCAGGATTAATGGTTGGTACACCACCATGGAAACGCTCAAAGTGAAGACCGTTTGGCGTGATGATTCCGTGTAACTGATGGATTGGTGACATGGTAATAGAAGCCATCGAATCAGGTGTTAACCACTCTAATGTTCTACGCTGAACCTCTTTTTCAAAAGGAGATGGCATTCCATATGGATACTTACGAACACCAAAACCTAAGCTTTTACGTGCTGCTCCATCTTGCAATACATCTGTTAGTTCTGCTTTACCAGCATAAGGAGCCACTGCTTTCTTTGCATCAAAACCAGCGCCCCCTGCCGCGTTTGCAGCTTGAGTGAACATCACACCACCCGCTACAGCCGCACTACCTTTTAAGAAGGCGCGTCGACCTTGATTACGACTCTCTTCCGTCTGCATCGCAACCTTTTCTACGATTTTATCTGTCATTTACTGCTCCTTGATGATCTTACTATTTACAGCTAGACCCCAAATTCAAGAGTTTAATATTTGGCTTTTCAACCTCGACTGTTTGACACAATCTTGGTCGCACAGTTATTTACTATTTTTAATCATAAGCTTTTACCTCTAGCCACTGCAATAGCAAACCCAAGAAAAATTAGCATTTGCTTATATAATTTTTTTATGGATGACGACAATGTTTTCTATTCGTCTCATTTTTTTTCCATAAAAACACACTATACTGTGTCTATTTTGACTCGAGAACATATTGGTTCCATTTTTGGGTTTTCGATATCATCCGCAACTTGCTCTAAAAATAACTGTAACTCTATAGTACTCAATACGGATAACAACTTAGTCATAATAACAGGTTCTATGGCAATATTGGTATACCCCCCTGCTGAAAGTTGGATTTGAATACCACAAGAATCTGCAACAGCACCCATCCCATTATTACCCTCAATCAATGCAGCTTGCTCACCAAAAAGTAAACCTTCATAAAGTTCTTCTACCTGCTCAGTGACACTCTCTGCCAAGGCATCTGACAAATCCACTGAAAAAATGGCTTCACCTAACGGGGTTTCATCGGCGATTAATGTTGCTTGTACACCTAAAGCGATACAAGCTGCTTGAAAACGCTCAGCTAAGCCTTTATCAAAAAAAACATACTCCATTACATCATCCATCCTTCATGGTTCCTTTATTTTTTTCTGTCTGACGGGTATCATTTGATACAAAGTCTCATATTCAGTTAATTTGCACTACAGCTACTCAATATAAAAGGTTACCTTAATGCTTGATCGCCAATACCCTATTACTCGTATGCGCCGCATGCGTAAAGATGATTTTTCTCGTCGCCTAATGCGTGAGAACATCCTAACACCCAATGACCTAATTCTACCTATGTTTGTCATAGAGGGGCACAATAAGCGTGAGTCAATTAGCTCTATGCCGGGGGTTGAGCGATTGAGTATTGATCTATTAGTTGCAGAAGCTAAAGAGATCTTTGATTTAGGGATTCCAATGATCGCTCTATTCCCTGTGACACCTGATGAAGTAAAATCTTTGGATGCATGCGAAGCCTATAATCCTGATGGACTGGCACAAAGAGCGGTGCGAGCGGTTAAAGAAGCTTGCCCTGAACTAGGCGTAATGACAGATGTTGCATTAGACCCATTTACCACACACGGACAAGATGGCATTATTGATGAGACAGGTTATGTACTTAATGATGACACTATTGATGCGTTAATGCAGCAAGCACTGTCTCATGCCGAAGCGGGTGCTGACGTACTCGGGCCATCCGATATGATGGATGGTCGTATTATTGAAATACGTGAAATGCTCGAAGATAACGGTTTTGTGAATACACGTATTATCGCCTACGCAGCAAAATATGCCTCGGCCTTCTATGGCCCTTTCCGCGATGCGGTCGGCTCTGCAGGCAACTTAGGATCTGGCAATAAGTACACCTATCAAATGGATCCAGCTAACCGTAATGAAGCGATTCATGAAGTGAGACTTGATCTGAATGAAGGGGCAGATATGGTAATGGTTAAACCAGGTATCCCTTATTTAGATATCGTTAGAGATATTAAGAATGAGTTTAAAGCACCGACCTATGTTTATCATGTCAGTGGCGAATACGCGATGTTAAAAGCCGCAGCACAAAATGGCTGGATTGATGAGCAAGCCGTGGTACTAGAGACTCTATTAAGCTGTAAACGTGCAGGAGCCGATGGCATTCTAACCTACTATGCTAAGCTAGCTGCTACCTGGCTAAAAGAACAGTAACCCCCCCCTGCTCAAAATATCAGTACCTTAAATTATTCAGATTAAAGGTGCTGATTCAGCCACTTATAGCCAATACTGGTTATAGTGCTTACTCTATAAAGAGACCCCTATTCCATGACTGATCTTTACGCCGTAGTGGGTGACCCTATCGCCCACTCTAAATCTCCACTTATTCACCGCCTGTTTGCTGAGCAGACAAATCAAGACTTGGTCTATGAAGCGATTCGCATTGATATTGATGACACCACGTTTGATTGGGCAATGGCAGACTTAAAAAACCGAGGCTACAAGGGGATCAATATTACCGTGCCCTTTAAACTTGATGCTTTTGAGTATGCTAATAACCTATCAAATCGTGCACAAACAGCTCATGCTGTGAATACTTTTACCTTTAATGAAAGTGGCAAAATAGATGGCGACAATACCGATGGTATCGGTTTAGTCAATGATATAGAGATCAATGGCTTACGTCCTTTTAGAGACCAACGCGTTTTGATATTAGGCGCTGGCGGTGCAGTACAGGGTATTTTAGAACCACTACTGGCAAAGCAACCTGCATCGCTACATATTGCCAACCGTACCGCTAAACGGGCGCAAGTATTAGGTAAGCGTTTTGATACAGGGATTCCAATCACCGCGAGTGGTTGGGAAGATATTCCAGAAGGCCCATTTGATATTATCATTAACGGTACTTCAGCCAGCTTAGAGGGTAAGGTGCCCCCTATCGCAAATCATGTAGTTGGTGAAAACAGTTTGGTTTATGACATGATGTATGGCGCTCAACCAACCGTATTTATGGATTGGGCCAAGCAAGTGCAAGCTAACTGCCAAGCAATGGATGGTTTAGGTATGTTGGTCGGCCAAGCAGCCGAAGCCTTTTACAGTTGGCGAGGGATTAGGCCTGAAACAGCACCGGTGATTAAACAAGTTCGTGATTTAATGACAGAAAATCAGTAATTGATTCTAGCAAGCCACCCCCTCTTCATTAAGGAGGGAGTGCCTCACTACATGATTTTTAAATTAACATTTTGCCTTCTCATCTTCCGCTTGATACTCATTTTTTAATCGCACATAGTGCCCAGCAGAGTATTTAAAGAAAGCGATCTCTTTTTCCGTTAAAGGACGTGCTTGTTTTACGGGTGACCCCACATAGAGATATCCACTCTCCAGAACCTTCCCAGATGGCACCAAACTGTTTGCCCCAACGAGTACATGCTTTTGCACCACAGCATTATCTAAAACCACTGCACCCATACCAATCAGACACTCATCTTCAATCAGACAGCCATGTAGTACCGCATTATGCCCAACGGTTACATCCTGACCAACAATACATTTTGATCCTTTAAAGATGTCACTCTCATGTGTCGTGTGAACAATAGCACCATCCTGAATATTGGAGCGAGCACCAATTACAATATCATTGACATCACCACGTAGCGTCGCGTTTGGCCAGATGCCTACATCTTCACCTAATACACACTTACCGATGACTACGGCACTTTCATCAACCCACGCAGAGTCAGCTAGTTGCGGACTAACTCCCTGATACAGACGTATACTCATAAACAGTCCTTTAATTTTCTGTAAGTTTAGCTGTGCAAATAAGCAGACATTAAACCATACTTTACTTAATTTACTTGCCTATCAAGCCTTAAACCCTATAAATAACAGTAATATAAAACAGTATAGTTGCGCCAGTAAACACTCTAAAAATAGGGATTAAACAGTTGTACTTTCCGAAACATTCGATTTAAACTACTAAAACTTAAAATAAGTAAAAGAACCCAGTCTCCCATTATCACCTTTTAAGGGCTGCTCTGCTTTGGAGCTTGCGCAAGGAGATCCCTTTACCTGCTCACTTACCATCTGTATCAATTAATGACATTAACATTTAAATAAATACACCAAGCTGAGATTGAAGTGAAATGACTGATTGATATTAAGTGCTGTCACCAGATCAATGATGAGTATTACATGAGTGGCCCTATCTTAAATAAGCCATTTGAATTTACTCAGTTCTTCCAGTCAATCACTAAATAATTGCTAATTTTAATGCTTTAATTTCATTATTAAAGCTACCCATTATTTAGAGTAGTTCATAAAATAAATTTATCACTAGATACAGGAAAGATTACGTAGTAGTATACCCCTAAAAATTAAAGGTTATTTAAAGCATGGATAATTACACAACTGAACCTCGTCGCTTTGAACCACGACATGATGCACACCTCTCCTCCTTATTAATTAATAAGGGGCAAGAGCTGGTATCCACCATTGTCAATTTATCTGAAAATGGTATCGGCCTTATTTCTAAAACGGCCATAGAAGCGAATAACTGTATTAATATTCTATTGGGTCCTCATGAAAACCCTCTTTTTATTAAAGTAGATGTGCGTTATTGCGAAGCAAAAGAAGATGAATATTATATTGGAGGCAAGATAGAGGAGTCCTGCTCGGGCTATCAACAGTTGGTTAAACTAATACAGTAACCTTTATAGAAAAATTAGCATAATGAAGCTAGCCCATTGTACTTACCGCAAACAGGAAAGCTTCACTAAGTGATCCATTAACAAATTAACGCATCGTTACCAACTCTTCTGAACTAGAGGGGTGAATCGCGATAGTCGCATCGAAGTCCGCCTTAGTCGCACCCATTTTGACCGCCACTGCAAACCCTTGCAGCATTTCATCAGCCCCATCACCAACAATATGAATACCCACGACTCGCTCCTCTTTACCTTCCACCACAAGCTTTAAAGCCGTTTTAACCTGATGATCCGTAAAGGCATAGCGCATAGGGGTGAATACCGAAGTATAGACTTTCACATTGTTATGACCATACTGAGCGCGCGCATCATGCTCTGCTAAACCAACCGTACCGACAGGTGGGTGAGAGAAGATAACGGTTGGTATTGAACTTAGATCCAACTTCAGATTAGGTTGATTATTATAGAGACGTTCAGCCAGATAGCGGCCTGCTCTAATCGCAACAGGCGTTAATTGCGGCTGACCAGTAACATCACCAATTGCATAGATATTATCTATGGCGGTTTTATGGCAGTCATCTACTTCAATAAAACCACGACCATTTACTTCTAGGCCAACATTGTCTAAAGCTAAGGGTTCAATCAGTGTTTGGCGACCCACCGCCCAGACCACTTGATCAAAACCACTTTCTTCTTGGCCGTCTGATCCAAAAATAGTAATGGTTCCATCTGCCTGACGTTCAAGTTTTTTAGCTGAAAAGTGATAGGCTTTTTTACAGCCACTGGTTAACATAGCATCAGTTAGGTTTTCACGAATCATGTCATCAAAGCCACGTAACACTAAATCTTTGCGGCTAAACAGCGTTGTCTCAGTGCCTAGGGCTTGAAACACCCCCGCTAGCTCAACGGCAATATAACCACTACCAATCACAGCAACTTTTTTAGGCTGTTCTGTTAAAGCAAAAAAACCGTCCGAAGAGAGTCCTAAATCTGCATTTTCAGTCTCTTGAGGAATTAGAGGTTGACCACCAGGTGCTATCACAATGGTTTCTGCAGTAACTGTTTGGCCATCTACTAAAATAGTGTTTTTATCAACCAGACTACCCCAACCTTGTAGGATATCTACTCCTTTCTCAGCCATATAACCGTCATACCAAGTCGTGATATTAGAGATATATTGTTCACGTTGTTTTACCAGCGTCGCCCAGTCAAAACTTTTTTGTTCAATATCAAAACCAAAACTATGTGCATCTCTTAAAGCTTCTGCAATATGTGCCCCAAACCACATGACTTTTTTAGGTACACAGCCGATATTGACACAAGTACCACCGAGTTTATTCGCTTCTACAACAGCACACTTTTTACCATACTCTGCGGCACGTTCTACAACAGATAAACCGCCACTGCCAGCACCAATTGCAATCAAATCATAATCGTATTTCATCGTGTGTCCTTATCTGTTCAGCCACTTAAACTAGGCTTTTAAATACAAAAGAGCCTATCAACATTCGTTGTAGGCTCTCTGCTTGGAATTCATTAATCAGAGAGGATAAAAAGATACCCCCCCTGCTTTTACGCCCCTTACGGGTACATTTTATTAAACCCTATTTTTGAAAGTAAGCCTCAAGCGCTTCTGATCCACCAATCAAGCTACCATCAATAAATACCTGTGGAACCGTATCTGCAGCTGCCACGGCAGCTAATGTCCGTGAAGTAACCTCTCTGTTAGAGACTAGAATCTCTTCATAAACGACACCGTTATCTTCAAGCAGTGCTTTAGCCTTAGCGCAGAACGGACAACCATCCTTAGTAAAGAGTGTCGCAACTTTTGGTACAGTGGCTTGCGGATTGATATAATTTAACATGGTATCTGCATCAGAGACTTCAAATGGGTCACCCTCTACCTCTGGCTCTAAAAACATCTTTTCAATGACACCATTTTTAACAAGCATAGAGTAGCGCCATGAACGTTTACCAAAACCTAGATCCTCTTTATCAACCAAAAGACCCATGCCCTCTGAAAACGTACCGTTTCCATCAGGAATCAATCGAACCTGATCAGACTCTTGATCTTTAGCCCACTCATTCATAACAAAAGTATCGTTAACCGATAAACAGATCACCTCATCTACGCCATTCTCTAAAAAGACAGGTGCCAACTCATTATAGCGTGGTAGGTGAGAAGAGGAGCAGGTTGGTGTAAAAGCGCCTGGTAGTGCAAACAGGACAACGGTTTTTCCGCTAAATAGCTCATCAGTTGTTACATCAACCCACTCATTGTTTTGACGAGTATGAAATGTAACAGCAGGGACTTTTTGACCTTCGCGGTTTTGTAATGTGGAATAAGATGTCATTCAATTTCTCCTAATTTAATGGGGACTAACAATTATTTACTTATGTTGTAAAACTTACAAACTAGTTTATACCATCTATCTAAATTAGCAAAATTAATTAATTAAACCAACCTAATAGCTTTTAACTATCAGATTGGTTTAAGCATCTTTACTGTAGGGTAGAGCCTTGTAAGCTACGCATAAACGGTTCTAACTGGTCCTTCTCCTGGGCATATTTCATTAATAACCCTAGTACCGCCTGATCTTCATGCTGAGATGCTATGCGTGCAGCCAACTGATACTCCTTATCTGTCACACTGCCCTTAAAACCACCTAGCTCCAATAGTGCTGCAACCACTCCGACATTCTGCAATAGGCAAGCGGCTTGTAGCGCTTTAACTGGCTCACCTTCTGCGTCCTGTGCAACCTCAGTCTGGGCAGAGACAAAGTACTCCTGCACTAGAACCATAGTCATCCAGTAGTTCATCTCAGGATCAGCTTCGCTCTCAATCGCATGCAACAACATACCCTTAGGATCTGTTTTATGCTTCTGCACTAAGGTTTTAACAATTTTAGAGAACGAATCTCTATTTTCAGTTTTTAAATTTAATAAGTTCATAGTCTAACCATTTTAATTATTGTGCCTATTATAAAGCCAGACCGCAGGCGACACCAGATGCCCAAGCCCACTGGAAGTTAAATCCACCTAAATGCCCAGTTACATCTAACACCTCTCCTATAAAATAGAGACCTGTCTGTTTTTTGGCCTCGAAGGTTTTAGAGGAGACCTCGTCGGTATCAATACCACCCAGTGTCACCTCTGCTTTATCGTAACCAGCCGTTTTGGAAGGGTAGAGAGACCAATTCTGTAACTGTTGAACATAGATCGCTAAGGTCTCATCAGGTGTATTAGACAACACCGTTTCCATCGGGAAAGCCTCTAACCAGATCTGTGTAAATCGTTTAGGCCAAAATTGATTAAGCCACTTAGGTAACGATTTACCCGAGTGTTTTAAAGACTTTAAAACAGCTAACAGCTCTACTGAGCTATAGTCAGGCAGTAGATCAATATCAATAGGTAAACCCTGCTGCCAGTAATTGGAGGCTTGCAGAATCCCTGGGCCACTTAAGCCTTTATGGGTAAACAGCATCGCCTCTTTAAAAGAGCGATCAGCAGCCGAGACAGTCACATCCATTGACAGACCACTTAACTCAGAGAAACGTGTTTGCCACTTACCAGAGAAATTCAACGGCACTAAACCCGGCATTGTTTTAATCAGCTTTAAAGCAAACTGCTCAGCGATCTCATAACCAATGCCCGATGCTTTAAGCTTAGGAAAAGACAATGCACCCGTCGCCACCACCAGTTTTTCAGTACAAAAAACGCCTTGATTAGTTTTTAATTGATAGACACCACTCTTAAAATTCAACGCACCCATAGTGGTATTCAGTTGAAATTCTACTCCCGCCCAATCACACTCCGTTCGTAATATCTGAATAAGATCAGAAGCGCGTTCTGCACAAAACAGTTTACCCTGCTCTCTCTGCTCGTAGGCTAAACCATGGCGTTCAACTAACTCAATAAATGCAGAGGGGGGGTAACGCGATAGAGCACTCTTTACAAAGTGAGGGTTCTGACAGATAAAATTTTCTGGAGAAACATCTAAGTTAGTAAAGTTACACCGTCCGCCCCCAGAGATACGAATTTTAGCAGCGGCTTTAGGCGCATGGTCTAGAACCAGCACTTTTTTTCCTTGATAAGCTGTGGTTGCAGAGCACATTAAACCTGATGCACCCGCACCTAAGACAATGACATCCCATTGAGTCATATTAAATTACCAAGTGATTATAATTTGAAGTAGTGTAGTTTATAGCTTCTGTCTTAACTTATCCAACAGCAGTCAGAAAATCTATTTAAATCCATTCACATTGACGGTGCTCGGCCTCTTTAATAATAACGGCCAAACCATCATGCACATCAGCCTCTAACCCTTCTATCCCTAGCTCGATACTACGTGAACCATCCTCTGCAATACTAGGCAAACTAAACAGGCGTAGATTTGGATAATCCTGCTCAAATTGCTCCATAAAAACAACCCAAGTAGACTCTTGCCCTTCGAGTATACGAATACTTTTTTCTACCTGTATTTCCTGAAATAGTTCCGTATATAAGTGATCTAACACCCACCCCATCATTGGTTTTGCCATCATTGGAAAACCTGGCATAAAGTGATGGTTTTGGATCGAAAATCCCGGGACTCGATTATAAAAATTGGGAATAATCTCCGCGCCTTTAGGGTATTCACCCATATGAATCCGTTGTGGATAGGCCTCTACACCAAACTGCGCTTCAATCTCAGCAATCGCTTCTGGATGACGCTCTATCGGTAGGTTCAATGCTAAAGCGGCACACTGACGGGTCCGGTCATCAGGTGTTGCACCAATCCCCCCAAAACAGAAGACAATATCACCACTAGCAAAACTACTCTCTAAATAGGCTTGCAATAGCACAGGATCATCTCCTAGCATCATGACACCACTGAGCGCCAAGCCTCTTGGCTTTAGCAGCTCATTCGCCTGCTTTAAATGCCTATCTTGTCGCTTAGAAGAGAGAATTTCATGGCCAATAATCAGTAAACGTATTCTCGTGGTATGCTTCATAAGGAGCCAATTAGGTTTTAGATTAAAGCTATAGTTTGTTATAAAATTGCTCTGAATACAACAATCATTACCGATCTTTTCTCTGAAAGACACGCCCATAAATAGTAATATGAGAGCATGAAATTAACCCCACCTCCTTTAGCAACCGTTTTAACGCTTGCAGGTTCTGACAGCTCCGCTGGTGCAGGGCTACAAGCTGACCTAAAAACTATTCACGCTTTAGGTGCTTACGCCCTAACCGTTCCAACCGCGATAACGGCACAGAATAGTTTAGGGGTCTCTGCCGTTTTTCCACTAGAAGCAGAGGTTATAAAAGCACAATTAGATGTGCTGCTCTCTGACTATCAAATTCAAGCCGTTAAGATTGGAATGCTGGGAAATCTTGCCATATTGAAAATGGTGATAGATTGCCTGAAAGCGGCGAATATTCAGAATATTGTTTTGGATACTGTACTCATTAGCAGCAGTGGCAAGGCGCTACTTGAGCCAGATGCGCTACCAACTTTTATCACTGAGTTGCTTCCCTTAGCCAGCGTGATCACCCCCAATCTACCCGAACTGAATGTTCTGCTTAAGCGAACCCGTGACAATGCTTTTTTGGGATGTTTCACAGAGATGGAAGAGATCGGTCAACTATTATTCGATTTAAATATCAAGGCAGCCGTTATTAAAGGAGGTCACAGCGCTGATGCTAAGGCAACTGATTATCTGATTATGCCTGCTGGCGAACAGGGTCATGAAATAAGTGTACAAACATACTCTAGTCTGCGATTAAAGGTTAGCAATAATCATGGAACAGGCTGTACTTACTCATCTGCAATTGCAACTAGCTTGGCAAAAGGGCTTGCGTTAAACGAGGCCGTTAGAGAAGCGAAAAGCTATCTGTTTAACAGCTTATCAACAGCAGACAGAGCGCAACCAAGTCAGCTTGAAAAGCCTACTGGCGAACTTAGAGAGAGAAAAGGAGGGTTAAATCATTTAGGGTGCTTGCTGAACAAAACGAATCAATAAAAAAGAAAGAGACTTAAAAAGTAACCTCTTTATATTGACTTAAAACCTACTCGATATTCTCTTTAACGGCTTCCTTAGCACCATCAAGCGCTTTACCGTTATCCGTCACCACATCGATCACATCTTGTACTTGATCACCCGTCTGCTCTAGCTTCTCAACTGCAACTTGCGTTGAGTCTAAAAAATTGGTGGCGATCTCTCTACTGCCAAACCAATCAAACATAATAGCTGCTGCTGCCAAAGTAATTAACCAAAGTAGTAGGCTAATCTTGCCAAAAATATTCATTTTTTCTTCCTAAATAAAACTAATCTAACTTACTAAGTAACTTACGGAAATCTCAGGAAAAATCACAAGAGCTAATCCCTTTATCAGGCTATGATATCTGTCCATAATTTTATCTCGTATCATACCCTATTTAGTCCTGAGATACTGACTCTGCTGTAGCACCATTAGCCACTTTTCCACTACGCCACTGGCGAATAACAAAACGAGAAGGGTGGCTCGCATGGTAGAGAGACAGAGGTTGTACCAATGCGGTTCCTTGTAGCTCAGCTAAAATACTCTCTGCTGCTAAAAAGACCGACATTAACCCTCTAGGGCCATGGCCATTTGAAACATAGAGTCCTGCTTGATAGCGCTGCTCGGGGTAACGATAGACCGCATGGGTATGTGATTGAGCAAGGTAAGCTCTCTGTAACCAATCTGCATCAGCCACAGCACCAAAAATAGGCAGGTGATCAGGCGTCGTTGGTCTAAAGGCAATCCGCCCTTGCATTGTTTCAGCGGAAGCATTTAACCAGTTTGGTAAGGCATCATTGGCATTAGTTAAATTGATTTTATGGCCTTCAATAGAGACCGTCTCACTCATATCCGGTGCCTCAAACGTTGCACCACTCACAGCACCACCTTCACAAGGCGCGGAGTAACCTGCATGAGTCACAGAGTATTTCAAAGTATAGTTTTGCTGATCTGGTTGAATATGTGATACCTGACCTTTAACGGGGCGAATCGGTAAACTCAGCTGATTATTCAAATCTTCATTTAAACTACCTGTTGCCACCACCAGTACGTTTGCTTGAAAAGAGTTTTCCTGAGTCGAGACTTTCCAAGCTGGCTGTACTACCGAGTTATCACTACTTTGGACCCCTGTCAGTGACTCAATTGATTGCACCGACTGCTGGGTTTTCACTCTGATATTGTTATGTGCTAGGCAACGCTTAACCACCGACGGCGGATTAAGCCAACCACTGTCTGGGAAGAAGACCCCTGGCACTTTAATATCACCACTATCAGCCCCCACTTTTTCTGCCACATCAGCTTCCGTTAACCACTCTGCTAAAGTAAGCGGTAGACCCACACGCTTTAAAGACTCTTTTACTCGATTTAAGCTGGTCTCAGTCACCAGTAGTTGAATCATGCCACGTAGGTCGCCTTTAACCTCTTCTGCGGCGAGCCAAGGTTTAATCACCCTTAACATCGCCTCAAATCCTTGTAGATACCACTGGCTACGTAAATTCCAGTCGGCTGTGATCAATGGGTGAACCGTACCCGCTAAATTACCCGAAGCGAGGCTGGCTACCGTTGCCTGCTCTTCTAATACCGTGACCTGCCAACCCGCATTAGCCAGTTGATAAGCCACACTAGCTCCCGCCAAACCAGCACCAACCACAATCGCGTTACCTGTTGCAATGGGGTCTGGTCGACTAAACCAGGGGGCTTTTAAACTAAAGGGGCGCTCTTGTGCTAAGCCACCAAAACACATCTCACGTTTTTTACCAAAGCCACTGGCTTTCTGTACGCTAAAGCCAGCCGCCTGTAGAGCACGTCGTACATCGCCCGCAGAGGTAAAGGTGGCAAAGGTTGTTTGTGCATGACTTAAGCGGTTCATCTGCTGATAGAGTGCAGGCTGCCACATATCGGGGTTTTTACCTGGTGTAAAGCCATCCAAAATCCAAGCATCCACTTTTGCACCTGTTGAAGCATCACACTCTGGCAAGCCCTTAAGCACATCGCCAAACCACAAGGTCAAGCGGATTCGTCCCTCAAAAAGCCAGACATCATGCCAACCAGGCATTAATAACGGGTAGTGCTGACAAAGCGCTGTCGAAATCTCAGGAAATAGAGAGTAGGTTTGATGCACTCTTTCAATATCGAGCAATTTCATAGGATGCTTTTCAAAAGAGATAAAGTGCAACTGGCAGCTCTCAGGGCTGTGCTTTAACCAGTGTTGTGCAGCGGATAAAAAATTTAAGCCAGATCCAAAGCCTGTTTCAGCAATACGAAATACACTATTTTCAGCCCGAACAGAGAAGCGTTCAAGTAAGCGATTTGGCTGAATAAATGTATGCTCTATCTCTGCTAAACCATCATCACTAGAGAAATAGTAGTCATCAAATGTGCTTGAGTGTGGCACTGAATTCTCCGCCCAACTCACCTCTGCTACCGTTAATTTATCCAAAACTATCATCCGCCATCATGCCCTAAAAAGGGATTATTAAATATCTGCTTGCTATTATAATCGCTCTCAACAACTTTATAAGTTTTAGCACCACTTTAACAAGTGATTAGAAACCCATTAATCAAGCTATTTCATACCCTCTGGGAGATTTCAGCAGGGGGGGGGGTAGAGCTTGTACGCTATCTATCACTGAGCCATAACCCAATTTTAATAATTAGCCATAAAGCATTTTATTTTTCAAAAAATACGTGCTTGAACTATACTGAATAATCACCTCTGCAGAGTAGGCTCATTTTTATGAAGAATACTAAACAACATACTTATCTAAGATATTTAGGAGCCTACCTAAGCGCCCTACTTCTAACCTCTTACTGCTCAAGCGTATTTGCGGCTAACTTCTATTCTGCTATGTCTTTAAGAGTCTCGCCAAGTGAACTCATTGAAAGCACTAAAAATGCCAAAGAGATGAACCGTAATAATGTCGTTATTTTAGATGTTAGGCCAGCAGTTCAATATCAACAAGGTCATATTCCTGATGCTTTAAATCTACCTACCGCTTGGATAATGCAAGCTAATCAGCTAATTCAACCCTATAAAATGCAAACTATTTTGCAAAAATTGGGCATTAACACTCTCGACAAAATCATCCTCTATGATGATGGTCATTTTAGTGATGCCGCACGTGTTTTTTGGAGTTTAGAAGTCTATGGTATTCACCATGTTCAAGTCCTAGAACACGGTTATCAAGGCTGGCAACAACAGCAACAACCCACTAGCCAAATTGAACCAAAGGTAGAAGAAAGCGATTATACCCCCAACATAAACCCTAACGTCATCGCATATAAGCTTCAGACTTTTATTGCCACGCACAATCCAAATCAGACAATCATTGATATCAGGCAACCTCAAGCCTATCAAGGAAAGACCTCAAGTACTGCATTCTTTGGCCATATACCAACAGCCATCAATATCCCTAGCGCACAGAACTTTGACAACACTTTAAAACAAAGAAAATTGCACTCTATCGAAAATTTAACTAAGCTTTATCAACGACTGTCAAAAACAGCACTCATTATTCTCTATGGCGCCAAAGGTCAAGATGCCTGCGTTAGTTATTTTGCTCTAAGAGAACTTAACTATAATGTGACGAACTTTGACGGTGCTTGGCAAGCATGGAGTAATGATCCTCAACTCACCATAACAACCCCTCAAAAGGAATAGTTCAATCATGAGAAGCTGGAATCGTCTTAGTATTCGTCAACAGTTGATTGTCTTGATTACATTTCTAGTTCTCATTATTCAGAGCTCTACTTTTACCCTAATTAGTTGGTTTGATAATAAAGAGCGCCAAACCATGGCAATTGAACAAGCTCAGACCATGGCAAGGACATTCAACCAAGATTTTATAGAAATACTGTTAAATCCAACCACGACCAAATTAGCCCATATATCACTTGATCTAGCAGGGTTTCAATCTGTTGATGGCTTAACTCTAATCGATGTTCAAAATCAAAAAACCTATACCTATGGTAAAGATGAGTACACAGATATGTCACTCGTTCAGCACTTTAATCAGGATGAGCCTGTTTTCAGTAAAGGCCACTGGTATCTGAAGCTACCTATCGCAGTGGATGGTTACACCTTTGGCTACGCTTTAATCATTATTGACCCACAACAGTATCAGACACAGGCAAAAGAACGTTTTACCATGTTAATTTGGATGTTTCCTGTTGAACTACTACTGGCTTTATTATTAGCTTGGCGCCTCAGCGCTCGCTATACAGAACCCTTTACCACGCTGGCAACCGCCATGCAGTCGAATGATATTAGAAACAATGTATTTAATACCGTGAGCACTAAAGCTGATAACGAGATAAAACACCTGTTTACTGGCTACAATGCCATGATTTCACAAATCAAAACAACCACGGCTGAGATACGCTTTCAAAGTTCACACGACCCACTAACCGGGCTGCTTAGCCGCTATGGTTTTGAAACTGAGCTGGCCAAAGCCTTGCACAATGAAAGCCATCAACAGTATGCCTTACTAAAAATTGACTTAGACCAGTTTAAACTTATCAACGATACAGCAGGCTTTGCTGCGGGAGATGCACTGCTTAAGATGATTGCACACCACCTTCATCAAAACCTTCCTCAGCAGGCTGTTATTGCTCGCCTAGATGCCGATGATTTTGCTGCCTTACTACCCATTGGTACCATCAATGATGAAAAGAGCGCAGCCTTAAAGTTACTTGCCTCCCTAAAAGACTTCCGATTTATCTGGGAAGAGGTTCCTTTAAGTACTTCAGCCTCTTGTGGCTTAGTCTATTTTATTCCCTATGAATATACACAAACGGAGCTAATGAAAGCAGCAGATAGCGCCTACAGTACGGCAAAAGCACAAGGCCGTAATAAACTACATATTTACAGTCCTGACGATCAACATAGTAAACAACTCAACCTGAGTACATTTATTGCCACCCAGATCAAAGAAGCACTGGGTCAAGGTCCCGCTTATTTTGAACTCTACGCTCAAGCCATTGTGCCATTACAAGAAGAGAGTGACCAGTTTAGCTATGAGATTCTCATCAGGATGCGTGATCATGATGGTAACCTTATTAACCCAGATGACTTTCTACCCACGGCTGATCACTACAACCTAATGGCTGATATTGATAGCTATGTTCTTTGGACCTATCTGGAAACAGTACTTAAACACCCAGAGCATGTTGCACAACTACATTCAGTGCATATTAACTTAGCGGGCTCATCACTGAACCTCTCTGACTTTCAAGATACCCTCAAAAAAGCCATTGATACCTTTGATTTTCCATGGCATAAACTTGAAATGGAAGTCACAGAAACCTCCGCCGTGGGGAATCTAAATACCGCTGCTGAATTTATTAACTTCTTTAGAGGCATGGGGATTGGCTTTGCACTGGATGACTTTGGAACAGGAATGTCCTCATTTGATTACCTAAAAAATCTACCATTCGATATTATTAAAATTGATGGTAGCTTTGTAAAAGATATGCACAATGATCCTGTTGACCGCACGGTGATTCGCTATATTCAGGAAATTTGTGATCTGAAAGGTCAGGAAACCGTTGCTGAGTATATCGAGAGTGAAGAGAGTGTCATTGCTCTCCGGGAGATTGGTGTCAGCTATGGTCAAGGTTATCACTTAGGTAAACCTAAACCTTTAGCTGATTGGATTAATCCACAAGATGAATAAATCAAGTCCATTGAAGCTTCTACGCCAGGCACTTAAAAAACACCACCATCGTGCTTTGGTTATTTTAAGTGGCTCTAGTAGCTGGCAGAACCTACTATTACAAAATCTCTGGGAAGAGAGAGAGTCTGTACTGTGGCTAACAGAGACTGATGAAAATCCTCTATCGCAACAAAGCTCTGCCAGAATAAAAAACATGCCCACAAAACAACTCGCCCACCTGCTCGGCCAAGAGGTTGACTCCGTTGTCTTTAATGTTGTCGATGGCTTGAACGCCAACGCCTTAGGTATCTCGGCAGGCATGATCAGAGCGGGTGGACTGTTAATACTGCTCACGCCAGAAACTGCTAAATGGCAAACACTGGTGAACCCTGATAACCAACGCTTTTTAAGCAGCCCTTATCAGATAGACCAAGCATTACCCTATTTTACTGAACACCTTATTCAGCAGTGGCAACAGAGCGACTCAACCTCAACTGTCTGGTTGAGTGAACAGCAAAATGAACAACAGAATGAACAGGCTCTGCAAAACTTTTTGCAGACTTATCAGAACAGCCCCCCCCCTGCCCAAATTAAATTACCAACAAACTGTCAACTCAGTGCTATTACTGCGATTCATAGCGTTGCCTTTGGCCACCGAAAACGCCCTTTAGTCGTCAGTGCCGACAGAGGCCGAGGTAAAAGTAGTTTATTAGGCTTATCAGCCATAAAGTGCTTGATTGAAGGCAAAGATCACATCGTACTGACCGCCAGCCGATTAGACCAAGCAAAGATGGCAATAACCCATGCCCTACAAGCGCTAGCAGAACACATTGGAGTTCATAAACAGCAACCTAATCGTATTCAGTTTCACTATCAAGGACAATTAAAGGTCTTTGAATTTATAGCCCCTGATCAGTTGATCTTGCAGCCTTCAAAGGCAGATCTGGTGATGGTAGATGAAGCGGCTCACTTGCCAACACCGCTATTAACTCAGCTATTAGAGCGCCATCACCGCATGGTATTTGCCACCACACTTCATGGCTACGAGGGTTCAGGAAGAGGCTTTGAGTTACGTTTTAAGAAGACCCTAAATCAACTCACCCCCGATTGGAAAAATATTCACCTAAAGGAAGCTATTCGCTGGTCTGAGAATGATCCACTTGAACAGGCTATCAACCAAGCGTTGTTACTAAGCCCTATGGATCATGCAGATCATGCAGATCAAGAGGGTAAAGAGGGTAAAGAGGGTAAAGAGGAGATGGAGCAACTCGCTACGCAGCTAACATCATCTGACCTTGACCTGAAACTGATTGAAACTGCCTCGCTCTTAGCGAACCCAGAGCAACTTCACGCGCTATTTGATCTACTGGTACAAGCCCACTACCAAACTAGCCCAAATGATCTTCAACAGCTACTCAATGCACCCAATCTTAAAATTATCACCGCACAAGTAGATCAAAAACTGGTCGGTGTTATGCTCTGTGTAGAGGAGGGAAAAACCCTCTATCAAGGTAAGCGCTTGCATGGACATTTAACTCCTCAGCTGCTCATTAAAAATTACGCCACGCCCGATTTTATGATGCTCTCTAGCTGGCGAGTGATGCGCATTGCGGTCAGTCCTAAAATACAGCGACACGGTATTGGTAAAGAGCTACTCAACTATTTACAGCAGATTGCACAAGCCGCAAAGATAGATTACCTAAGCAGTAGTTTTGGTGCCAGTGATGAACTACTGCCATTTTGGTTTGCTCAAAACTATAAACCACTGCATATTGGCATCAAACGAGACAAGTCTAGTGGCTGCCACAACCTATTAGTGGCTAAAGCGCTGACCTCTATGGCACAACAGGCCATCGCTTGCAACCAGCGTGCCTTTCAAGCGCAGTTTCCACATATCCTCATTGAGTCACTGCCTTATCTATCCGCAGGTATGTCTTTGGCAATTCTGAAAAGCTTTCGTTTCAGTACATTGAAACCACAATTTGAAGAGGCAGCAAATCTATACAAAAACTCAGAACGCCATTATGAGTCTATTAGTGGTCTACTATGGGAGTGGAGCATTCGAAATCCCGCCATATTAGCCTTGGCGAACGTTGAGGAACAAGCTGTTTGGTGTGATAAAGTGTTGAAAAAGCAGGATTGGAAAACCGTTGCTGATACCTATCAGCTCGCAGGCAGACACGGCGTTGAATCAGTAATGCAAGCGATGTTAAACAGAGTCCTAACCACCCAGCCAGAACTGATGGCTCTGGGCAGCTATAAGATCAAATCTAACTTTGGTAAACCACAATAAAAGTTTTGGCACTCTTTGTCTCGCTCTAAAACAAAAAAAGCCCCTGTATCTCCACAGGGGCTTTCTATTCTTTACGGAACTAATCAGTCATGACCTAAGCAGTCAATTAATCAAAAACCACCGTTTTATTGCCATGAATCAAAACACGATCTTCTAAGTGGTAACGTAAGCCACGCGATAGTACCGTTTTCTCAACATCTCGGCCTAAGCGACGCATATCATCAATGGTCTGCGAATGGCTCACTCGAATAACATCTTGCTCGATAATCGGTCCTGCATCTAGTGCCTCCGTGACATAGTGACAAGTTGCACCAATCAACTTCACACCACGTTCACTGGCTTGATGATAAGGACGCGCACCGACAAAAGAGGGTAAGAAGCTGTGGTGGATATTAATTACTTGTCCTGCATAATCCTTACACATTTTGGGTGGCAAAATTTGCATATAGCGCGCCAGTACAATCACATCCGCACCATATTCCTGTACTAACACCTCTGCATCTGCAAAAGCCTGAGGTTTTGCATCAGGCAAAACAGGTACGTGATGAAAAGGGATCTTATACCATTCAACCATTGAACGCAGGTCATCATGATTGGCAATCACGCAAACAATCTCTCCTGGAAGATCACCTTCGTGCCAGCGATAGAGTAGATCTGCTAAACAGTGTGACTCTTTAGAGGCAAACAGCGCAACTTTTTTAGGGTTTTCTGAGTCTGAGACAAACCACTCCATTTCGAAGTCATCGGCAATCGGTTTAAAACCTGCTTCGAAAGCGGCTAATCCATCTGGAAGAGAGGAAGCCAAAATCTCATGTCGCATAAAAAACCAACTGTTAACAGGATCAGTATGGTGGTTTGCTTCCACAATAGACCCCCCCTGCTCAGAAATATATTGCGCAACTTTTGCCACAATCCCGACTTGATCAGGACAGGAAATGACCAAACGATACACCTGACTCATAACGACTTATCTCTTCTATGTTTTCAATATGTGTGCCTATCATACCAAATTACGCCTTGAAACCCTGCAGGTGATTCTAATTCCAGTAAATCTATCCCTACCTAACCCCAAGCTAATCCCCACCTAATCACTAGGTTTTACGCTATAATACGCGCAATATTTAATGACCATCACAGCATGATAACTCTGGAATTTATATGAAAATTGTCTCTTTTAACACCAATAGTATCCGTTTACGTCTGCATCAATTGCAAAACCTAACCGATCGAATCTCGCCTGATATTATTGGTATACAAGAGACAAAAGTACAAGATCATGATTTCCCTGTAGAAGCCCTAGAAGAGATGGGCTACCACGCGATCTACATTGGTCAAAAAACGCACTATGGTGTTGCTCTACTCTATAGAAAAGGCCTTGAGTTAGTCGATAGCCAAAAAGGTTGGAAGACCGATGATGAAACAGCTCAAAAACGGATGGTTATTGGTGACTTTAAATTTGAAGATGGTCAAACGATACGCGTCATTAACGGTTATTTCCCACAGGGAGAGAGTCGAGATCATGAAACTAAGTTCCCTGCTAAAGAGAAGTTTTATCAGGACTTAATGGCCTACCTAGAAGCGGACTGTGATCCAGAACAGACACTAGCTGTTATTGGTGATTTTAATATCTCGCCGACTGACTTAGATATTGGGATTGGTGAGCCAAACCGTAAACGCTGGTTACGTGATGGTAAAGCAAGCTTTTTACCCGAAGAGCGTGAGTGGTGGGCAACCCTGTTAAATTGGGGGCTAAAAGATACATTCCGTACCCTTCATCCAGAAGAGGACAATGTCTTTAGCTGGTTTGATTATCGCTCTAAAGGCTTTGATCGTGAACCGCGTCGTGGCTTACGTATCGATACCGTTTTGGCCACAAAATCACTGAATGACAAAGCGATTGCTAGCCACGTTGGTTATGAAGAGCGTGCGATGGAAAGACCATCCGACCATGCACCAATATGGACAGAGTTTAAACTCTAAAATCAAACGAAACTTTGCTAGCAACAATCAGCCAATACCGTTAAGTTTGGTTAATACAGGAAACCTTATGTCCGCTATCCACCCTTTAAAAGTGGTTCATGTTGAATCTCTCGCAGATCACATTATTCAGTTATTGCTGAAGCCAGACTTTCCCATCCGTTATGCTGCTGGTGATTACATTATGCTAGGCTTTGATCGTGAAGATCTCAAGCCGTTCTCTATCGCATCTGCTCCAAGAGAGGATGGACTCATTGAGTGCCATATCCGTATTCAGTCAGAGACTGATTGGATGCAGAGACTGGCGGCTGTCAGAGTCGGTGATCAGCTGATAATGGAAGACCCTAAATCACAAATTATGCTTCAGCCTGCACACCAACCGATTATTCTGGTCGCGGGAGGGACAGGCTTTGCGCCAATGAAAGCGATTCTAGAAACACTGGTTAAAGAGCACGTTGCGGTACCCATCCACCTCTACTGGGGTGCAAACTCTGTTGAGGAGCTCTATATGCATAAAGAGATGTTGGCGCTAACGCATATGCATGGCAATATTGAATATATTCCTGTTATCTCTAATACTGATGCAAGCTGGGATGGCTTAAAAGGCTATGTACATGAGCAAGTGCTTAAACAACACCCCTCTCTAAAACACGTTACCGCCTATATCTGTGGCCCTTGGGAGATGGTTCAAAAAGCCAAAAGTGACTTTACAGAAGCTGGCTTAGAGCCATCGGCATGTATTTTCTAAATACAGTTCACGCTCTCTGCTCTCGATACTTCAATGAGATCCTAACGGAAGAAAATCCCTTTGTTATTACACCACTCCGCCTCAACTATGCAATATTCGGCTTATACCAGTCAGGTATTAATACCGTGCCTTTTGAGTCAGAAACGGGTAGAGAACTCAGTTTTGAAGACAGCGAATTACAGGTACAATGCTACTTTAACCCAAGACTTAAGGTTTTATGGACTTGATTTAAATGCGTTAGATTCAACATTCTCTAATTTTAAAATAGCCTCTTTATAGATCAATGCAGCTTGGTTATCTTGACCTTCCGCTTCATAGCACTGTGCCAGTGCATGGAATGTCTCTATCTCTGGCTGTATTTTCAGACTCGATTTCAAGTAAGCCTGACTACGCCCCCAAAGCTGCGCAGCGCCAGCAATGCGACCTAAAGAGAGTAATAAAACAGGGTTATCCTCTTGCCCCTTTAGCCACTTTTCTGCCACTTGTAGTTTGGCTAAAGCTTCGCTAGAGTTTAAGCGACCGTATTGATAGACTAGTCGATCACTCCACTGTTTCTTAAGGGCTTTCTCAATTAAGGTCACTAAGCCTTCCTGCCCCCCCCTGCTCATTTTCTGTTCGATATATTCAGTCAAAATAGCAGGCGTCAGTTTCTGCTTAGAGGTTAACTTATTCCATAAAGTCTCTAATAAAGCATCCTCTTGAGCTAAAGCCAACTGTCCTGCTAAGATCTGTTGTTCTAGTTCTGCCAGAGCAGGTTTATCAAAAGCATTTCTTCTTTTAAGTTCTGGAAATAACTTAGCTAAACGATCCCATAGTTTGAGTTGGCGGAGTGCTAAAGCAAACTCTGCCAGTACCGTGACATATTTAGGTGCCTGCTCATATAGTGCTTCTAGGATCAACAGGGCAACCTCGGGTTGTGATTCTGTTAGTAGTCGTGCCTCCACTAAACCAATGGTAATGGTCTCATCAATATAAGCCTCTCTGGCCTGAGACAAGTAGCGATCTCTTCGATCATAAGCTTTTTGATTGTGTGCCATTTTCGCCGCACTCAGGTAGTGAACCAGACCCGCCTCACTATTTTTGGCACTCTTAATCAGCTCTTTCTCAGCTTTATGCCAGTCACCATACTCCAAAGCAACCATGCCTTTGGCCATAGAACTTTCTGCTTTACTATATTGACGCAGACGACGACGGCGACGCCAAACCAGTGGAATACTCCACAGGTTTAACACCAACCGAACTAACAGATAGCCCACTATAAAAATTGTAATCAACAGACCGAGCAGGAACGTTAGGCTGGTCTCTATCACCCAATCATTCCAAACCATCGACACTTGACCATTATCGTATAACATCAATGTCGCTAAGCTGGTGCCGACTAAAAAGACCACTGCCCAAATAATAATCAATCGCATACGATTTCCTTCTAAATTCTATTAAATCCAAGTTAAATAGATCGCTTATAGCAGTACGCTCTATTTACTCAATAAGCGACTAATGGCCAGAGGCTGTCTCTGCATAAATGAGACTTCTAAGAAGGGCTTTAGAAGCGCTATAAATGATCGTGATTGTGAAGAGAAATTGTGATCGATAAATTCCTGTAAATCTTGCACGGCGGTTTTAAGTTGATTTTCTGACTCACTTTGAATAGCCCAATCTATGCGATCTAAAAATAGCAACGCACGCTGTACGATAACATCCTGCATCAGTAAGTTCTCAACTTGAGTTTGACTGGCATCTTCGCGCTTTTTAAAACTAATCATCTGGCTCAATTTAGATTTAAGTTGCTCGAGAGCCGTCGGGGTATCCATCGGTTCGCTTTGAGAGATCAGCGCAGCATCTGAGCTTTCAGCAGGGGGGGGACTGGTTGGCTTTTGCACCTTTGCGGCATCCAATGCATTAATCGCCTCTTTCAGAGCTTGTGTATTCAACGTTGTTGAATCAAATTCGTCGGCTTTAAACTGGGTTAAATAGCTCAGGTCTTGACCCAGTAAACGAATCAACTGATTACTTTGCGGGAGCTTACTCGCAACAATCGCCTGCTCTAAAGCAAGTAGCTGCTGTTTAGAGGCTTCAGTATGTCCCTTTAACAACCACTGTGTATTGATCTCAACTATCCACTGATTAATTTGTACTTGCGATAGCTTTTCTGTGAACTTCATCACTGGCGCTTCCTGAGGGACATTTTTAGGTACCGAAAGCTGGTTTGACTTAAAATCTAATAACTCTGATAGCTTACCGCCAACAACAGAGAGCTGACCCTGTAGCTTTTCCTCTAACTGATTCAATGCTTCTAGTTGTTGCTCGGTTGGCTGTAATGTCGCTTGAGCTGAAGATTTAAGTTCAGAAGCCGCTGTAATGGCCGTCTCTATTTGGTTTGAAACCTCCAGCCCTAAATTTTCTAAATTTGTCTGCAACTGAGTAATCTGCTGTTGTGCAGTTTCCTCAATTTTAGTTAAGTCTGCCTGAGTAATAATGGCCTTATTTTCAGGCTGAGAAACTGCTGCTGTAACCAGCTCCTGAATACGCTGAGTAACCATCTCTGACTGGCTATCTAAACGTTTTTCTAAGGCTTGATTACTCTGGTGTAATTGTGTCACTTTAGACTGTAGGTCATTAATATGCTGTACTTGCCAATCCATATCGGGTCTGGTGAAGTACAAGGTTCCAATCACTCCAGCAACAGCCAAGCCCCACGCAGAATAACGCCCCCACTTTGCCACTTTAAGCTTCCATGCTCCTTGTTCTGGTAAGTCACCAGACTTCACCGAATCACTGGCCTTGCTTTGATCATCCTTGATTTTCTCATTCTTGGTTGATTTGCCCGACTCGACTGACATAGTTGGTTTCGTCTCTAAAGCCTCTTTAACCACTTCCCCCTCAAGTACTTTATCCACGGGATCATTCATCTTGTCTGTCGGCTTATCTGTGTTGTTGTGGTGATTTGACATACTTAATAACCTATTTAGAATCCAATAACTTTAGTCTAACTTAAATAGACACCGCTGTATTTTATGAAGCTGTTGATAGCGATTGTTTAATACACTGCAGCGTGCCTTCATTACTCTGCTGCGCTACGATGCTTATTTTTGACTGCCAACCTTGATCTTGCAGGTGCTGTTTAATGCGCTGACTAAAAACAATCGTATTATGTAAAAATGACCAAATTGTATCGTCCATATTGCCATAACTGACATCAAACTTTATCAAAGCAGTAAGTAAGCTCTCAAAGCTTTCAACACTGGTAATCAAAAGAATAGGCTGGATTGATTGTGTGAATATCTGCCAGTTTTCGCTACAAAGTGGTGAGGCAACTCGTTTATAGACATCTATAAAAGCGACGTTTGCACCACGAGCCTGAAATGTCTCAATCAGTACAGGCCGACCGCCTTGACCTTTAATAATCAAGATCGATTCCCCCGCAACAGATTTCATTGTTGGGTGTTCTAACAGACTTTCGCTATCAAACTGTGTTTCAGATAGGGTTACTAAAGGTAGGTTGGCGGCTAGGCCTTTCAGCTGAGTGGCTCTACCAATGGCATAGTAATTTACTTGAGAAGAGTTGGCTATTAAAGGCTGAAGAGAGGTCACAAAAGAACCCTTTATAAAGCCCTCTACCGCATTCACACTGGTGAACATTATTTTATCAATTTGTTCAGGCATTTGAGAAAGTGCCTGAGCGTTATGTTCATCATCCAACCACTCAATTTCAATCGTTGGACAATTGAGTGCAACTCCATTCATTGCCAGAACAGCTTGAGACAGAGCCTCAGCTTGATGTGCTGGTCGTGTGTTCAGTAAGGTGAACAGGAAAGAAGTGCTCATAGACAAGAGACCTAAGCAGGTCTCTTAGCCTTTATGAAGGTCAGAAGCATAAACTTCATCTAAGATTGCCTTAGCACCTTGGTCCAATAACTTCTCAGCGAGTGCTACACCAATCGCTTTGGCATCTGCTTTAGGACCTTCAATGCTTGCTGTTAGAATTTCTGTGCCATCTAAAGAACCTACTAAACCACGCATAGAGATCATATCACCCTCTAGCTCTGCAAAAACACCGATTGGAACTTGGCAACCGCCTTCTAAACGGTGGTTCATAGCACGTTCTGCAATCGCTCTAATCTCAGAGTCGTCATGATTCATTACACGAATAATATCTAAAGTCTCTTTATCTTTTTCAAAATACTCAATACCTAAAGTCCCTTGTGTTACCGCAGGCAGGCAAACTTCTGGTGCAATCTCATGACGAATACGATCATCTAGCTCTAAACGCTGTAGACCTGATGTTGCTAATACGATAGCATCGTACTCACCGGCATCTAATTTACCTAAACGGGTTCCAACATTTCCGCGAAGATCACGAACATCAAGATCTGGACGAATCGCTATTAGCTGCGCTTTACGACGTAAGCTAGACGTTCCTAAAATGGCCCCTTGCGGTAACTCATCAAAAGTAGCAAAATTATTAGATACAAACGCATCTGTTGGTGCATGGCGTTTAAGGATCGCACCTAATGCAAATCCTTCAGGCAGCTCCATCGGTACATCTTTCATTGAGTGAACCGCAATATCTGCTTTACCTTCCATCATGCGATCTTCAAGCTCTTTGGTAAATAGACCTTTTCCACCAATCTTTGCTAAAGGTACATCTAAAATTTTATCGCCCTTTGTCGACATTGGTAGCAACTCTATCTCTAATCCTGGATGCGCTTTCTCTAGTTCAGCTTTAACATATTCTGCCTGCCACATTGCCAGAGGGCTTTTACGAGTTGCGATTCTCAATGTCTTTTTCATTCTATTTTCCAAGTTATTGTCCTGACAGGCTTATGCCAAGAAGTTCGAATTTTAAGTATCGACCCATTTTACTGAAAAATACCTTAAAGTTTTAGTTAAAATAACGCCTTATAGACTTTAAGTCCCAGTTTTATGGCTAAGCTAACTTATTGTGATTGATTTAGGCTATTTAAGACCTTAAAAGGTGATGAAGATTATGAAAACCTTATTTGTAAGTGTTGTTTTAAGCTTTAGCTTATTAATAAGCACGAATCTATTTGCAAAGTTGGCTCTGCCAAAGCCATCAATTTTGCAAGAGGTCTATGATCTGTAAGCATTAGGAGAGCTATCAAAAGAACAAAAACTGCCTATTTTGCTGATGTTTGGTGCTGAGTGGTGTGACTACTGTCAGCTGCTAAAAGAAGAGGTCATCGTACCGATGGCTGCCAGTGGTTTATATGATGGCAAAGTCGTTCTAATGCGCCATGTAGGTGTGGATGAACCTGATCCTATTCTGCATTGGAATGATCAGAAACTTAAAAAGTCCAAGTGGGCTTATCAGATAAATGCGGATATCACACCAACCATCATTTTTTTGATGGTACAGGTAAGGAGATCGCTCCAAGAATTATCGGCATTTCGGAGATAACGCTCTATGCCCAGTTGATTCACCAAAGCTTAAATACTGCCTATAAGAATATGGGACTTAGTAAACAAATTCCTGCAACACCTGAACTGTTACAGATACAAACTAATCAGGCTAAGTAATATTAGATTAATTAAAAATTTGAGATGAAGATGAATAATCAACATAACCAAGAAAAACTTTCTAGCGCACGCTTTAGTGAATCTACAGATGCATTTGTAGAAGCATTTACGGCTTCTATTCAATTTGATCAGCGACTATATCGCCAAGACATTCAAGGCTCTGTTGCCCATGCAAAGATGTTGACTAAAGCCGGCATTCTTAATGAAATGGAATTGAACGATATTCTTAAAGGGCTTGAGCAAGTACAGTCTGAAATTGAAGCGGGTGAATTTAACTGGTCAATTCAGCAGGAAGATATTCATATGAATATCGAGGCTCGTCTAACCAGCTTAATCGGTTTTACGGGTAAAAAGCTACATACGGGTCGCTCACGAAATGACCAGGTAGCAACGGATATTCGTCTCTATATTCGTGATGAAATTGATACCATTTTACCTGAGCTTAAACGCCTACAAGAAGGCCTAATTTCACTGGCCGAACGCGAAGCAGATACCATTATGCCTGGCTTCACACACCTACAAACAGCACAACCCGTCACTTTCGGCCATCACATGCTGGCTTGGTTTGAGATGATTAAGCGTGATGTAGAGCGTCTACAAGATTGTCGTAAGCGTGTCAACACATCGCCATTGGGCTCTGCTGCACTAGCAGGAACAACCTATCCAATTGATCGTGCTTACACTGCTAAATTACTAAATTTTGAGCGTATTACGGAGAACTCTCTGGATGGTGTTTCTGATCGTGATTTTGCCATTGAGTTCACTGCATTTGCAGCAACTCTATTAATGCATATGTCACGTTTCTCTGAAGAGTTAGTCTTATGGTCTTCAGCACAGTTTCAGTTTATTGATCTGCCTGACCGTTTTTGTACTGGTTCTTCGATTATGCCGCAGAAGAAAAACCCTGATGTTCCAGAGTTAGTACGTGGTAAAACAGGGCGTGTTTATGGTCATCTAATGAGCTTACTGACGTTAATGAAGTCTCAGCCACTGGCTTATAACAAAGACAACCAAGAGGACAAAGAACCTCTGTTTGATACAGTAGATACGGTTAAAGGTTGCTTGCGTGCTTTTGCAGATATGATCCCTGCCATTATTGTTAAGAGAGAGGTGACTTATGCAGCCGCTAAACAAGGTTTCTCTACAGCAACAGATCTAGCAGATTATTTGGTTGGTAAAGGCCTGGCGTTCCGTGATTCGCACGAAGTGGTTGGTTTAGCGGTTGCGCATGGTATTAAGACCAATGAAGATCTATCTGAGATGTCCTTGGAGACGTTACAGGGGTTCTGTGACAAGATTACCGATGATGTCTTTGACGTGCTTACCTTAGAGGGGTCTGTCGCGGCTAGAGACCATTTAGGCGGCACAGCACCTAATCAGGTTAGAGCAGCGGTTAAACGAGCTAAAACACACATATCAAATAATTAGTCGTTATCTTTTAAACAGCACAGCAGTTTTAAAGCTGTGCTGCTCCCACTCTGAGAGGCTCTTTTGCAACTAGATCGTTTCCTCTGTAAACAATCCAACTACAGCCGTAAAACTGTTTTACAGCTTCTGTCAAAACAGCAGATCAAGATAAATGGCGTTATTGCCACTTCTCGAGATACGCCTGTTAGCGAATTTTCTCAAATTGAAGTCGCTGGAAACGCTATTTATTCTCCCCCCCCTGCTCAATATTTTATGCTCAATAAACCTGCTGGTTTTTTAAGTGCGACTAAGGATGAAATTCACCCTACTGCCCTTGAACTGCTCACAGGTATTGTAACGACTGATCTACACATTGCTGGACGCTTAGACCGAGCAACCACGGGGTTATTAATCTTAACCAATGATGGTAAGTGGTCTCGAAGGTTAACTGAACTAAAAGGGCCTGATGAGAAGCAGATATCCAAAGTCTATTTAGTTGAAACCGCTTATGCAATCTCTCCTGAAACACCGCAACGGTTTGCAGAGGGAGTCTATTTTGAGTACGAGAATACGACAACCTCCCCTGCTCAAATTGAAATGGTATCTGAAAAGCTCTATCGGTTAACCATCTACGAGGGGCGCTATCATCAAGTTAAAAGAATGTTTGCCACAGTGGGTAATCGAGTGGTTAATTTACACCGTGAAAGTATTGGTAGAATCAAACTAGATGATGACTTAAAAAAGGGGGAGTTTAGACCACTTTCCCCTAATGAGATTGACTGGATTTAGTCACAAACACTCAACAAATATCTAACCAACCTACCATAAATATTGGGTATAAAAAAAGGCCAGCTCTAAAAAAGAGATGACCTTTTGATTCTGAACTTCATTTGATTATGACATCTGACCAAATCGAATAACCCTATTACGACCAGTATTTTTTGCACTGTAAAGTGCTTGGTCAGCCATATCAATCAGCTCAATTTCTTTAGTTGCATGCTGCTCGGGAAAAGCAGCAATTCCGATGCTGACACTCAGCTTAATCTGCTGATCACCATCTTTTAACACACTGTCATTTACCTTATGACGAATACGCTCACAGACGTTAAATGCATCTTTAGAATCTGCTCCATGTAAAATCATTAAGAACTCTTCACCACCATATCGAACAACAATATCACCATCACGCAAGCTGCTCTTAATAATACTTGTTGTTAACACAATGGCATTATCACCCACTAGATGCCCATAGGTATCATTGACCCGTTTAAAATGGTCAATATCCACCATAGCTACTGTCAGGCTCGAGTCATCTCTAATCGCACGGGCAAAGTCCTCTTTCAAACGATCCATACCAAAACGACGATTATAGATATTCGTTAAGCCATCAACGGCAGCCAATCTTTGGAATTTAGAGTGTGTCATGGCATTATTGATTGCTAGACCAATGCTTCGGCTAAATAGCTGCAATAGTTGTTCTGTGTGCTCATCGGCAACTGTAGCCCCTGTAGCTGCGACTAAAACCCCTAAATTAACCCCCTTAAACTCAATAGGCTCAATGAATATTTCAGAGGGATTAAAGTGCGTTAGAACACCATCCAGTCGAATATTATCAGGGACTAAAATTCGCTCTTTTTGACCCGTTTGTACTGACTTCTGAATAACATCATGATTAACTAAGCTATCTGCATCTAAAATTCCTTTAGATGAAATTAACTGTAACGCACCTTTTTTAGAAATAATAATAGCACCGGCATCAATATTAGTTGAGCGCACGAGCAGACTAAGTGTTTCATCAGAGAGCACTTCTACATCTAGGTTCTCTGACATTACTTTTGAAAACTGGGTATAAACAGCCTCAATTTCATTGGCTTGAATCAAAGAGGTTAACATCTGATTGTAGGCTTGGGCACTAACACCAATCTCATCATCTGAAACCATATCAATGCGACGTAGACCCACATCACAAGTAGCGCCCTCTTCATCATGAGCTTTCTTCTTTAAACCCTGTGAAATACCTGCCATTTTTAGTGATAACAGCTTTAAATGTGGACGAATCACCATTGAGATCAATAAAAAGCTTAATAAACCAACAGACTGACCAGCTATCTGCGTCGCCAGAAAAAAGTCCCAATGAAGAACTAGCTCATTTTCAAAACCATACCAGACTAAAAAAAATGGAAACATCAACCCGATCAGTACACCAGCAGCCTGCATAAACAGGAACTGGTCTAAGAAAATACTTTTAGTGAGGCGTGGTATACGAATATGCATCTAATATAAATCCTTTGCAAAAAAATAGAGGAATGTTGCTGAAATTACTCTTCAAATTGAATAACAGATCGAACCGTCATATCTTTGTAGGTAAAACTATTCAATGAGACTAAATCAATTAGGCAAGCCATACCAATTAAATTATAGCCAACCTTATCACACAGTGCAGCAGCAGCACCCATAGAACCCCCCGTCGCGACAAGATCATCCAATAGGATTACATTTGATCCATCGCCAACCTGCATCTCTAAGCTATCTGTTCCATACTCTAGGGCGTAATCTATTTTGGCGCATACATTGGGCAACTTGCCAGGCTTTCTAACTTTAATAAAGCTTTTATTATGCTTATAAGCCAAGGCGGCAGCAAAAATAAACCCTCTCGACTCTATGCCTGCAAGGCAATCAATCTTCTGCCACTCTTCATTGGTAAATAGATCACTTATTGCATCAATCGTTTCTTGGAAGTGCGACTTAAGTAACGGAGAGATATCACTAAATAAAATGCCTTTTTTTGGGAAATCAGGAACAGCATCTAAGTACTGCGCTAATAGGTGTTGCGACATAGATTATCCATTATTGGAATTTAAATTAGAGAAAGAAATCTGACCTGTTTGTTATTCTAACAGTTATTGCACCTAACAAAGGTAAGAAAATTAAAGGCATTAGGGGACTCTAAATCTTTAGGGAAGTGAAGAAAGAGCTCTACTGAACTGAGCAGGGGGGGGGAGTTGATAAAGAGAGATCTTCATCAACTATTGATATAACGGTTTATCAGTCAAGTATTTTTAATCCTAACTAGGGTGCTTTGGATAAAGCCTGAATATTTTGGCGCGCATGGCGGTTACCAAAGTGTGCAGAAAAACTAAACCAGAACATTGCCTGAGCTTGATTTGACCTAATACCGCTGCCTGCTTGATACATAAGTGCCAAGGCATTTTGAGCATCAAGATGCCCCTTTAAAGCAGCAAACTTATACAAGCGGTAAGCCTGTCCTAAATTCACAGGGATACCAAGGCCTTTTTCAAACATTTTAGCTAGGTTATAAGCAGCGTCTGGATTACCTTTATTATAGGCTTGGTCATACATATTGGCAGCCATACTGTATGACTGCTTAACAGGATTACCCTGCTCGTACATCAGACCGATATTATTCTCCGCTCGCGAGTAACCTCTAAATGCACAGTTTTCATACAAGTTGAACGCTGTCTCAAGATCCCCATCTGCTTCTGCAGCGACTGCTTGTTGGAAAATAGGGTATAAATAGTGCTCATCCGCTAAAAGCCCCATTGAATCTTTAGGGAACGTTTTATCAGTCTTAAAAGAGTCATTTCTTATCCATTCAGGAACCGTAGAGTCGGCAAGCCAAATGGTTAACTCTTCTAAAGTAGGGCGTTTTAATGGATCTTTCTGTGTCATCCAGATAATCAAATAGCGCCAGAAGATAGGTAAACGATTGATTTTTCTGATCGAGTGATGAACCTGAGCCCACAACTGCTGCTCTGTGGTCTCAACTTTATCCAATAAATAAATGTGTTTGCCTGTTAACGCGTAATACAGTGTGCAGCCTAAAGCATAGATATCACCCTTCTCATCCAACTGCCCATTAAGACGTTCTGGCGGACAATAACGTGCATTCCCATCAATTTCTTCGGTATCAAATGAGCTAAGTGAAGGGATCGAGTTAGACCAATCTACTAGAAAGTTCTGTTTTTTGCCAACAATAATATTGCTTGGCCTAATTGCCGTATGCACAAAACCAATGCTGTGTACTTTTTCTAAGGTTGATACCATCTCTGATAATAACCTTTTAGTACTCTTAGGTAACAAAGGTCCTTTTTTCTTAATCTGCTGCTTTAAATTACGCGAGCCTTCATAATCAAAAAATTGTAAGTAATAGAAACCAACTTTCCTTATTTCATTAAAGCGAGAAAACTCAGAAAATTGGTTGAGATAATTTAAAAGATCTTTCTCTCGTCTAATCGAGTGATAGTTTTTTATATCCCGAATAACTCTAACAATTTGCTTTTTACGGCCATCATCAGAGGTAAGTAAGACCTTATAAACAGAGGCATGTTTACCATCTTTTATTTTTTGAATCTTACTTAAATCAGGCTGTTGTTCTAATGCGGCTAAAACACCATCAGACATCTAAACTCTCCATAGAGCATTAAAAAAAGGACACTAATTCAAATGTCCTTATGAAATATACTAGATTTCATCTCTTTTAATAGCAATTTTTACTGATTTTGATAATCAATATTCAAATCATCCATATCATCACTATCAAATCGACTATTTTCAAGATAGATTTTTGTAATATCATTTTGTGTGGTTGCATCACCATCAGCATCAATCGTGATCATATCGACATCTTTATTACCATCACCATCGGTATCTTCATCGCCAAAGTTAAAACATAGATACTCATTTAGACTATTTGGCTGAACTATAAGACCCTCAAATACATCACTGATATCCAAAGTATCAACAAGTTGATCAAAATTCATAATTGTCATATCTTGACCTGCTGAAATAGTAAAATCTTCTGTCGCATTGTCATCAGCATAAAGGATATTTTCTATATTAATCGCTCTGATGACTTCTACATTTTCTACGTGAAGCATTTCCTCTGTTTTATCTGCACCAGATTCAATTTTTAGATCAATTTTACCAAGGTTATCTGCGACACCCACAAGCTCTATATTACCTGAGAATTCATCCGTATTTTCAAAGAGCAACTCGTCATTAATAAACACTTTGATTGTATCCGTCTCCCAATGATCCCAGTTACCTTGAGTCATTAAGTCCAGTCTGAAAGTCACCGTTTCGCCAGGATCTACATCGTAGGTTTTTTCAGCACTGGTACCTGGCTCTAATAATAGCGCTCTATCTTCAGTTTCTGTGCCACCTATATTATGAGTCATCCAGCCCTCTGCATTAAAGTTAAACGTTTCTACCTCCGCAACAGTTTCACCTGCAGTTAGAGGGGTTACCAAAGGTCCTAGAAGTGAACCTGCTGTAGTCGTCTCCATTCTAGTACTACTTGAAACAGAATTGTGACTACCCTCTGCGCCCAAAGGATCGGCAATATGAATTCTACATGGATGGTTTTCAGTATCAGTGGATGGCGTATCTGTCGCTCCGCCGACTGTAATCGTTAGACGACTACTGCTGCTGTCTCCATCTGCATCTGTAATGGTATAGCTGAAGATTTCTGTCAGTGATTCTCCATCATCTAATGCCTGTACTGATTCATTCGTGTTATCTAGGGTGTATTCATAGCTACCATCTGCATTAAGCGTCAGGCTTCCGTAAGAACCTTCAACCTCTGAACCTACCACTCCTACACTCACGCCTGAAACACCTGAAACAACTGTCGCATCCGCGCCTAAGCTATCCGCACCTAAACCATTCGTGCCAGTCATTACATTACCTGTGATGCCCGTATTATCTTCACCGATAGTACGGCTGTCTGCATTCGCTGTCGGTGCTGTATCGTCAATCGTAACCGTCAGAGTATCATTCACACTTTGACCTAATGTATCAGTGACTAATACGGCAAACTGATCAAAGACATTGTCGTTGGCTGCATTGTGCATTTCTGCATTGCCATCTTCTGTATAGGAGTAGCTAATCACTCCTGTTACGGTATTAAAACCAGTAATGGTTAAAGTACCTTCTGCACCACCAATCACTACACTGACGTTACTTGCATTGGTGATATCTTGCCCTGCAATGGTGACGGCACCAAAACCTGCATCGGCAGTTACAACCATGCTACCTGTAACTGTATCGCCTGTGGCTTCAACAACTGTGTGAGACCCAACACCCATATCAATGGTTGGCATATCATCAGAGACACCATTAATGGTTAGGACTAAAGAGGTTGTGCTTAGGTCTCCATCAGCATCTGTAATGGTGTATGAGAATGTTTCTGTTAGGCTCTGCCCATCGCCCAATGCTTGAACTGTTGAGTTTCCATTATTCAAGAGGTAGCTATAACTACCATCAGCATTAACGGTCAGTGTTCCGTAGCTTGTGGCAAATGCTGATCCAACTGTACCACCTGAAATAGCGGTAACATTAGTGGTATCGGCACCAATGGCATCATTGCTCATAACATTACCAATAATGCTCACTGCATTTTCTGCAATTGCATCAATGTCGGCATCAGCAACAGGTGCGGTATCAATAATCTGTATATCTAGAATATCCGTAACTACAACACCTTCAAGGTCTGTTAATTCCACCGTAAAGTGTTCAATAACATTATTATTTGAAGCATCATGTGTTGCAGCAACGCCATTTTCAGTGTAGCTATAGGTAATCACACTGCCATCAAAACTGGTAATCGTCAGAGTTCCCTCTGACCCTACAATAACAACTGGTACCGTAGAAGCATTTGTTACATCCTGGCCTGCTACTAAAACTGTTCCAATACCATTAGGAGCAGAGACTGTTGCAATACCTGTTACTGTGCTACTTGAGGCCTCAACTACACTATTATTTTGTGCCGTTACTGCACCATCCGTATCTTCAATAATAATTCGGGGTGAAGTATCAACCAAAGGCACTTCTTCTTGAGCAACTTGATTTAAGCTTATCTGCTGAGTACCCGTATCAAAACCAGCAGTCACGTTCCCTTCAGAACCTGTTCTAGCAATAACAATTCCACCTTGGGAAGCACTACCTGGAATTCCAGCTTCACCAGCCGCGGTCGCTTCAAGGTCATTGATGTCACCTTCTAAAATAGCTTGCTGAAGTGCTTCAACATCTACAACATTCTCACCCTGGCCGGCAACAAAAGTTGAACCAATAATATCTGCATCTAAACGTAATTCAGAATTACGCCCTAAAGTTAAGATCTCACCATTATCCATATTGATTAAAATGTGACCCGTACTCGATGTCATCAGGATCTCGTTTTCAAAAACAGAATCTCCAACTCCAAGAACACGAACACCCTGAGTAACAGGGTCTATAGCTCGAACAATACCTTCAAGACTTGAGACTTCACCAACAATAGTAGACATAGCGTTAACACTCCGTTTTTTCGGCGACAAAAGAGTCAATTAAATTAGTTAAATCACATATTACAGAAGTCAATCTCACAAAACTACTGTACCTAGGAACAGTATTGCGTAATAGGACCCTTTTTTTAAATAAAACGATCCAATTCTTGACTCGCTTCATGTAATTAAGCTACTTAATATCTAAAGGTAACTGAGACTTTGAAAGGATTACCCTACCCTTCAGCAAAGCTAAAATGGTAAGAGAACAAAATTTAGATTAAAAAATTGAAATAGAACAGGCTTGCTCTATATTTGTTTACTGTATTTTTGATGGCCAAGCCATAGCTTAATATTGAAGCGACCTTGTATTTAGAAGAAATAGTGTACAAGGAAGCTTCAAAAGAGTGATCGAAATTGTTTAAGTAAACTACTTTACCTGTCTTGCTTCTTCCATAATTACTGGATAAATATAGCCGTAACCAAAATCCCTCTCCAAACCGATCACACCCTCTAAAACGATCACATCACCAACGGCTGCCGTTTCTGAGGTGGTTACAGTTAAATCTGTCGCGGTACTGCTATCGCGAATATGAATCCAGTTTTTACCTAAAATCTGCGCTGTAAACTTAGTTACCTCGCCTTTAACGCGAATTCCTTTACCTTTTAAATCACTCTTTTGCTCGTAGATCTCAGCAATACTTTTACCACCAACTACTTTAAGAACCTCTTTTGCCACTTTTCCTGAGGCTTCAAACTTACTATGCGCTTGCGCATGTTGATTTGAGTGAGATAGGCTCATTTTAGAGTCCTTAGCTGACCCTGTTCCTTTTGGAACAATAAAACCATCGACAAAATAAAGTAGAGCAAAGTCTTTATTTAAACTTTTACTATGAAATTTTCGCATTGGCATCTTAGTAGAAAAACCAACTTGATCTCCTATATTTAATGCTACTATTGGACCCGCAGCCCATGTTTTTTGACCATCAACTTCAATGGCAATATAGGTATAACCTGCTGCATCAATCTTATCGGTTACCTTACCATGAAGATTTGCAACTTCATGCTTTTGCATCTTTGCCACTTTTTCAGCAGGGGGGGTAGCATGAGCTACATTGGTAATAGCCGCACTCAGTATCACTAAAGAAATTCCGCCAACCAGTCCAATCAAAGAATTTGATCTATTTTTCATAGTTAATTTACTCTTAAAAGTTAAACATTGTTTTTTCAAAGTTTAATACAATATCATATTCATCGTATATTTTGTGTATACACGGTCAAAGTAGCCTATTTCAATCCTTCCTTAATTCCCTTGTGGCTTGCCATAATCAACTAGTAGCGTTTATCAATTGATCAAAAAATATTGATAGTATTATTTATTACTCCCTCTTATGATAGCTATAGATTAAGTGTAAATTTACCATGGTTCATTCTCATTTAAATGTATGGCCTAAAAATAGTAACTAGAAGCAGACATCATATGACCAGTACGAGCAACACAGATGGAAAACAACTTCTTGCTCAGCTTGAGCAACTACTTACAGATATCCAGCGCTACTCACAAACCGTCGATCGATACGTTATTACCTCTACAACGGATCTTTTTGGCACTATTACCAGTGTTAGCACGGCCTTTTGTGAGATTTCTGGCTATTCTGAAGATGAGCTCATAGGCAGAAATCATAACCTTGTTCGTCATCCCGACATGCCCCAAGATTTATACAGGGATCTTTGGGATACCATACGTTCTGACAACATTTGGCAGGGAGAGGTCAAAAACCTAAAAAAAAATGGCCAATTTTACTGGGTAGATGTCAGTATAGAACCCCTGAAAGACCTTAATAACAGTATTATTGGATATCTTGCAGTTAGACAAGATATTACAGCCAAAAAAATAGTTGAACAACTCACTATTACGGATGAGTTAACAGGGGCATATAACCGCCGCTACTTTAATCAAACCTTACCGACTGAAGTTATTCGTGCCAAAAGAGATGGTTATTTCCTTGGGTTTTTGATGATTGATGCCGATAATTTCAAAAATTATAATGATACCTATGGCCACCAGGCAGGAGATGAAGTACTTAAAGCAATTACCAGCACCCTACAAGGCTCATTTAAGCGTGCAGGGGATTTTATTTTTAGAATTGGTGGCGAGGAGTTTGTTGCCCTTTATAGGATACAAAAAATAGATGATGCCGAAAAGACTGCCGAAAGAGCACGTCAAGCTATGTTTGATTTAAATATTGAACACTCTGGTAACTCCCCCCACAACCGTGTCACTCTATCAATGGGTTTAATGACCATGGATTCAAGCCAAGACTACATCATCGAAGAAATATATAAATATGCTGATCAAGCGCTTTATCATGCTAAAGAGAATGGGCGAAATTGTATAGAGGTTTGTGATAACAGCGGAGACATTGAATTTCTTTAAGAAAAACCTGAATCTAGTCAGACCGAAATCCAGCCTAAATACCAATTAATCAAAGTTAGTAAAAAAGGGAAAAGAGAACCTTTTCTCTATTAGATTTAGTTATTTTTTTCAACATCGCTGAGAATCTCTCTTAAAAGCATTCCCGCTAGCATATTATTATTTGACGAAATAGCTGCCGATTTAACACCTGTATTTCCCATATTAACAGTCAATATACCTCTATCAATATAGGCTTTCGCTTTGTAAGTACGGTTATTTCTTTTAATTTTTACTTGAAAACTATCCATAGAATCAATCCCCCCTTAAATACCTCAAAATACTTTACTAGGTATTTCTATCGCCTTGCTTAACTAAGTAAAACCAACTCTTCATTAATTAAAGATACCATAACTTACTGAGATAAAAGAGGAAAAATAGTAACGGAATCATAACCTAGCCTTATAGCTATATGGACTTATACCCACAATACCCCACTTAAACAAGGGCTTTAGGCATGCTAAATAGAGCATCAAAATTAAATAGGAAGGGAAAGTAGAGGAATAATTTTCCAGATTTCCTGCTCAATATTTTGAACAGGGGGGGGTAAAACTATGAGAAAGTATTATTGCTGAATAAAAATCACTGCTTCTTCAACTAGCTCTTCCGCAAAGAAATCTAAAAAGAAGTGATCAGCATCTTCTACAACATAACTGCTTACATTTGAGTTATTTACGCCTTCCATTTTTTCAGCAAGATCAGCAACGACCTTATCCTCAGAACCAATAAATACCATCGTTGGTTTAACTGCTTTCTTCAGTAAGGTTGGTGTATCCATACGTTCATCTGGCTGATAATAACTTACAAAGGCTTCTGCTGTTGCACCTGACTCTTTACAGTAGATAAAGTTAACACCCTTCATCTGAGTATCACCCTTACCTGCTTTAACCAGCTTTTTCGCCTTATCTAGTAATGGCTGTAGTGGCTGGTGATATTTTTTCTCATAGTCTTTAAATTCAGCTTCTTTAGACCAAGTTTGTGGAGCTACTAGAACTACATTCTTAATCAGGTCACTATCGTGTTCTATACTGTACCAAGCAGTCTGATTACCACCGCGAGAGTGTCCCATCAGCGTAACCGATTTAGCGCCTTTTTCAGCGATCCACTTCACCCAGAAATCGATCTCTTTCATTGCATCATGATGCTGGTGAGTCTGAGGCTTGGTGCAATCCACTTCACCATGACGATCATTCACATTTAAACTCAAGTTAGGTGCAACAGAGCTAATACCGTTTTCAGCAAGTAACGCTTGAATATTGACATAAGTTTCACGGCCATTATGCGTTGTTGTGCCGTGGATAAGCAGCACTACTTCGTCAGCCAGTGTTTTATCTTCTGCCAAAACTACATTGGCATTAACCGTTAGTCCATTGTAAGCTTGCTTTACCTCTTTTGCAGAAACATTCAATGCCACTGCTAAAAGCAGTAATAGTCCTGCTATCGCTTGTAGATTCTTCACGATTCCAACCTCTTTTATCTTAATATTCAGTCACTTAATTTAAATTTATCTTATAAAAAAAAAGAACATTAGTAAATACTTATTTTTAAGTCGCATTCTGCTGAATAATGTCAAGCATGCCAATAGGTTTTGGTGGTAAGTCCGAAACAACCTGCTCAATAAATTGCTCTTTATCCATTTGTAGAAATGCATTGTTTCGCTTTTCATAAGCAATGGTTGATACAGGCTTTGCTGAAATCCCCACACCGCAAACTGAACCCGCTTTTGCACCTGGATAAATTTCAATATGACCTTCTAAAGACAGTATTCGATTATGAATACTGTCATAAAGGTGTCCTGCCATCTCTTTCTCTCGGCCACGCAAATCAGGACGGCCAACACTCCCTACAAACAGGGTATGTGCCGTCAGTAAAAACCACGGCTCAGGCGCTCGTGAGTTGTCCGTAATTAGTAAAGAGAACGAGTCCATAGTATGTCCAGGGGTATAAATCACCTCTGCCTCAACATTCCCAGCAATGATTTTTTGACCATCTGTTAAAGGGGTAAAATCAAAGTTTGGCTGAGACGTTTCATACAACATGTACTCACCGCCAGATCGTTCTGCCAGTGCTCGTCCACCAGAAACATGATCTGCATGAATATGCGTATCCATAACCGCGATGATCTTAACGCCTTTTTGTTCAGCCTGATCCATAAACCAATCTACATCATCGGCATGTACATCAAAAGCAATCGCTTTTGCCTGCCCTGCACAGCCAAAAAAATAGGCTAGTGAGGATGGATCACTAGGTACTTCACGTTGAACTAAAAACATATTTTCTCCTAATTACTAAGGCATTGAATTATTATCAAATGCAATAAGATCTAACTGTCAGAATTAACAGGTAAACCCGCAGCTTTCCACTCAGGAAAGCCCTCAGCTAAACGACGTGCGTTTAGCCCTTTATCTAACAAAGCATTCACCGCATCATGTGCATAGAGACAGTAAGGCCCGCGGCAATAAGCCACAATAGTGGTTTTATCATGTAATTTTTCTAATTCATTCAGCCGCTTACTTAGATCTTCTGGTGGAATATTAATCGCACGAGGAATATGCCCCTGCTGATACTCTTTCTCTGGGCGAACATCTAAAACCAATACATCATCATTTTGGCTCAGCTCAATCAACTGATCTGTATTGATCGGTTCAAGCTGATCTTTTTCCATGAAGTAACTATTGATTAGGGTGTCTACCTCTTCCAAGTGAGCTTCTGCACTATTTCTTAAACTGGATATCAATGTCACCACATCATCCCCAGCCAATAAATACAGCCGCTGGTTACCATTTTTTCTCATTTTCACCAGCGCATTTTGTTTAAGTACCTGTAGGTGCTTAGAGGTATTCGCCACACTCATACCAGATAGCTGACTTAGCTCTTCCACACTTCGCTCAGCTTGTGCCAAATAGTCTAATAACTCTAGGCGCTGTGGTGATGCAATAGCCTGTGCCATCTTGGCAAGCTGTTCAAATAACTGTTTTTTTATGGACATAAATAATCCCTATAGGGCTAAAAGCCTTTGAATATTAATAAGCTACGCTATTCAACAAGATAGTTGAATAGTATAGAGTAATTGATTAGAATGCAACCATCTCTTGTGCGATTATCTGAAAACAGATCTCACAGCACCCAAGTTTGCCAGTACAAGAACACTCTAAAGCAGAAGGTAACGAATGAATATCAAACAACATACAAACGATATTACACACGGTATTTTAGACAATAAATATCAGTTTCTATTGCAGCTATTTCAAGTATTTTTAGTCGGACTCACTATTGGGATAACTCGTACAGTCATACCCGGTCTAGCTGAAACCGAATTTGGTTTAGCTGAACAACAGTTCTTCCTACTAACCTCATTTGTTATTGTTTTTGGTGTTGTTAAGGCAGTAATGAACCTGTTGGCGGGTAAGCTTTCAGAAAGCTATGGTCGTAAGATCATTTTAATCGCTGGCTGGGTTGTTGCCCTACCCATCCCGTTTATATTGCTCTACGCGCCAAACTGGAACTGGATTATTGCCGCTACCTTCTTGCTTGGTTTAAACCAAGGATTGGCTTGGTCTATGGCTTTAAACAGCAAACTAGACTTAGCCAAAAGTACTCAAAAGGGACTGGTTAATGGTTTAAATGAATTTTCTGGATACGCTGCTGTCGGTATCGCAGGGGTAATCACTGCCTACTTAGTCCCCTTATATGGCGCTCGTGAAGGGCTATTTATTTTCAGCACAGCGGTCATTACTTTAGGGCTGATTCTCTCCGTGATACTCGTTAAAAATACCATGCCTTGGGCTGAGTTGCACCAACAATCGACCCCCCCTGCTGAACATCAAACGCTGGGACAACTGTTTAAAACTGCTAGTTGGCATAACCCAAATCTAGTCGCCTTAAATCAAGCGGGGCTCATCGAAAAATTTACCGATGCTTTAGTCTGGATCTTTCTGCCTGTTTATTTCTTATCACAAGATTTAACCTTAATAGAGGGCAGTACTATTATCTCTGTGTACGCCATTGTTTGGGGTGGGTCGCAATTGATTACTGGCCCTCTGTCTGACAAAATTGGCCGCAAAGGTTTGATTGTTTGGGGCATGTGGATCTGTGGTCTAGGTGTCTTGGCAATTCCACTCTCTCAAGGTATTATCCTCTGGACAGCAGAAGCCGCTTTTATTGGAATTGGAATGGCAATGCTCTACCCTAATCTAGGTGCTTCAGTTGCAGATTTTAGTCCTGTAAAACACCGGGCTAGCTTAATTGGCATCTACCGTTTTTGGCGAGATTTAGGCTATGCCATTGGCGCACTGGCAATGGGCTTACTCGCACAGTGGCTTAACTCCATGGAGGTTGCTTTCTGGTTAGTAGGCATCTCTATGCTGCTATCAGGCCTATGGGTTCAATTAGTTATTCCAAAAAAAGTGGCTCCATAACACAGTAAGCAATTAAAGCGACTAGAGGTTACAGCCCTCTCAAACGGTGTAGAATATTTTTATACATTATTCAGTTTTGGCAGACCTATTTCGATCTAATATCGAAATCGCCTTTTCTGATCATAGAGCTCTAAATAGGAAATATATTCATGTCAACTCAAGCAGAATTTCAAACACTAAAGCAGCACTTACAAACTGTTATTGTCGGTCAAGAAGCCCTTTTGGATAAGATGATGATTGCCCTATTGACAGGGGGGCACGTTCTATTGGAAGGCCCACCAGGCTTAGCTAAAACCACCGCCGTTAAAACACTTGCCAATGGTGTTCATGCCAGCTTTCAGCGTATTCAGTTTACGCCTGATTTAATGCCAGGCGATGTTATGGGCTCAGAGATATTAGATGTAAACTCTGGTTCACTTAGTTTTGTCAAAGGGCCTATCTTTAATGAGATCGTGTTAGCCGATGAGATTAACCGTGCACCACCTAAAGTACAATCAGCACTCCTAGAAGCAATGGCCGAAAAACAGGTGACTGCTGGCGGACAAACGCGTCCACTACCAGAACTATTTTTAGTCATGGCGACACAAAACCCACTTGAGCAAAGTGGAACCTACCCCCTGCCCGAAGCACAGTTAGACCGTTTTATGCTGCACTTAGTTTTAGAGTACCCAACAGAGTCAGAAGAGCTAGAAATTTTACGTCGTGATCGTGCCCATCACTTTGGTGGTGACAAAGTAAAAATGACCGATTTTCTAACTCCAGAAAACGTCCTACATGCCCGCCGCCAAGTGACAGAACTCTATGTTGCCGAACCCGTTGAGAAGTATATGGTTGCTTTAGTTGCTGCCACACGAAAGTTAGGTGAGCTAGACAGCAACTTAGAAGGTGTTTTGGAGGTAGGCGCCTCGCCACGTGCCTCTATTGCACTACTACATGCCGCCAGTGCCTATGCTTGGTTACATAGTCGTAACTATGTAACGCCAGACGATGTAATTAGATTACTGCCAGATGTTTTACGCCACCGCCTAATTATCAGCTTCAGTGGGCGCGCCCAACAATGGACTGCGAATTCTATTATCGAAAAAATTATCGATCTAGTGCCCGTACCCCTCACGCAAACAGACAGCGCATCGGTTGCTTAAGCAGGATTTTGCCATGTCATTAATTCAACTCTCGCAATCACTCCTTAACCAAGTTAAGCATAAAGCGACAACTTGGCTGCAAGATAGTGGATTATTGAAGCCTATGGCGTTGAGTTCAGCTCTAAACAAGCCCCTGTTAACCAGTGAAGAAATTATTGAACTGGCAGATGAACTGGCTATTTTGACCAGCCAGGTCAAAGCTAACCCAATCCCCAGTGATGCACTACGCCAAGGGGAGCAGAGCAGCCTCTTTATGGGCGCTGGCTTAGAGTACGAAGAGAGTCGTCCTTACGAATTGGGTGATGAAATTCGCCGTATTAACTGGCACTTAATGGCCAAAACAGGCAAGGCCTATACCAAGCTCTTCCAAGAGGAGCGCCAAGAGAGCTGGTTCATTTTGGTTGATCAGCGCCAAAGCATGCGTTTTGGAACCCGTAAACGCTTAAAAGCTACGCAAGCAACACGGGTTGCAGGCTACTTTGCATGGCTGTCACAAAAGGCAACGGTTCCCGTTGTCGGTGCACGTTTAACCACAGAGTTGGAGATGACCCCTATTCTAGAAGGCCGCGGTACCTATACGCACTTAATGGAAAAATTTTCAGCTGCCTGCCCTCCACTAGCAGATAATAACAACAATATAGAACCCCATCTAAACGATGTACTTATCAACATAACACAGCAAATACAGCCGGGTTCACGCTTAATCATCATTAGTGACTTTCATGATATTAACCCTAAGACGACTGAAATTTTGACCGCCCTACAACGGATCGCAATGGTTAAAGCCATCTGCATAAATGACCCTGCTGAGTTGCAATTACCAGAAGTGGATGGCTTACAACTGGAGTCACTGGATAGCCAACAAACCGTTCAAATCGACTCTCAGTTGCAAAGATTAGCTTACCAAACGTGGTCAGAAAAATATCATCAGCAGTTACAAATGCTTCTACAAGCAGCTGGTTTAGAACCTATTAGCATGCTAACAGATGAACCCATGAGCACTTTTAGTTGCTTTAAAAGAGCAGTCACAACTTCAGAAGGGGATAACAATGTCCACTGAATTAGATGCAATCAACGTGACAGAGCAAAATTCTAACTTGACTCTCCAAATGAATCTAATCGACATTGAGGCTCCACTTGCACCAGTAACTGACTGGAGCATCTTGGGAGAGTGGGCTTTGTGGAGTTTATTTCTACTCATATTGATCAGCTTATTGGCTAAATTTAGTTTCAAACTTTATAGACCTGCTTATCTGCGCTGGCAACTTTCAAAACTAAGCCTTAAAAACAACCAAGATAAATATCTCTCTTTTAAGCAAGTTTGGTTGTTCTACGGCTGGTGCTTACAGCTCAAAAAAACTATTTCTACATCTGCTACAACTGAAACAACACCCGCTTTGAAAGCACTCAATACACTGATTGAACGTGTTAATCAGTTAAGTTTCTCTAAACAACCTGTTTCACGTGAAACCTATCAACAACTTCTTGATCAGGCAGATCGAACCCTAAAAATGAACTGTGGTTTTCAGCCTCTTTTAACGCGCCTCTTCAACACAGTCAAAGCAAAACTTAAAGGGGCTAATTAATGGAAACATGGTTACTCGATCTATTTAAGCTAGAGGATATTGTGTTTGCGCAGCCTACTCTGCTTTGGCTTATGTTTTTATGGCCCACTTTATGGCTGTTAAGCTCTACCATTCAATACTTTTCTGCTGGACAAATGGATGATTTAAGCCAACTACAAGCAGGACGTAAGCTCACAGTTAAGCATGCGCTCATTGATAAAATGCAAACAACCGTAACTAACAAGCCCGCAAAAAAGAGACCTCTCTCACCCGTTAGACTGCTTTTAAATTTACTGCGCGGTTTGATCATTATCAGCTTAGCCATTACACTCGCTCAGCCAGAAAAACTTCAAACTCTTGAACCACTACCACAACAGAAAACTGTTCGTGATGTAGTATTTGTTATTGAAAGCTCCGCCTCTTTTTTACTACCTGACTACCAGATCAATGGTCAGTCAGAGAGCCGAATGGAGGTCGTTAAAAGTGTCTTAGATCAGTTTATATCAGGACTTGAAGGTAATCGTTTTGGCTTGGCTATCTACGCTGAGCAGGCCTATACCTTAATGCCACTAACAAATGATCAAACCGCCGCCCGCCTAAATCTAAAACGCTTAAAGCCTTACCTTGCTGGACGCATTGATTCCGCAATGGGTGAGGCTCTTGGCTTGGCGCTAAAACAGACTGATCAACAAAACCAAGCCAATAAGCAATCCTCAAATAAGACGCTTAAGCGAGTCATTGTCCTGATCAGTGATGGTTTAAGTAAACCAAGCCGCCTACCGATTTCAGAAGCTATTAATTACGCTCAAATGATGCATGTGCCTATTTACACCATCGGGGTTGGCTCAAGCAGTAAGGCCGCTGACAAACGTATTTACACAGGCTTGCTCTACCAACCGCTGGAATCTCAGTCGCTTAAAACCATTGCGCAAGAAACTCAAGGCCAATACTTTCAAATTGGTAGCGGTGCTGATTTAGCTCGAGTACTCGAAAAGATCAATCAAGCCGAAGGCGTACCTTTTAAAACTCCACCGAGACCACCGCAACATATTGCTCTCTATCACCAGCCTTTAACGGTTGCCGTTTTAAGCTTATTGGCTTACCTGTTATTAAGCCTGCTCTTGGCAAGCAGAATTGACTGCACCACTAAGGCAACCCCTGCTTCTCAAACGATTGAGGAGGCAAGTTAATGGATTTTGACTTAATGATGGTTGTAAACCACTTGCTAAGCGGGGAGCTATTTTGGCGAGATGTCAACTGGTTGTGGGCACTGTTACTACCTTTAGCCTTATGGTTTTTCAAAAAACTTGGGCGTAAACAGCAGCAACAAGCCTATGCAGATGCAAATCTATGGCCGTGGGTTGCAGGCTCCAATTCAAGGCTTAAATCACCTGTTTTTATAACGCCGAAAAACACTTCCGAGAAAATGAGCAGGGGGGGTAGGCTCATCTATCAACTTAAATCTGCCATTAACGGGCTTTGGAACTTTGTGCGCTCACCAAGTCGTTTAATGAGCTTAGCTTGGATCTGCTTAGTCATCGCTTTAGCTGGCCCCAGAAGTCAAATGGATTCGCCAGATACACAGAGCCGTGAGGGGGTTGATATTTTGGTCTCGATGGATCTTTCGCACTCTATGAGCGCAGTGGATGTCTACCCAAATCGCTTTCTCTATGCAAAGTCTTTAGTTGAATCCATAACCAATCAATTAGAGATAAATGATCGATTAGCCCTACAAGCTTTTGCAGGACAGGCACACATGGTCAGCCCGCTCAGTTATGATCGCGCACTGTTCAGACACTCGCTCAATCTGCTAGAACCTGACCTTCTACCTATTCAAGGTAGCTGGTTAGATCTAGCAGTAATCGGTGGATTAACTCACCTCTCTCAAACGGCTGGTAAAGCGAGGGTGATGGTTATTTTTACCAACGGAGCACCCGAGTTCTGGCAACCTGTAGAGTTGCCAAATGAAGCCAAGAGATCCACTTTTGTAGCTACCAAACGACTGAGTGAAACAGGTATCAAAGTGATTATTGTTGGTGTAGGATCACCCATCGCTAGCACTCTGCCAGAGAGTGAACACAGCACAGGAAAACTGCATGTTAATGGCTTATTAGTACAGAGTCGATTAGAAGAGAGTCGTCTAAAAAAGGCTGCACAATCTTTAGAGGGGATTTATCTGCGTGCGGATAATAGTAAGGCCTTTATGCAGAAGCTGTTACAAGAGATAACGCTCCCTGCAGGTAATAGAACAGAGTCGCAAGCCAACTTAATTTGGCAAGATCACGCTTGGCCATTTGTGATGATAGGGTTTAGCCTGTTGCTGGTGACTTTTTACTTGTTAGGATTACTGCAATTCAGCACAAATAGACTGTTAAATAGAAACACTTCTAAAATCAATAGCATTGTTAGCTTTTCTGCGAGTGTGTTATTACTAGGCCTACTCAGTACGCCTCAACCTGTTTTTGCGCAAGCACTCACCACGAAAGTACAAGCAATTCATCAGCAAGCTTTTCAAGCTTACAGTGAAAAAGACTTTGAGTTAGCACAATCGCTCTATGACCAAATACCCTCTTATGAGGGTTGGTTTGGTGCAGGATCTGCCTCTTATCACTCTGCAGATATTGAGTCAGCTGTACTCTACTTTAGACAGGCTGCATGGAGCGCTCCAACTGATACTCAAAGAGCAATCTCTCTATTCAACTTAGGCAATAGTTACTATCAAGCTAACCTGCTTGCGCAAGCCATTGAATCTTATCAGCAAGCACTGGTTTATCGCCCTAACTATGACAAGGCGAACCACAATCTGCTATTAACACAGCAACGTAAGGCTATTGAGGATCGCGGTAAAACTAAAGCTAAAATTCAAGATGGCAAAGACGAAGGTGCTAAAAGCCGAGATAATGATGGCGCTTTTTATGGTGGCCAAAAGCCCAGTGATTCCAACTCAAATGAAGCAGGCTTTGGCTCTGATGGTGACTCACCTGAAGGCGGTAAAAGTGGCAAACAAATTACACTTCCACAATCAGGTGATAATACAGATTATCGTTTAGCAACAGGGGCTAATCAATTGCAGATTAATTCACCAGGTAGTGACTCACTGCAAGCCAATGCCATTCTAATTGAGCAACAGAATAGACAGCGAGCACAAGCATTTGAGCATCAACTACAGCAGCTTGAAGACGATCAAAAGACCCTATTAAAGCGCCTGTTTGAAAGAGAGGCAGGCTTCCATGCTGCACAAGATAAAGCGCACCCTATTCCAGGTATTCAGCCATGGTAAATAGCTTATTAACGTCTCTATTGCATATACTTCTAGTGTGCTTATTACTCAGTCTATCAAGCTATGCGGTTGCTGAAAACTTAGAACCTGAGATTCCGTTATTCAAGGAGCATCAAGGTAAAGTCACTGTCTCCGTTAGACCCAATAAGATTATTTTAGGTCAAAAAATCACTCTCACTATCAAAGGTGAAAATTTAAGAAAATCATTCAATAAAATTGATTGGACACAGTTAGAACAGCACTTTGTACTCTACGATACGGACATTGGCTTTGACCGAATCAAAGTACAGCTCTATGCGCTTGAAAGTGGTTCATTTAAACTAGATGGGCAGAAAGCGGGTCTCATTGCCCTGCCCGATATACAGATCGAAGTTGCGCCTAATCCAGAAGTTTCTATAGAGTGGTCACGTCCCAGTAACAATTTATATATCCACCAAAATGCAGTATGGAAGGCCTTAGTTATGCTTAAAAATATTGCTAATAGAGCCACTTATGAGCAACGCAGTATTCAAATCAACCGGTCTGTTATCACTCACTTAGAGCCTCTACCCGTTGAGGCGGTAGAAGCTGAACAAGGTAAAATAGAGATACTAGTGGCCAGCTACGAAGTTAAAGATTGGCAAGGTCATACTGCAAAAGGGGTTGTTTTACAATCTCCTGTTGTCACGGTAAAAAACACCACCAATCAGCGCTGGTACTTTTTTGATAGCCCTCTGCCCGTTTATTTAAACCCTTTGCCAAGCTTTCTGCCTATGAGCGTCGCAGTAGGTGAGGTAGAGTGGTCTAGTAAACCCTTAAACACTTGGCAAATTACTGGTGATTTAAACCACTGGGCTTGGCAGTTAAAAGGCAAAGGACTCACAAAAGCCTACTTAAACAGCATTGCGCATCAACTGGTTAGCCAGATCCCTCATAATCCCAATATAGAGTGGCTATCTGACTCACGTGAGATCACAACAGAATTTACCAATGAGGGTTTGCAGAGTGTTTTAAACTTACGCCTTCCTTACAGAGTGACTCAAGCAGGTCTAATCAATTTCCCCCAGCTTCAATTGCATTTTTTCAATCCTAAAACAGGGATGCTTATAAGTAGAGTACAAGCCAAAACTAGCCTATTAGCCATCCCTATTTGGATTATTTGGCTAGTACAATGGGTTCTACTTTTGAGTGGTTTATGGATCAGTTTATTAGTAATGTTGAGTTTTAAACAGGCATGGCTAAATAGAAAATTGAAGCGAGAAATTAAACAATCTAAAGATATTCACTCCTTATGGAGTGCAATGACTAAGTGGCGATGCCAGCAGATTAAAGGGGTAAAACTTGAAGCAACTAAAGAGTGTCCAATTGATACTCAATCGACTGGACAGTGGGCACACTGGCATAAGATACAATTCGGTCACTCTGATGAGTTTGAAAACCTAGTAGAAACATTGAACCAAGCACTCTATGCACCAGTGCAATCTACACAACAGCAACATAGTGATTGGCTGTCTATTCAACAACAAGCTCTTCTATGGGCAGAGACCTTACCCTGGCGGCAGAGCTTACAAAAAATGGCCTCTCGACATAAACCCTAAGATCAATCAGGCCTACCCCCCCCCTCTTCAAAAGTTACTTTAATCCATAAAAAAACGCATAGATAGGGTTTTTGCTACATTAATCCATTAATCCATTGATCCATTGATCAATAATTAAACTATTTACGATAGGTTTCGTTAAATGGTTTGATAACCTTCTGATATTTTTGAACGGCAATCCAAGCTGAATAGCTGAGTGAAATCAAAATAATTGCACCGCCAAGATAGGCTAAGTTTGCTGAGAAAGGATTTACTTTTACCAAAAGAGGAATCATAAAAAATAGTCCTACCGCCAAACCTAATAACGAGGTTCTAAAAGCGGTTCTGAGAATGCCTTTTAATAGTAGCTGCTTGTGTTGTTTAGAACCTAACTCCATAGATGCTCCATAGCCGAGTCCATTAATGATTTAAAGATGCTGGTTCACCCATTGAGTTAAGCCACCCAAGTCCATAGCACCCGACATGCGAGCAATCTCTTTGCCCTCCTTAAATACGGCTAAGGTGGGTATTGAGCGAATATTAAACTGCCCTGCTATCTGCTGCTCTACTTCAGTATTGATCTTGATAAAACGAGCTCGAGGCTCCATCTGCTCAGCGGCTTTACTAAACGTAGGTGCAAACCCTTTACAAGGCCCACACCAAGGCGCCCAAAAATCAACTACTAAAGGTTGATCTGTTTTCTGTAGTGCACGTAAAAATTGATCCCCTGTCATCTCTATAGGCGATCCAGTAAACAAGCCCTTCTTACATTTACCACAATTAGGTTCATCTATAAGTTTGTCATCTGCGATACGGTTAAGGCTACCGCAATGTGGACACATAATAATCATACTGCTTCCTATCTTTAGAGATCTTTGCACGAGTGGGGTGCATTCACTTGTACAAAGATCTCCTTTAATTAATTCTGTCTAGATCTCTCAATAGAGACGGTTTAACGATTATTCAAGCCAACTTGGTTTTGGACTCTCTTCTCCACCCGCATTAAAACCATTTTTAACAAAGCCATGCAAGGTTGCATCATGACACTGAATCAACTCAACCAACTTTGGATTTTCTGTAGTTACAATGGACTCTACACCATTATCTATCGCACGGTACTGTATTTTAATCTCATCTTTATATTCAAAAAGAGCTGCAAAAAGAGGATCCCAAGACCGAATGGCACGCCCCATTCCAAATCTTTTTTTCATACCAGCAACATGATCTTGCAAAATTTTAGCTAATTCTGGGGTTTGTGCCGTTGTAATGCTTCGAATACCATTATCTAGTAATTCTGTTTTACGCTTTAGTTGATCATGAAATTCAAGCAATTGACTAAAAAGAGCTTGATCTTTTTTATGCCATTTATCACTTCCGTGACCATGCTTATAGGTACGTTTAGGCTTCATGAAAACCCCAGATTATTTAAAGAGAGAATTTAGTATAACTTTTTTGAGGGCAAAAAAAAGCGCAGTATTGGTCGTACTGCGCTTGGAATGCTGAGGAGCAATATGTTAAGTGTTAAAGACTCCAGCTAAGAGCTTTTAACTTTGACTTTTGGGGAAAGTCCAACTTGGATAAAGGTTATTTATCTAAAGTTGATTCTAGTTTACGTTTCTGAAAGCACGGGGTCAATTAGCAAAGATTGAAGAAGTATTAAGAGAGTATTGAAGGCTTGATTGAGATATCAGAAAGTCTATACCTGACTATTGATTAATAGCGAGCTAGAGCATATTTAGTGAAATTTTACTGATGTATCAATAAGTTATCAAAACATCAGCTAATTTGAGAAATGATCTAATTAACCTTCCATTGATGCAACAGCATTATAAGCATCAATTTTAGATTGAACATTACTCGTATTAGATAGGCCAGAAGTTGTTTGATTTGCTTCAGTCACTTTTTCCTCAGCAGCTGTCATATTTTGAATAGTCTGAGATACAGCCAACCCTTCTTTACCAGCAACAGACTGAGCTGCTTCAGAAAGCGTCACTGTTGAGTTGCCTCCATTTGTTGAATCCGTACTAGATTTATCATCTAATTTCAACTCAGGTTTTGCATTCATTTGATTTTGTTGCGGCTGTAATGATTGTGCTGCAGATAATGCTGGGGTAATTGCATTCATCACTATCTCCTCAATTATTTTTTATCGAATGTAGTTAATCTATTATATGCGAAACCTAGCCAATGGCACATTAAAATTTTTAATCCAACATCATAACTTTGATATCTTAGATCAAGTTCTTATTTATCCATTTTCTATACTGTCCTTAGGTACAGTAGTTTTTTTATGACAGTTGGGTACTATTAAATCAACGTAAAAAATAACATAACTTGTTAAACAGATTCTGGAGATCTAAATTATGTCTACATCTATTGGTGAAGTATCAAGTCTAGAAGGTATTGTTCATGCGATTAATCCAACGACTCAAGAGAGCCGAACGATTGAGATGGGTGATCCTATATTTGCTGGCGAGACAATAGTTACCTCTGCAGATGGTGCTATCTTCATTAGCTTGGATAACGGCGAGACCTTAACTTTAGGTCGTCACACCCAGATGCTCCTTGATGATGATGTTTTTTCTACAGCCAGCATCGATGTTGGAACAGAAGCCGTCACCAATGACATTGCTGCCCTCCAACAAGCTGTATTAGAAGGTAACTTTGAAGATCTTGAAGAGACTGCTGCTGGCGATATAGGGGCTTTAGGTGCGGCTTCTGAAGGAGGGTTACAGATTGCCCGTAATGCCGCTGAAGGGGAAGTTAGTAAACTCGGTGGCTACAACACCACTGCCCATGCACAAGGTATCTCTGATGTTCTTGTTAATCATTTTGGAAACCTTCTACAAGATGAGCAAGATGCCCTTGAAAGCTCTCAAACAATAGACGAAGATAATTCACTTACCATTGATGCAGTCGGTCAAAGTATTGGACTAAGTGGTGATAACCTTAGAGTGATTAATGTTACACAACCAACCAATGGTACGGTTGTTATCAATATTGATGGCACACTCACCTATACGCCTAAAGCCAACTTTAATGGTAAAGATAGTTTTAGCTATGTTGTCGGAGATGAGTTTGGTGGTACCAGTGCTGCAACGATTAATGTATTTGTTGACGCTGTTAATGATGCACCTATTGCCGTTGATGATATCGTTGATATCGCGATTAACAGTAGTACCGATATTGATGTACTTGCAAATGACTCTGATGTCGATGGCGATACCTTAACCGTTACAGAGGTCTCTGAAGCGGCCAATGGTACAGTTGAGATTAATAGTGATGGCACTTTACGTTATACCCCTCTGGCTAATTTTTATGGTACGGATAGCTTTACCTATACGATTACGGATGAAAATGGTGAGGTTAGCTGGGCAACAGTTTATGTGGATGTCACTCCTGTCAATGACGCCCCTTCTGCAGTTGCAGAGCACAACTTTATTGCGGAAGACTCAATTGTAACAGGCACTGTCTCTTTTTCAGATACTGATGGAACAGCAACCGTTGCTATTACGCCAGGTAATACACAGCCTGAAGGTCTAACTCTTAATGCAAATGGTTCCTATACTTTTGATGCGAGTTCTTATGACTATTTAGCTGAAGGTGTGACTGAGGTCATTACGATACCACTTACCGTAACAGATAATAATGGGGCTACAACTACAACAACTTTAACACTTACCATTACAGGGTCTAATGATATTGCCATAATTGCCGGTGTTGATACCGGTTCAATCACTGAAGATAATGCAGCAACACTATTTACCAGCGGAACACTGACCATCACTGATACGGATGCGGGTGAAGCAGAATTTAACCCTGAAACAATCACGGGGTCTTATGGTGATTTAATCGTCGGTTCTGCGGGTGGCTGGAGTTACTCTGCTGACAATACGCAGACTGCAATCCAAGAACTGGGTGCTGGCGATACCATGACCGATACCATTACCGTCACATCTCTTGATGGCACAACGCATGATGTGGTTATTACCATCACGGGTACAAATGATGTTGCAACTATCGCAGGGGCTGATACAGGTTCTGTCTCTGAAGATGATGGTGCAACACTTACTACAAGTGGCACTCTAACCATTACTGATGTAGATGCAGGTGAAGCAACCTTTACGGCTGAAACCATCACTGGATCTTACGGTTCTATCGCTATCGCAGCGGATGGTACTTGGACTTACTCTGCAGATAATACACAAGCAGCTATCCAATCTCTCGGTGAAACAGACACTTTAATCGATACCATTACAGTAACGTCTGCTGATGGTACGTCTCATGACATCGTCGTTACTATTAATGGCGTGAATGATGCCGCGGTTATTGGTGGCGATGATACGGGGGCTGTAACAGAGGATAATGCAGCAACTCTATTTACCAGCGGAACACTGACCATCACTGATACGGATGCGGGTGAAGCAGAATTTAACCCTGAAACAATCACGGGGTCTTATGGTGATTTAATCGTCGGTTCTGCGGGTGGCTGGAGTTACTCTGCTGACAATACGCAGACTGCAATCCAAGAACTGGGTGCTGGCGATACCATGACCGATACCATTACCGTCACATCTCTTGATGGCACAACGCATGATGTGGTTATTACCATCACGGGTACAAATGATGTTGCAACTATCGCAGGGGCTGATACAGGTTCTGTCTCTGAAGATGATGGTGCAACACTTACTACAAGTGGCACTCTAACCATTACTGATGTAGATGCAGGTGAAGCAACCTTTACGGCTGAAACCATCACTGGATCTTACGGTTCTATCGCTATCGCAGCGGATGGTACTTGGACTTACTCTGCAGATAATACACAAGCAGCTATCCAATCTCTCGGTGAAACAGACACTTTAATCGATACCATTACAGTAACGTCTGCTGATGGTACGTCTCATGACATCGTCGTTACTATTAATGGTGTGAATGATGCCGCGGTTATTGGTGGCGATGATGCGGGGGCTGTAACAGAGGGTACTGCACTCAATCTAACAAGTACTGGCAGCTTAAGCATCACTGATATCGATCTTGGAGAATCTGAATTCAACCCTGAAACGATTACTGGAACCTACGGTGCTGTGACCATCGATTCAGTAGGGGATTGGATTTATATTGCTAATAATGAACAGACTGCAATTCAGTCACTAGGTGCAGGCGATACACTGACTGACACAATGACAGTGACAACCCTTGATGGTACAACCCATGATGTGGTTATTACCATCACAGGCACAAATAATGTGGCTGTTATTAGTGGCCTCGACACAGGAACTGTTACCGAAGATAACGCAGCAACATTGATAGTAGGCGGTAAGCTCGATGTAGTTGATGTGGATGCAGGTGAAGCAGTATTTACCGCCGAGACGGCAGCAGGAACTTATGGTTCTGTCGCAATTGATGCTTCAGGTAACTGGACATACTCTGCTGACAATACTCAAACAGCCATTCAACAATTGGGTGCAACAGATAACTTAATTGATACCATTACTGTCACCTCAATCGATGGCACAAGCCATGAGATTTTTATCACTATCAACGGAACAAATGATGCAGCAGTCATCGGTGGTGTGGATACGAGTGCTGTAACTGAAGATGCAGCAGCAACTCTATTTACAAATGGTAGCTTAACGATCTCTGATGTTGATACCGGTGAAGCAGCATTTACACCTGCAACCGTAACTGGCTCTTATGGTACGGTTACAATCGATTCAGTCGGTGACTGGTCTTACTCGGCTAATAATACTCAGACAGCTATTCAGGAGTTAGGTGCAGGCGATACACTGACTGACACCATGACCATCACTTCTGTTGATGGCACAACACATGACATCGTTATTACGATCAACGGAACTAATGATGTGGCTGTCATCGGTGGAACTGATACTGGTTCTATGACAGAAGATGACGCAGCAACTCTAACAACAAGTGGTGTCTTAACAGTAACTGATGTGGATGCAGGTGAAGCAGTATTTACCGCCGAGACGGCAGCAGGAACTTATGGTTCTGTCGCAATTGATGCTTCAGGTAACTGGACATACTCTGCTGACAATACTCAAACAGCCATTCAACAACTGGGTGCAACAGATTCCCTAGTCGATACTATTACCATCACTTCTGCTGACGGTACAACACATGACATCGTGGTCACTATCAACGGAACAAATGATGCTGCTACAGTCTCTTCAGCCTCTGTGACTTTGGATGAGACTGATGCAGCACTAAGCACTTCAGGAACTCTGACAGCAACAGATGTAGATAATGCAGATAACACATTCGTAGCTCAAACAAATGTAGCAGGAACTAACGGTACATTCTCAATCGATGCCTCTGGTGCTTGGATATTTACAGCTAACTCAGCATTCGATTCACTTAATGTTGGTGACAATATCTCTGAGACATTTAATGTCACTTCAGTTGATGGAACCACTTCAACGGTTACTGTTCAGATAGACGGAACTAATGATACCGCAACCGTATCTTCAGCTTCTGTAGCGCTTACTGAAACTGATGTAGCACTGTCAACTTCAGGCACGCTGACTTCTACCGATGTAGATAACGCAGATAACACTTTCGTAGCTCAAACAAATGTAGCAGGAACTAATGGTACATTCTCAATCGATGCCTCTGGTGCTTGGATATTTACAGCTAACTCAGCATTCGATTCACTTAATGTTGGTGACAGTGTATCTGAGACTTTTAATGTAACAAGTGTAGACGGAGCAGCTTCAACTGTGACAGTTCAGATAGATGGGACTAATGATGCCCCAACACTAACAGTTCAGAGCACTCAAACGGTGGATGGTAATAGTAATACAACTATTACATACGCATCAGCTGACGTAGATGGCACAGTGACTACTACAGCTACTGCACTTAATGGAACCGTGGTCGTTAACGTTGATGGAACTATTTCTTATAGTCCAAATCCAGACTACAACGGTACTGATACCATTACAATAACGGCTACTGATAATGATGGTGCTACAACAATACAAACTTCAGCTATTACAGTTAATGATGTAAGTGCTACATCGCCAACTCTTAACGTTAGTGTTGGTGATGTTGTTATAGACACAGCTTTTTCAGATACAACAGATTATGACTTATTAAACGGAAATTCAACTACATATGATTTAGGTTCAGATAATAGTAGTGTAAATATTATATTTACCAATTTTGATTCTGGCGGTGGGATGATGGATCAACCTGATGAAGCAACTATTGAATTATATGATAGCCTTGGAGCTTTAGTTGGCACTCAGGTTGTTGTCCTGGGTGATTTAGATGGGTCAGGAGGTATTACAATCAGTTCAGGTACTGATTTTAGTTCTGTTAAAGTTGTTTGTACGAATAGCTCATTTACTGTTAGTGAAGTTTCTACAGATTTACCATATGTAGTTGATACAGCTTTTTCAGATACAACAGATTATGACTTATTAAACGGAAATTCAACTACATATGATTTAGGTTCAGATAATAGTAGTGTAAATATTATATTTACCAATTTTGATTCTGGCGGTGGGATGATGGATCAACCTGATGAAGCAACTATTGAATTATATGATAGCCTTGGAGCTTTAGTTGGCACTCAGGTTGTTGTCCTGGGTGATTTAGATGGGTCAGGAGGTATTACAATCAGTTCAGGTACTGATTTTAGTTCTGTTAAAGTTGTTTGTACGAATAGCTCATTTACTGTTAGTGAAGTTTTTACAGATAATCAAAGTGTATCATATGAGTATAATGTGACACTTAATGCAGGACTTACAGATATAGATGGTAGTGAAACGCTTAGTGATATTACTATTGCAAGTTTACCAAGCAAGGTGATACTAGTAGATTCAAATGGTACTCAAATAGTTGCAAATGTAGATGGAAGTTACACTGTTGCTATTGATACAAATGGGGATGCTACAGCTAGGCTTTTTAGTAGTCGTGAATTAACTTCAAGTGATATTAATGGTATATCAGCATCTATTACATCTACTGAATTAAATGGCGGGGACACATCTACTCAAACTACAAATGTACAAATTTCAACTATAGTTTATGATGAAATCGCCATTTCTGATGCGGCAGGCGATATTAACGGTAATCTATTAGATAACGTATATATGGGATCAACACTTGATTCGATTGTCTACAATGGCACGACCTATAATGCTGCTGACTATACGGGTGGCTTAACACTTCCAACACTAAGTGGTGGCAGCTTAGCCTTAGACTTCTCAACAGGGACTTACACCTATACTGGTGGCGGTGCTGATGAGACATTTACGGTCAATGCAACTAACAGTCAGTCAAATGCGGTTAGCTTCACATTTGAAACTAATGATACTGCCGTGGATAGCTTCCTTTATGGCGATGATCTAGAGGCAGAGCAATTCAATATTGAAACAGGTCATGATACAACCATTGTCGATTTTGACTATGCTAATGATGTACTGGATCTAAGTGAAGTGATTACAGGCCCTGTTGATGCAGCAACCTTAGGTAACTATCTAGACTTTACATTTGGTGGCACTGATACTGATGGTGATGGCAATATGGATGTTACTTCAATTGCTGTCGATGCAGATGGTGATGCAGGGACAACTAATGATATTACAGTCATCAATATTCAAGACAGTCAGTTTGATATTGATAACATTGATGATCTGAAAATCGATTTTCAAGATAACTAAACACTACAAACCGTTCAGCAAAGGCCAGTTTTTCTGGCCTTTTTTATTTTTACCCCCCCTACCAGAAACCTCTTTTACCCCCTTATTAATAAAGACTTTACCCACCTATTTTGTTACCTGAAAGTGATTAACACTCTGCTCAATAAGCCACTCATTCTGATACAAGACACTTTATAAAAAATAAAACAGATATTGATCTTCAAAAAGAACATCACCTTTATGAGATTGCTAAGAGCCGGAATATACCCTCAAAACCTATCTAATGCAGTACTCGGTACTATTGATAGTTTCATGACCACCTTTGCGGTGCTTTCAGGGGCTTTTGGTGCGAGCTTTTTACCTATCATGGCATTGCCTTTGGGTTTTGCCAACTTATTTTCCGATGCCTCTTGATGATGTGATCAACAAGCTCCATGAGGGTGTATGAGAGGTTTTTATGAAATAGACATCGGACAACTACCTTGAAAAACTCCGGGAGGAACTCGAAGACAGCCTGCTCGCTGTAATATTAGGGGCACCCATTATCTTTGAGATCATTAGGTCCACTATTACTCAAAAAATAATTATTAATACTGGTGAGGCGCGTCTAAACCAATAGAGATCTATTAAGATAACTCTCTTGATAAAGGATCTTGGCGATAGAATATCATTAACTGATGATAGACCTTGGGGAAAGCTTGATTTAATACTTTAGGCACTTCAAAAAAATACTCGGTAGACACTGCAAAAAATTCAGCAGGATTAGTGCCAGCATAGGGATTAATTTGAGGCTTATGGCCTTGTTGAAGCTGATGATTTAGATCATTATAAGCATCACTAAATACCTCATACCACTCCTGGTCACTCATATTACTATGTAAAGGAGGGTGACCATTAGTTGAGCCATCCAACATATCCAGCTTATGCGCCATTTCATGCAACAAAACCTGATTTGCCCGCTTTCGTAATGGATGCGGGGCATCATCCTGCCAATCAATAATAATACCACTTTGGTACTGTGTCTCACCTGACTCAAATCCAGGTAAACTAACCAAAGTACCTTGGGCATTAAAAACAGCATCGCGTCCGCTATAAAATGCAGATGGATAAATCGTTATTTGCAACCAGTTATGTACCCAATCTAATGAGATATCTTCTTCAGCGTTTTCTAAGCCAAATAGTAAAATAGCAGCTTGTGCGGCAATTGTAACTCGCATTTCATCGGTCAGCGTTAAACCTTTAATAGCAACAATAGATTTACGCATCAGAAATTCACTCGCGACTAATCTAATTCGTACCTTTTCGTCCCTATTGTAGCGTTGCATCATTGGCATTTTGGCAATCGCCATATGCCATATTTTAAGTGGGATCTTACGTCTTCTCATAGTTCTCTGTAATAAATAACGTCTTATTTTTTTTGTCAAATTCATAGCTAATCTTATTATTTAATGCGCAAAATAGATTACATTAGTATAAACAAAGTAGATAAATTTAATCAATGGATTAAGCAGGGATTAAACTGGCTATCTTGGGCTAGCCATAATGATTAAAATAGGTAGACCTTTTAGTTAAAAGGATGTTTTACATGAATCATAATTTTAAAAAAACTGATGCTTATTTAGAGCAATCTATTAAAAAAACATTAGCAGACTTTCAAGTAGACCCTGAAGAGGGATTGAGTGAAACCGAGTCATTAAAACGTCTTGATCAGTTTGGCTCCAATGCCATCATTGAAAAAGAGGAGTCTATTTTTCAGCGTATTGCTAGACGATTTTGGGGACCGATTGCATGGATGATAGAAGCCGCTGCAATAATGTCAGCCGTTGTTGGCAAATGGGAAGATTTTACGATCATTTTGATGATGTTGTTCGTAAATGCAGGGTTAGATTTTCTTCAGGAACACAGGGCGTTAAATGCCTTAAAAGCTTTAAAGCAAAAATTAGAAAATACCATTATCACTCGTCGAAATGGTCAATTTATTCAGGTTAAATTTAAAAATTTAGTACCAGGCGATATTATCAAGCTTAAAATTGGTGATATCGTCCCCGCAGATGTGCTCTTAATTACAGATGGTTACCTTTCTATTGATCAATCCTCTTTAACAGGTGAATCCCTGCCTGTCTCCAAAAAATCTGGTGATATTGGCTATGCAAATACCGTTATTAAACAAGGTGAAATGCTCGCTGTTATTGTCAATACTGGCAATAGGACTAATTTTCATAAAGTCGTTTCATTAGTGGCTAGTGCTCAGATGCATGAAGAGAGCCATTTTCAAAAAATGGTTATTAAGGTTGGTAATTTTCTTATCGGTTTAACCTTAACAATGATTGCAATCATTTTAGTATCCGCCTATTTTCGTGATGAAAATATGATGGAAATTGTCCGTTTTGCACTCGTTTTAACAATCGCTGCAATACCTGTTGCATTACCAGCAGTATTATCAGTCACTATGGCGATAGGGGCACTGAATTTAGCCCGTAAAAAAGCTATTGTCAGTAGACTCGTAGCCATAGAAGAGTTAGCTGGGGTGGATGTTTTCTGTTTGGATAAAACAGGCACTTTAACCCAAAATAAAATGACGGTTTTTGATTCTGTTGTTTTCAATGGTTATTCTGAAGAGAATCTGTTTTTAACAGCAATACAAGCCTCTAAACATGAAAATAATGATCCCATTGAACAGCCTATTTACCAGTTTTTTACTGAAAAATATTCACATATTAATCCTAATTTAATTCAGCAAGTTTCATTCGATCCCTTTGATCCTGTTCGTAAGAGAACAGAATCAATCCTTAAAAATAATGAACTGTTTTTTAAGGCAACTAAAGGTGCTGCTCAGGTTGTACTATCCATGTGTCAACTGGATGATAAACAACAATTAAAGATAGAAAACCAAGTCGAAGAATTTGCCCATAAAGGTTACCGTACGCTCGCGGTAGCTAAAACACAGGAGCAGAACACTTTAGCGCTTTCTAAAAGTGATCAGGGTTGGTCATTTATAGGTTTGATTCCCATGTACGACCCTCCAAGAGTAGATTCTGCTGAAGTATTACAAGATATGCGTGCTTTGGGTGTGCACCCCAAAATGATTACTGGTGATAACTTAGCCATCGCCCGTGAAATTGGTCATCTGTTGAGATTTCCACACAAATCGATCCGTGCTAAACAATTGACAGGTGCGACTGAAGACTCCCTTAAGAAGTTATTAGAGACCTTAACACAAGCGATATATCACCGTTTAAATCCAGAAATTGACTCTAAAACAGCCCTTAGTTTTGCAAAAGATGTTATCAGTGATTTAGATAAAGAATTTGATACTTCTCAGTTAGATAAAGAGCTGTTACATACCCATGAATCCTCCATTATAGAGATGATTGAAGAGGTTGATATTTTCGCAGAGGTGGTGCCTGAAGATAAGTATATGATTGTAGATACATTACAAAAAGCCAATCATATTGTGGCAATGACAGGCGATGGTGTAAATGATGCACCTGCTCTGAAAAAAGCAGATTGTGGTATTGCTGTACCGAATGCAACAGATGCAGCTCGTGCTGCTGCTGACATTATCTTAATGGCACCCGGAATAGGCGTCATTAACGATGCTATTCAGCAGGCCAGAATAACATTTGAGCGGATGAAAAGTTACACAATTTTTCGAATCGCAGAAACCATTAGAGTTATAATTTTTATGACTTTAGCTATTGTGGTTTTTCAATTTTATCCATTAACAGCTCTTATGATTATTATGCTGGCACTATTAAATGATATCCCTATTTTAGCCATTGCATACGACAATACCAAGGTTCAGAAAAACCCCGTTAGATGGGATATGAAAGAGATTATTGTACTGTCATCTTGGTTAGGTATCGCTGGGGTAATATCCTCTTTTATACTGTTTTGGTATTTAATGGTAGAGATGAATTTACCACTAGAACTGGTACAAAGTCTATTCTTTGCAAAATTAGTTGTTGCGGGTCATGGTACTATCTATAACACGCGTATTAACGATTGGTTCTTTAAGAAGCCATGGCCATCTCTACCCTTGTTTATAGCCACTTTGTCTAGTCGAGTCATTGGTACTATAATCGCTGTTTATGGATTTGGATTAATGGAGCCTATTGGATGGGAATGGGCTGCATTTGTATGGATCTATGCTTTAGTTTGGTTTGTTTTTAATGATGCGATTAAAATGGCTGTTATTAGGCGTTATCAGAAAATAAAAAATGGTTCTGTCATTTATACCTAATAAAAACTATTGAATTTTGTGTGTAAATAAAGAATAAGGTGTGTAATGACTTTTTTAAAACATAAAAAAAACTCTATTCATCGACCACGTAATAAAGCACTGGGCATTCCTGAATTAATTGCCATCGCTTTAGGCGGAATGGTCGGTGGTGGAATTTTTACAATCTTAGGCATATCTGTGTCTATGATTGGGGTATTCACACCTGTTGCTATAATCATAGGAGGCTTAATTGCAGTATTAGCTGCCTATTCTTATATCAAATTAGGGGTTTACTATCGAGATGAAGGTGCAACCTACTCTTTTTATAAAAGAACCTTTAGTAACTCTCCTTTTGCAGCCTCTTTAATCGGCTGGTGGGTCATCTTTGGTTATATCAGTACTCTAGCGCTTTACGCATATACATTCGCTTCTTATGCCATTAGTAGTTTTGCTTTTGCCGATAGTGAATGGATTAGAAAACTGGTAGCTGGGGGGATTATTGCCATTTTCACACTCATTAATCTCTGGAGTGTTAAAGGCATGGGAAAAATTGAAGATATTATGGTTTACACAAAAATCATTATCTTGGTGATCATTTCATTTGTACTTATCAATAACAGTCAAACCACCATTCCGACACTCATACAGAATGAGGGTAACTCAAGCCTACTAAATATATTAATCGTTGCTTCAGTTACCTTTGTCGCTTACGAAGGGTTTCAGCTCGTCATCAATGCCGTAAATGAGATGGAAAGCCCAGAAAAAAATATTCCAAGAGCAATTTATGCTTCTATCTTTTTGGCCATACTGATCTACTTTGTTATTTCACTCGGTGCAATCCTGGCAATTCCGTTTGCTGATATTATTCTAAACAAAGAATATGCCTTAGCATCAGGTGCAGATCATGTATTAGGACATTGGGGAACAGACTTAGTGATTATTGGCGCACTCCTTGCCACCAGCAGCGCAATCAGTGGAACACTCTTTGGGGCTTCAAGACAAATGGCCGTGATTGCACAAGATAATTACCTTCCAGCTATTTTGGCCAAGCGAACCAATCAGATCCCAACTTATGCCATATTAACAATGGCAAGTCTCGCTTTTATGCTGGTCTTATCAGGATCACTCGAAGTCATCCTAATGTTTGGTAGTGTTACTTTTTTACTGGTTTCGCTCTTAATGGCTTATGCCAATTACAGAATTCGCCACTTAACCAATGCTTCACCATTAATCACCATTATTTCTATGATCACTCTTCTAATGGGAACCATTCTAATTATCTATTACGAGCTAATTAATGAACCTGAACAGATTATGTTTATTGGTGTTCTATATGTGCTGCTAACATTAGGCGCTTGGATCTATGCAAAAGAAACAATCAAAAAATAAAGAACAACAAATGACCTTTTCCATAAATCATATGGCCATTATTATAATCACTAAAAACCAATTCATCGCGGCCTATCAAGCTTAATTATAGATTTGGTACATCATAGTTTTCTGGCACGTCACTATAAACACACACATTCCAATCAGCCGCTAAGCCATCTTCACTAACACAGTAAGTCTCAAAGAAATCTACTATCTCTTGGCGCTGACAGTGTGCTTCAAACGCCACCATATTTTTCCAGATTTCATTGAATGCAATCGGGAAACTTTTTCCTTCTGCGAATGGGCTCTTAATCTGTCTGGTTACTGTATATTGAATACAGCCATCCTCTCTTTGTGAATTTGGCTCCAGGCTCTGTAATACTTTAAATAACTCTGCTTCCTTACCCTCTTTAGGCAGAAACTGCGCAACACAATAGACTTTTGATGACATAGACCTTTCCCAATTAATTTTAAGACTTTAAACACCAAGCATTTTCTCATAAAACAACTTTCAAACGAGACCATTCTCAATTCATAAGCTACTATAATATTCAAAACTTACAAGAACATATCTAACAATGAATCAACAACTGATTAAAACCCTATCTAAACCGTTAATTAAACAGTTATTAACCAAGCCACAATCCCTGCTTGTTATCCCTATTATTGCTATAATTTGGTTTGCCTATGAGAGCCTAATTGCTCGCCCTACTATGAGTTACATGGGGCTACCACAAGTAGAATTAGGTATCGCCAACCAAGGTTGGTCACATATTCTACGTAACCAAGGCTTTATGCTGGAGTACTCTGAAACTCTAGCCAACCCTCTGTGGGTAACTTATCAGGTAACTGCCAAAAAGATTAAAAATGGTAAACGCCCAAAGTTCTCAGCTGATTGGCGAAGCCTTACAGCTATTACACATGCTGACTATACCCACTCAGGGTACGATAGAGGTCATATGGCACCTAATTACCTTATCGCAAGCCGCTATGGTCGTAGCGCCCAATTAGACACCTTTTTAATGACCAATATCACACCCCAGAGAGGCCATTTAAATCAAAAATCTTGGCAACGTTTAGAAGAGCTCATTGCCAATGACTTCTCTAAATGGTATGGGGATTTTTGGGTCATTACCGGGCCGATATTTGATGAGCACCCCAAACGCTTCAAAAATGGTAAAGTGGTGATCCCTAAAGCCTTCTATAAAATCTTAATTAAACCGAGTACAGATCAAATACCTGAAAAAGCATTGGCATTTATCTTTCCTCAAAATGCTAAGCCCAAAGCCAGTCTGATGACATTTATCACCTCTATTGATGACGTAGAAAAACAGACAGGCATCGACTTTTTCTCAAAACTTGATGATTCAATCGAAGATAAAATAGAGCGCTCAATCACCCCCGAGGCTTGGCGTTTAAAAGAGGTAGCTAACCGCCCCTCTCGCTATTAACCTAAAAGGATAAAATATGGCTTGTGAATGCGATATCGAGATCACCGATGCCTCTCAAAAAGGCTTACTACTGACCCTGCTTGCGATTAACCTTATACTATTTATTATTGAGTTTGTAGTCGGTTGGTACTCACAATCAACAGGTCTAACAGCAGACTCTTTAGATATGTTGGCTGATGCTATCGTCTATGCCATCGGCTTCTACGCCATCGGTAAAGCCATGCAAACCAAAGCTAAAGCCGCTTTAATCAGTGGCTATTTTCAACTAATGTTGGCAATATTAATTGGCTTAGATATCAGTAGACGTTTTCTCTATGGCAGTGAACCCATTTCAGAGATGATGATGATCATGGGCTTTATCGCTCTAATCGCGAATACCTACTGTTTAAAACGCATCTATGCGCACCGACAGGGTGAAGTACACATGCGCGCCAGTTGGATCTTCTCTGCCAATGATGTCTTAGCTAATTTAGGCGTTATTCTGAGTGGTGTGCTCGTTTGGTGGTTAGGCGCACGCTGGCCTGATTTAATTATCGGTTCAATCATTACACTTTTAGTACTCTGGGGTGCAATTTACATTTTAAAAGATGCCAAAAATGAGTTACAGAAAGTTAAGATTGCTGCGGAAAATACCACATCTAAATGTGGTAGTGGAGGCAAACCTTGTAATGATTAAGGGTCGTAGTAAAATCACAATAAGCCCTTTTATCCTAGAAGCCTCTTAGCCATGATAAACACAGCCGACTCTCAGCCAGTTCTCTCACGCCGATACCTACTCAAGGCTGGTCTTGCATTGGCTGGCCTCTCTCTCGGTGGTTGTACTGTCTCTCAAGTGCGTAGAAGCATTAACACTGGCGCACTGCTCTACAAAGGTAATGTTTCTAACGCCATCACTTCACAAATTCCAGGGACAGGCATTCACGAGATTGATAGCTTAGTAGAAAAGCAGGTGACTAACCTACTCGATGAACTTGTGAAAACATGGGGTGAAAAACGCATCGCCTCAAGCAAAGAGTATGTAAAGTACACAGACCACTATAAAAGTCGTGCATTGATTAACTTTACAACAGGTAAAATTCAGGTAGAAACAGTGGTTGCTAGGGACTCAAAAGCAGCGCTTAAAAAAGCCACTGTTAGCACCCTATTAACGCCAACAGATCCAACAGAGATTGACCTATTCTCAGCCAAAGAAATTAAACAGGGGGGGGTACCTTTTTTATTCGATCTTGTTCAAGACCATCAAAAAAAACCAATTCGTTACGCTTGGCGTGCTAACCAGTATGCCGACTATCTCATCAAGAAAGGCTACCAAACCAATAAAGTACCTGCTGGTAAAAACAAGGGGATTACGCGTTATTTTGTACAGTTTGAGATGGTTAAAGACTATCAAGGCCAGCAAAAACATCGCTATCATGCCGATGTACTCAGACAGTCAAAACGCTTTAAAATTGAGCCTGCACTGATTTATGGCATTATCGAAACTGAGAGTGCTTTTAATCCATTTGCAGTCAGCTCGGCTCCTGCTTATGGTCTGATGCAAATAGTACCTTCTACCGCGGGTCGTGATGTCTATCGTCTGCTCAACAAACAAGATGGTGCACCAACCAAAGAGCTTCTTTTTAAAGCAAGTCAAAATATTCAGTACGGTACTGCATACCTCTCTATTCTGTTCACTAAATATCTCAGTGGTATTCGCAATAAACAGTCTCGTGAATACTGTGTGATCGCAGCTTACAATACAGGAAGTGGCAATGTATTTGAAGCCTTTCATAGCAGTCGTAGTACCGCAATTGAAAAGATCAATAAACTCTCTAGCCAGAAGGTTTTTCAATACCTTGTCTCTAATCTTGCTTACTCAGAAGCGCGTCGTTATCTTGTTAAAGTGACACGTAATAAACGTAAATATCTGCAAACCTAACAGTATTATCGCCTAAAATACCCCTAAATTAGAGCAGTTACAACTGCTTAATATTACCGCTTAAATAAAGACACAAGCTATGCATACCCCAAAAGATCTACCACAACACGCTAAAGACACCCTCTACGAGAAAGCACATGAAGCAGTAGGTGCTTTTCAGTTTGATGAGTCTGTAGTAGCGGTTTTTCCCGATATGATCCAACGCTCTGTACCTGGTTATCAGACGATCTTAACGGGCATTGGTGAGCTAACTAAAATACATGCAATCGATAACTCAAACCTATATGATTTAGGCTGCTCTTTAGGCGCAGCGACCTTAACCATGCGTCGCAATATAGAAGGCAAACAGTGTCAGATTATCAGTATTGATAACTCAGAGGCGATGATTAAACGTGCCGAAGAGTATCTACATGCTTACCATTCAGAGACACCTGTGCACCTTCACTGTGCTGATATGACACAGTTCCCAATTGAGAACGCTTCAGTCGTAGTGATTAACTTTACGCTACAGTTTATTGATCCTGATACACGTGAAGCTTTACTCGCCAATATCTACCAAGGTCTACAGCCAGGAGGAGTTTTAATCCTCTCAGAAAAACTTCATTTTGAAGAGGTAAAACTGCAACAGAGTATTGAGCATATGCACCTACAGTTTAAGCGTGCAAATGGGTACTCAGAGCTAGAGATCAGCCAAAAACGCAGCTCTTTAGAGAATGTATTGATCAGTGATACCGAGCAAGATCATTTAGACCGTTTTAAGAAGGTCGGTTTTGATTCTGCTGGCACCTGGTTTCAAGCCTATAACTTCGCCTCATTTATCGCCATTAAATAGGCGGGGTATCCCCCCTGCTCAAAATATCCATTCGAATTTTGAGCAATTTAAAAAGCCTCAACAATACACCCTTATCCTATATTTGGCCTATTAAGAGCTAAAGCCTTATAATGCCCACCTATTTAAATTAATCTGTACAGGTTTCACGTGAAGCATCATTACGATTCATTTTGGGCACACCTTGAAGAGACCAAGCTAGAATCTTGGACAACACAGCTTCCAAGCATTTTAGATAAAGCACTGAACCCAGAAAATAACGGCAATTTGCATCGTTGGGTTGATGTTTTAGATACAGTAAAATCTTACCCAAAGAATATTAATTACGACCTCAATGCAGCAGCGATTAAAGTCTCACAAACTGATCCAGTCACAGAGCAGCAGCAGACAGATTTAGAGCAGGCGCTGCGTGGACTGATGCCATGGCGTAAAGGCCCTTTCTCTATTCATGGTATTGAGATTGATACCGAGTGGCACTCAGACTGGAAGTGGGATCGTGTTAGCCCTCACCTAGCGCCTTTAGCAGGAAAGAAGGTGCTGGATATTGGTTGTGGTAGTGGTTATCACCTCTGGCGTATGGCAGGTGAAGGTGCTGAGCTAGCCGTAGGAGTTGACCCAAACCTGCTCTCTATGAGCCAGTTTCTCACAATGAAACATTTTATTGGTGATAAGGTTCCAGCTTATTTTCTCCCTTTAACGCTAGAACAACTACCTGTTTCTACTAGAGGCGGTGCTTTTGATACCGTATTTTCAATGGGTGTTCTCTATCACCGTCGTTCACCGATAGATCATATCTACGATCTTAAACAGCACCTTGTTCCTGGTGGCGAGCTGGTCTTAGAGACCTTAGTGATTCCTGAGTCCTACGGGCAAGTTTTAATACCAGAAGACCGTTATGCACAGATGCGAAACGTCTGGTTCTTGCCATCCATTAAAGAGCTTAGCCATTGGTTAAAGCGTTGTGGGTTTGAAAATATTCGTTGTGTTGATAAAAATCAAACCAGTATTGAAGAGCAACGCAGTACCGATTGGATGCAGTGGAACTCTTTAGAGACCTTCTTAAACCCTGAAGATCATAATCAGAGTATCGAGGGTTATCCTGCTCCCCTAAGAGCAGTGATCGTATGCAACACCCCCAAATCCTAAAAAAATGGCCTTTTTCTTCAATCTCTGCGTTGGGATAAGACTCGTTTACAAGATGTAAACTTCGCCTTAACCCGCCTTGACCTTGAATGAAAAATTATCATTTTTTGACTCTAGCTTTGATTTATTAGTCCAACCTTTGCCAGACATTTTGTCCTAATCTCTGCATTAACTTAAAGCACCTGAACTAGAAAGTAATTTCTATTCCCCCCCTCCTTATAACAAGTAATACTTATAACTACTTAGTCGATAAAATATACTTTGATAACCTTAAATTATTTTATCAATATTGAAAACCCATAATAGTAATGAGTGATATATAATCAAATTAACTCAATGTGTTCATTGGCAAGCTGCCTAAATGAAACTAATAGGATTGTCTCTTGCTATGGATCATCACTCCAGCCCAACAACTTCAGCTTTAAGTACTCAAGAGACAGAGTTAACAACACAACTTCATCTCCTACAAACCCTTGAGAATATTAGTCAAATAATCTCTAAATCCGATAATATTGAGGAGATGCTCCACAATGTATTGCAAGAGATGCTCTCTATTCTCAACTGTGATCGCTCATGGTTACTCTATCCCTGTGATCCAAATAGCCCCACTTGGCATGTCCCCATGGAATGCACACGTCCAGAATGGCCTGGTGCTGGTGCTTTAGAAGATCTCCCTATGACGGCTGATACAGCCAACATATTCAGACGGGTACTCAACAGTCATTCTGCTATTATTTTTGATCATGAAAATGATAGCGAACTCAGAGACTCACCTCTTACTGAACAGCTTTCAGTTCAATCTCAAATGCTTATCTGCTTAAGACCTAAAGTAGGAAAACCTTGGGTACTAGGTATACACTATTGTCGTGAAATACACACCTTTACCTTAAATGAACCTGCCCTTTTTGAAGCCATTAGTAGCCGAGTTTCAGATGCCCTTAGTACGCTTCTCACCCTACAAGACCTGACCGAAAGTGAAGCAAGGTTTAGAGTACTGGTTGAAAACGCACCAGAGGCAATCTTTGTTTTAGATACCGATAAACAGCAACTGATTCAGGTAAATAATAAGCTTACAAAACTATTAGGTATCCCTAAAGATCAGCTTATCAGTATGCCGTGGAAACAACTCATTGATGAGCAAAAAAATACTCAAGAGATATTTGAGCGCTGTTTATCAGGTGAAACCCCTTGCATAGAGTGGGAGTTTAAGAATGGTCAGGTTATCTGTGAAGTCCGTCTCATAAAGTTACCCGCTAGCAAACAAAATCTGATTCGTGGTAGCGTTATTAATATCACCAAACGTAAACGTGCCGAAATACAGATGCGTAAATTATCCAGTGCACTACAACAAACTGGAGATGCTGTCGCGATTACAGACCAGAATGGTGTTATCGAATATGTAAACGCTGCTTTTGAAAGAATTACTGGTTATGATAATGAGGCCATATTAGGTCAAAACCTTAACCTACTCCACTCAGATAAACACCCAGAGGAGTTTTATACTGACCTATGGGACACCATCTCTAGCGGGAAAGTATTTAGTGATATATTTATCAATCTAAAACGTGATGGCACGCTCTATTACGAAGAAAAAACTATTAGCCCACTCAAGGATGATTCTGGCAATATTACCCACTACATCTCATCTGGGCGGGATATCTCTGAGCGTATGGAGATACAAGAGCGCTTGCAATATCTAGCCCACCACGATGTACTAACAGATCTACCCAATCGTGCGCTATTCTTCGATCGATTGGAACAGTCCATCTTCCATGCTACACGAAATAAAACAATTCTCTCTGTGATGTTTTTAGATTTAGATCGCTTTAAGATCATCAACGATACCCTCGGACATGACACGGGAGATCTAGTCCTCAAGAAAGTCGCAAAACGTCTTCGTAAAGTCCTAAGAGCCTCAGATACCATTGCACGACTCGGTGGTGATGAGTTTGCCATTCTATTTGAAAACATAGATGACCTAGACAGTACAAAAACCATTGCACTCAACCTTGTTAATACCCTCTCTAAACCCATCATCACTGGGCAGCACGAGCTACATGTCACCACCAGTATCGGTATCAGTAGCTTCCCAACTGATGGCTATGATGCCAATAGCTTATTGAAAAATGCTGATATTGCCATGTATCAAGCTAAAAACCTTGGTAAGAATACCTTCCAGTTCTACCATAAAGAGATGAATGAGGTTGCAGACAGACACTTCACCGTAGAGATACAGTTGCGCCATGCACTTGAGCAAAACGAATTTCAGATGCACTACCAACCTAAAATTGATCTAAAAACAATGAAGCTTATTGGTAGTGAAGCGCTGATCCGCTGGAACAACCCTAAACTAGGCATTATCTCCCCGGCAGACTTTATTCCACTGCTAGAAGAGACAGGCATGATCGTACCTGTTAGTGAATGGGTCTTAGAAACAGCCTGCCAAGATCTAAAAGAGTGGTTAGATCAAGGCTTCAAGCCTGGCACAGTCGCAATCAACTTATCCGCTAGACAGTTCTCAAGCCCTGATATTGAAAACAAACTAATCAAGATTATCAAAGACAGCTGTGTACCAACTGAGATGATCGAAATGGAGATCACGGAAGGGCTTTTGATTCAAAACAAAAACAGTGCACAACGAATCCTGCAAACCTTCAAAGATAATAACCTAACGCTTGCGCTGGATGACTTTGGTACAGGCTATTCATCACTGAGTTATCTAAAACGCTTCCCCATCGATATTATTAAAATTGACCAATCATTTGTCAAAGAGCTACCTGGTGATGAAGATGATACTGCACTGGTTAACACCATTATTGCCATGGCTAAGGCACTCAAACTAAAAACCGTTGCCGAGGGTATTGAAAATGAAGATCAACTGAAACACCTGCGATCACAGGGCTGTGATATTGGGCAGGGCTATCACATCAGCAGACCACTCGAAAAAACTAAATTTACTGAATATCTAAAAAAACAATGACACTATTTCAATTAAAAAAGGCCTGAAGTGAAAATTCACTTCAGGCCTTTTTTTGTAGGATTTAATTGTATTCTTATTTATAGCTAAAATTATGCTTTCAATGTCGTCGTAATAGCAACGACACTCTTCTCTTCTTCAACAAACGGCTCTATCTTAATCACCTCTCCGAGACCATTAAAATAGACTTGGGTTTCATCATCATGAAAATAAACATAACCCAAAATATTGCCCAAAGGGCCAATCTTACCCCGCTCCATCTGATAGTGATTAACCACAATATCACCCACCATCGTTAACATTTCGTTACAGTCTAAGCTATACATCTCAATGCAAATCTTAAGCTGACATCTCGGCTCCATAAACACCAAATCTAAAGCACTTGCATCAGTATCTTCAATATTAGATTCCGTCTCAACAAAAACATAAGGACGGTGTTCATTAAAAGCACTTAACTTGTCTTTAATCCCTTCAATCACCTGCTGAGTTAAATTAGCATCAAACCCCAAATACGCACAGACAGACTCAATAAGGGCAGATGTTTCCACCGCATAATCATAATAACCATCATCCAAACCCAAACAAGAGTCTGCAAGCATCCGATTAAACCGATACTCAAACTTTTCAGGGCTATTACACCCCACCGCCTTAGAAATATCCTCCAGACTAACCAAAGCCAGCCTACTGCTGATTTCTGCTTTAAATTGATCTAGTTCATACAGAGTCATCAAAACGATCTCCTAAGATTCACACATGCTAAGTTTAACAATACCCAACCTAGCTCAACTAAGTAATACGTAATTCTACTATAAACTAACCTTATTTGAACTAATTAGATTTAATATGCCTTATTACGATAACCCATAAAAGAATATAACCACATGAATTAAATAAGGATGTTGGCTATAACAAAGCAGGTAGATAATAAAATAGGCGGGAGTTAATTAGTTGAGTTTAAAGACTAATTATCAATAAATAGTCAATTAGAAACTCTAATCGTATCATTTATTGATACGATTAAATTCAAAGCCCCTATGAACTTTCTATTATCTCGTGCTTATCCCCCCCCTGCTCTAGTGCCCCTTGAAGGTACTTGGGTTTAAAAAGGCCTTTTCAGGGCGAGTATTGATTACATAAACCTTTATAAATACTGGTCTAAAGAGGCAACTATTAGGCATTAAAACTCATTAAATCTAGTTCCTATACTACCAATACCTGGCAAAATTACAGATTCGTTATCTTTCATAGAAGATCATAGACATCACTTTAACTCTAGCCTAAGTTTATGTCCTCTATGTTTAAGCTCTACATCGCCCTGTTTACTCTGATTACCATCCATTAGTTCAGCATCAGCAGAATACTATTTAGAACCAGAAACCTCCGCTCTGCAAAAAATAAATATCATGCAATTAGAGTAGCAATCTCAGCTCCAGAGTATTTGAGCAGATTAAAGCAACGCTACAGGTTAAGATAAAAGATTAGGGGCAGTACTATATAACTAGTTCAGCCCCGAAATTAATTACGACTTATAAAGTCTCTAATCATACTGAAACACAATACTATGTAGCCATTCAGTGGCTCCACAAACCCATACTCAACCCACCTCAATAAAACCTCAACAGTTCCCTCATCATATGGTCTATACAACGTAGTTTTTGTTTCAGTATAATATCGGCTTGTTTGTTATTTTGTTACAGGATGGTTCTACGGTGTCAGAAGCTTTAAACAGTTCGCTTACTTTGCGTTTTCAAGATTTACAGGCGCATATCAATCAGCACATTATTGGTCAACCACATCTGACCCAGCGCCTACTGATTACGCTGCTCTCTGATGGTCACTTACTGGTTGAGGGGCCTCCGGGTTTGGCTAAGACTAAAGCAATTAAGGTTTTGTCTACCCTGCTTGAAGGGGTGTTTCACCGTATTCAATTTACCCCTGATCTACTGCCTTCGGATATTACAGGTACAGACATCTATCGTCCTGAAACAGGGGCATTTGAGTTTCAGGCAGGGCCTATCTTCCATAACTTGATTTTGGCCGATGAGATTAACCGTGCGCCTGCTAAGGTGCAAGCTGCTCTGTTAGAAGCGATGGGAGAGGGGCAGGTGAGTGTGGGTCAACGTAGTTTGCCGATGGAGAAATTCTTTATGGTGATGGCGACACAGAACCCGCTTGATCAAGAAGGAACTTATCCATTACCCGAGGCACAGTTAGATCGTTTTATGATGCATGTTAATATTGATTACCCTGATGCAGAGAGTGAACTCAAGATCTTAGAGTTGGTCGAGAACGAGGCACGTGAAACAGTGACTAAGTCATTTGAACCCATGTCACAAGCCGACTTGTTTGCGGCACGTGAAGCCATCTTAAATATTCATGTCGCCGATACAATTAAGACTTATATAGTTGAGTTGGTCATGGCGACTCGCCAGCCTGAAAAATACAGTGGCGATTTAGCTAGCCTAATAGCCATTGGCGTTAGCCCACGTGCAACCATCGCCCTATCTCGTTGTGCGCGTGCGCATGCTTGGTTACAGGGTAAAGACTTTGTGAGTCCTGATGATGTACAGGCGGTAATTCACGATATCTTCCGTCACCGTCTACTGCTTAACTTTGAGGCAGAGGCGCAAAATATCAGCCCTGATCAGGTGATTAATCAAATTCTTAGCTTAGTCCCTGTTACTTAAGTTGCCTAAATTAGTCGTGAGAGCTTAGCAAAGTATGTTGCCTTTTATCTCTAAAAAATCCAATACCCCCCCTGCTCAAAATGGTGTCGATCCAAAAGCAGAGATGAGTGCTGACCTTTATAGCCAACTAAGTGATTTAGTCGCTTATAGGTTCCACGTGAAACAAAAGAAGTTGGCACAGCAAAATAACGTGATGTCATCCAGCTCAGGGAGTAATCACTCACAGCGTAAAGGTCGCGGCATGACCTTTAGTGAGGTGCGTCAGTATCAAGCAGGCGATGATATTCGTCACATCGATTGGCGTGTTACTGCACGTACACAAAAAGCCCATACAAAGGTATTTATTGAAGAGCATGAGCGCCCTACCATCTTAGTGACTGAGCAGAGTCCTACGCTATTCTTTGGTTCACAAGTTCGCCTGAAAATTAATCAAGCTTTAAACCTGTCGGCTATCCTTGCTTGGATAGCACTAAACCAGAGTGAACGTGTTGGTGGTCTCACCTTTAATCAAAATCATCAGGCTTGGATTCCGCCTAAACGCAGTCAGCAAACCCTACTACACTGCCTACAACAATCTATACAGTTGCAATCAGAGATCACCCAACCCGGTCAAAGTAATCCTCTCTACTGGCAGAAGAGTTTAAAGCAGTTGGTTCAGGTCGTTAAACCCGGTAGTAAGCTATTTCTGATTGGTGATATGCTGCAACTTAATGGACCAAGTTTGGCTTATATTCAAACACTACGTCGCCATAATGACGTAGTCGCCCTGCATGTTTATGATCCCTTGGAGCAGCAACTTCCAGAGTTAGGTTGGTTAAGTTTAACGCAGAGTTTTCAATCTGAGCATCAACTCAAATTAGACAGCTCTAGAACACAAACTAGAGAGGACTATGCGTCACTGTATCAGCAACAGTGGGCGCAGGCTAAAGCCCAGTTTCTAAAAGTGAAGGTACCCCTTTTTGAGATCGGTTGTCATGAGAATCCTTTAGAAAGCCTCCTACGCCATAAAGTGATTCTTTAAAAATGAATAAGCATAGTTTAATGAGAACCCGCGATGAATCTTAACCAACAGCAGTTACAACTGCTTAATCAACTTGAAGATATTCAGCTACCTGAGCCAATTGGTTGGTGGCCGCTATCCTCCTCTTGGTGGATGTTAATCTTTATGGTCAGCACAGTATTGATCGCACTTATATGGTATTACTTTGATCAAAAAAGACGCAACGCCTACCGTAAAGAGGCTTTAGCTATTCTAGAGAAAATAACCTCTTTGAATACATTTGAAGGCAGTCCTAAAAATCCCAATCAACAACTGCTAGAAATAAACACTCTGCTTAAGCAGGTCGCTTTAACAGCCTATGCACGAGCGGATGTTGCCAAGCTCAACAATCAAGATTGGTTAGACTTTTTAAAGCAGACCGCTGGGCACATTAATACACCCAACACTCTCGCTCAAAGCTTACAACTAGCCTATCAAAAACCCAGTGAAGATGACGAACACATTAATACAGACTTACAGTTATTACGCAGTTTTAAAGTCTATGCTGCAGCATGGATTAAGGGGCATCATCAATGATGGATTGGTTCACACTCTTAGATAAAATTGAGTATATGTCACCATGGATGATCGCCCTTCTGCCTCTACCATGGATTGTGCGTCGCCTATTTAAATCAGTCGCTCAGAAACAAGTGCCATTGTTAGCACCGCAGATTGTTAACCGCGTAGAGCAGCAACTATCACAAACACAGTTTATAGAACCTAACCAAAATAGATCCTCTATTCCACCACTGTTTATCCTGCTCTGGCTGTTACTACTGATAGCAGCAACACGCCCTGTTTGGTATCTTAATCCAACCCCTTTTCAGGTCAGTGGTAAAGAGATAATGTTGGCGGTCGATCTCTCTGGTAGTATGCAGAAAGAGGATATGTATCTAGGCGGGGACGATGTAAATCGTCTAGTCGCGGTAAAAGCAGTCGTGTCTACTTTTATAGAACAGCGTAAAGGGGATCGTATGGGGTTAGTGGTGTTTGGAACTCAAGCCTTTCTACAAAGCCCACTGACTTACGATCTGCAAACGGTTAAAACACTATTGAATGAAACTGCTATTAGTATGGCAGGTAACAATACAGCCATTGGTGATGCCATTGGTTTAACACTGAAACATCTACAGCAAGCTAAACAACAAAATGCTGTATTGATTCTACTGACAGATGGCTCTAATACCGCTGGAAAAGTAGAGCCCATTAAGGCAGCTGAAAAAGCCAAAGAACTTGGTCTAAAAATCTATACCATTGCCGTTGGACGTGTAGAACATCGTACAGGGCTTGACCTATTTTTACAGGGGAAAAGTGATATTGATGTCGCCTCACTCAAGCGCATTGCCAAGATGACTGATGGACAATTTTTTCAAGCTAATGATACCAAACAGCTCAGTGAAATTTATCAATATATAAATCAACTGGAGTCTAGTGAGCACGAAGTATTTAACTACCGACACCGATCTGAACTCTATATTTGGCCATTAGGTGCAGCCTTTATGCTCAGTCTAATCCTCGCTTTTTTACAGCTCAGAAAACAGGGGCCTTAGAGATGAATGAACTCTATCAATTTCAACTACTACGCCCTATTTGGCTATTAGGGCTACTGCCTATCGCATGGTTATTGTGGAAAGCCTGGTCTGTTAAAAGCAAGCAGGGGGCATGGAATCAGGTCATAGCACCGCAGTTTAGGCACCTACTGTTGGGTGATAGTCAAACAGGCCAAGTAAGCCTTATGAGCAAACTATCACTATTAGGTTTAGCCTTTATCTGGCTATTGGCAATTATTATTTTAAGCGGTCCATCTATCAAGTCTGTTCAGATGCCCACAGAAAAAAATAAGCAAGGAACCGTCGTCATTCTAGATCTTTCACTCTCTATGCTGGCTGATGACTTAGCACCAGACCGTATTAGCCGAGCCAAATATAAGATTACCGATCTTCTGAAACGCCATCCAGAGCTATCCATTGGTATGGTCGTATATGCAGAATCAGCACATGCTATCTCACCTATTTCTGAGGATAACCAAACACTGCTGAGTATGTTGCCAGCTCTAAACCCTGTGATTATGCCAAGCTATGGCTCCAATCCACTTAAGGGATTTGAACGTGCCAAACGCCTCTTTGAAGGTGCTCACATTACCCAAGGGCATATTATTTGGATCACCGATGATCTGGAAATTAATCAAAAAGTACAAATACAGAACTGGCTAAGTGGACACGATTATAGTGTCAGTATCTTAACCGTAGGCACCGAACACGGTGGTGCGGTACAGATTCCTGATTTTGGTCTATTAAAGGATGAGTCGGGTAATATTATTCTGCCAAAAGTACCCATGAATCGCTTCAATTCTCTTGCTAATTTGCAGGGCGTTAACCTCAGTAATTTGAGTATGAGTGATGACTCGGTTGATAATCTGCTCCCCCCCCTGCTCATTTCCAAATCTGAAAATGGTCAAGATAAAGAGAGTGAAAACAGCAGCATCTACCCCTTAGATGGTGGTGCATTCTTACTATATTTACTACTCCCTTTAGTCGGGCTTATCTATAGAAGAGGTTGGATATGAGCATATCAAAATTAAATCTACCCTTAAGTGGATTAATGGCAAGTGCACTCATAATAGGAGTACTTTCGCCTATAACAAGTGTTGCTGATGAGACCCTTCCTAATTTTACCGATGCTTTTAGATCACCAGACCAACAGGCTTATAAAGCGTTTCAAAACAACCAATTAGAGAGTGCTGAAAATCTTTTTGAAAATCCTTTATGGCGTGCAACTACCCTGTATCGCTTGGGTAAATACAAAGAGTCAGCTGAGCTATATGGATTAGACAAAAGCCCAACAGGTGACTACAACCGAGGTAATGCCCTAGCTAAGTCCGGACAGCTAGCTGAGGCTAAAAGTGCCTATACAGACGCACTCAATAAACAACCCGATATGCTTTCTGCTCAAAAAAACTTAAATATAATTAATAGACTATTAAAACAAGAAGAGCAGAAACAGCAACAAAAACAGGACGGAAAAGAGCCTTCTGAAGAAAATTCAGAAGAACAGTCTGGTAAACCATCAGACGATCAAAACAAACAAGGTGAACAACAAAGCCAAGATTCTGAGTCATCAGAATCAGAGTCTGAAGAACAGAAGTCATCAGATGACTCATCTGAGAAATCGTCTGACCAGCAACAGTCTTCTGAACAAGGTGACAGTGGTTTAAAAGATGAACCCGTCGAATCTACAGATAAAGCCCAACCTCCAGAAGAAAATCAAAATGGCAGTGCAGAGCCAGAGACTATTGATCAGCAAGAAACTAGTCAATCGTCAGAGAACGAAAATGATAAGCAGGACAAAGATAACGCTGGAAAATTAGCCGACGATCAAACTTTAGAGAAAGCTAAAAATAGCCCTGAAGCTTCAATATCTCAAAAGCACCAAGAGCAACAGCAAGCGACACAAAATTGGTTAAAACAAATTCCTGATGAGCCAGGTCTGTTTTTAAAACGAAAATTTCAATATCAGTTCCAACAAGAGCCAAACCAGTCCGCTCAAGGTGACGGTAATAAAAAACAATGGTAAGTCTAATGCAAAATCCTCAATATAACGCCCAGCAAGGCATTTTCCCTAATTTCTGGAGTTACTGCGTTAGCAGCTTAAAGAAAGTCGCTCATAAGCGATTCTATGCGGTGATTTTTTTGCTACTTTTACCATTTTTTGTTTTTGCCGACAGCCTTAAAGTAGATAGTGATCGTCAAAGTATTGAGATGGGCGAGATTATTACTCTCTATATTACCGCTGATTTTCAAACTCGCGGAAGCCAACTCAATTTGGATAGTCTCAAAGATCAATTTGAGATATTGGGTAAACAGCAAAGTAATCGTATTGAAGTTATCAACGGCAGTATCAAGTCGAATACCTCTTGGCAAATAACCCTGCTGGCTAAGCAAGTTGGTGAATTGATTGTGCCACCACTTAAGATTGGCGATATTAAAAGTATGCCATATAAAATTAGTGTTAGCCCAGCTCAGAAAAAAGAGGCCAGTAAATCAAGTGCTTATTTTATAGAGTCATCAATTGATAAAGAGACCGTCTATATTCAAGAGCAGGTTCTCTATCGTTTAAAACTTAACTTCCTAGGGAATTTCAACGGCAGTGTACGACCCCCTATTTTCGAAAACACACTATCAGAGACATTAAAAGATCAGGTCGTTTATGGCAAATACATCAATGGCCAACAGTATACTGTCTACGAGTGGCTCTATGCTATCTACCCGCAACAGAGCGGTCAACTAACAATTACAGGTCCACTTTTCTCAGGTATCCACTTATACCAAGGACGTAGAAAAGGTATTCAAGAGATGGCTGAAACCCATCAGCTGACCGTATTACCAGAACCTGAACGTTTCAAACAACAATCCAATAACACATGGTTACCAGCACAATCTATAAAACTGGCTGAACAGTGGCAGTCACTACCCAATATTATTCATGTGGGTGACAGTCTAAGCCGCACATTAATTCTGGATTCTGTTGGTTTAAAGGCTAGCCAGCTGCCTAGATTAGTCACCAAAAATCAAACTGGTTTTAAAGTCTATGCGGATAAACCAGAGACCGAAGAGGCTATTATTCAAGATGGACTACGCAGTCAATTACAAATTAAACAAGCCATTATCCCAACGCGATCTGGTCAATTAACACTACCAGAGCAAAAGTTAACTTGGTGGAATACACAGACAAATAGTATCGAAACCACAATGATTTCAGCAAGAACATTGACAATTCTGCCTGCCATAGAGCACCCAAACTCGAATAAATCAAATAGCACCAACGACGTAGGCAATGGGATGGCTACCCAAGCATTACATCAGAATAACTCAGAAAATGTTCCACGTGAAACCAATACTATATGGCTATTAATCACGATAGGTTTAGGCTTAGCATGGTTTATTACCCTGTGGTTATGGCGTAGACAGAATCAACAGTTAAAAACCCGTTTATTGGCTTTAGAAGGTACTCTACAGAGAGATAAAATGACGGAACAACAAACCAAACAGGGGGGGCTAGCTACTGATAATCAAGGCAATGTAATAACAGAAATAGATACCGTCCCCTCTACTGAATCTGTGAAAACACTACAAAATACAGCAGGTCTCTGTACGGATAATGCTAACTTATCAACCAACCTATCAGCCAAGGATTTCTACCACTCTTTACGACTTGAGCTTACGGATAAATACAGTATCAATCGCTTTACAGAAATAGAGTACCAACCGTTGAAGACAGCAATCAAGCAATTGGAGGAACACCTGTTTAGTCAAACTCAATTGGAGAGTAATGCACTGAAAAACATCTGTGATGAACTACAAAACTTTGAAATTATTCAAGAGAAAGTACAGAATAAAGATAAAGCCAGTGAGAGTAAGTTGGCCTCTCTTTATCACCAATAGGGTCATCTAGGTCAGAGGGAATGTAGGCGATTAAATATATTTATTCTGATTTAAATAACACAGGATCTTATCGACAGATTCATCAGTAGTTAACTTGTGAGTAATATGTACTTCTGGATGTTCAGGTAGTTCATAAGGCGAGTCGACCCCTGTAAAATCTTTAATATTTCCAGTACGAGCTTGCTGGTAAAGCCCTTTGGGGTCACGCTTTTCACACACCTCAATCGGCGTATTCACAAAGACTTCTATAAACTCTCCCTCTCGGCAACTTTGGCGAATTAAGTCTCGATCAGCTTTGAAGGGTGAAATAAAAGCCACTAAAACTATTAATCCAGCATCACAGAAAAGCTGAGCAACCTCTCCTACTCTACGAATATTTTCAGTACGATCAGCTGCGGAAAATTTAAGGTCTCTGTTTAAGCCATACCGAACATTATCACCATCCAGTAGATAGGTGTGTTTACCTGCTTGAAACAACTTTTGTTCTAAAGCATTAGCTACCGTTGACTTACCGCTTGCACTTAACCCTGTAAACCAAATAATATAAGATTTGTGTTGTTTTAAATTGGCTCTATCCACCTGAGTTAAAGAGTGAGCATGTTGTACAGTATTGGAATTCATACCTACACCAAAACTTTTATGACTGAAAATGCTTTTCAGCAATTTTCTGAACTTCGGGGTAGTTAGTTTTACCTGTACCCAGGATAGGGACTTGTTCAACTAAGATAATAGTTTTAGGAATCCACAAGTCTGAAACTTCATTGGCTTTAGCAGCCTCTGTCACGGTCTTTCTGGACAGATCAGGGTCATTAGTCACTAAGACTAATTGCTCACCTTTACGTTCATCAGGAATCGCCACAATAACATGATGAGCTTCTGGACTGGTCTCATTAATATAGGATTCCACAGCGGTTAAAGAGACCATCTCTCCACCAATTTTAGCAAAGCGTTTCGCACGCCCTTTAATCCAAATATAGCCTTCACTATCAACATCAACAATATCACCCGTGTCATGCCAACCATCGTTAGGTGGTAACAAAACACCTGGATTATCGGCCATTAAATAGCCCAACATAATATTAGGCCCCTTAACAAATAGGCGCCCCCCCTGCTCAATTCCAGGTACTGGCTCTAAACGATAATCTACTGCTGGTACAAACTGGCCTACAGAGCCTTCTTTATGTGCAATTGGAGTATTTACTGCTAAAACAGGTGTGGTTTCAGTGACACCATAGCCTTCATAAATGTACTGATGGAACTTCTCTGCGTACAGAGAACGGGTCTCTGGGCGCAGTTTTTCTGCACCAGCAACCAAGGCTTTAAGACTGTAAAAATCATAGGCATCTGCTTTACGGGCATAGCCAGAATAGAAAGTGTCAGTTCCAAATACCAAACTAGCATTAGTTTGATAAAGCATCTCTGGCACCATGGCGTAGTGTACCGGTGACGGATACATAAAGACTTTTGCACCATTCAATATTGGCCAGAGCATTCCTGCTGTTAAACCAAAACAGTGAAAAGTTGGCAGTGCATTTAGAATGGTATCGCCCGGCAAAATAGTCAGCATTGAACTAATTTGTGCGATATTACTGTTTAGGTTTTGGTGAGATAAAACAACCCCTTTGGGTGTTCCTTCTGAACCAGATGTAAACAGTACCACTGCTTCTTCCTGCGGGTCCACTTTATAACCTGGTAGCTTTTTTGGGCAAGATAAAATAGCAGAGACTTTATCCATAGGTGTAATATTCTGTTTAATATCTTCTAAATAGACAAAACAAGTTATGGATGAAAGTGCTTCAATCAAAGGCTCTAGATTAAAGGCTTCAATAAACTTTTTAGAGGTAATAATAGTCTTTAAGTCTGCCGTCTCACATGCCGAACGAACCGATGAAATACCCGCGGTAAAGTTAATTAAGGCAGGTACATATCCGTAAGCTTGTAAAGCAAAAAAGCTGGCAGGCATGCCCGTTACATTCGGCAACATTAGGCCTATGCGCTTCTCATCTTTAAGAATATTCTCGAGCTGTTTACCCAAGACCATTGAAGCTAAGGTGAGCTTTTTCAAATTCAAAGACTGACCATTAATATCCTCTACAGAAACTTCCTTAGCGCTAAACGTAGACTTAGCCTTAAGCAATGAAGAAAAAACAGAGTTTCTTCTTACCGCATTAAAGTAATGGCCATCTCTTAGTAAACGAGTAATCTGCTGATTCAAAGCACTATGTTTAGCTCTACCTTTTAGGGTTGGATCAGACTTAATATGATGTGCAGGTTGAATATCAATAGTAATTTTAGGGAACCAAAGCTGCTTGATAAAAGCGAACTTGGTACCATTCAAATAGGAAAAAGTGCTATAGACCGCACCACCTATATGCACAGGTAGAACTGCTGCATTAGTTTTAGCCGCAACCATCGCAGTGCCTTCATAGACCTTCATTATGCTACCGGTGGTGGTTATACGCCCCTCTGGAAAGATCATGCACTGTCTGCCTTGTTTAAGCTCAGCGATCATATGTTTAACTGCATAAGGGCTCTTTAAATCAACCGCTAGAAAACGACCAAGGCTTAATATAAAACGTTCATGCCAACGCAAGGTATGTTCAGCATTGACCATAAAGGTACTCTCACCAGGAATAAACATGTGTAGCAGTGGACCATCCAAAGTAGAGACATGGTTAGAGATAATTAGTAGAGGTCGCTGACTTTGATCAACGGCATGATAGTGCTCCAAACCTGTTACCTCAACACGGTAACAAGCCTTAACTATTCCCTTTATAATCAACCTAGGCAACCATTTCATTCTACATTCAAACCTTTATTTCTAACTTGTTTTGCTTTAAATAGATAACACCAGAGATCAGTAAATTGATGAGTGCTAGCACTAAAAGCATATTCAACAGACTCACTGACAGGGTAAAACCTATTATCACTAGAATAGATGATAACACCATAAATAGTGCATTTAATATATTGTTAACGGCAATCATTCGAGCACGCAGTGCGGTAGGGGTCTGTGTTTGTAACAGGGTATAGAGTGGCACAATATAAGCACCACCCAGTACTGCGATTAGTAGCAAAATAACGACCGATGCGTTCACTGGCCAGGCTGTCATAAAACTCGCTATGCTCATCAATTGTACAGTACTGTCTAATACTGGATTCAATGTACCATGGAGTTGAATCAACCAGACTAAGATAACTAATAAGCCTGAGATGGTAAATAGAAAAAACCCATGAAACATTAAGTTGATTCTGCCCTTTAACAATAAGTTAATCAACAGTGCCCCAATAGCAATACCGACAGAAAATACTGATAGAAAGAGCGTCACGACACTATCATTCGCCATCAAATCATACTTAACCAATGAGGGTATTTGGCTCAAAAGAACAGCGCCTAAAAACCAAAACCACGAGATGGCCATCACAGCAAAAAAAGCACTGTGATAATCCTTACACAATAAAACAATCTGCCAACTGCTTTTAATAAAGTGGGTCTCAATCGGTAACGCTGGGTTCTGTGCTGGCGTCAATTTGATGCCTAAGCTGATTAGATAGCCTAATAGCGAAACCACCACAATAGCTAAAGCCATCATCTGTGTGCCATCCAACATTAAGACCCCTGCCCCACCTAAAATAGTCCCCAATAAAATAGCCATAAAGGTTGAACCACTAAAAAGCCCATTACTCTTCATTAAATTTTGTTCATCAACAATCTCAGGCAGGATAGCGTACTTTAGAGGACCAAAAAAAGCCGACTGTGTGCCCATCAAAAATAGCGTAATAAAGAGTAACTCTAACTGTTGGTTTAACAGAGAAAAAGAACCTAGTAGCATGACTAAAACTTCGGCCAAATTTACCTTTTTGATTAATGTACTTTTAGAGTATTTATCAGCGAGTTGTCCAGCCAGAGAGGAGAAAAGGAAGAAGGGCAATATAAACAGGCCAGCTGCCAAGGTGATTAAAATCCCAGTCTCTTCTGCCGACTCACTCAACTTAAATGTGATGAGCATAATCATCGCATTCTTATAAAAGTTGTCGTTGAAAGCGCCCAAGAATTGGCTCAAAAAAAGAAAACGAAATGAGGGGTTTGAACGGAGTAATTGCATAGTACTATTTAAATCCCTCCCTGCTTAACCCCCGATTTATTTTGAAGAGGGGGGGCTGCTTATTTTGAAATCCGTAACCTTCGGCTTATGATTAAAGCACAATGCCACTATGTTTTAGTAAGGCATCAATATTAGGTTCACGCCCCCTAAATGCTTTAAACAAAATCATTGGATCAACCGAACCACCCGCCGCCAAAATGGTGTTTTTGAACTTGGCACCTGTCTCAGGATTTAAGATACCCGTCTCTTCAAATAGCCCAAATGCATCTGCGGAGAGTACCTCTGCCCACTTATAACTAAAGTAACCCGCAGCATACCCCCCCGCAAAAATATGACTAAAGCTATGCATAGTACGGCTATAAGCTGGCGGCATAATCACAGCGACTTCGTTTCGAATTCTGGAAGAGATATCGGCAACAGACTCAATATCATTTGGATTATAAAATGCATGCATTTCAAAATCTGCTAAAGCAAATTCAATCTGGCGAAGCATCATCATAGCGGACTGAAAACCACGGCTGGCTTTTAAAGCGGTAAACAGTGTTTCTGGTAATTTTTTGCCTGTTTCAATGTGCTTAGAGATCAGGTCTAAACCCTCTCTCTCCCAACAAAAGTTCTCCATAAACTGAGAAGGTAGTTCAACTGCATCCCAAGGCACACCACTGATTCCAGAGATATCTAAGTGCTCCATCTCTGTCATTAAATGGTGAATACCATGACCAAACTCATGGAACAATGTTGTTAGCTCATCATGCGTTAGACAAGCAGGTTTATCGCCTACTGGCGGTGTGAAGTTACAGACTAGATAAGCAACTGGCTTTTGTAGGCTACCATGAGGGTGCTGCCAACGTGTAATCGCTGAATCCATCCAAGCACCACCACGCTTATTTTCACGCGCATAAAGGTCTAAATAGAACTGTCCTACCACCTGGTTATTTTCATTTAATAACTCAAAGAAGTGTACATCAGGATGCCAAGTTGCTACACCCTCTTTGGCCTGTACACGAATACCAAATAGTTTCCGTGTTATTTCAAACAAGCCATTCAGTGCCGATTCTATAGGGAAGTATGGACGCAGTAACTCCTGCGAAAGGGACAGTGTTTTAGATTTAAACTTTTCAGATGCATAAGTCACATCCCATGGTTCAAAGTCCTTAATGTCTAACTCTTTCTCTGCAAATGTTTTTAGGGCTTGCAACTCTTTCTCTGCCTGAGGTTTTGATTTAGCCGCTAAATCTCTTAAGAAACCGAGTACTTGATCTGTACTCTCAGCCATCTTAGTTGCTAACGAATATTCGGCATACTGTTCAAAGCCCAATAGGTTTGATTTTTCATGACGAAGCTGGCGAATTTTCTCCATATTGTCACTGTTATCAAACTCAGGATTATCCGCCTGTTCTGAAGCTCTAGTACCAAAAGCACGATAGACTTCTGCTCTTAATTCACGACTATCTGCATGCGTCATCACCGCCAAGTAAGAAGGAAAATCTAATGTTACACACCAGCCAGTTAGCTCTCTCTGCTCTGCTAACTGTTGTAACAGTCCAGTGGCCGACTCTGGTAAACCGGCCAGTTCAGATTTATTAGTAATCTGCTTAAACCAAGCTTGGCTAGACTTCAAAACATTATTGCCAAACTGGCTATTTAGTTGAGATAACTGTTGTGAAACTTTTTGATAGGCCTCTTGCTCTGCAACAGGCAGAGCTATTCCACTTAAGCGGAAGTTACGTAAAGCATTTTGAATGACTTTTTTCTGCGCAATCGAATAGTTGGCAAATTCTCCCGATCTGGCGATGGCATTAAACTTGGCGTACAAACCTGCATTCTGACCTACTTCAGTATGGTAGCTCGTCACCTTCTCAAGACAAGCCACATAAGCCTCATGCCAAGTATCACTATTCTTTACCGCATCTAAATGACCAATTGGTCCCCACACACGTTCAAAACGGTTATCAATCACCTCCAATGGTTCAATAAAATTCTGCCAGGTTGGAATAGCATCTTCAGAAACCAAACTTTCAATTTTAGCGCGATTATCGGCTAATAACTGATCTATCGCTGGCTGAATATGTTCCACGTGAAACAGTTCAAAGTGAGGTAAATCTGAAACATTTAATAAAGGGTTATTGTCGATTGTAGTCGCTGCAGTCATTAGATATCTTTCTATTGTTATGTTCTTAGAGTTGGCTATTTCACGATAAAATTAATTTAAAATGAAAATCAGTAATCGAAACATTATAGCTTAAACTGATCTGATATCAGGATAAACAAAAGCACTTAATATGAATGCAGGCAAAAGGAACATCATGAAACATTTTCAGACAGAGATCACTTTAGAAAGCCCTGATAGAGGTACCTACAATATTACCCACAGAATAGATCAAGTCGTCGCAGAATCAAATATTAATTCAGGAATGTGCCATGTCTTTATTCAACATACCTCTGCCTCGCTCATTATTACTGAAAATGCTGATCCAACTGTTCGGGAGGATATTGAGTACTGGATGAAAAAAACTGTGATGGATGCAGATCCAAATTACCGTCATGATTATGAAGGCGATGATGATATGAGTGGACATATTAGATGCATGATTACCGGTATGAACCAAAGCATACCAGTGACCAATGGTGTGTTGAATCTAGGAACTTGGCAGGGACTATTTTTGTATGAACACCGAACGGGTCGATTTGATCGAAAATTGGTGATTACAATTCAGGGGAATTAATAGACCTGTGATAAGAGGATTTCTAATGCTAGAAACTAGTTTTAGCATAATTTCTTTCATTGAGGGGGTTATAAGGAACTTTTATTGATTTTATAACCTTTGGTATTAATAGAGCTAATAAAACAGCAAGAAGCCCTGTTTATAACTGCCTATATTTTAATCAAAATAAACTATTTTGAACAAAACTACCAAACTTTAATAACCTACTAAGCTACAGGGTAATTAATCTGCCTTATCTACTTTTGGTACTTCAGTTTTTTCATCTGGTTCAGGTTGTAAATTAGCAATGCGTTTTGAAAGTGAGTACATCTGTTTAAACCCTTCAATCAACTGCATTTCATAACGAAAAATCTCTAAACGTTTCTCAGTTGCTTGAAATCGTTTGAACTGGTGATTCAGAGCTTCTTGAATTAGATGCTCAATGGTTGGCTCTATTGCAATAACCGCCATAGCAGATTCTGCATCATTTTTATAAATACTGACTAATGATTTATCAATTGCGTTACCCACTGAGTTGGTTAACTGACCTACCAAAGTCAACATGGTTTCACTAGGCTTAATTTTCTTTTGAATCATCTGGTGAAGTACTTTTAGAATATTACTATCCATTGCATCCAACATCGATTCTACATTATGAATAACCGTAATCAGCTTGAGATGCGTCTCCTGCTCTTTAACGGACAGTTCCATTTGGCTACTTCGACCCAAATAACTCAATATATCACGATGATAGGCTCTAAATTTTTCAATATTAAGATCCTCTTTAGAGAGCTTATTCATATTAGGTTCTGCAATAAGCGCGACCATCCGCTTATAAAATAGGTTCTGTAATTTTTGATAGTGCTCAATCTCTAAACTAACAGCCTGTAGTGCTAAAGAAGGAGTGGATATAAAGGTTTCATCCAAGAATTCAGCCTTATAAAGAGAGCTAGATTTCTCATCATCTAATACAGGCACCAGCCTATTAACAACCCATATAAAAACTGGAATCATCGGTAGAAATAGCAGCATATTGACTAGGTTAAAGATGGTATTTGCATTGGCTATTTCGCGCGGTGTTCGATCTGCTAGGGTTAAGACGTCATGGCCATTTTGAATCACTTCATGCGTAGAAATAAAAATAGATATGTCGGCTAAAAATGGAATAAATGGTAACCAAATCAGAACCCCTAAAATATTAAATTGCAGATGGATCAACGCTGTCCGTAAGGCCGCTCTAGATTTTCCAATGGTGGCTAATATTGCAGTGACTGTCGTACCCATATTAGCCCCCATTGCTAAAGCAATCCCTGCTGGTAATGTTAAAAAACCATTACTCGCCATCACAATAATAATACCGATGGTTGCTGAAGAGGACTGCACTAACGCAGTAAATATAAAAGCGACTAAGATGCCATAAAGTGGGTTCTGCATCTCTTTCATTAAATCTAGAAAAGGTTGATAATCGCGCAAGGGGGCCATCCCCTCACTCATAATATTCATACCAAAAAAAATTAAACCCAGTCCCATTAAAAAATTGCCTATGGCAATAGTTTTCTGTAGCTGGGAAACAAATTGAATAACAAAGCCGATGGCAACAATCAATAAGGCAAAGTTGGTCACTTTAAAAGCAACAATTTGTGCGGTAATAGTGGTACCAAGATTTGCACCCATCACCACACCCGCTGATTGCGCTACAGTCATTAATCCTGCAGAAACAAAACCTACCGTTAATACCGTCGTTACAGATGAGGATTGAATGACTGCTGTAACACCTGCCCCTGTGAGAGCCCCCATTAATCGGTTAGTGGTTAATCGTGCCAATAGATTTTTCATCTGGTCGCCTGTAATGACTAGCAGACCTTTGATCATCTGCTCCATACCAAACAAAAATAGTGCTAAGCCACCTGCTAACCACATAAACATGGTAAACCAATCAAGCGATTTAGAAGCTTCGATTTCTTCATTTGCAATTGCCATTTGGCTAAATATCAGAGAAGCCATAACAACAGTACAAATCACTATCATCATAAACAGTACATTTTTATTAATATCCATCACAATCACAACCAAACTATTTGATACTTCAATGATACCTTATTAGTAAAGATTCCAAGCAGACAAGATCATAATTGGCCTTTATAAGTATTGTTCAGTTTCAGCAATGAGTGTAAAGAAATAGCGACTAAACTAAGCATTAGTGGAGTAGATCATCTACACTTTGATTCATCTGTTCTGCTTGATCAGCACTCACAATATTAACCACACTCTCAACAGTAATGTGCAGATTCATCAAGGTATCTTTGGTTAACTATCAGCAGGTTTCAAAATAGAGCGTTTATTGCTTTACTAGATAATATTATTAGATAAAGGTGATCCCATTTAAATCCTACCTTCTTTAATGTGTTCCTATCCATACATAAAATTGATGATATAACGCCAAATCCTTATAGACTGTAGCTTATTTCCATTATCTTGCTAGTAAATGGTTTTACCTATAACATGTTAACCATCACGTAGTGGTTCTACTCTATGTTATTTAACCTAGCACCAAAGGTGGCTGACTCATGATAAAAAATCTTAAAATTCGTTCAAAACTTTTCCTTATTACGATGGTGACAACCATATTATTGATATTTGCCTATACGGTCTTATTTATTCAAGAAAAATCAATTATTGAAAGTGTTGAATATTCGCTTGATGTGAGCTTTGAGTATGCGATAAAAGCCAAAGATATGGAGAAACATGTAGTAGAGGTGCAACAGTGGTTAACAGATATTTCTGCTACACGGGGGGCTGATGGTTTTGATGATGGCTTTGATGAAGCTGAGTCTTCTCGCCAGAACTTCTTAAGTAAACTTCGTGATTTTGAAGAGCTATACACAAAAGAGAACAACAAAGAGGGGCTCGAACAGCTAGTCATCCTAGAAAAGGTTTTTGAGAGCTGGTACAGCACTGGAAAGGTCATGGCTAAAGGCTATATTAAAGGTGGTCCTACCACTGGTAACCAGCTAATGGGTGCATTTGATCAGGTGGCTGTAGACCTTGGTGATAAGCTCAATAAATTTGTTTCTGAGCAAAGCGTTAATGTGCGTAATAAGTTAATCAATGTAAACGAAGAAATGGTTATGCTAAGCAACAACTTAGCAGTTATTTTCATTCTTATTCTGGTCACTCTTTGGGGTATGACAATTGCGATCGTTCGAAATGTAGACATCTCAGTTTTACAACTTAGACAGAGCATGGAATTGGTCATTAAAGAAGGTAAACTAAATCAGAAACTTATACCAAAAGGCAAAGATGAAATATCAGAGATAGTAAAGATGTTTAATACCCTTTTAACAACCATATCTAACATGATCTCTGAAACGAATACGGTAGTTACAGCACTGTCTGAAGGCGATTTGACTCAACGAATATCATCAAACCAAACAGGTGATTTTGATACACTTAAGCAAGGTGTAAACAATTCAGCTGACAGTATTCAGGATGTACTGGTTAACCTAACCACCATCAGTGAATCTCTGAAAAAAGGTATCTTTAAGATTTCTGTTGAAAGCAATGCTAAAGGCCAGTACAAAGATATTCAAATGAATATGGAATCCTCATTAGACACTCTAAACTCAACGGTGAATGATGTTCAGCACGTAATGAAGGATATGCGACATGGTAAATTTGATAGCAAGGTAACTGTAGAAGCTCAAGGTGCATTTAATGATATTAAAGAGAGTGTAAATAAGAGTATGACTATGTTGTCTTCAACAATGGACGATATTACTCGAGTAGTCATCGCTCAGTCAAGTGGAGACCTCTCTCAGATCATTTCAAATGAATACTCAGGTGACGTTGAAACCATTAAAAATAGTATTAACCACTCCAATCTAACACTAAATAATATTGTTAATGATATTGTGGGTATATCCGACACGGTTGCAGATGCAGCGTCAGAGGTGAATTTGAACTCTAATCAATTAAGCAATCGTATGCAAGAAATGTCTGCGTCTTTAAGCGATACATCTGATAGCATGCAAGCCATTACAAGCCTTACCCAGCAAAACACAGACCTGGCTCAGCAAGCCACCAAACTTGCTGATAATGCGAACCGTAAAGCTATTAAGGGTGCCAGTATTTCTGAACAAGCTGTGACAGCGATGAACAATATCACCGAATCTTCAAATAAGATTAAGGATATTATCACTTTGATTGACGGTATTGCATTTCAAACAAATTTACTCGCACTTAATGCGGCAGTTGAAGCAGCAAGAGCTGGTGAGCACGGTAAGGGTTTTGCCGTTGTCGCTGGAGAAGTGAGAGCTTTGGCTCAAAAATCTGCTGATGCATCTCATGAAATAAAAAATCTAATAGAGCGGTCTTCAGTGAGTGTTAAGGAAGGATCAAAACACGTTGTTGATACGGGCAAAGCATTGGCACAAATTACAACTGCAATTACCGATGTAAACTCACTAGTTTCTGAGATTTCCACCTCGTCAGAAGATCAAACACGTGAAGTAAACAATGTAAATCTCAAGATCCAGGGTATTGATGATGTAAATAATGCTTTGGTTAAAGGGACTGCAAATGCAGCAGAATCAATAAACCACCAAGCATCATCATTAAAGTCGGTTATTGGGTTCTTTAATAAATCTTCCCTGCCAGTTCCGCGTTCCTAGTGAACAAGGCTCAGTGTTGGGTTGATCCGCTTCATGGTTAAAACCTTAATCAAAAGCATAAAAAACCGCTGATTACACTGTACTCTATATAGTGTAATCAGCATTTTTTGTTTCACGTGAAGCAATGTTTTTAGACTATAACTTAGGTCTTTCAATGGTAAAAGTATCCTGCGTACCCACATAATAATTACCACCTAACTTACCAATAGCATCAAGCAACTTTGAGTTAATTTCATTGTCGATATAAATAGTGTCATCAATATAAATGGCTCTGATATCTAAGAGTATTAAAGCCCCACCCATCGGTTGATCACTAATTGAGACAATCTCTCTTAAAGCGCACTCATAACGTACTTTTGAAGCTTTAACCCCTACAACTGATACTTTCTGACTAGGAGTCGTTTCAATGCCAACTGCATCAAACTCACTAACTGAAGCAGGATAATTAGCACAGCTTTGATTCATCTGCTCAGCCTGGTCAGTACTAACAATATTAACAACACACTCGCCAGTAATTTGTAGATTTAGAAAGGTATCTTTAGGCATACGATCATTAGGATTCATATGCGAAATACTTAAAACGGGTGGATTACAGCTCGCAATCGTAAAACAAGAATAAGGTGCTAAATTAGTCACACCATTTTCATCTTTGGAACTTACCCACGCAATAGGGCGAGGTAAAATACTGCCCACCAATAACTTATATAACTCAGGTGTTGTTAAATCTTTACTCTCTAAAAACATCCTACCCCCCCCTGCTTAAAATAAATTTACTTATTATTTCAATGCGTTTAACATCGCTAATAACATGGCGCTAACACTATCTTCCGCCAAAGCAACACCGATACTGCGTTTATCACTCTGTTGTAGATAAATATAAGCCATCGCTTGGACATTTTTGCCCTCAACTGACTCAAAATTATGCATTGCGTGCTCAGAGTAGTCAATGACATCAACCATCTCACCTGTGCGCTTTTGCCAAGCATCACACAGAGCGCTTAGAGTACCATTGCCCTCACCCCGCCATGTTTCGCCATTCACTTGCACAGATAACTTCTCTTTGTCACCTTCATGATCCAGCTGATAGTGATTTAATTCAATCTGATGTGTCACGAAGGTATAGTGTTGCACAAAGGCCTCATACAAAGCTCTATGGCTAACAACACCACCGTGTTTTTCTGCTAGTTTCTGTGCGACAGGTGCAAAGTCAGTTTGTAGCCATTTTGGTAGATTAAGACCATACTCTTGTGCTAAAACAAACGCTGAACCCGCTTTACCTGACTGACTATTGACACGAATAATCGCTTCATAATCACGACCTACATCTTTAGGATCAATCGGTAGATAAGCCACATTCCAAGGTGCATTCACTTTCTGCTTCAATAAACATTTACGAATAGCATCTTGATGGCTGCCTGAGTAAGCGGTATAAACCATCTCACCTACCCAAGGGTGACGAGGGTGCGTTTTGATTTTTGTCACCTCCTCCACTACGGGTACCCATTCAGTCGGTTTTGATAGATCCAATAAAGGGTCAATACCTTCACTAAATAGGTTCATCGCCAAAGTAACAATATCCATATTACCCGTACGCTCACCGTTACCTAGCAAGGTTCCCTCTATACGATCTGCACCAGCCAATAGAGCCAACTCTGCTGCCGCAACAGCACAACCACGATCATTATGTGTATGAATAGAGATCAAAACTGATTCACGGTTATCTAGTTTATTGATAAAGTATTCAACCTGATCTGCAAAACGGTTTGGAGATGTACTCTCTACCGTAGAAGGCAAGTTTAAAACACATTTATTATCAGGTGTAGGTTGCCAAATATCCATCACCGCCTGACAAACCTCAACAGCATAATCTGTCTCAGTCTGAGAAAAACTCTCTGGTGAATACTGAAAAATCCATTTTGATTCAGGATTGGTTACAGAAGCTTTAACAGCATACTCTTGCACCCATTTAGCCCCTTGAACCGCCATGGCTTTGATTTCATCTTTACTCTTTTGAAACACGTGCTCGCGTTGTACCACTGAGGTGGTATTGTACACATGCACAACGGCCTGTTTAACACCCTTAAGTGCTTCATAAGTTCGTTCAATCAAATGCTCTCTAGCTTGTACTAACACCTGTATAGTGACATCTTCAGGGATAAGATTTTCTTCTATTAAACGACGTGTAAAATCAAATTCAGGCTGACTTGCTGAAGGAAAGCCTACTTCAATGGTTTTAAACCCCATTGCTACCAACTGATGCCAAAGCGCTAACTTTTGATCTACGCTCATTGGATTTGCAAGGGCTTGGTTACCATCTCGCAAATCAACACTTACCCAGATAGGGGCTTTAGTGTGTTGTTGGTTTGGCCACTGACGATTGGGTAAATCTGGTGTAGCTGTTTGGTGGTATTTTGTTGGGTTCATAATCATCTTATTTAATTTTTTGTTTCAGTAATAATATTCTACCTTTAAGTTATGCGTATTTTATTGCAAAAAATTGCTACTTAGCTACAATGTTAGCAACTTTATTTCAATTTATTATTAATAATTCGAATTTAATATATGAAAAGACCCAAATGAAACTAGATAACTACGATAAGGTAATTTTAAATACCCTACAAAATAATGGCCGACTAAGTAATCAAGAGCTCGCTGATCAAATTGGTTTATCACCATCAGCCTGTTTAAGACGTTTTAAATCCTTAGAGGAGTCTGGTCTAATTGTTGGCTATAGAACTATTTTGGATGCCAAAGCACTAGGCTTTGGTTTAATGGCTCTTATTCACATCTCAATGGATAAACATACCAAAGAACGTTTTAGTCAGTTTGAAAAAGAGATTCAAGCACTACCCAATGTATTGGAATGTCTGCTGCTCACGGGTCAATCCGCAGATTATCAACTCAAAGTTGTTGTAAAAGATTTAGAGGCTTATCAAGACCTGCTTCTCAACTATGTTACCCAGACTCAAGGTGTTAGTGGTGTGCATACCAGTTTTGTACTACGCAAAGTTGTTGATAAAACAGCTATCTTAATTGAGTAACATTATTCTAATAACCTATTGATTTAATTGCTTTTTACGGCATATTATATATCTTTTATAAAGAGCACTGTTTTTATGTTATTTCTGCAATTAAAAATTAGCAAAGCTTACACAATGCACTCTGCACTCCTCTTAATGCTTTTACTATCAAGTACAGCTTTTTCATCTGAAAAAAACTCAGAATACCGTGACCCTTACCTTGCTGGTTTTACGGCTTATTCCGAAGAGCTCAATGCTCAATCTAATACGCCAAATCAACAAAACCCAATTTCTAGCTATATTGAAGAAGTGACTAACATTGAAAAAAATGTTGGTTATATTGGTAGAGAGTTGCCTATTCCTAAAGCCACTAAAGTGATGGAAGGTGTCTATACGGTTGTTGGTAGTTTTATTTGGGGAACACCGACTAATTTTGGTTTGAACAATAATTTATCAGCGGTAATTTTTGAGGAGGGTGTTTTTGTCTATAACGGTGGTCCGAATGAGGCAGTCGCCTACAGCTTCCATCAACAAATCAGGCGCATAACAGACAAACCAATAAAATGGTTAGCGGTTGAAAATGACCAAGGACATGCCTATTTTGGTGCTAGTTACTGGTTTGATATTGGTGTTAAGAACCTCTACTCTCAGCAGAGAGCCAATCAAAACTGGAACCAAATCTTTGCTAAAACCAAAAAGCGTTATGCCGCAGGACGCGGCCGAGCGATCACTAATTCGGTTAGAAATGTTACCAAAGAATTTATAACCTTTAAATATCGTAAAACTATTGATGTGGGTGGTGGAGAAACAGTTGAACTGATCAACTTTGGTGGAGGTCATACACCGACCATGACAGGGTTGTATATCCCCTCACGAAAACTGCTTTTTACGGGTGATTTAGGTTTTAACGAACGCCTGCCGGGGCTATTACATGACAGTACATTTCAAGACTGGTTAGACTCATTTAATAAGATGGTTGCTATGGTACCTGATGATGTCACCGTTATTCCTGGGCATGGAACACCAACGGATATTGCTACTTTAAAACGACAGACTTATGACTACTTTTTTGAGCTAAGTGAGCAGGTAAAAGAGATTGTGAGCAGGGGGGGGTCTATTAAAGAGGTTGAGGCAATTGATCAATCTAAACATAAAGACCGCCCAGTATTTAAACAGCTTGCTAAAAGTAATGCACGACATATTTATCACGAATTAATGGCTAAAAAATAGAGGTAACAAAACCTTATTTATTGCTTCTATAACCATAATACATGGCTGTCTTTTTATGCTCTTCTCCGCAATACGAGTATTTAACATCCGTTACAATCTTTTTTGAATCCATTAAAGCCATAATCACACAATCATGCTCTCTACCCTCAAATGGATCTTCAAAAACATACAAGAATGTTTTATCCATTACTGCTACTTTAAGCACAGGTTCCATATTTGCCATAATAATGACATGATCAATCGGGCTTCCTTTCCAATAAATGGTTTTTAGTTGAACCTCTTTATACTTTTCAGCATTACTCATGCAACCGGAAATTAACCCCATTAATATTAAAAAGAAAATAGTGATCAATCGTTTCATACCTTCTCCTTAAGTCACTCTTTTGATCATTAATGACTCTAAATCAGACCCAACTTAAGGCCTAGTAAAATAATCAAACTATGCAAAATAGTTGTATAAACAATCGCTAAGACTCTACCTTATTTTCTAAAGTAGAGGTAACTAGATCCTAAGATAAGACCTGTTAGAAAAACTGCAAAAGTATAGAGTAAATTACTATAAACGGCTGGATGTACTAAGGTAAAAAATAGGCTCGTTGAAATAATAATTGCAGCTGGTTTTAACTTCGTTAGCAGCAGCTCAAACAACACCCCTCTAAAAAGAATTTCTTCTACAAAAGTAGTTAAAAAAATAAAGTTAACATCTTATTAAAAGAAATACTAAACAGTATTGCTAATGAACTAATTAATAAAGCACTGCTTATTAATAATAGATAAGGCTGAATACTAAACTTTTCCTAGCTCCACAGATGATAGTAACTAAAGATATAAGCAGAGATTATAGACGATCAAAATCCAAATAGAGTATTTAAGATAGGCTTAAGTGAAAAATAGTAAATATCTTAGAAATGACTAATAGAACAATGGCATCTGATAAATATTGGTTAATTCTCATATTACTCTCAACTCATTAAAGAGGAAGATTGTGTCATTTTTAGAAACATCATATTACTTAATGTCTAATTTGCTCACTCAGTTTAAATAACCTTTCTCTAGGGTTATTATTAAAACTTATGATGTTAATAAAAAAAACTGATACTTATTAGCTAAGTGATTGACTCTTATTAGCTTTATGGTAAGCTTTTGAGCCTCAATTCAAAGGCTCTTTTAAAGCATAAAAAGTCGCCTAAGTTTCTTATTTATATAGGTAAATCATGACTTCCATGTCTCTTTTAAGTTTCAACCTACCAATAGTTGCTTTGTTGCCCTTTGTTGGCGCCATTTTTGCCGCTTGGGCTTCCAAAATCAATCGATTAGCTTCGGCTTGGGTTGCGGCGGGAGTCACAGTATTAGCTTTAGCTTTTTTAGCCCCTGCGATGGCCTTGACGTTTGCAGGTGAGACCTTAATTCAAAGTTGGACATGGATACCTGCAATCGGTTTGGAGTTTGCATTCCGCTTAGACGGCCTGGCGCTGTTGTTTGCCTTGATGATTCTAGTGATTGGCCTGTTAGTGATTATTTATGCTCGTTACTACCTATCTAATAAAGATTGTATGGGGCGATTTTTTGCCTATTTACTGATGTTTATGGGCTCAATGCTGGGTATAGTGCTGTCTGAAAACCTAATTCAGTTAGTCGTATTTTGGGAGCTCACGTCCCTAACGTCCTTTTTATTAATCAGTTATTGGCAGCACCGTAAAGATGCACGTCAAGGCGCTCGTATGGCTTTAGTGATTACTGGTGCAGGTGGTTTAGCCTTATTGGCAGGTGTGCTGATGTTAGGTAATGTCGTTGGAAGTTATAACCTTACCGATGTATTAGCCTCTGGCGAATTGATTCGTTCACATGATTTGTATATCCCAATTTTAGTGTTAATTTTGATTGGTGTTTTTACCAAATCAGCACAGTTCCCATTTCATTTCTGGCTGCCTCATGCCATGGCGGCACCCACTCCTGTTTCGGCTTATCTGCATTCGGCGACCATGGTAAAAGCTGGTATTTTCTTGCTGGCACGTTTTTTCCCTGTTCTATCTGGCACACCTGAGTGGACGTGGCTAGTAGGTGGTGCAGGTCTAATTACCTTTCTTATCGGTGCTTATTTCGCGTTGTTTCAACATGATATTAAAGGTCTCTTGGCTTATTCAACAATCAGTCACTTAGGGTTAATTACCCTACTATTTGGTTTTGGTACTCAATTAGCAGCCGTGGCTGCGATTTTCCACATTATTAATCATGCTACCTTTAAAGCATCGCTGTTTATGGTGGCGGGTATTATCGATCACGAAACGGGTACGCGTGATATGCGTAAGCTTAATGGCTTACTCAAATATATGCCTCACACGGCACTTTTAGCCATGATTGCGGCATCGGCAATGGCTGGTGTGCCGCTATTAAATGGTTTCTTAAGCAAAGAGATGTTCTTTGAACAAGCACTTAATGCTTCAAACGCCTCTGCTTGGTGGTGGGCTGTCCCTATATTAGTCACAGTGGGTGCTATTTTCGCAGTTGCATATTCCCTGCGTTTTATTCACGATGTGTTTTTTAATGGTAAGCCCGTTGATTTACAAAAAATACCTCATGAACCACCACGCTTTATGAAGATCCCCGTTGATCTGTTAGTCATCATCTGTTTGGCTGTAGGGATCGTACCGATGTTTACCGTTGCGCCTATTTTAGCGGTCGCAGTCGCAGGTACTTTACAAACAACACCTCCTGAATATAGCTTAGCAATTTGGCACAGTTTTAATGTACCTTTAATGATGAGTATTGCCGCCCTAGTCTTAGGGGTTGTGGTGTACTCGTTACGTAAGCACCTATTTGCATGGCATAATTCGAGTTTGGTACATTGGGATGCGCGTATTATTTTTAACGCGGTTATAAATGGAATAGATAAACTGGCAGACAAGGTAACCCGTTCGTTTGATAAAGGCTCGTTACAACATGCCTCAGTCTGGGTCATTGTGACCGCGCTTGCTGCGGGTGTAATTGGTTTTATGAGTGTTTCAGCACCATTGCTTGGCGATCGAGTTTTATTACCTGTTGATGGGGTGAGTATCTTGGCGGCTATTATCTTGATTATCGCCAGTGTTATGACGGTTGTTTGGCATCAGAGGCGTTTAGTTTCACTGGTTATGATGGGTGTTGTCGGCTTGGTCGTTTCACTAATTTTTGTGAAGTTTTCTGCTCCAGACTTAGCACTAACGCAGCTTTCTGTAGAAGTGGTGACCATAGTATTATTATTACTGGCTTTGTACTTTTTACCACAAGCCACTCCTAAAGAATCTGGCCGTTTTCGCATTAGTCGAGATCTGATTATTGCAGTCTTATCGGGTGTCGGTGTCATGATCTTAACCATGGCGGTAATGAGCCGTGAATATTCACCTATTTCTGAGTACTTCTTACTGAATGCAGTATCTGGTGGCGGTGGTACCAATGTGGTCAACATTATATTAGTTGACTTCAGAGGAACAGATACACTGGGTGAAATCGCTGTATTAGCGCTAGCAGGTTTGGGTATTTTTGCCATGCTGCAAGGCATGAAACTACCTGCACCTAACAAAGACACTAATGGTCGATTATGGAGTACTGATAATCATCCAGAGATTATGCAAACCTTGACGCGTTTATTGCTACCACTGATGTTATTGATTGCTGTGTATATTTTCTTACGAGGCCATAACTTACCTGGTGGTGGTTTCATTGCAGGGTTAATTGCTTCAGTTGCTCTGATTGTGCAGTATTTAGCCAACGGTATCGCTTGGACTAATGAGCGTCTTAAGTTTGATATGCACTGGGCCATTGGATTGGGTCTACTGATCGCCACAGCGACGGGTATGGTTGCAATGGGCTTAGGCTACCCATTCCTGACATCAGCCTTTACGTATCTGAATTGGCCTGTGGTCGGTAAGTTTGAAGTGGCCAGTGCCATTGCTTTCGATTTAGGTGTATTCCTAGTTGTAGTCGGTGCAACGGTTATGAGTTTGGTTGAGTTAGGAAAATTGAGTGATAGCTCACATATAGTTAATGAAAATTCAGTTCATAAAAACCCACTACAGGAGAAGAACTAATGGAATGGCTTATTTCTCTAATCATTGGTGTCTTAACCGCAAGTGGTGTGTATTTAACGTTACGAGCTCATACTTTTCCAGTCGTAATGGGATTAACTTTGTTGGCTTATGCAGTCAATGTATTTTTATTTGCAATGGGGCGTTTAACCATTGGCTTACCAGCGGTCATTGATAAAACTGCCGAGTCTATTAATTACAGTGATCCGTTACCGCAAGCGTTAGTATTAACAGCGATTGTAATTGCCTTTGGTATGACGGCCTTCTTAATTGTCTTAGCGCTTAAAGCACGAGGCGAATTAGGTAATGATCACGTCGATGGTTTGCATTTAGGCAAAGATGAGTTGCCAATTAAAAAAGGCCAAAAGCCAAAGACAACAGGCAATTCAATTACAAAACAGACAAATGATGGATCACAGATGAAACAGTCAAACTCCGTTCACTCTATGCAACAGGAGGTTAAATAGATGAGTCATTTAACAGCTTGGCCTGTTTTTCTACCACTGATTGCAGGATTTATTCTGCTGTTAGTTCAAGCGGGTGGACTGCGTTTACAACGAGTAATTAGTTTAGTGGTTGTTTTAGGTTTAGTAATCCTAAGCTTTACTCTACTGATAGAAGCATCTACGGGTAGCTACCAGATCTACTTACTGGGTAACTGGATAGCGCCCTATGGGATTGTGCTGGTTTTAGATCAGCTATCGGCCTTAATGGTTGCGATTACCTCTTTATTGGCTTTAGGGGCTTTGGCTTATGCTGTGGCAACTGATACCGATAAAAAGGGCTCGCATTTTCATGTACTGTTTCAACTGCAATTGTTTGGTTTAAACGGGGCATTTTTAACAGGCGATGTCTTTAACCTATTTGTATTCTTTGAAGTCTTGCTACTAGCCTCTTATGGCCTACTATTGCATGGTAATGGCCGTATGCGTACCAAAGCAGGTTTGCATTATGTCGTCATTAACCTAATTGGTTCTACGCTGTTCCTTTTCGCTGTAGGTGCACTTTACGGTGTTTTAGGGACACTAAATATAGCAGATATGGCGGCTAAAGTGGCTGTCGCACCTGCAGAAGATCTTGGCTTGATTGCCGCTGCTGGTTTACTACTGTTAGTGGTCTTTGGGGTGAAAGCGGCAATGTTTCCGCTGTATTTATGGATGCCAAGTGCTTATGCCAATACCTCTGCACCAGTAGCAGCGTTATTTGCCATTATGACCAAGGTCGGTATCTACTCTATTATTCGAGTCCACGGCACCGTTTTCAGTAGTCAGGCTGGTGAGTTAGCTAATTACTATACACCTTGGGTATTAGGCTTAGGTCTATTAACCCTATTTCTAGCAGCATTAGGTGTAATGGCATCTCGAGGTCTAAGAGAGCAGATCGCTTACCTTGTATTAGCTTCTGTCGCCACGCTGTTAATTGGGGTCGGCTTAAACTCAGCTGAAGCCTTAAGTGCAACGCTTTATTACTTAATTCACTCTACCCTGATTGCAGGTGCTATGTTCTTATTAGCAGATGTCATTTTGAAAGGTCGTGGAGCTTATGAAGATCGTTTTGAAAGTGGTAAGGCCATGCCAAATGCGATACTAATAGGTTCAGTATTTATGTTTGGCGCAATTGCTATGACGGGGATGCCGCCACTATCTGGTTTCTTTGGTAAAGTGCTTATTTTAAGTGCAGCACTTGACCATGCTTGGTTTGCTTGGATTATAGGTGTGGTGCTAGTTGCTGGTTTATTGATGATTCTGTCAATGGCGCGTACCGGATCTCTGTTGTTTTATAAGATTTTACCTGAAGAAGTGGTATCAAAATCAACTATAACCAGTACAGGGCAACCCTTGAACCGACTGGCTTTTGTAGCTGTAATAGGTCTATTTTTAGCCAGCCCTATTTTAGTATTATTTGCTCAACCCATTACGGCTTATACAGAAGCGACTGCTAAGCAACAGTTCAATCCTTCAGGTTACATTGAAGCGGTACTATCAACTCCAGCTATCACGGAGCCTAACAAGTAATGAAAACACTACTGAACAAAATACTACCCCACCCTATTCTTACCTTTGTGTTATGGGTTATTTGGTTACTGCTTAATAATACAATGGCTGCTGGGCATATTGTATTGGGTCTGATTTTAGCTATTTTAATACCGTGGATGACCTCTGGTTTTTGGCCAGAAAAAGTCCGTATTAAAGCCCCATTAACTCTGTTAAAATTTTTGGTTATCGTTTTATGGGATATCATCATTGCTAACTTGTCAGTTGCTAAATTGATCTTAGGCCAGAACAAAAACTTAAAACCAGGCTTCTTTTATATTGACTTAGATATTCAAACACCATTAGGAATTAGCCTTCTAGCAAACACTATCTCACTCACACCAGGGACAGTGTCATGCGACTTAACTCAAGATCGTAAACGATTATTGGTACATGCATTACATGTTGAAGATATTCCTGCTGAAATAAAACAGATCAAACAGCGCTATGAAACACCGCTAAAAGAGGTATTTGTATCATGCTAGACACGGTATTACCGATCGCCTTCGCCTTAGTCTCTTTAGCAATACTATTGAGCTTTATGCGCCTACTCAAAGGCCCTGATCTACCTAATCGAATTTTGGCACTGGATACGCTTTATATTAATGCCATAGCCCTGCTTATTTTATTGGGCATCTACTTTGGTAGCGCTCTGTACTTTGAAGCCGCCCTATTAATCGCAGTCATGGGTTTTGTGGGTACGATTGGATTAAGTAAATATCTTCTACGTGGTGACATCATGGAATAGATTTGAACCATAAGTCAGCGCTTTTCTTTCAAAGCAGTTTGATTTAAATTATTTGCTTCATAGACTCATTATTAAAGGAACAGTATGCTTGATTGGATTTTGTCAGCGTTGATATTAATAGGCGCATTTTTTACCCTTGTTGGGTCAATAGGTTTATACAAATTACCTGATTTTTTTATGCGTTTACATGGGCCTACCAAAGCCACCACCTTAGGTGTGGGAGCCATTTTAATTGCCTCAGCGATCTTTTTTACTTTCAAAACAGATACGCTTAGTTTGCATGAGATTTTGATTACGGTGTTCTTATTTATCACCGCACCTGTTAGTGCGCATTTAATGGCTAAAGCAGCCATTCATATTAAGATTAAGCAAGTTGACGGTACACAGAACGAAATAGAATAGATACACCCTTTCTTTACACTACTCTAGCGCTTTTATTCCCCCAAAAAATATTTGAATAGGGGGGGTACTTCTAATCAAAATCAAAATCGTCTAAATCTGCTTGCGGTACATTTCCATTATAGAGAAGGTTGGTTCTATGCTGAATATAACTCTCTCTTGCAAAAATATAAGGATCTGGCTGATTCTTTAAATCATCAATAAACTTAACAATCTCAGTGTAGTCAATAAACTTGCCGCTCATGTACATGAAAATACGACCCTGTAGATCTGTATCAATGACATGAGGATAGATTGGGTTATACGAGCTATCTACATTGCTTCCGACCAGCTCACGCATGGTATATGAGCCTACAATTGGTAAAACAATATAGTTTGTCTTTGACCAAAGCCCCCAAGAATAAAGTGTTTGTCCTAAATCTTCTCTTTTATGTTCCAAACCACCTGGCGTTGCAATATCTAACAGACCAAAAAGTCCAAAAGTACTGTTGATAATAAATCGCATTGTATTGGAAAAACCATCTTCAAGATTGCCTTGTAAAAAACTATTGATAGCAGATAACGGAACCGTCAAATTATCATAGAAATTACTTACTCCAATTCTTGCTGGTAGGGGGATTAAACCAGTATAGGCATTTACAATCGGTTTACCAACGGTATCATTGAATCCCATATTAAAATCAAACATGACGCGGTTAAAAGATTCATAAGGATCTTGATCACTAATTGGAGGCACATAAGGTAATTCACTTTCTTCAAGCGCTAAAGCCTGTCCAGAGATGAGCGTACTACTTAACAGTAAAATAGATAATTTTGATTTAAATTTCATAATGTTATTTGCATATTAAAGTTAATTATTTAACGGTATTGTACAAGCTATCTCGATATTTGAGAGGGCTTGTTTAAATAATTCTAATACTTTAGTTCTGGGAAAGCTCTTACGCCACGCTAGAGCAACTATTCTAGTTGGAACAGGTATAGGTAAGCTTTTTATCTCAAAAAGGTTCTCATCGCGTTCTGAGAGCGAACTACAGGGAAATATTGAGATACCAACCCCTGAAGAAACCATATATCGAATCGTTTCTAGTGAACTCCCTTCAAAACGTTTGAGTATTTGATTATTTTGTTGATCCATATGCATTAAATTTGGAAAAGCTTCAAATACTTGATCTCTAAAACAGTGACCTGAGCCTAATAACAGAACAGATTCATTACTTAGACTGTTTAAAGATAGCGTCGATTGTGGATTTAACTTCGAAAAAGATTTTGGCACAATCGCTTTGAAGGGTTCTTGATAGAGGGGAAGTGTTTCAATATTAGGATCTTCAAAAGGCAGAGAGAGTATGACAATATCTAATTCTCCTCGCTTTAATTTATCTACTAAAACGTGGGTATAGTTATCTTCAATGATCAGAGGGATATTAGGCGCCAAGCTGTGAAAACTAGAGACTAATTTCGGAAACAAATAAGGTCCAATTGTATAGATTGCACCCACTTTAAGTTCTGTAGAGAAATCGCCCTGATGTTCTTTTGCAAGTGCTTTAATATTCTGACTAGATTCAATTATTTCTTCAGCAAGCTTAACTATTATTTGACCTATGGGAGTAATCAATATGTCATTTTTACCTCTCTCAAAAAGGGTGACATTTAACTCCTCTTCTAATTTTTTAATTGCAATACTTAATGTAGGTTGGCTAACAAAACATTTTTCAGAGGCTTTTCTAAAATGTTTCTCTTGTGCAACAGCAATAATATATTTAAGTTCGTTCAGTGTCATTAAGAGACCATTTAAATTAAATAGAGATGAATTATTAAGGCATTATTTTCAGATATAGTTTACTTAATTAAATATATATCTTTTATATATAAACCTTATTATTATTACTCTTAGTGAGCCAATATCTGTATATAAGAATGATTTTACTTTATTTTTCATAAAGTTAACCTGTGATAAAGGTGTGGGTATAGTACCAAATAAGTACTGTGGGTAAAGGTGGGTAAAATGTGGATAAAAATCAAATATTCAATAAAACAGATACTTATCCACAAAATGACACAAGTTATCCATAGGTCTTATTGTTAATAAAAGTATTGATTAAGACTGAATGGGGGGCCATTATAAGACTAGTTATTTAGCTCCGAATTAGAGATAATCATCTATTTAACCCTATTCTAATTGAGTTTAATCAATGGATCAAAAAAGTTTACTTTCATTTATTCAATCTAGGCGTACTTGTTATCACTTTATACCTAAATCAGAAGTTCCCGTCTTAGAAGAGGAGATTAGAACTTGTCTACAAGCAGCGATTTCAGCCCCTAATCATAAGCTCACTCAACCTTGGCGATTTTGGATAGCGAGTGAAAATTATAACCGATCTTTAGCGGATATTTATGCGGATAATAGAGCATCTAAAAAGTCACAAGATGATGCTAATGTTTATGATTATTTTTATCAAAAAGCTTTGGATAAGTTTTCAGTAATTCCTGCAGTTATCTTAGTAGGTCAGCAATTGGCTGAAGATGATACCTTAAGAAAAGAGGATTATGCCGCTTGTGCCTGCGCTATTCAAAACTTTCAACTGATGGCATGGTCATTAGATATCGGAGTCCAGTGGAGTACTGGGCCTATTATTATGGATCAAAGAACTTATGATCTTCTGGGTATTACTAAAGACAAGATAGAGCTTATTGGAGCTCTATATTTGGGCCATGTGAATGAGCAGATGAAGCCTAAAAATAACTTAAAACGGAAAATTTTGAATGAGGTTGTATCTCTACTAGAATAGATGAATTAGCTTAGTGGTTTAAATTGTATTATAAAATGCAGTAGAAAAGAGACCCCCCTACTGACTTTTTTATATTTTCAGGAGGTATTTTAAGCAGGGGGGATAAGAATATTTAGAAGTTTAAAATTTCCTCTTCCTGAAAAGAACTTTCATCACTATTCATATTACGAATTTTACGTTTAAACAGAAGTTTATTTTGTACTGCTTCAGGCAAGTCGGTAAATCGCATTAGGTTTCGATCAATCATAATATCAATTAAATCTTCAATTACTCGAACCATATCTAAATCTAGTTGGTCTAATATCATTCTAGTTAACTCTTCGTGATCAGGAGAGCTTTGTATATAATTAAGTAACTCAGGGCTGCTAATACAAATATATTCGTAATTAGGACCAGACTGAAGTTTTATATCAGTAATTTTTCCATCTTGATTTCTTTTAACGAATATCATTCACATTCCCTTCAAGTTCTATAGAATTTTATAGCTGATAAAAGTTGTTCTAAATACTATACGTTTTTAATTATAAGCATTTTTTTTGAGTTTATAAGCTAATTAGATTATAAATATTATCCTTCAATTTCAGACAACACATTACCTAATAGCACTGTTAAACGATCGTTTTGAGAGTAGTCGACAGGGCAATCAATAATAGTGACTGTAGGAGCCTTTAAAGCGGTTTCAATCGCAGGTAGCAGTTGATCAGCAGATTCTATTCGAACCCCTTCAGCACCAAATGATTTTGCATACTGTACAAAATCAGGGTTTTTAAAATCAATATAAGCAGAGCGGCCAAAACGACGTTGTTGTTTCCACTCAATTAAACCATATTGGCTATCATTCCAAATAAGAACCACCATTGGTGCTTTACAACGAATAGCTGTCTCAATCTCTTGAGAGTTCATCATAAAACCAGCATCACCCGTGACAGCAACCACACTTTTCTCTGGATAAGCGAGTTTAGCAGCAACCGCACCAGGGACAGCTATTCCCATGCCTGCGAAACCATTAGATATAATACAGGTATTAGGCTCATCGCAGCGGAACATACGTGCCATCCACATTTTGTGTGAGCCAACATCACTAATTGCAATATCAGATGATTTCATTGCGGTTCTTAAGTCCCAGATTATCTTCTGAGGCAGCATTGGCCAAGCATCACTGTCACGGCATCTATTCATCTCTTCTACCATGGCATTACGTAGTAAGAAATCAATTTGAGTATTTTTGACAGAGCCATCACAAATTTCAGATAAAACTTCCCCTAACATAGCAAAGTTTTTACCAATATTTCCGATCAACTCAATCTCTGGAATATAGCTACTATCGACTTCAGATTTTTTGGTATCAATGTGGATTAGAGTATGTTCTCTATTTGGATTCCACAGATGAGGGTGGTACTCCACCATATCGAAACCAACACAAATTACCACATCTGCTTTGGCAAAACCACCATTCTCATAATCGCCTTTTTGCAGGCCTGCTGTTCCCATGGCCATCTCATTTGAGAAAGGAATAATACCTTTGGCCATAAAGGTATTTACCACTGGAATTTTATGAGAATCAATAAAGGCTTTGATGTGTTTGCCAGCACGTGCACGAACAGCACCATTACCCACTAATATTAAAGGGTTTTTGGCATTTTTAACTAATTCAGCAGCCTGTTTAACGAGCTTTTTATCGGCAAAGGTTAAACGGTTGGCGCTGGTAGGAAGTGGAATCTCTTTGCTGTCTAGTTCAACAATATTTTCAGGAATATCAATAAAGGTTGCACCTGGTTTTTCCGCTTCCGCTAATTTAAACGCTTTGCGAATAACCTCTGGGATTGTATCTGGATCAAGTACCTGAGTGGCATATTTTGTGATCGGTTTAAACATGCTGACCAAGTCGACTACTTGATGAGACTCTTTATGAAGACGAGATATACCTGCTTGGCCTGCAATAGCAACTACAGGGGCATTATCCATATTGGCATCTGCCACTCCGGTGACAAGGTTAGTAGCACCAGGCCCTAGGGTAGACATGCAAACACCAGACTTACCTGTTAAACGACCATATACATCCGCCATATAAGCAGCACCTTGCTCATGTCGAGTGGTGACAAACTCAATTTTAGAATCAAGCAGGGCATCCATAATATCTAGATTTTCTTCACCTGGGATGCCAAAAATAAATTCGACATTTTCATTCTCAAGGCATTGGACAAATAGTTTAGCGGCTTTCATAAGGTTCTCTGTTTGAGTCAGCATCAATAATAATCGTTCGCATCGTAATGATGTATGTGATAGAAAATTATTATGAGCGGTAAGAAATTAAATGACCAGACTTAGGAAGTAATTAATTTCGTTTAAAGACAAAAAAAGGGGCAATTGCCCCTTTAAGTGTATGAGACCTATTCAATGAATAAGTCTATTTCTTAGTCAGTCTATTAACAACATCCCAAAGTTCTTCATGGCCACCAGCCATTGGAACATCAGTTCTGTATTTTCCATTGACGATAATAGTTGGAACACCTTCAATACCATAATCACGTGTCATCTGGCGTGCTCTACGCGTTAACTGATCGACTTTAAAACTATTGAAAGTTGCAATGAACTTATCTTTGTTAGCACCATACTGAACAAAGAACTCAGCTAACTCTTCAACCGTTTGCATACGGCTCTTATCACGGTGAATAGAGTGGAAATAAGCTTCATGTGCTTGATCTAAGATACCTAGTTCTTGTAGTGTATAGAAAGCCTTACCTAGGAATATCCATTGTGGATTATTAAAAATAACCGGCATACGTTCAAAGACAATATTCTTAGGTTTTGTTTTTAACCACTTATTTAGGCTTGGTTCAAGGTTATAGCAGTGAGGACAAGTATAGCCAAACACTTCAACAACTTTCATTTTAGCAGGTGCAATAGACTGCTCTTTAGCAATTTTTTTGTACTCAACTCCTGCCATTAAACCTGTGTCTGCCATCGCTGTTGCACTTAAGCTACCAACGATAAATAGAGCAGCCAGTGAAGATAATAATTTTCTACGTAACATTTTATTGATACCTCGTAATTTCTACAGTTCACCGTAAGAGTGAAGACCAGATAGGAACATATTAACGCCTAGGAAAGCGAAAGTTGTAATGATTAGACCAATGAAAGCCCACCATGCCATTGCTGCACCACGCCAACCTTTAGACATACGAATATGTAACCAAGCAGCATAGTTTAACCAAACAATCAGAGCCCAAGTCTCCTTAGGATCCCATGACCAATATCCACCCCAAGCTTCAGCAGCCCACATAGCCCCTAAAACAGTTGCGATGGTGAAGAAGGCAAACCCTAAAGAGATGGTTTTATACATCAGGTCATCCATCATTGCTAAGCTGGGCATTTTGCTGGCAAAGTTACTTTTAGGATCTTTTTTAAGTGATTTTTCCGTAATGAGATAAGCAACCCCAATCATAGCGGCAATAGAGAATGCGCCATAACCAATAAAGTTTGCAGGTACATGTATCTTCATCCAGTAACTCTGTAATGCAGGTACTAGCGGTTGAATAATATGGGCATCTTTACCAAAGGTATACCAAAGGATAAAACCAACAGCAGCACTGATAACCAACATAACAAAACCACCTAAAGCACGGGTTTTGTATTTCTGTTCATAGTACAAATACATTAGCGCTGTCATGACGACAAATAGAATAAAGACTTCATACAGAGTGCTGACAGGGATATGGCCATAGGCTTCATTAATTAGGTAAGACTCACGCCAGCGCACGAACATACCAACTAAACCAAAGGTAGAAGCAGCCCACACCATAAAATTAGCTGTTTTATAGGTAAAGTCAGACTTGTTAAAAAGTGCAAAAAAGTAAGTCACTGTAGCCAGTACAAAGAGAGCATTCATCCACATAATGGCAGATTGACTTGAAACTAAAAACTTTAAGAAAAAAGCCTCTTCATTTGCTGTGATCACATTGCCATGGTTGGAGTAGGTCCAAAGGGCTAAGACGGTCATTAAACCAGAGATTAAGGTGATGGTCTGAATACTTTCCCAGAAACGTCCTAGCCAGATTAAGCCTATAGCGGTTCCTATTAAAATACCAATTTCATAGCCATCCATATGGCCATATTGTGTCCATGCGAACATGGTTGAGAATACGACTAGCGCTATCCACGCTGCGTCTCTTATGGTAAATGCTTTTTTATCAGCACCCTTAAATTCATCTAAATAGCTTTCAGTTTGCATAGTTTATAGCCTTATAATTCTGCATTTTTATCATTAAATTCTTTGACTTGATCTACTAGACCGTCAAATTCATTTTTTGTTTCTGGCAGGTTTCTATTATCTTTTGCTGCCATCGTAACTTCTGATTTTGAAGAGACTTGATCTGATTCACTCTCTTTCGTTGGTTTGATATGTATCCAAACTCGACGCTGGCGAACGTAGAACAAGAAGAAAACCCCAATTATAAGCATTGCACTCCCGAAATAAACGATATCTTTTCCAGGGGATTTAGTGATCTGTAATCCAGTAGATTGAATTTGAACAAAGTTTTCAATTTCAAAATACATTGGAGGACCATACTTACTTAAACTTGTTAAGGCTCTCAAAGCATCATCAAACCACATTTTATCGAAATCTGGAATATCCTGATCGTAACTCTCAATTAAACCTTCAGCTTTCAAAACATCCAAATAAAGGATTTGAAGCGCAAAACTGGTCTGTCCAAAGTAATACTCAGAGACTTGATCTTGCTCTTTAGCAGGTACATTGGTCTTAATAAATTCAGATATACCCTCAAAGCCTCGTGCTCTGAATAGGGTTAAAAGCTGTTTAAATAGATCCGTTTGTATTTTGTACTTAGCATCACTTACCCCCTCAGCCTTTGGATAAAGCTCCGAAAAGAGCTTCACAAATGCTTCAGGATCATTAATACGAGCAAGTAGCGTAAAGAAGCGAGTCTTTGTCTTATCAGCATCTGCTGGAATAAACATATATTTGAAAGGTTCAGAGTTAAGTGTACGAACCCCTGTCATAAAGAATAGACGACCCTCTTGTAGGCTTGGCGCCATGTAGTTCTCATACTCCCAAGCTTTACCTTGCTCATTACGAACTTTAAAGATAATTGTTGGGCCATTGTTATGCATCTTACGACCTGTTTCAGCCAGCTGTTTCTCAGAAGCTGGAATGATGTTGTGCATTTTAAAGTCATTAAACTCTACTTTAAACTTACCATCAGGCGTCTTTAGGGGCTCAACGCTATTAACTGCTGTATGCAGCTCTAAAGGGTTAATAATATTGGCCTTAAGTGGGTGTACTTTTAGTTTTAACTTAGTACCGCCATCACCAAAAGAGGATTGGTAAATCGCATAGTTCTTATAATAAAGCGGATGGTTTACAGCGATTGTTGCTTCAATTGGTTCATCTAAGTCAGGTGCTGTTAAAACAAGATCACTCTCAAAAGATTTAGGCATTCCTGTATCGTAAAACTCAACTCTAAAGTTCTTATTAACAATTGTAAAAGGTAGTTGTTGTACTAAAAAACCATCTTCATAAGGTAGGAATAAAATATCAGTAGACCCCCCTTCTGGAACACTGACAGATCCTCTAAAAGAGGTGTTATCGGCACCTAATTTCGATTTTTCACCAATCTCTTTTAAACTAACAGCACGGGTTTCAGGCTCAAGGTTACCTGTCATTTCACGGTATTTAAGCAGTAGGTTACTGTCTAAAAGTGCACCAAGGCAGATAATAATAATGGATACATGGGTAAAGAAATACCCGATACGATTCCACTTACCCTTTAAACCAGCAACCGTTACGCTGCCATCGTCCCTCTGGTGTACTTTAGTTTTATAACCTTTATGTTGTAGAAGGGCTGTTGCATAATTTTGCTGTTTTTCTAAATCTACTGTTGTTTCAAAAGTTGTATTATTTGGTTGATGTTTTAGCGCATTACTTGATAGCTTTTCACTAAACTGTTTCATATCCTGCCAAAAAGTTGGTGTATTACGTACAACACAAACGCTGGTAGAGAGCAGTAAGAAGACTAAAACAAATACAAACCAAAGTGCACCATAAACATGGAATAAGCCTAAGCTATTAAATACATCCGCCCAAAAAGGGCCAAACTGGACAATATAATCTTGCGGTGCCTGATCCTGTTTTAAGACAGTTCCTACAACCGAGGCAATGGAGAGCATCATCAACAGAGTTACAGCTAGATTCATAGAACCCAAAAAGTTCATGAATTGACTCGGTTTTTTGGCTTGTTTAAGAGATTTTGTCTGCTGAGATGGCTGGTTTTGATCAGTATCTTGAGAGGTTACTTCGTTTTTATCAGTCATTGTAGTGTCTGTATTATCTTCTTAGTGTTTGCCTAAAGTAACGAGCTTTTCCCTTTGTTTACCAGGGTTTTTAGGCGGATAGATTCGTTAAAAAATAGGATAGAGTATATACTTATGCAAACCATTGATAAAGTATTAAAGTTCCTATTATGCAACATCCGTTATATCAGCAAGCAACCTATCTAAAAAGTGTACCTACTCTGGCATTATGCCCAGATGATTTAACCCATGAAATCGCCTTTGCAGGCCGTTCCAACTCGGGTAAGTCGAGTGCTCTGAATGTCATTACCTCACAAAAAGGCTTGGCTCGAATCAGTAAAACGCCTGGGCGTACCCAGCTTATTAACTTTTTTCCCGTTAATGAAACTCGTGCGTTAGTCGATCTACCGGGTTATGGCTTTGCAAAAGTGAATGTCAAAATCAAGAAAGCTTGGGAAGCAGGTTTATCTGAGTACATTGAAAAAAGTACCGCCCTTAAGGGGTTGGTATTGCTAATGGACTGCAGAATACCACCCACTGATATTGATATTCAGATGTTAGAGTGGACAGCTTCTTTAGGGCTACCTATTCATGTTCTACTAACGAAGTCAGATAAACTAAAGAAAGGCCCAGCTAAGGCTAGCCTTTTAACACTACAATCCATGTTAAATGAAGAATTCCCACATGCAACAGCACAACTCTTCTCATCGCTAAAACGTGATGGGTTGGAAGAAGCTTGGACTAAGTTAGATGAGTGGATGGAGTACGAGCGCCCAGTTAAAGAGAAAAAAGAACCAGCAAAGGTTGTAAAACCGGTGGTTTCTAAGAAAATTAAAAAGAAGAAAAATTTTAGAACGTTTTAAATAAGATTAGGAAAATGCAAAAAAAAAGCCTATTTTTAAGAATAGGCTTTAGAAGGGGTCTAAATCCCCTTCTTTTTTAAATTGAAGAGGGGGGGGGGTAACAGAGATTTTCTGTGTTATCTAGGACTCCTTTTTTGCAGCTTCATGTGGCAAATGCACATCTTCAATTAAACCTGCATTCGGGTTATTGAAAGTATCCATATCAATAGAGTTCTCACTGCGCGCAACAATGGTTGTAATCGCACTATCTCCAGTTACGTTAACCGCGGTTCGCATCATATCGAGCAGACGATCTACCCCCATAATCAAAGCAATCCCTTCTATCGGTAAACCGACTTGGTTAAAGACCATCGCTAACATGATTAAGCCTACACCCGGTACACCAGCGGTTCCTATCGAGGCTAAAACAGCCATACCAATTACCGTAAGGTAACCTGTTAGACCCAAATCAATCCCATACACATTCGCAATAAAGACCGTTGCCACACCTTGCATAATCGCCGTACCATCCATATTAATGGTGGCACCAAACGGGATAACAAAAGAGGCCGTTGAATTATTAACCCCCAAGCGTTTTTCAGTTGCCGTTAGGGTCACAGGAATGGTTGCGTTAGAGCTTGATGTACTGAATGCAAAGACCTGTACTGCACGCATCTTTTTCAAGAACATCAACGGACTGACTTTACCTAAGGTCTTTAGCAAGATCATCAGTGTGCCTGTTGCATGCAGCACTAACACCAGTGCAACGACACTAAAGTAACTTAGCATTGGGATAATTAAACCTAGCCCCTGTACAGAGAAGGTTTTTGCCATCAGGGCAAATACACCATAAGGCGCAACGTGCATGACTACTGTAACTAGCTTCATCATCACTTCATTGAGCTTTTCAGCCCCTTCACTAATCGACTTTCCGCGCTCACCTAACATCAAAATACAGACTGCAAATAGAATCGTGAAGAAGATAATTTGCAGCATATTGCCTTCTGCATAGGCATTAATTGGATTGGTTGGAATCAGATCAATAATGACTTGTGACAAAGGCGGCGCTTCTTTTACCGAAAACTCAGCAGCCGCAGCTTGCGTCATATCAAAGCCTTCTCCTGGTGCGATAACGCTCGCAACCGTGATGGCAAGTGTAATAGCTAGAGCGGTGGTTAACATAAACAGACCAAACGACTTAGCGCCAACACGACCCAGCTTATTAATATCACCAATGCCGCAAACACCCACAATCAAAGAGAAGGTCACCAGCGGAACAACTAGCATTTTCAGCAAGCTGATAAACATAGCACCCGCTACATGGAATACCCCATTCACAAAATAGTCTTGAACAAAAGCAACATCATTGGCGAAGGCATTAATCAGACTCCCGAGCACTAAACCTGCGGCCATCCAAATTAATATTTTGGTTGTCATATTCATTTTATCTGCCATTAACCTATCTCACTCTGTTTTTTAAAACTCGAAGTTACCCAAGTTCATATATGTTTGGATTATAAAAAGACCTATTAAGTTGGAATTTGTATAAGAAGGGTATTTTATCGAATAAAGAGGATAGCGTTGCTTAGAATTTGGGAATAAGACATTTAGGGTCACTATCTTTGAGTGTTTAGAGCGGGTGTGATGATCTTATTTACCGCCTGATATTTTGAGCAGGGGGGGTCTTAAAATTATCATCTCCTACTAATTTATATGTCATTAATAGGGATTAGCTAGGATAAGGGGTTAACTGCAATGCTAATTATGATCTATTGAGATATTAATATTAATTATAATCATTATATGAGATGGTATTTTCATCTAAAGTATCACGCAACTAGGCAGAGACAGCTTTAATAGTGATGCCATTGAACTGATGAAGATGACAGAATTGCTGGATGACAACATGCCTCTCTGTATAACAACTAATTTTGGGAATGTAAGAATGAAGATTGATAACATTTTAGAGAGCATTGGTAATACCCCTCACGTACGCGTTAACCGTCTATTTGGTAAGGATCATGAGGTTTGGGTCAAACTTGAACGTGCAAATCCAGGTGGAAGCATTAAGGATCGTATTGCCCGTGAGATGATCGAGACTGCGGAGAAAGACGGTGTTCTTAAGTCTAATACAGTAATTGTTGAGCCAACCTCTGGTAACACGGGTATTGGCTTGGCGATGGTTGCTGCGGTTAAAGGTTATCGTCTGATTCTGACTATGCCAGAGTCTATGTCTATCGAGCGTCGTCGTTATATGGCTGCGCTGGGTGCTGAGCTGGTGCTTACGCCTAAGGAGTTAGGTATGGGTGGTGCTATCTCTAAAGCTCAAGAGCTACTAGATGAGAATGCCAATTATTGGATGCCTCAGCAGTTTGAGAACCCTGCAAATGTCGTTGCTCATCAAAAGACAACGGCGCTTGAAATTATTGCAGACTTCCCAGAAGGGTTGGATTACCTGATTACAGGTGTTGGTACAGGTGGTCATATCACAGGTGTGGCGAGTGTATTGAAAGAGAAGTTCCCTGGTCTTAAGGTGCTGGCGGTTGAGCCATCGGCTTCGCCAGTGATTAGTGGAGGAGAGAAAGGCCCACATCCTCTTCAGGGGATCGGTGCAGGTTTTATTCCTGGTAACCTTGATACAGACCTTCTGGATGGTGTCATTACCGTAGACGCACCAGATGCTTTTGCTATGGCTGCTAAGTGTGCCAAGGAAGAGGGGATATTTGTCGGTATTTCTAGTGGTGCATCACTAGCGGCGATAGAGAGCAAGTTGGCTGACATTCCAAGAGGGAGCCGTATTTTGACCTTTGCCTATGATACGGGTGAGCGTTACCTTTCGGTAGATGGATTGTTTGAAGGTTAGGTTTTAATTTTCTAGCAAATAAAAAAGCCGCTTATCACGAGCGGTTTTTTTTAGTTTGTCTAAAGGCAAAAAGCAAGAGTTGACCCCATTACTTTTTATGATGCTAGTCATCTTCAGATGTTATGCGAAGGTTGTAATCTTAAGAAACTTGGTAATCATATGGTTACTAAAAATTCGCATCCTACATTTTGGTAAAAATCTAAAAAGGATTTTATCTAGAAAAATGAAAAAGAGGGTTTTAATAATGGCAGCGCAGTTGCGCAATCAGAATAGTATCGTTTTGAACTTTATAGATGATACGGTGTTCTTCATTGATTCAACGAGACCAGTAGCCAGATAAACTGTGTTTTAGCGCTTCTGGTTTGCCAATGCTTTCATTAGGGGGTTCTTTGAGCATCCTTAATGAGCAAGTTAATACATTTAAGTATTTTTTTGTCTGTAGTTTGCCAGTAAAGGTACTACTCCCAAGTATTGCTTGAAAAGGTTATTTTCATTCAATCAACTCTTTTTCAACACCCTTTCCCGCTTCTAGCTCGGCAATTGACTCTAATAGATCTCTTGTATTGACTGGAGATCGAAGTAAATAGGTAGTTTCTTGCATTGCGTTATAGTCTTCTAAAGACATCATAACAACAGGGTCTTCGCTTTTACGTGTGATGATAATCGGTGCATGGTCATTGCAAACATGCGCCATTGTGTTTGCTAAATTGGCTCTAGCGCTGGTATAGCTGATGGCATCCATTTTTACTCCAAACTGTTCATGTACATTAATCCGTACAATTTAACGTAGTAACCCATGATAATGCAATTAAATCGAATAAGAAATTATGGTTAGTAAGGTTGTAAGGCTTTGTTTTTGAGAGTTTTTACAGAGGGATTTAAAGGCTAGCTGTCTTGGTATTGTCTCAAACAATTCAAAAACTCAAAACCAAATCTAGCAAGCTTTGTCTCTCCAACCCCACTAATTTTTAAGAATCCAGAATCATCCTGTGGTCTTTGCTGTGCCATCTCTACTAGAGCGGCATCACCAAATACTTGGTAGGCGGGGATGTCTTCGCTGTCGGCGATCTCTTTTCTTAAGGTGCGTAACTCTTCAAATAGATCTCTGTCTTTATCTAACAAGCTGTCTTTTGCGGACTTTTTGCCACTTCTTGCAGCTCTGCCAGCAGTTTTAGACTCTTTTTTAGGGAAAGCGAGTTGTAGCTCTACTTTGCCTTTTAACAGGTCGCCTGAGCTGGCAGTGAACTTAAGGACCGAGTAATTTTGTACGTCTTGAAACAGATAACCCATATGAATCAGTTGGCGCAAAATACTGTTCCACTCGTGGGCGGAGTATTCTTTACCAATGCCATAGGTACTGACTTCGGTGTGGTTTAGGGAACGAATACGTTCGTTATCCATACCGCGTAGAACATCAATTAGATGTTTAGCTCCAAACGATTGATTCAAACGATAGACGCAGGAGAGGGCTTTTTGTGCGGGTACTTTACCGTCAAACAGGGTTGGAGGGTTCAAGCAGACATCACAGTTACCACAGGCTTTATGGCTCGGTTCACCAAAGTAGTTGAGTAGTACATTACGGCGGCAGTTTTGTGCTTCGGCAAAGTTGACCATACTTGAGAGTTTAAAGTTCTCAATACGGCGTTGCTCTTCGTCTGGTACCTGTTCTACAAAGTGTTTGGCAGTGACAACATCTTGCATACTAAAAAGTAGTAGAGCCTCGGAAGGCAAGCCATCACGGCCAGCACGACCAGTTTCTTGATAATAACCTTCGATATTTTTTGGTAGATCATAATGCACGACAAAACGCACATTGGATTTATCGATTCCCATACCGAACGCAACGGTAGCGACGACGATATCAACTTCATCTCTTAAGAATTGTTGATGTACTGTTTGACGAACTTGTGCGGGCAGGCCAGCATGGTAGGCTTTGGCTTTAAAACCTTCGGCCTTCAGTTTCTCAGCCACTTCCTCGACTTTCTTACGACTTAAGGCATAAACAATGCCGCAGTCGTTGGTATGGTCTTCTAAGAAGGTAGAGAGCTGTTTAAACGGGTTACTTTTCTCTAAAACGTTATAGCGAATATTGGGTCTATCAAAACTACTGACATGCACTTTAGGGTTGTGCAGGTGCAGTTTCTCTAGAATATCTTGGCGAGTTGCGTGATCTGCTGTTGCCGTTAGTGCAATAAAAGGCACCTGCGGAAAGAGTTCACGCAGTCCGCCCATTCTGGCATATTCAGGACGGAAGTTATGACCCCACTGTGAGATACAGTGTGCTTCATCAATGGCAAATAGGGAGATCGGTAGGCTTTGCAGTTGGTTTAAAAAGTTAGGTTGCAGTAGTCGTTCTGGAGAGACATAGAGCAGGTCTAATTCGCCCATATGCAGCTGTCGCATGACTTGATGTTCGGTATCAGGATCAAGGCTAGAGTTGTAATACTCGGCACAAATACCATAGGCTTTAAGCGCAGAAACCTGATCTTGCATTAAAGCAATCAGTGGTGAAACCACAATGGTTGTTCCCGAACGAACCAGTGCAGGAATTTGATAACAGAGCGATTTACCCCCGCCTGTTGGCATTAATACAAAGGTGTCAAAGCCTTGAATGGTATCTTCAATAATTTCAGCTTGTTGGTTACGAAATGAGTCATATCCAAATACATCTTTAAGCACCTCTAAAGCGAGGGTTTCGGTGGGTGATTGACTCATTTTGGCTGTTTTCTTATGTTTATTGAAGCTGTAGTTAATAAAGGGTAAAAAAAGGTAAAATATTCTGAGCAGGGGGGGGAGCGACTTAGTGTGCTTCATCCCAATTGATACCCTGACCAATCTCAACAATTAACGGTACTTTCAGTTCTAAAGCCGACTCCATAATTATTTTTATCTCTACTCTCGCTGCTTCAATATCTTTGTCTGCGATCTCAAATACCAATTCATCGTGTACCTGCATTAGCATCTGAAGATCTAAATTACAGCTATTCAACCAAGCTTCCATTTTGACCATAGCGATTTTAATAATATCCGCTGCGGTTCCCTGCATGGGTGCGTTGATTGCAGTACGTTCTGCATATTGGCGCAGCATACCATTGCTGGCATTAATATCAGGCAAGTAGAGACGACGACCTTCTAAGGTCTCAACATAACCTGTCTCTTTGGCTTGCTCTTTAGTGCTCTCCATATACTGTAAAACACCAGGGTAACGCGCAAAGTAGAGGTTGATATACTCTTGTGCTAAACCACGAGAGACATTTAACTGCTTGGCTAAACCAAAAGCGGACATACCGTAAATTAGGCCAAAGTTGACTGCTTTTGCACTACGACGTTGATCAGTAGTGACTTGATCTAAAGTGATACCAAAGATCTCAGCGGCGGTTGCTTGGTGAATATCGCGGCCTTCAGAGAAGGCGGTCAATAGACCCTCATCCCCTGAGAGGTGTGCCATGATTCTTAGCTCAATTTGCGAGTAATCGGCTGCGACTAATTGATAACCTGGGCGGGCAATAAACGCTTGGCGAATACGACGACCTTCTGCAGAACGAATCGGAATATTCTGTAAGTTTGGCTCGGTAGAAGAGAGACGACCTGTTGCTGCAATCGCTTGCTGGTAAGAGGTATGAATACGTCCAGTATCTGGATCAATCTGTTTTGGTAGAGAGTCGGTATAGGTTGATTTTAACTTAGCCAAACTACGATACTCTAAAATCAAAGTCGGCATTTCATGGCCTCGATCAGCCAACTCTGCTAAAACAGGTTCTGCGGTAGATGCTTGGCCTTTAGGCGTTTTTTTGATGATCGGTAGTTCTAAGTTTTCAAATAAAATTACTTGAAGTTGCTTAGACGAATTTAGGTTAAAGACTTCACCTGCAATTAGGTGAGCTTTCTGTTCTAGGTCCGCTAATTTTATCGTGATCTCTTCACTCTGTTTAGCCAGCATATCGATATCAAGTAAGACACCATTGCGTTCCATATGCGCTAAAACTGGTAGTAGAGGCATCTCTATGTCGGTAAAGACTTTCTTTAGGCTTGGTTCTGCTTCTAGCTGCTGCCAAAGTGTTTTGTGTAGCTGTAAGGTAATATCGGCATCTTCTGCTGCATAAGGTGCGGCGACTTTAATCTCAATTTGATTAAAGGTCAGCTGCTTTTTACCTTTGCCCGCAATCTCTTCAAAATGTGTGGTGCGGTGATTAAGATATTTAAGTGCTAAATCATCCATGTTGTGACGGGTGGCCACACTGTTAAAAGTATAAGATTCGATCATGGTATCGAACTGAATACCTTTTAATGAGATACCGTGATTTTGCAGCACATGCCAATCATATTTTAAATTTTGACCACATTTAGCAACTGTTTCATCTTCTAAGATTGGTTTTAAACGATCTAAAACCCTCTGTAGATCAAGTTGATCAGGCGCACCTTCATAGTCATGTGCCAATGGAATGTAACAAGCTAGGTTTTCTTCGGAATTATCTGGGTTTTGAACTGCCAAACAGATACCGACAATTTTCGCCTGCATGGTATTTAGCGAGGTGGTCTCGGTATCAATTGCAAACAGATCAGCGTTTTGAATACGCTCTATCCAAAGCTCAAATTGGCCTTGGGTATAAATAGTTTCATAGCTTGTTGCGGTACTGGTTGCAGGGCTTGAAGCTGCCGCTGTATCACTTACTTCAGCAGTTGAACCTTTTTTGGTAAGTGTTTGGCTATGGGCTTTTTTGCCTGTTGATTTAGAGAAAGGAACTTCATCGTTCATCACTTGAGTTAGCCAGTTCTTTAGATCATACTCATCAAACAACTCTGCTAGGCGCTCCATATCGGCAGGGTGGCGCTTAATATCATCCAACCCAACTGGCAGCTCGCAATCTAATTTAATAGTGGTGAGTTTGCGTGATAACAGCAATAGATCAATATTATTGCGCAAGTGCTCCCCAATCTTGCCGCCCATCATTGGCGCATTGGCAATAACGTTATCGACATTACCAAAGGCCGTTAACCATTTAACAGCGGTCTTAGGGCCACATTTAGGCACCCCTGGAATATTATCTGAGCTATCGCCCATCAAAGCTAAGTAATCAATAATTTGATCAGGACGCACACCATATTTTTCCACCACGTATTCAGGCGTAGAGAGGGTGTTAGTCATGGTATTAATCAGCGTGACGTGCTCATTTACCAGCTGGGCTAAATCTTTATCACCCGTAGAGATTAATGTATCGTGTTTGGCTTCGGTTGCTTGTTGTGCAAAGGTGCCCATTACATCATCGGCCTCTACGCCATCGATGACTAACAGTGGCAAACCTAAGGCTTTAACAATCTCATGGATTGGCTCAATCTGGCTACGCAACTCATCAGGCATCGGTGGACGATGTGCTTTGTACTCAGAGTACATCTCATGACGAAAGGTAGGCCCTTTGGCATCAAAGATCACTGCCATCTTCTCTGGCTGATACTGCTCAAGCAGTTTGCCGAGCATATTAATAACCCCAAAAATCGCCCCCGTTGGCTGACCTTTACTATTGGTAAGCGGTGGCATACCGTGGAAAGCTCTAAATAGATAAGAGGAGCCATCCACTAAAATAAATGGGCTGTCTGGGTTGGTGATGATTTCTGAGTTTGATTCAGTCATTTTTGCGCCTGATATGGTAAAATTCAACGCATTATTTTACCAATTAATTAGACTGAATATTTTTTGATTAAATCATTTAAAGCAAAGTGCTTTATTCTTTTGATCTATATCGCAAGATAAACGCCTGAATTAGCCTAATTAACCCAATTTTAAGAGACTTTACTTTATGTCTGTCTATACAGTCGTTGAAGAAAACCAGTTAATCACTTTTTTAGAAGATTACGATGTAGGAACACTAGACTCTTTTGAAGGTATTAGTGCTGGCATTGAAAATACCAACTACTTTGTAAATACAGTGAAAGGCGGGTTACGTCAGCAATTTGTATTAACCATTTTTGAACACCATACGTTTGAAGAGCTACCGTACTTTTTAAATATTATGGCGTTTATGGCCGAGCATAAGATCCCAACGGCACACCCAATGCCAACCAAGTCGAATGGTTATTTAAAATATCTATGCGGTAAACCTGCATCTTTAGTAGAGCGTTTGAAAGGGGGGGGAGTAGATAACCCTTCTAAAGTACAATGTGGCGTAATGGGGGAACAGTTGGCTCGCTTTCATCAAGCGGGTGCTAATTTTGATCAACACCGTGAAAATGATCGTGATCTAGATTGGATGCAGGCTACTTTTTTTGAGATTAAGTCGCATTTAAGTGATGAAGAGTTAGCCTTAATTGAAGCAGAATTAGCTTTCCAAAATACCGTTGATTGGGATCACTGCCCTAAGGGTGTCACTCATGCGGATCTATTCTGCGATAACGCGCTGTTTGATGGTGATATCCTGTCTGGCATTATCGATCTTTACTACGCTTGTCACTCATCACTTCTATACGATCTTGCTGTGATGGTAAATGACTGGTGCCGTGTTCACTCAGATAATCCAGCTGAGATTCAGTTTGATGAGACCAAAATAGACACCATGGTTTCTGCCTATCAGAAGCAGCGCCCATTAACTGATGTAGAGCAGCAAGTCTGGCCAGCCGCTCTGCGTTTAGCTGCGTTGCGTTTCTTCCTATCGCGTCTGAAAGATAAATGTAACCCTCGCGAAGGTGAGATGACCCAAATTAAAGACCCTGATGTATTTAAGCAAGTGTTAAAGATTCATCAAGCATAATGAGACCTTTGTACGAGACCATAAACGAATAAAAATGGCTAAAATTCTGCTGCTTTTTGTTGAAAAACTTGTCAATAGCTAGCTATTACCTGCGTTTTCCGCCTTAATCAACAGAGTTTTATCTTATTTTTTTCACGTCTCTGGCTCATGCAAAGGCCTCAATTAGATTCAATGCGTTAAATCGTATACTTAACCCAAAGGAAATTTGTATGTATTACCTAGTAGACACTGATAAGTCATTTGAACAAGCTGTAGCAGATTTAACCGTTGCCGTTGCCAATCACAAGTTTGGTGTACTGCATATTCACAATATTGGTAATACGCTGCGTAGCAAAGGCATTGAGTTTGTAGAAGAGTGCAATGTATTTGAAGTCTGTAACCCTGTTAAAGCCGCACAGGTATTAGCGATTGATATGCGCTTAAATATGGCGCTGCCTTGCCGTATCTCTGTTTTTACAGAGAACGGAAAAGTACAGATCGGTATGATCGAGCCTGCAAAAATGCTAGAGATATTATCGGATAACGCTGACCTAAAAACTGTGGCTGAAGAAGTAGAGCAAAGTATTATTCAGATGATTAACGAAGCTAAATAGACCTTACTATCTACCCTCAATCTCATATTGAGGGTATTACCCCCCCTGCTTAAAACCTTTAAACTTTAAAAGACTTCCTTTATCAAAGCTTCTAGGGTCATTTATAAATCTTATTTATTGTTTAGCTTAACCCTCTACTCCAAACGTCAATCCAACATAGGTGGTTAAGGCCACTGGAATCGCAGCACCAGATACAAAAGCGGTTGCTGAGGCTACAGCGGCTTGTATTGGTCTGGCTGTGTGGGTTTCTGATAGGCCTAGCTCATCTCTGGAATGGGCATCTAGGGCATCGTGTTCCATTAGTTCAAAGGCAACTTTATCTGCGGTCTCTTGGCTGACACCTCGTTGGGTATAGATAAAGGCGAGTTCGGCCTTTTCATGTTCCCAGTTGTCTTCTAAGGACTTTCTCTCTATTTCTAAATCAGCTTTTTCGGTGTCTGCTTGTGAACTGACTGAGACATATTCACCCGCAGCCATTGATAGTGCGCCCGCAACGAGTGCTGCTAAGGCAACCATCAAAACATGTTCTTTATCTGCACCTGCTGCAATGACCCCAACCAGTAGACTGACAACAGAAATAATGCCGTCATTGGCACCTAATACAGCGGCTCTAAGCCAGCCCATTCGATGACTGTAGTGTGCGCCTGTTAAATGGTCATCGTGTAGGTCTTGGTTATAGTGATGCATGCTTGGGATCCTGTTGTCTTTGTGACACTTAATTATATTCATTCAATGGTGATAGTAAATAATAGTTAAATTAATTAGTACTGAGTGCCTTATTTAGTAGGAGAGTTAATTGACTTTTATTTGAGGGTATACCCCCCCTGCTTGAAGTCTATTTCAATTAAAGTAACTTTATTAAAAAAATAATTAAGTACGGTAAAAAGGCTTAATAAGCATTTGGTTGATTTAGGTTATCTATTAAGACTTTATTCACACTCTTTAGAGTATTCAGTAAGTATTGTTCATTAATTGTTATAGGCAATAATAGTATGATGCGCACCAAATAATTAATTAAATTGGGATTGAATATCGTGCAAAAATCAAAACTCTCTTTGGCTATACTGGCAGCTCTAATGGCCTCTCAAGTTCAAGCAGCCGATTCGGTTGAACTAGATAGCATCACTGTCACGGCAACACGCTCTGCTGAAGAAATTTTAAGTCAGCCCCTTTCTGTTGCTAAAAAAGGTGTGGAAGAGAAGCAGCTAGATCAAGCGATGTTTCAGAAAGATGTTTTGAACTCTATTGCCAGTGTCTCTATTAAACAGACAGGTTCGGTTATTGGCCATACCGCTGCGATTCGTACGCCTAATACAACGCTGCCATATTTCTTATATCTGCAAGATGGTATTCCAGTCCAGTCGTCTGGTTTCTTTAACCATAATGCGATGGCCTACACTAACTTTCAAACAGCACAGACAGCAGAAGTCATAAAAGGCGCAGGCACAGCACTTTATGGTTCTGATGCGATTGCTGCAACGGTTAATATTCAGAGCAAGCAGCCAGGAAAAGGGCTTGATCGTAAGTTAGATATTTACGGCGGTAGTGATGCGTTTAAGCAGGGCAGTCTAAAAATACGTGATTCTGTAGGGGATGATATTGCTTATGGTTTCGATGCTTCTATTACGGATAGTGATGGTTGGCGTGAGCACACTGAGGTGAGACGTACCGAGTTTACAGGTTTGTACAATATTAGTACTGAGAATAATGATTTTAAAATCTCACTACTCTCTAACCACTCGCGTGCACAACAAGCAGGTTCCCTGCTAAGTATTGATGCGCTAGAGAATGATACTCGCAGTATGGGAGATATTGAAAGTAAGTTAGCTAGCGTTGATGCGATGCGTCAGTTTGACCATAATCGTATTGGTATGCAGTGGGATAGTTTTATGGTTCAGGATCTGGAGATGAGCACCATCGCTTATGCACGTAATAACCGTAACCAGTACACAGCCACTTGGAAACCAAGCCTACCGCATAATGACAGTACACAAAATACAGTTGGTGTCATGCATAAAGGAACTCTAACGCCAAGTTGGGGACGTTTTATCTACGGGGTTGATGGTGAAGTAACGCAAGGAACAACTATTTATTCACAGCAGTTTGATGATGCGGGTAACAATATCCTGACGGGTGAAATCTATAACTATAATGTAGATTACGTTGCCGCTGCCCCTTACGTTCATACAGATTGGAATATCGCTGAAAAATATACGCTATCAACCGGTCTTCGTTATGACATTAACCGTTATAACTATACAAATAATCTAGCAGATGGTGAGTATGGTACTTCTGGTTATGTAAGAGCAACTAGCCGTAATGATAGCTATGAGCACCTTAGCCCTAAGTTATCTTTAAACTACGCCCTAGCGTCTAATACGATGATTTATGCGCGTTATGCAAATGCATTCCGTGTGCCTTCGGCTTCTCGTTTATACAACCTGACAGATAAGAGTACACAATTTAAGCTTGACCCTGAAGTCTCTAATACTTATGAGTTGGGTTATAAAGTAACAGGTAAGTCTACAGACGTTGAAGTAGCTCTTTACTATATGGATATTGCGGATACGATTACCAAATATAAAGATGGTGCAACAGTGTACTATGACAATGGTGGAACCACTGTTAATCAAGGGTTTGAGTTAAGCATTAAGCACATGATCAATGATCAATGGACAACTAAGTTAGCTTATAGTCGTAGTTCACACCGCTTTGCAAATGATGCCACTTATGGTGATAGTGAAATGGCTGCAGCACCCAATAATAACTTGAATCTAAGGCTGTTCTATCGTCCTAGTGGAAGTGGTCTATTATTGATGGCGGAAGGTATTTTTGTCGGTGATTACTATATGGATCACGCACAGACAACGTCTTATGCTGGTTATAAGATACTGAACCTAAAAGCGGATTACCAGATCAATGATACGTGGCGTGTATATGCTAAGTTAGATAACGTAATGGATGAGCGTTATGCGGAATCAGCGACTTATGGTTATGGTAAAGAAAAGTATACGCCAGGCGCTGTTCGTCAGGCCTTTATCGGTATGAATGTTGATTGGTAGGGTTGTAAAGGTAGATGGGTCTTCGTAAACTACATCAAAAGGCCGGCATTATTGCTGGCCTTTTTTTATTAATACTCAGTTTAACTGGGTTCTTTTTAAATCATGATCAGTGGAAGTTTCAATATCACTGGACACTGCCTAACTCTATTTTGCCTGATGCGGTTGTGCAAGCCGATAAAAAACTTTTTCAAACCAAAACCACTCAAGCAAACAATCCCAATTGGTGGGTTACTGCTGGCCTAAGAGGTGCTTTTGTCTCTCAGGATGGCGGGTTAAGCTATCAGCAAACTTCTAATCATCAGTTTTATGCATTGAGTTGGTTAGATAAGGATCTCTATGCAGCCACTGAAGATGGTCTCTATAAGTCCTTAGACAGTGGCTTAAACTGGCGAAGAATCGCCCTAGAGGGCCAATGGATTAATGCCTTAGCTATTGATGGTAATAATCTATTAGTATCGGTCGATAAGAGCAAGTTACTGCTGTTAAATCCTTTTGGTGAGGTGCTTAAAGAGGCAGGAGTTGATCTACCTGCAACTGAGTTGGCAGAGGGTATTACTCTATCTAGATTTGTCCGTGATTTTCACTATGGACGCGGTTTTTTGGATGATGGTTGGTCTCTGCTTCTGAATGATATTGCCACTTGGATTTTACTATTTTCAGCACTAAGTGGTTTCTTTATTTGGTGGTCTTTAAGGCAAGCTAAAAAAATACACCGTGCAAGCCGATCTAAAATGCAGCTGGTTAAGAAAACTATGTCTGTGCATAGTCATTCTTTGGTTCTATTGGCACTACCATTCTTAATGCTATTTGCTATTACAGGCATTTTGTTAGATCACAGTAAGTTCTTTAATCCCTATCTTAAAGAGATTACTTGGTCACAAAGCACCCTGCCGCCAGTATATAGCTCTCTTAGAGAAGATATCTGGTCTATAGATATTGAGTCGTTACCTTCAGAGAAACTAACTTACCGAATAGGCAATCGTTATGGGGTTTATGAAAGTCCTGATTTAAAGGACTGGAAAAAGGTCTCAAATGGCTTTGCGTACCGTATGAAGCGTTTAGGCGATACGCTGTATGTCAGCGGTATGGGTTCTCCACCGCGCAGCTATAATGAGCAGGGGGGGTGGCAGATCATTAAAGCTCCCGGTATGTTTAGAGATACCTACCAGCAAGATCAGGCACAAGTCTATTTTGGTGGGCATGGTCAAACGGACAAACAAGTGCCTCTTCTAGAGAACAGCACTTTTTACAGTATTATGCTGACCTTACATGATGGCACTTTCTTTGCGGAGTGGTGGGTTTGGGTAAATGATTTTGCTTCGATATTACTTATTCTGCTCTTGGTAACAGGCTTTATGCGTTGGAAGAAAAAACGCCATAGCATGAGAAAGATTTTTAAATAAGTGAGCAGGTCTATTGGCAGTCTTAATGAGAGCGTTGAAGGCAGCTATTTTTTATAGAAGTTACGTTTGGCACCTGATCTTGATGAACGGTTTGGCTTTTTGTCTTGGCGTTTTTCGGTTTTATCATTTGGGTTAGAATGACGAGATTCATTGTGAGAACGCCCCTTACTGTTGGTCTGTGCCTTCTGTTTTTCTCTAGACCATGATGTAGATTTTACCTGTTTAGGTGTACCTGTAAAACTTGCTGTTTTTGTTGAACCTGCTACTGCAGCATTAATTGTAGCCATCTCTTGTGTGGTTAAATCACGCCACTGATTAGGCGCTAGTCCCTCTAAGGTCACATTCATAATACGACTACGAACCAGCTTGGTTACTCGATAACCTAAGTACTCTGCCATGCGACGGATTTGGCGATTTAAGCCCTGAGTTAAGATAATCTTAAAGACAAAACGACTCTCTTTACTGACTTCACATGGTTTTGTTACGGTATCTAAAATGGGTACACCACTCGACATTTTCTGAATAAAAGCACTGCTAATTGCTTTATCAACGGTGACAACATACTCTTTATCATGGGCATTTTCAGCACGTAAAATCTTGTTTACGATATCGCCATCACTGGTTAAGAAAATTAGCCCTTCAGAGGGCTTATCTAAACGCCCAATCGGGAAAATTCTCTCAGGGTGACCGACCGCATCAATAATATTCTCTTTAACCTGAGATTCAGTGGTACAGGTAATACCTACTGGCTTGTGGTAAGCGATATAGATACGGTCTTCTTTATCTTCTGATACCGCATTGATCGCGTTACCATCGATTTTAACCACATCATTTGGGCAGACTTTAGTGCCTAACTCTGGAATTTTATCGTTAATGGTGACGCGGTTCTGCTCTACCAAACGATCTGCTTCACGACGTGAACAAAAGCCTGAATCACTGATAAATTTGTTAAGGCGTTTTTCGTTGCTGATATTCACAAGAGGTTCCAAATATTAGGGAGGGTGAGCTATTTAGGGTGAAAAAATAGGGTAATTATAACAACCTAATACTAGATTGCAGTGGCTTGTTTATGTGAGGTTGAGTTAATACTATTTAGACTATTGGAAACCTATTATATTTAGTTTTGTTTAAAATCTTTATATACCCCAAGTATTAATGGGTATTAAGCCTTATATACTTGTAAAAACTATTTATATCCTATAGATTAAGCAACGGGATTTAATAATCTATTTAAAGACATATTTAAAAGGATATTTACATGAAATTACATACTTTAGTCGCTTCTACTGTAGTTGCAGCTTCACTTTTATCAACTTCAGCTATGGCACAGAACTCTGTTAATCCATGGAAACAGTGCGGTATTGGTGCTATGATTTTTGATGATAATAGCACTGCTGCTGCAATCTCAAACGTTATTTGGGATTTAGGAACAACAGCTGTTTCATCAAATATCTCTTCACAAGATAGTTGTGAAGGTTTAGGAAATAATGTAGCTGCAGCTGAATTTATTCAAAACTCTCATGCTGTTTTGGAAGAAGAAATTGTTAATGGATCTGGCGCTTATTTGTCAGCAGTTCTGAAAATGTTTAATGTTTCTGAAGATCAGATGAATGTTGTTGCACAAAACGTGAAGCAAAACTTTGCAAAAGTAGTGACTTCATCAGAATATGAAAACCTTTCTGATACTGCAAAGGCACAGACCATCTATAATGTAATGCTAAATACTGCTAAACAAGCATAATGCAATTAAAGTGGCTTTAAATACTTTATTTAGTTTTAAAGCTACTTTTGAGCACTTCTTTTAATTTCAATTAACTTAATCTTATCTGTTATTAAATGCCTCTTCCTTTTTTTAGATTCACGATTACTTTTTTCCTAATTTCTTTTTCAATGCATAGCTTTGGAAGTGATCTTTCAAAACAAATCATACAAAAAGTTACTGAATACAAGCTCTATAACCACTCCCAGTGGCATCGCTTGCTTCACTATAAAAATGACTCTTTAAAGACAGATCAAAGCCTAGTACTTAGCCCATCGTTCTTTATATCACCTAATGGAAATAAATCACCAAAGGATGAACTCATCCAAACCATAAAAGGGTTTCTGGAAAAAGAGGATTTAGATAATCCAAATAAACATGCTCAATGTCGCTTTCCAGCAAGATTTTTGTGGATAAAACAACAGCTTTCCATGAGTAGGGAGATTCCCAAAGTACAGTGCTTAAACTTTTCAAAATGGATTAAAAAGCATCAAGCTGATGATATTAGTCTTATATTGGCATCAGGGTACTTAGATAATCCAGCATCTTTGTATGGACACCTACTATTAAAGTTAAATGGAACAAGTAAGATCTCTCCGCTGTTGGATACGAGTATAAATTTTGGGGCTGATACTGGTGCAACCAATAATATGATTTCTTATATTGTGAATGGAATATTTGGTGGTTACCAAGGTAAATTTTCTTTTGCAGAATTCTATAAAAATAACATGCTTTATGGAGAGTATGAGCAGAGGGATCTTTGGGAGTACAAGTTAAACTTAAGTACGTATCAAGTTAATTTAATAAACTTTCATATATGGGAGTTACTAAATACTAACTTTCAGTATTATTTTTTTAAAGAAAACTGTGCCTTACAAATAGCAGATGTTGTTAGTATTGCTCTTAATGTCGATCTTTACAATAACCAGCTTCCATGGGTAATGCCACAGCAAGTGGTAAATGCATTAATTCAGAATGATCATGTACAAGAAACAGTATTTATTCCATCACGCCAAAGCCGTTTTTATCATAAGTATCAGCAACTGTCACCAGATGAAAAATCATTTATAAATGACTACATAGCTTCAAATCAGAAAAGGGTGTTTTTAGATGAAAGTGATATGGAAGATAAGTCTTTTATTATAAATACATTATTTGATTATTACGCTTATACCTATTCTGGATCTGAGTACAAAAAAGTTTTAAAAAAGAATAAGCATCCACTGCTTTCAGTGCAAGCTATGCTTCCTGTTGTTACAAGCTTAGGATCAGAGCCTTCTAAGGTAGCGCCAGATGAGTCTCAATTACCTGTTATGACACGTTTAGATGCTTATTCAAAAAGTTATGAGTCTGGTCTTGGCCTTGAAATAAGACCTGCTTATTTTGATAGTCTTAATTTAAATTTTGGACGCCCAAATTTTTCTTCTTTATCAATGTTGAGTTTTAAACTAAACCTTGCTAAAACAGGGGCGTACCTATCTAGAGTTAACCTTGTTAAAATTGCATCCCTAGCTCCCAGTCCTACTAATATAGAAACAGATAATAAAAACTCATGGAAAGTGCGTCTAGGCGTAGAACAAAGTAATTTATCTGAAAATAGTACTTTAACAGTGTTTATGGAGGGGTCTATAGGCAGAGCTACACTATTAACCAAAACTTCGATATTATCAGGTTTTATTGGGGCTAGATTAGACGCTGATGACTTGCTTTCATTTGTCCCGAGCCTGACCTTTATTTCTAAGCCCTCTAAAAAAATTGCTTATAAATTCGATGTTGAATATCGATCTACTTTAAATAAAATAAATGATAGCCATTTTGTTTCGAGTGCTGAGATGAGGTTGGGGTTGAATAAAGAGTGGGATGTACGTTTTAAGGCAGAGCATAATCTACAAACGAAAATTCAAGTATCTTATGCATTGTTCTGGTAATTGCCCCCCTGCTTAGAATGTTAGTCTAGTTTTTTAGGCATTGTTTTACTGTAGAACAACCAAAATAACAGGGTTTTATGCCTTATTTCCTCAATAATCGTAGTTTGTATAAAACAGGTTACAGGGTAGAATTGGAGCCCTTATGATTATATTGGTTAGATTAGCGTGAACCCATCTCAGTTATCTCAAGCGGTTAAAGCTCTGCAAGCTGGTGAGGTGATTGCCTATCCAACAGAGGCGGTCTACGGTTTAGGTTGTGATCCGTTTGATTTTAAGGCGGTAGAGAAGCTGTTTCACGTGAAACAGAGACCTGTTGAAAAGGGGCTAATTTTAGTCGCGGCTTCTATTGAGCAAATCCTACCTTATGTTGAGTTAGAGAATATGGCTTGGGAGCAAAGGGTTAGAGAGACATGGCCTGGGCCTGTTACTTGGGTACTGCCTGTCAAAAATAGTGTTCCTGATTGGATTACCGGTGGGCGAGAGACCGTGGCTATTCGTGTCTCAGATCACCCTGTAGTCAATGCACTCTGTACGGCTTTTGGACAACCGATTGTCTCTACGAGTGCTAACCTTAGCTCGCAAGCACCAGCCACCTCTTGTGAAGAGGTCTTTAATAGTTTTAAAGACCAAGTGTTGTGTGTGGTGGGTGATTTAGGTGCATTGGATAAACCTACTCAGATTAGAGAAGCGACCACGGGAAAAGTATTGCGTTAGATGGCTTTTTAACCGAATAGGTTTTTAATCAAAAAGGGGCTTAAATCATGATAGATTTAAGCCCCTTTTTTTATGGTTGTGAGTGTTCAAATGAAGGGGATTGGTTTGGTGGGTATTAGTGCTTGTTGGCTGCCTTAAAAAGAGGTTCAACGCGTTTTGCATATTTATTTAGATCTGAGATACGGTGATCGTGAGAGGGGTGAGTGCTTAGAAGTTCAGGTGGATTACCCCCCTTAGACTCATTCGCCATCTTACGCCACACGCTAACCGCTGCGTAAGGGTTGTAACCTGCACGGGCGGCTAACTCAACGCCCATTCTATCGGCCTCAATTTCATGAGTACGGCTGTTCGGTAGGGTGAGTGTCACATTGGCTGCTAAAGAGGTCATATCCATTGCGATACTGGACATACCTGTGACCATACTGACTACTGATAAGCCAAGCTGGGTAATCGTCTGCTGAGATGCGCGTTCACGACCGTGTTCACGTAGCGCATGTGCAATCTCGTGTCCCATAATCGCTGCGATTTCCGCATCTGTTAACTTAAGCTTGTTAATAATGCCCGAATAGAAAGCGATCTTTCCACCAGGCATACACCAAGCATTTAGCTCATCAGACTCAATGACGTTTACTTCCCAGGCCCAACTAGGTGCATCTTTTCTAAAAACATGCGTTTGAGGAATAATCCGTTTGGATATTTTTCTCACACGCTGTAGCATTTCAGAATTTTTATTGAGAACTTTTTTCTTTTTAGATTCTTCTAGAATATTGGCGTAAGCCTGTTTACCACCGTTATTAATCTCCTCTGATGAGATTAACAGTAGCTGCTCACGCTCAATACCTACGGAGCCTGTTTTGGTACTTTTACTCAGACAGCCTGTTAAGGAGGCGATTGTGATGGAGAGAAGAAGAGTTGGAATTAAGGCTGTAGATTGTTTCATTAGCGTCTCAAAATATAGGCTGTTTCAGTAAAGATAGAATACTTGATTTTACTCAATCTAGGCAAGGTTGATTCCTTGAAAGATGCTGGATAAATAAGTCAGGTAATTTAGAAGATTGTTTGATCTACTAACTATTTGAGTTTATCTATTTTCATGAATTTGTCATTTATTGGTCATTAAGCTGTTATTAATTGTCTATAAAATTCTGTTGGTAACTAAATTGACTAAAAGAGACTGATCAAATGAAAAAATTACTACTTGCACTAATGGTGGCTGGCATTCTATCTGGTTGTACTGAAAAAGCAGCACCTGTAAAATCTGAAGCAATAGCATCTTTAAATAATGAAGATCTATATGTGGCTTATGTTCATGGTCGTGAAAATGTATTTTATGATGCTGGTCTGTTCAAAGAGTTCCTAGAGTTAGGTGAAACATCTTTCCGCAAAACCTATATTGGTGCGGGTACTAATGGTATGACGGTTATCTATGGTCTGACAAAAGCAGATAAGAAAAAAGCAACAAATCCGGCAGAGCAAATGCTTAAAGGTGAGTTAGCTGCAGCTGATAACTTCTATGGTGAAGTATTTAAAGCTGAAGAGAACCGTTTCTATGTGTTCACAACATGGGCTGACTTTGATAGATATGTTAAAACAGGTGTCGATAACCTAATATTTTCTGATATTGGGGCGGGTCCAAAAGGTGAGACGGTTGTTTATGTCTTAAACAGTAAGAATAAAAAGAAAAAGCCAGTGGCAGCAATCGCTCAGTTTAATGCTAACCACAATATTTAATATTGATAGGTTGTAATTAACTTAAGAATAGCGCCTTTGAGTGCTATTTTTTTGTCTAGATAAAATGGCCTTAAATGATATAACAGTATTTAAAGGTAAGCTGAAAAAATATGATGCATAAACTTAATACACGGTAGAATACGCAACTCTTTCAAAGGCTTAAAAGGGTTGTTTATGTCTTTTCTAAAAATATCATTATTGAGTTTACTGTGTATTCTTTCAGCTAATCTAATGGCTAGTACCGCTCTGCCTGATTTTTCTAAATTTAAAGATGTAAAACAGAAGAAGACGGCTTTCTTTAATTATCTACAGCCGTATATTGAAAAAGCCAATGGTGAAATTTTACAAGAGCGAAAATTTATTCAGACGGTTAACTTCAGTCATTTATCAACCTCTCAAACAGTGAAAATTGAGTCATTAATGGCGAAGTACCGAGTGACAGATAAAGTGATCTCAGCTCAGACTAAAACAGCACTTTTAACTAAGGTGGATGTGATCCCAGCTTCTTTAGCATTGGCACAGGCTGCTAATGAATCTGCCTGGGGTACTTCACGTTTTGCTAGAAAAGCATTTAACTTTTATGGTCAGTGGTGCTTTAGTAAAGGTTGTGGGCTAGTACCTTTACAGCGTACTAAAGGTATGACACATGAGGTGAGAAAATTTAGTAGTCCGTATGAGTCAGTTAAGGGTTATATGTTGAACTTAAATAGACATAAGGCTTTTAAGTTGGTCAGAACAGAGCGCTTAAAGCAGCGCAAGCAGAAGCTGGCACCAACTGGTTTAAAGTTAGCAAAAGGCTTGGTTCATTATTCAGAAAGAAAGCACGAGTATGTTAAAGAGATTAGTTCAATGATTCGTTATAACAAACTGGCACGTTTTGATTGATATTAAGCGTTTTGATCAATGTGCAACTTAGTTCACTCGTCAGCCCCTTTTTAGGGGCTTTTTACTATTTTCAATTCATAAAATCTTATTCTGCCTGTTATAAATACTTAACAATATGGAGCACTGCACTTTATATTATTGGTCTAATTGAAAGTAAACACTTAATGACACTGTTTGCTTGATTACAAAATCTGTTTTAATTAGGTAAATAATATGAAAACAACAAAAATTATTATATTGGGCTTGGGGCGACTCGGACAGCGGTTCTATACCAATATGATCGATGAAAAACAGGAAGCCTGTAAAATTATAGCGGTGTATGATCAAAATATTGAAAACCCCTATATAGATGATATGGTAGAACATGGAATTCAATTTTTTCCAAAGTTGGAAGATGCGATGCGTCAGTTGGGTAGTCAGGCTGATATTATTATGGACACCACCTACTGTCAAAATTTAACGTCGGCTATTCAAAATTTACTAATTGAAACTCAAAATGATCATACGGTACTGGTTTCAATGGTGGACTATTTAAAGCAAAAAAATGATTACGCTTAAAGATGTTTCTGCTACTTACTAAGGGTTATATTAATATTAAGCGGTTTTTTATATCAGCAGTTTTAGGCGTAGATGTTTTATACCCTCAAAGGGTATTTGAACAGGGGGGGGTATTCTGATCTTGGTTTAGCATAATAATTTGGCTTAACTAGGTAGTATAGATTCAATAATAACGGCTATAGATGCAATAATTACTGCGGCTAGCGTATTCTTTACAGGACTTCTTTCTGATCGCGTTAATATTGAAGTGATTACCATGGTTATACCTATTGTTCTAGCTATACTTATATCGCTATTAAGGGCGATTGGTATGCAAAATCCTAATAGTGAGTTTCTCTGAATTTGGGTACTCTGAACGGCCAGCTCGCGTTATCACTAGTTATTCCCTGCCGTAAGTAATTTCCCCTTCTACAAAATCAAACAGGCTAACTCTAGTCACTTGTAAGTGTTTTTTAGAGCTATGGATTACACCCCCATTGCCATCAGAAATGCCTTAATGTGAGTAAGTACCATAATTCAATCTAAGTGTTTCTCCTGCAGCATACATAGAATAATCCTGCTTTCATACTTGATGAAAAGATTAATATACCTTTTGATACGTGTTATAACTAATAGTATTACACACTCTACTTATAGAGTGTGTTTAACAAAGTAGTGGTAATACTTATGACCTGTAGTCTGTGTAAGATTAATTGTGTTTTGTAGTGTGTAATTGATCTATAAATCAAAAGGTTAGTTGGCAGCGTGTTTAAAGTAGATGCTAAGTTTGTTTTTGTGTAATAGCCCGCTAAAGGAATGGTATGAATTTAAGCTCTATTCAGGAGGAAGTAAAAAAACTCTTCTATATTTATCCTAGCTATAGAGCAGAGGTTAATAGGGCTTTAAGAACACTTTTAGCACTTGGGATAGTAATGTTAGTCATTATTACTCTGCCTTCACTTCCTAGCATGCAGGCCTTTAAAGACTATCTGCCTGTACATATCACAATTGAGACTACTTCAGTTGTTTTTGCACTACTGATTTTTGTTGTTGGTTGGAATGCATACAGTAATAAAATATCTGCAAATATTTTATTACTGTCTGTTGTTTTCTTTGCGGCAGCCCTTTTGGACTTTTCTCATATTCTTTCCTATCCGGGTATGCCTGATTATATTACCCCTGCTGGTACAGAGAAGGCGATTAATTTTTGGCTTTCAGCCAGGTTTATTGTTGCAGGTGGTCTGTTGTTTATTGCTCTGTTTACACTGACCCCATTACAGAAGAATGCTAGTAGATACCCCATTTTAATTTTGATGATGATTTTAGTTGGATTAGTACACTGGATCATTTTATTTAAAGACTATTTACTGCCGAGTACTTTTATAGAAGGACAAGGCTTAACGGCTTTTAAAGTGAATAGTGAATACCTGTTGATAGGGCTCAATATCCTCACAGGTTTTATACTCTTGTTACGCATGCGTACAGCTCAGTCATACTGTGCGGTCTCAATTTTTACAGCAGTTTTTATTATGGCGATGAGTGAATTTTTCTTTACTCTTTATGCGGATGTAACAGATATATATAACTTGGCAGGTCATGTCTATAAAGTGATTGCATACTATTTTATCTATAAAGCAATATTTGTTACCACCGTACAGAAACCCTATAAGCAGCTCGATGAGTCTCGGAAACAGCTGAATACCCAAAATCGTCTTTTTAGCAGCATTGTTAATAATATTCCAAATATGGTCTTTCTTAAGGATGCCAAAGAATTTCGTTTTGTGTTCTTCAATAAGGCGGGTGAAAAGTTGCTAGGTGTCAGTAGTCAGCAGATATTAGGTAAAAATGATTATGATTTAGTATCACGTGAGCAAGCAGAGTTCTTGATAAGTAAAGATCGAGAGACGTTACAGAGTGACCAGGTGATTGAGGTTCAGCAAGAGCGTATAAAAACGGTTAATGGAGAACGGATTTTACATACTAAAAAGGTTGCTATAAATGATGATAATGGCCAGCCAGAGTATCTATTGGGTATCTCTGAGGATATAACTGAAATGGTTAAATCTGCTGAGGCATTAAGAAATAGTGAAAGAAGCTTAAGAGCTTCTCAGAGTATTGCGGGGATCGGTAGTTATATTTTTGACCTTAAAAATATGCTGTGGAGTTGTTCAGATAAGTTAAATAAAATATTTGGCATTGATGAAAGTTATGAGGTTTCTGCTAAAAGCTGGGTCAGACTTATCCACCCCGCTGATCGGACGATGGTTAAAAATCATTTTAGATATGACGTCATGAAAAAAGGTGAAGAGTTTAACCAAGAGTATCGAATTATTCGTCGAAATGATCAATCTGTGGTGTGGGTCTATGGAGTGGGGCGTTTAGAGTATGATGAGGCTGGTCAGCCGTCAAAAATGGTTGGTACGATTCAGGATATTACCAAAGGTAAAAAAACATCTGAGTCATTAACGACACTCTCTCTTGCTGTAGAGCAGAGTCCTAACTCCATTGTTATTACCGATCTTGATGGGAAGATTGAGTATGTCAATGACAAGTTTACCAAGGTGACAGGTTATAGCAAGGCAGAAGCTCTTGGTCAGAATCCACGTATCTTAAAGTCTGGGAAAATCGAGCCTGTTATTTATGAACAGATGTGGAAAGCTTTATGTGCTGGTAAAGTATGGCAGGGGGAGTTGGTTAACCGCCGAAAAGATCATAGTTTTTATATTGAGTCAGTGACCATATCCCCTGTAAAGCAGCCTGGCGGAACAATCACAAACTATGTAGCAATTAAGGTCGATATTACAGAGCAGAAACAGCTTCAAAAGCATATTCAAAAACTGGCACATTTTGACCAACTTACTGGCTTGCCAAATCGAGTGCTGTTAAATGATAGGGTAGCCTATCTACTCAGTCATGCAAAACGATCAAATGAACAAATTGCTGTGATGTTTTTAGACCTTGATAATTTTAAAAAAATTAATGATACGCTTGGGCATAATGTTGGCGATAAAATATTAATAGAGATGGCAAAACGCCTGAAAAAACTAGTTCGTTCGGAGGATACTGTCTCTCGTTTGGGTGGAGATGAGTTTGTGCTTGTTTTTTCAAATACAGATGAAAATTCAGCGCTGCATATTGCCCATAAGATTATCAATACCATCTCTAAGGTTAGTCAAGTTGAACAATATGAACTAACGGTAACAGCATCCATAGGTATTGCACTTTATCCTCATGATGGTGAAGATTTTGATACCCTGCTTAAAAATGCCGATGCTGCTATGTATCAAGTTAAAAAAACTACTCGAAATAGAAGCCAATTTTTTACTGAGAAAATGAATGCCCAGTCGGTTAGAAGTCTAGAATTAACAAATGCACTGCACTTGGCTCTGAAAAATGGTGAGTTAGAAGTCTATTATCAGCCACAAAGCAGAATTGAAGATGGTACTACCCTCGGTGCAGAAGCACTACTACGCTGGAAGCATCCAGAGATGGGATATATATCACCCGCTGAATTTATTCCTATTGCAGAAGAGAGTGGGCTGATTATAGAGATTGGCGAGTGGGTACTAAAAACGGTCATGGCACAAATAAAAGCTTGGAAAGCATCAGATCTTGCAGATATGGTCGTGGCAGTTAATTTATCAGCTATCCAGTTTAGACAGGAGCACTTTGCTGAAAAACTGGTAAAAATGATAGATGAGAGTGGCGTTCCCTATGAATCCTTAGAGTTAGAGCTCACTGAAGCTGTTGCCATGCATGATGCTAAATATATTATTGGTATTATGAATGAGCTACATGAAAATGGTATTAGTATAGCAATTGATGACTTTGGAACAGGCTACTCCTCTTTGAGTTACCTCAAGCAGTTTAATGCCAATAAGTTAAAAATTGATCAGGCTTTTATCAGAGAACTCTCAACGAGCTCTGATGATCGAGCGATTGTCAGTGCCATTATTGATATGGCTAGTAACCTAGGGATGAAAACCATAGCTGAAGGGGTTGAAACAAGTGAACAACTTGCTTTCCTGCGTATGCAGGGCTGTGATGAAATTCAGGGTTATTATTATAGTAAAGCCATTCCAGCAGACGAGTTTGCTGAATACTTTAAAGAAAACTACAAGAAAATTGAGAGTGTATAGATTTATTTACGACTCAAGTGGTACCTGAGTGGAGGGGAAGGTTATCAGGCTATTTAATAACCGAAGGTCTATGCGAGTGTAGGATCTCATTGTAAAGTTTAACGTGCTTTTCACAACCACCAACAATTTTAGTACCTAGAAAGTACTCACCATTTTCTTCTCTACAGGCTAGTACATTGATCTTTACTGAGATTCTATTTTTACGTTTCTCTGTTAAAAACACATTAACAATATCACCTTTATTAAAAGACTTGCCAGTTCTAATCCCCAAACCACTTTTAGAAATATTGACGATGGTTGCAAAGTTATTCTGAGTTTTCTTGGCTAAATTGGCAGCTAAATAAGTTCTATGCCGAACTTCACATCGGCGTTCAGCATGATCAGATGGGCCTGCGCACTTAGAAAAAATCATATCGTTAATTTCCAATGGATTAGATATTGAGTATAGGTAATTTTTATAACATTACATAAATGATTGATCGTACAGAATACGCTATTTTATGCAATAAAGTTATATTGATGAATAGATAGAATATTTTATAGGCTTCAGTGTTTCATATGGAAACACTGTCTTTTACAGTTTAGTTGATGCCAATAAAAGGCTATAACTCAATAATAATAACTAAGCTTAAGATCAATCAAATCATCCTGCTTGTAAGCGTGCATAAAGGTATTGCCAGCCGCAATATTAGTCTCCCAACGCCCTGTTAACTCCGCTTTCCAGTTTTCACCAATTCTACGTGAAGCCTCTAGTATCCACATTTGTGAACTGTCATCTATATCGTAGATATGCCCTAGTAGGATCTCACTACTTTGCTCATCGTTTAGGATAAATCTAAGGCCTGTCATCCAATCTTTTTGGAAAGGGGTAGTATCGGCCCATTCATCGTATAGATATTCACCGATAATGCCTAGATCGTAAGCGGTGTCATTGATACCGATTAGGGTGTATTCGAAGCCTGCTACCAATGCATTAGAGTCATAGGTTATGAAACTATTGTTCACGCCTAGTTTGTGGCTCTTGCGGTGTAGGGCTTCAGCTTTGAGTAACATATCGCCCGCGATGTATTGTGCTTCTAGGCCGAGTTGTTGGCTCTGTACATAAACAGGTAAAAGCTTAGGTGCTGTATCCTCGATAATGGTTTTGAGCAGGGGGGCTCTTTGAGTTCCATTGAATAGACTGAGGGCGATGTCCAAATTATCAATACTGTGGTTCCAACGAATGGCATAGTCGATATGATCGCTCTTTTCACTGTCTTGATAGAGTGGGTCAGCATTGGCGATGGGCAGACCTGCACGCGGGCGAACTTCTGTTCCGCCAAACTGTATGGGTCTAAAGTTGGGTAGGACAAAGAGATCAACCGTTCCCCAGGCTTTAATGAGTTTACCGTGGATCATCGCTTGGCCTAAGCGTGACTCATCATCTAGACTTTCCATTTGATCGGTTTGATTAATGGTATCTACTAGATGACGTGATTCAGTCACCCCCCAAAAGACTTTATTAATCCCTGCGTGTAGCTCCCACTCATCAGCATACTGGTAGAACATTAGCTCGCGAATATCCGCATGGGTGCGGCTGGTACTATTGGCATCGTAACGGCTGAAAAGTTTGGCTCTGATCTCGGAGTTTTCGTCTATTTGGTGATACAGCTCAGGCTCAATAAACACAGAGCTATAGGATGGATTTTGCGCACTATATTTAGCTTTCTGCGCAAAACCAATATGCTCTAAACCCACTTTACCGCTGATTTCGAGTGAAAATGCGGCTGTAGAAATGAGCAGGGGGGGTAGCATGAGCATCCACTGTATTTTTGAAGAGAGTGGATACCTTGGTTTGGATTGCATCGCTAGCTGGCCTTATGGGTGTCTTAAGTTAGTCAACTTGAGTGAGTTAACTAATATGCCTTAACGCAGACGCTTTAGCTTACTTTTATTAAAGTCTAAATCTTTTAGGCCTGTCTTAAATTGATAGTTAGAGAAGATAATCACGGACTTTTTACCCGTTAGATGATTGACCATCTCTAGTTTGTGCGCACGCCAGTATTGTCCTAAATATTGCTGATAGTCTGAGAAGGTAAGTGTTTTAAGTAAGGCATTTTTACGATCATAAAATTCAATTTTGCGGGTGCGGTACTCTGACTGATCCAACCAGCCAACTTGTTTGGTATAACCTGAGTTTTCATCGGTTGGATAACGTTCACTGACAAAGCAATTAAGCCCATCGCCACAGGTCTCATCACGCAAGTATTTGTAGGTGTACTTATCAACTTCTTGCGAACTCATATCTTCATAAGCAAACTCACTGCCCATAAATGGCCCTGACTTATTACGTGAACTAATGCGTTTAACGCGTTTTAGGGCGGGTAGGTATAGCCATTGGTCATCGGCTCCTTGAGAGTGGGTAAAGGTTAAAAAGGCGGTGCCTTTAAGATCGCGTGGTTTATCAAAAATAGTCAGGCTTTTATCACCGTCGCCAATCACTTCTAAAGTCCGACTGCGGATTTCACGCATACTGGAATCGCCTTGGCGATTGAATAGAATCATCTGCATATCAGAGCTTTGATCTCCCCAACCGTTATCACGTCGATCTGCTTCTTGAGCAATGGCTAGACCTCTCTCTTCAGGGGGTTGTGCATGGCTAATAAGGGGTAAAGCAAGCGCACTTGCTAATGTAGTGGCAACAATGGTTTTTAGAATAGCGTGCGTCATAATTAGACTCCTGCCTTATTGTTTGTTGAATTGTTTACTGACATCTTTTGGCTTTCACTGTGAGTAGGTTTATCTTTGTCGACCATCAGCAGTAATGCTGGTAGGAATAGGAAGTCTAAAACCAGTGCCGAAGCAATGGTGATTGCCATTAAGATCCCTGTTTGCTGATTCACTAAGAATGCTGATTGAGACAGTAAAGCAAAACCAACAATGAGTACGAGAGTCGTGATCCATAAAGCATGGCCTACGGTTGAGAAGGCGTAGCGAATGGCATTAGGTGTGCTTAAGTTTTTCTCACGGCGAGCACGTACATACTTACTTAAAAAGTGCACGGTATCATCTACGACTATCCCGATGGAGATAGCAAAAACAATCGAAGCTGCCATACCTAAGACACCATAAGTGACAGTCCAAATACCAATGGCTAGGATTGCTGGTGTTAGGTTAGGGACTAGACTTAGAACACCTAGTTTAAGGCTCTTAAGCGCAAAGAGTAAGATTAGTGAGATCAGCACTAAAGCGATGGCTGAACCACCCATCATCTGTTCTATATTACGCATGGTAATATTTGAGAACATAATATCGGTACTAGTTCCCTGTGCATGCATCGAAATTGGGGTATTGTCTTTTAACCACTGCTCAGCACGGCCGTTAAAAGCGATGATTTCAGAGGTAGATAGACTCTGTAAGGTTACGGCAATTTTAGTCGCAGATTTATCAATATTAATTTGGTTATTAAGATCTAACCCATAAGGTAGAGACATCTCATAGAGTAGTAAATATTGTGCGGCTAGGTCCTTCTCTTCTGGCATTTTATGCCAAGCAGGATCATCTGCATGTAGATTCTTATTTAAGCGTTTTAAGGTATCAGCAATGCTATTGACGTGCACTACTTCTGGCTGATTTTCTAACCAGTTCTGGAACTCAGTAATACCCTTTAAGAAGGTTGGGTTGTTAATCCCCTGGCTCTCTCCAGACTCAACTGAGTAGAAAGCCATATTGATCCCTGTTAGGTTATCAATAACGTAATCAGAGTCTGTTCTAAACTCGATAGATTCATCAAAGTATTCGACAAAGTTATCATCAATGACCATTTTAGGAATCATTGAAGCGAAGAAGATCACCACCACCACGCTACCCCAAAAGAGTGGCTTCTGTCTGTTGATTACAAAGTCAGCCAATTTGGTCATGCTGTCTTTGTAATCTGGGTCTATATTGGCTTTCACTTTAACAGGCATGATCGCTACCCAAGCAGGTAGGAAAGTGATGGTGAATAAGAAGGCAAATACAACACCCATTGCAGTGATATTGCCTAAGTCATGGAACGGAGGTGCATCACTTGAGTTCATCGCTAGGAAGCCAATTGCAGTCGTTAAACTGGTTAAGAAGATGGGGCCAATATTGATGCGCATACTTTCAATGATAGCTTCATTTTTACTCATGCCACGTTTCATCAGTGCGAGCATGGAGATTAAGAAGTGAACACTGTCCGCTACTGCCAAAGTCATGATAATTGTTGGTGCAGAGGCCGAAGGTGGCGTTAAAGCGATACCAAACCAGCCCGCCATACCCATAGCTGTTGCAATTGAGAAGGCGATGACAAAAATAATACCAATCAGTGATGAGAGGGATTTAAGCAGTATAAGCAGCATAATAAAGATAAACAGATACATGATAGGGATCAGCGTCTGCATATCTTTCATACTGGCTTCACTAAAAGCATTGTTCAACATAGTCAGCCCACTGGCGTGCACTTCAAATTGCGGGTACTTCTCTTCAAAGGTTGCGATCAGCTGGCGAGTGTAAGCAACCGCTTCTGGTGTCTCTGTTTGATTCTGCATGGAGAACTGAGTAATGATATTGATACCTGTAACTGTGCCAGTCTCATTGATCAGTGAGTGAACCAAACGCGGTTCAGAGAGCGCAATATCACGAATACGCGTCATATCTTTATCGGTGAGGTTTACAGCACGATAGACCAGATCTTCTACAATTAGATCATCTTCTTCTGCGTAGGTGTGTTGATAGTTACTAATAGAGTCAACACGGCTAGAGTAAGGGATCTGCCAAGCCTGTTTGGTCATCCATTCAACAGCTTCTAGGTTTTTAGGAGTAAATAGATTGCCATCTTTGGGGGTGAGGGCAATGAGGATATTGTCCTCTTTGCTATAAGTATCCTGTAGCTTCTCAAATGCTAATAACTCAGGGTTTTCATCACTAAAGAAGACGCGATAATCAGTATCAAAGGTCAGGTATTTGCCACCACTGGCAAGAAAAAATACTCCGATAAATGAGAGTAGAATAATCCACCAGCGGAATTTAATGATGCCTAAACTGTATGATTCGATGAGAGAGGGGCGCATAGGTAATTTTCCATATTTTTTAATATGAATCCTATTCTACGCAAAGCTTAAGATATTGAAATAGCTAATTTTTCAAAACATTGTTCTATTAATGGGATAAATAAAGAGTATTAACTCATGTGGTTGAGATCGGTAATCTCTTCTGTTACAAAGTTTATAAAAGTAGAAAGAGCCTTGGAGGGGTGGCTTCGGCTTGGGTAGACTGCATAGATATTGGGTTGCTCAAAGGGAGTACCATCAAGCACTTTAACAAGCCTACCTGATTGTAGCCCACTTTCACAAAGTGCATCTGGTAAGAAGGCGATACCGTGGCCTTCCATGCACATCATCTTATTAAAGGTCATGCTATTAGTGGACAATTGATAGTTTTGTCTTAAAACAGGTTCCTGCCCCTTTATATGAAGGTAGCCTTTAGAAAACCCCATAATGATATGGTGGTGCTGGTTAATCTCATCAAGAGAGTTTAGGGTGCCCTTAGATAGTAGATAATCAGGGCTGGCATATAGGGATAGCTTAGGGGAAGCGATGCGTTTGGCTATGTAACTCGAGTCTTCTAGTTTTCCTATACGTATAGCTAAATCAAAGCCCTGTTCAATTAAATTTTGATTGGAGGTACTAAAGTCGAGCTCTAGTTTGATTTTTGGGTGCTGAGCCAAAAACTTAGGCAGTACTTTATTTAAAAAACAGGTACCTACTTCTGTCGGCATAGTAACTCTTAAGTGTCCAGTGACATCTTTATGATACTGGCTGATATCGGCATAAATATTCTGCAGGTGAGTGACTTGTGGAAGACTTTTATTAAAGAAGCTCTCTCCCGCCTTGGTTAAACTCAGTTTTCGTGTTGACCGATTCAATAAACGTACTTGGACATTGTCCTCTAAAGCTTGAATATGTCGGCTTAAAGTCGACTTAGGAATAGACAGGCGCTGAGCAGCTTTGGTGTAACTTCCGCACTCTACCACGGTAATAAAATAATATATTTGATTGAGATCCATTTTATTAATCGTCCACAAGAATATTTAGGGGTTAACTGTTATGCAAAGGTCAGTATTTCGTACTAGAATACGAATAACTATTTAAAAGGATACATCATGTCAGACACCACAGTTAATATTCAAGCCGTTAAAGATTACTTATTAAGCCTGCAAGAAGATATTTGTACACAGTTAGCTACCGAAGATGGTGCTAAAGACTTTATTGTTGATGAGTGGGAGCGTGAAGGTGCAGAGGGTGTGATGGGGCTGACCGGTGGTGGCCGTACACGCGTGATGGAGGGTGGCGCTGTTATTGAGAAGGGGGGGGTGAACTTCTCTCATGTAAGAGGTAAAAGTTTACCGCCTTCAGCAACTGCACACAGACCAGAGTTAGCAGGTCGCTCTTTCCAAGCATTGGGCGTCTCTTTAGTGATTCACCCAAATAACCCATATGTTCCAACGTCTCATGCCAATGTTCGTCTATTTATTGCAGAAAAACCAGGTGAAGAGCCTGTTTGGTGGTTTGGTGGCGGTTTTGATTTAACCCCTTATTACCCGGTTGATGAAGATATTGTGCACTGGCATAAAGAGTCAAAAGAAGCTTGTGAACCATTTGGTGTAGAGATCTACCCTAAATACAAAGCGTGGTGTGATGAGTACTTCTATTTGAAGCATCGTGACGAAACACGTGGTGTCGGTGGGTTGTTCTATGATGATTTGAATGAGAGCACTTTTGGTTGGGATTTTGATAAGTGCTTTGAGTTTATGCAGTCAGTGGGTAATCACTTTATTACCGCCTATCGTCCGATTGTTGCAGCCCGTAAAGACATGGAGTACGGTGAGCGCCAGAGAGACTTCCAACTGTACCGTCGTGGCCGTTATGCCGAGTTTAATTTAGCATTTGATCGAGGCACTATTTTTGGCCTACAGACAGGGGGGCGTACTGAATCTATCTTAATGTCTATGCCGCCTTTAGCAACTTGGAAGTATGATTATCAGCCAGAGCCAGGTACCGAAGAGTCTAATATCTATAATTATTTAACACCAAAAGATTGGTTAAAAGAGCTTGTTTAGTAAGGGACTATGGATAAACTAAGAGTTGATAAATGGCTTTGGGCAGCCCGATTTTTTCGCACTAGAGGCGTGGCTTTAGAGGCAATTAAAGGTGGAAAAATTGAGTTAAATGGCTCAAAGCCCAAGCCTAGTAAAACTTTAATGGTCGGGGATCAGCTAAAAATTACGCAAGTTCATCGTCAGGTACAAATAACAGTATTAGAGGTAAGTGATAAACGGGGATCAGCTGATTTGGCTTTGACTCTTTATCAATTGGAGAGTGAAGTTCTCAATCAACGTAAACCAACGGCTGATATGGCGTTGGTAGCTTATCGAGAAAAAGGTTCAGGAAGACCAACCAAACGAGATCGTCGTAAGATACATGCGTTCCGATCTGAATAACTCTAGTTAGAGATTTGAGTGTTTTTTACGATATATGGAGTTTAATATGAAAAAATTACTATTATCAACGATGGCTGTAACAGCATTTTCACTACCTTTCTCAGCTAGTGCTGCATCGGAAGATTTAAAAGATTTGGGTGTTGCTATTAACTACGGCTTGTTTTCTGGTGCAACTTTAGAATTAAGCTACCCTGTGGGTAACGATCTTCATGTACGTGGTGCGCTATCGGCAGGGATGGGGTTAAGTGAAACTTCTACAGGTTCAGCAACAGAGCCTACCTATGCAGTTGAGGCGAGTGGTGGAATTCATCGTTTAGCTTTAGATTATCGCCCTTTTAATGGTGGTTTCTTTTTATCAGGGGGTTATGCGATAAACTCCTATGCTATTGATATATCTTCGACAATTACGTCTGCTGTAACAGTTGGTGAAGTAAATTATAGTACTGCGAATGCAACTTTAGCTGGACAGCTAAGCTGGAATAATGCACCAACACTAAGTCTAGGTTGGGGGCACTCTCCTGCTGAAGGTTGGGGTGGGCTGTTTGAAGTAGGTGCAATCTTTACGGGTGCACCTGAAGTTTCTCTAACGGGTACTGGTACTTTAGATGGGTTAGATGTATCGAATGATGCGTCTGTTTTAGCAGCATTAAATGATGAAGAAACAAAAATTAAAGATGAAGTTGCAAACTTTGATTTTCTGCCAATTATACAAGTGGGTGTTACTTACCGTTTCTAGTGAATTGAGTTGAACTTTAAAACAAAAAAACCCGCGATTGCGGGTTTTTTTTTATTACTTAAGAAAATCTGAATGGTTAGCTTATTTTGCTAATTTAGCCATTGCAGAACGCTTATCAGCAATTAGTTTCTGGATGATTGGCGTCATAATAATATCCATTGCATCCACCATCTGAGTACCAGAACAGATCATTGTGTGATCATTCTGTAACCAAGCACCATCGATTTTACCAACGATTGTAGATAGATCTACTTCGTCATGACGAACGTGTGTGATGATTAGAGAATCTTCAGGTGTAGGACCCATAGGAGCTGATTCAGTTTGCGTTGAGAATGGATCTGAAGTATCAACTAGCGGAATACGCTGGAAGTTTACACAAGTACGGTGGAACTGAGGAACGATGTACTCAATATAGTCATCCATACGCTCCATGATAGTGTCACGTACTTGGTCTACTGAATATGGACGCTCAGAAGTATCACGGTAGATTTTCTGCATCCACTCAATGTTTATGACGGGTGCAACACCGATACTTAGGTCAACGTGTTGTGCCACATCATATTTACCTTCTTCTGGACCGTGATCCATACGCTTAACTGCACCATGAAGACCTTCGTAGAACATAATGTCTGTATCAGCTTCAACTTCTTCCCAAGGTGTAAACTCACCAGGAAGAAGATCAGTACCTAAACGTGCATTATGCTCATCTGCTTCTTCTTCACTGTGGATATAGTAGCGTTTTTTACCTGTAGCAGTCTCTTTATAAGATGCAAAAAGAGCTTCTAGTTTTTGGAACTCGTTTGCATGCTCAGAGAAGTGAGTTAGAGGCTTTCCACCATCTTTCTTAGACTCAGCTACTTTAGCGCGCATCTCTACACGACTATATTTATGGAAGCTATCACCTTCGATAACGGCTACTTTAAGGTTTTCACGCTTAAAAATAGTTTCAACGGCACGTTTTACAAAAGATGTACCAGCTCCAGATGAACCCGTTACGGCTACAATAGGGTGTGTTACTGACATAGACAGTCTCCTAAAAAGTTAATAGTTACCTTAAATGGTAACTTTATAAATATTAAAAACGAAAAATCTTATGGGCGGTATTAGAAACTAAAATCGCCAAAATATCAAAAAATCTTATAAATGAGTGACTTATACGTCCAAGTTTTCAACTTGAAGTGCATTTGACTCAATGAAATCACGGCGTGGTTCTACTTCATCACCCATTAGGGTTGTGAAAACTTGATCCGCCGTGATCGCATCACGAATGGTCACTTGTAGTAGACGACGCGCTTCTGCATTCATGGTGGTTTCCCAAAGCTGTTCAGGGTTCATTTCACCCAGACCTTTGTAACGCTGAATGTTTTGACCACGTTTGGCTTCATTAAATAACCATTCAATGGCTTCTTTAAAACTACCAATAGACTGTTTCTTCTCGCCACGTTGAATAGCCGCTGAAGATGATAATAGACCCTGTAGTGATTGGCCTAAAAGTGCAATTTGTGCAAATTCTTTTGAGGCGAAGAAGTCAGCATCAAATACTTGAGAGCTTAGTGTTCCATGCTCACGCTGTTGCAGGCGAATCTGGAACTGTCCTTTACTATCAAGCTCTGTTGCAGGTTCTGCCGTCAGTTGGTATTCAACTTTGTGCAATTCACCATTGGCTTTTAGCTGTGGTAGGAACTCGTTGATCCAAGTAGTTAGTCCATCAAAATCATTTAATATCTCTAAAGTGATCGCAGGGTGATCAATCATCATCTCTACAAATACAGGGTTGTAGCGACGACCTAAACGTCTAATAACATGCTGAGTTTTAAAGAACTCTTTAGATAGGTTCTCTAAAGCGATACCATTAATACTTGGCGCGCCCTCTTCTGTCCAAAGTGCAGCATTATCAATGGCGCTTTGTAGTAGGTAACCTTCTAATTCAGAATCATCTTTTAGATAGGTCTCTTGCTTACCTTTTTTCACTTTATAAAGTGGTGGCTGAGCAATATAGATGTAACCTTTCTCGACTAATTCAGGATACTGACGGTAGAAGAAAGTCAGTAGTAAAGTACGGATGTGAGAACCATCGACATCGGCATCGGTCATGATAATAATACGGTGATAACGTAATTTTTCTAAATTATACTCTTCACCAATACCGCACCCTAAAGCGGTGATTAGTGTACCCACTTCTGCAGAAGCTAGCATCTTATCAAAACGAGCTTTTTCAACATTTAAGATCTTACCTTTGAGCGGTAAAATTGCTTGCGTACGACGGTCACGCCCCTGTTTTGCAGAACCACCAGCGGAGTCACCCTCCACCAAGTATAGTTCAGAAAGTGCAGGATCTTTCTCTTGGCAATCGGCCAATTTACCGGGCAGGCCTGCAATATCTAAAGCACCTTTACGACGTGTCATTTCACGGGCTTTACGAGCCGCTTCACGTGCACGTGCTGCATCAACAATTTTGCCAAAAACTGCTTGTGCTTCTTTCGGGTGTTCTAATAAATATTCAGAAAGCTTTTCATTCATAGCGGTTTCAACTGCAGTTTTCACTTCAGATGAAACTAATTTATCTTTGGTCTGAGAAGAGAACTTAGGATCAGGCACTTTAACAGAGATAACCGCTGCAAGACCTTCACGCGCATCATCACCAGAAACACTAATTTTATACTTTTTCGCCAAACCAGAGCTTTCTGCATAAGCATTCATTGAACGCGTCAATGCGGCACGGAAACCAGACATGTGCGTTCCACCATCACGCTGGGGAATATTGTTGGTAAAACAGAAGATTGATTCTTTATAAGATTCTGACCACTGCATTGCTACTTCAACCGTAATATCATCCTTAATGGTTGTAAAGTAGAAAGCTTTTGCATTAATCGGTGTCTTATTGGTATTAATGTAGTCAACAAAAGCTTTAATTCCACCGTCAAACTGGAAAACTTCATGGCGATCATCACGTTTATCGACCAACTCAATATGTACACCAGAGTTTAGGAAAGAGAGCTCTCTTAAACGTTTTAATAAGTAATCAAAACTGAACTCTACTTGGCTAAATGTCTTAGTACTGGGTAAGAAACGGATCTCGGTTCCTGTCTCATCGGTAGGGCCAACAGCCGCCATTGGCGCATCAGGCTCACCATGTGTATAAGACTGTTTCCAGATTTGACCTTCACGTTTAATAATCAAGTGCAGCTCTGAAGATAGGGCGTTTACAACCGAAACACCTACTCCGTGTAGACCACCAGAAACTTTATAGGAGTTATCATCAAACTTACCACCAGCATGCAGTACCGTCATAATAACTTCGGCAGCAGATACACCTTCTTCTTCGTGTATGCCAACTGGGATACCACGTCCGTTATCGGTAACAGAGACAGAACCGTCCGTATGAATCGTAACAACAACCTTGTTACAATGACCTGCTAAGGCTTCATCGATACCGTTATCAACGACTTCGAAAACCATGTGGTGAAGACCTGAACCATCGTCAGTATCACCAATATACATACCTGGACGTTTGCGAACAGCATCGAGGCCTTTTAAAACCTTGATGGAGGAGGAATCGTATTCTTGTTCTTCAGACATAAAACTCAATTTCATTTATGGAGACTCGGAAAGCTGAATCTCGGATTGTTTTAACGATCAAATTTAGAGGGTGATTTTAACATAAATGTAATATAAATGCATGGTCTGATTTAGTGGTTTAATCTCTTTATAAATCAATGGGTTATAAGTTGTTTTTGATGGTTATTTTTTTTTGTTATTTGATGAGTATATATTTCAAAAAATTAATCAATTTTAGAACACTCGTTTTTAACATTTATCAGATCAAATAAACTTGATATAAAATAGTAAACGAGTAGTGTTTTGATAGAAAAATATTTCGAGCAGGGGGGGGTAAGTAAGAAGGATTGGCATGGTTGATCATAAAACCCTGTTAGGGGCTTTATGTTAAATCAGTTAGTGATTACCAAATAACCAGCTTTTAGGTTCAGGTATAGGCTGCTGTAGGTTTAGCAATTTAATGCCTTTGGCGCAGCGAATGATAAGCCAAATTATATAGAAGAGAAGGACTAACCAACCAATGACAATTAACGTGAGTAGCCAGCCAATAATGAAGTAGAGCAAACCGATCCAAAAGGTTCTAATTTGAAACTGATAGTGAGACTCAATGAGTTCGGAGTTAGTACCTTTATTGACATAAGCTAATATGACACCGATTAACCCAGTGATACCTAAAAATAAGCTGGCCAGATATAGGACATAAATAACCGTTGGCATGGTTGTATTTAAAGGCGGCGCTATTGATTTGACTTCAGATGGTGAAGGTATTGGATCAGACATGGAGTGGAAGCCTTTTTTAGAAAAATACTTAGGGATTACTTGCAGAATTATAGCTTAAATTTAGGTATTTAAGCTGAGTTGTCCTGCTTTTATCTGCCAGACTTTAGTCGTTTTAGCATTGAGTACGGGAATCAAAGACTCTGAAGTACTAGTGATAATATGCTGAATATTTAAAACCTGAAGCAGCTCTAATAGCTTTAGACGGTGTGTTTCATCTAACTCTGCTGGTAGATCATCAATCAACATAATTACTGGCTCTTGAAGTGTTTTCTCATGCAGGCTAGCTTGAGCAAGTAGCAGTGCACAAACAAACAATTTCTGTTGGCCTCGGGAGAGTGTATTAATCGCCTCTTGACCAGAAAATTTAAAGCGGATATCTGCTCTGTGGGCACCATACTGGGTGTGCCCTAGCTGACTCTCTTTGTGAAAGTTTTCAGCATAAAGATCCAATAGGTTTTCAGTATTTTTTGGCCAGCCTGCACGATAGTGACAAATCACTTCAGTCTTTATTTCAGGCATCAGTGCCTCACAAAAAGTGACTAAATAGGGCGTTAGCGCTTCTAAGTAAACTTGCCTGAGTTGATCAATTTTCAAAGCATTTTCAACTAGCGTCTGATCCCACAGCTGCACCTGATTTTTTGGCAGTCGCTTTTTAAGCGCATGATTGCGTTGCTTAAGACCTCGTTGATAGTTACGCCAGAGCGGCATAAATTCTTCTGACTGATGAAAGCAGCCCCAATCCATAAATTGACGACGAGCCTTAGGGCCCTCTTCGAGCAGTTTGTGACTCTCTGGTGTCAGCAGTTGTACAGGTATTAATTGTGCAATCATAGATTGAGATTTAACCGTCTCGCCATCAATTCTTAATTGTGTCTGCTGTGGTGTTTTTTGTATGCCAAGTCGGTGGTCAGCTTTATCTGAGTGACTTGATGCGACCTCCGAAAAGATGGTCGTAGAATTAAACTGGTGCTGAATGAGGTGATGTGTTTTTGCTGTTCTAAAAGAGCGGCCAGTTGCCAATACCCAGATGGCTTCGATGACTGAGGTTTTACCTGCTGCATTGTCGCCGACAATCAGGTTTAGGCCTGTACTGAATTCACATTGAACATGCAGACAGTTTCGAAAGTTTTGAATAGATAGTTGATTGATTTGGGTCATAAGAGTACCTAACTTTGACCCCAGGTGTGATGATTTTTATCGTGCTTTAAACTAGCGGGTTCTTGATGAATGATGACATCCATATTTTCAAAAGCATCTTTGAGCGTAGAGGTCACCTCTTCGGTAATTTCATGACTTTCAGTCAAAGTAAGATGATCATCTAACTCTAAATCAAACTGTACAAAATTATTAGGACCCGACTGATAGGTTCGCAGGTCGTTATAGCCTCTTACTTGGGGATGACTGACAATAATTTCCTGAATGTGATGGCGTATCTCTTTAGGCAGTTCACAGTCTAGTAGTTGCTGAGTAGCATCTTTAGCAATTGTAATAGCACTACGAAAAATCCAAAGTGCAATACCAAAGGCGAGTAGTGGATCAAGCCATTGAATATGACTTAACCATAGGCCTAAAATAACCAAAATATTGGCCATGACATCACTGACATAGTGTAATGAATCGGCTTTAATGGCGGTTGAATTGGTCTGTTTAATCACATATTTCTGAAAAGCTATTAGGCCTAGAGTGAGTATAAGAGACAAAGCCATAATGGCTAAACCTGTTCCTGATGCCTGAATCGTTTGCTCATTAAACATTCGATCCACTGCATATAAAATTAGGTAACCAGCAGAACCAATAATGAAAACACTTTGTGCTAAGGCGGCAAGGGGTTCAGCATTACCATGACCAAATCGATGCTTTTGATCCGGTGGTGTTTGAGCAATGCGTACAGCAAAGACGATCATCACAGAGGCAATAATATCGATAAATGAATCTAACAAAGAGGCAAGGATCGCAACAGAGTCTGTTTTCCACCAAGCAAAGACTTTTAGAACAAGCAGTGTCGTTGCAATCAGGACTGATGCGTAGGTTGCAAGGCGAACGAGTTGATTTTTATTCATAATACAAACTGAAACGGCCTATTACAGTCAATGACTACAATTAGGCCGCTTTAGGTCTCAATCAATTTTAGGGTGATTAGATAATGCTATAAACGCATTGGCATAATAACATGCTGACAGTGGCAAGCATCTGTTGTTGATTCAATTAAGCAGCTGCTATTGGCATCTTTTAAAGAGAGGGTTACGCAGTCTTCATGCATTGAGTGTAGAACATCAATAATGTAGTTTACGTTAAAACCAATTTCCATCTCAGTTCCCTGATAGTCAATTGCCATATCTTCATGAGACTCATCCTGCTCACTGTTAGAGGCATTCACCGCTAACAGGTTCTTGCTAAGCACTAAACGAATACCTTTAAATTTATCGTTAGATAGAATAGAAGCACGCTGTAATAGACTACATAGAAGCTCTTTATCTGTTTGGATAAACTGATCATTTGTCGCAGGAATAACACGGCGATAATCAGGAAAGCGTCCGTCAACCAATTTACAGGTAAATACAGTTGATTCTAGCTGAACAGTTAGGTAGTTTTTAGCCAATGAGAATTCGATTAAAGTATCGTCATCTGTCATTAGTTTAGATAGTTCTAAAACGCCTTTTCTAGGCAAAATAGCCTGTGTTGGTGTTAGGCCATCCATTGCTAGCTCTGTAGAGCAGGTGGATAGGCGGTGGCCATCAGTCGCCACAACACGTAATGTTTGGTTACTAATATCAAAGAGCATACCGTTTAGATAGAAACGAACATCTTGGCTTGCCATGGCAAAACCAGAGTTTTGGATCAACTGCTTTAACTGGTGTTGAGATAGTGAGAAAGATAACTCAGCTTGGGTGAGATCAATTGTTGGGAAATCATCCGCGGGTAGTGTTGATAGCTTAAAGCGTGAACGGCCTGCAGAAAGTGTACAACGAGACTCTTCAAAATCTAACACGATGGTTAAACCATCAGGTAGAGAGCGCACAATATTAATAAGCTTGACGGCAGGCAAGGTTATAGCAAACTGCCCTAGTTCAGATGACTCTAACTCTGTTTGAGCACGGGTCTCAATCTCTAAATCTGAGGCAGTTACTGTTAAGGTATTTTCAGAGACCTGAAACAATATATTGCCCAAAATTGGCATTGTCTGACGTTTTTCAACAACGCCTCCAACAGTTTGTAGAACTTTTAAAAGGTTTTCACGAGTTAAGGTGATTTTCATGCCAAGTGCCTTTGTTGATCTCTTTAATTGGGTTAATACTAGTTGGTGATTATACGAATTAGACTGTTAAAGTCATCATCTATATGATGATCCGTTTCACGAAGCTCTTTTACTTTACGTACAGCGTGCAATACGGTGGTGTGATCTCGGCCACCAAAAGCATCACCAATCTCAGGTAAGCTGTGGTTGGTTAACTCTTTTGCAATCGCCATTGCGACCTGTCTTGGCCGTGCAATATTACGTGTACGTCTCTTAGATAGAAGGTCTGCAACACGCAGTTTGTAATAGTCAGCAACAGTTTTTTGAATATTATCCAATGTGACCATTTTCTGTTGCAAAGCTAAAAGATCTTTTAGGGCCTCTTTAACCACTTCAACCGTTAATAGTTTCTGCGTAAACTGTGCATAGGCTCCAACACGTTTAAGAGCACCTTCCAAGTCACGAACATTTCCACGTAGGCGTTTAGCAATAAAGAAAGCGACATCGTCTGGCAGTCTAACACCAAATTCAGAGGCTTTTTTCAATAAGATTGCGACACGCATCTCAAATTCTGGTGGCTCAACCGCGATGGTTAACCCCCAACCAAAACGCGACTTTAGGCGATCTTCTAGGCCATCGACCTCTTTAGGAAAGCGATCACTAGTCAAGATAACCTGCTTATTACCTTCTAATAGGGTATTGAAAGTATGGAAGAACTCTTCTTGAGATTGTTCTTTATTCGCAAAGAATTGAATATCATCAATTAAAAGGGCATCAAGAGAGCGATAGAAGCGTTTGAACTCATCAATTTTATTGTGACGAAGCGCATTTACCATATCGGCAACAAAACGCTCAGAGTGTAAATAAACAACACGAGCATCAGGCTTATCTTTCATTAACTGATTACCGATGGCGTGCATTAAGTGAGTTTTACCTAAACCAACACCCCCATAAATAAAGAATGGATTATAGCTTCCACCAGGGTTCTCAGCGACCTGTCGAGCGGCTGCCGCGGCTAACTGGTTCGCTTTACCCTCAACAAAAGTGTCGAATGTAAAACTAGCATTTAAATTATGTTTAATCGTAGATTTTCTAGGGGCATCAGCCGCGGTTTTTGTGGCTGATTTAAAGGGTTTTGCTTTGGCCTGTTGTAGAGGCTGTGGAATAGTCGCTACAGGTTCAGGTAGTTTCTCAACGGTATAGTCGCCAATCTCTAAAAGAATATCAGGTGTATTAACAGGTGCTGCAATCGCGACGGCTTGGCGAATATTCCCCATTAATTTCTTATTAACCCAATCCAGAATAAAAGTAGAGGGGGCTAATAAGCGAATAACAGATTCTTCTTCAATGGCTTGAAGAGGACTAATCCAGGTATGGAATTGCTGATCATTAAGATCATTTTCCAAGTGTTTAAGACTTTGGGCCCACAGTGATGGCAAGGTGAATATCCTTAAAAATGAATAGCTTATGTGAGCAACAATGTGGGCAGGACTGCACTTTAATATTACTTTTTAAGTATTGGCTATGTGAATTTTTTACGTCATATTAGTTCTATAGAGCTAATCAGTTTTTAAGCAAAATAGTGCTTTGTAAAGCTGATAGCTCCTTGATGAACTGATTTGCTTTTTATTAATGCGGTAAGTATACCTGTGAATAACTTTAAAACAAGGGGATTGTCAGTGGATAACTCTGTGGATAAAGCGTGTGGATAAGTCGGGTTATCCATAGGGTAACTTACTGTTAATAATGTATATTCTGCGGTTTTGCACTTAGGCTATAAAAAACAACATTTTTATTGCTAAAATAATCAAAAAAAGCCCGAAACCTCGCTTAAGGGGTTTTATGGGTAATTGATGCGCCCATTTTGCACCAATAGGGGCCGTAAAGTAGCTAGCGATGACAATACCAAAAAAGGCTGGCCAATAGATAAAGCCTGTTGCATATTCTGGAAGATCTGGTGTGTTTAGTCCAGCAAAAAGGTAGCCAAGAGAGCCTGCCAAAGCAATCGGCAGACTAATGGCCACAGAGGTCGCAATCGACTGGTGCATACTAATATTATTCCACTGTAAATATGGCGTGGTCAAAGTACCACCGCCAATACCAACCATGGAGGATAAATAGCCAATGACAGTACCCGAAGCACTATTTCCAACCCAACCAGGCAGTTGTCTATTAGGACACGTCTTAAGTGCCAGTAACATATGAATACCGACAATTAACTCTAGTACCCCAAACAGAGTGCTTAATATATTAGAAGCAATAAATTGTGCACACCAACCCCCAATAAAAGCCCCTAGCAGTACACCGCCCGAGAGTAACTTTACAATATCCCAGCGTACCGCATTGTGTTTATGATGTGCTCTGGCTGATGCAAAAGAGGTCACCAGAATAGTTGCCAAAGAGGTGCCTATTGCCAGGTGTAGAACATTATCCGTCTGTAAAAAGAGTAGAAATACTGAAGATAATACGGGCACAATCAGCAGGCCCCCACCAACACCCAATAACCCAGCGGTAATGCCAACAAAGACACCTGTCACTAGATATATCAGCAGCTCATATAATAAGGGTAAGTCGGTCATTAAATTGCATTGGTACGGATGGATTAGGGTGTATTATATTTTATAAAGAAAGTTGTTGCTGTACTGAATAATCTTATTCAGTGATGTTTACATGATATTTGGTTATATTGGGCTTTGTTAATGCATATTGTTTGAATTCATCTGAAATAAAAAATAAAGTGTGTCCCATGGAATATTTTACTGAGCTTGGCTACTTAGGCCTTTTTATATCCGCGTTTGTTGCGGCAACGATTCTGCCTTTAAGTTCAGAGATTGTTTTAAGCGCATTGCTGCTGGCTGAGCTAGATCCAATGTTCTTGGTTGTGGTTGCCACGTTGGGTAACGTATTGGGCTCAACGGTAAATTATGCAATTGGTTTTTGGGGCAGTGCACTTCTATTAAAGAAAGTGCTCAAAGTGCCAGAGATTAAACTAGAGAGTGCCAAGAGTCGGTTTCAAAGATACGGTGTATGGAGTCTTCTGTTTGCTTGGGTGCCCGTAATTGGAGACCCTCTGACTATTATTGCAGGCCTCTTAAAGGTGAATATAATCACATTTTTGATGCTGGTCAGTATCGGTAAGCTTGGGCGTTATCTAGTTGTAACTTATACTGTGCTGCCCTAAAAAGGCAATATCTGACTGTTATGGGCAGATATAAAAAATAAACAAAGTTTAATGTTTACAAACAGTTAAATCGCTAGTTCATACAGAATGATGTAATTAATTATGAATAATCCACAATATGCTGGGTTAAGCATTAATTTTTTGCCTTTCAGGAGGGGGGATAATTGTTGTTATAAGTAAATAATGATTGTCTTCTTGTTGATAACTCTATATAATCCCCGTTTTTCCGAGTGCCGGAATAGAAAATTTAAGGATTAGTGATATGAAGCGTACATTTCAACCAAGTACTATCAAACGTGCCCGTACTCACGGTTTCCGTGCTCGTATGGCGACTAAAAACGGTCGTAAAATCTTAGCTGCTCGTCGTGCGAAAGGACGTAAGCGCTTAGCTGTATAGTTCTTGAGTGTGCTAAACGTGGTGCACCTAAGACCAAATTCTGGTGAGTTAATGAATTCAAATAACGAGTTATCGACTCACTCAGAATCTCCTACCCCCCCTACTCAATCTAAAAAGCCTGATAACGGTTTTTCAAAACCTCTGCGTATTTTGTCGCCAAAAGATTTTCAACACGTATTTGCTAAAGCTGAAAAGTTTGGTAATCGTAATTGGACATTTATTGTTCGAGCCAATCAAAAAGACCATCCTAGACTCGGTTTAGCTATTGCAAAAAAGCAATTACAGCGCGCTGTTTGGCGTAATCGTGTAAAAAGACTGGCAAGAGAAGCATTTCGGCTACATAAGAAAGAGTTAAGTGGGTATGATATTGTCGTTTTAAGTAGAAAGGGTATGCAAGACATTGATAATGATACTTTGCATAAGAGCTTTTTACACCTAGTACGAAAAATTCGTAAAAGTGATCTGAAAGATCGCACGTAATCAAATAGTTTAGTGAGACCTTTGTACGAGTAGGGTTCGAGAGAAAAATGAGATAAAACTTTTCTAGTTAAGGCGGGGAACGCAGTGAATAGCCAGCTATTCACAAGTTTCCTAACGAAAGCTAGGAGAGTTTTAGCTATTTTTATCCGAATATTCACTCGTGCAAAGGTCTCCAAGTAAGGCTTTAAAGGTTTTCCAATGAATATGAGAACATTTTGGTGGTTGGCGTTAGCATTTACGCTAACGTGGATGTGGATGCAGTGGTCACAGTTTACTGGTCAGAAAGCATATGAAACTGCACAGGTAAGTCAGGCACAGGACATTCCTGTGGTGAACGTTGCAAAAGTACCGGCAACAAGCTCTGTTACTGCGGCAGGATCTGATGTACCTGATATACATGCTGGTGGCGTAGAGAATAGTGCCGTGCCAATGCTTCAGGATGGCATCCTTCAAGGTCAACGTATCTATGTTAAGACGGATAATCTAGATCTTATTATCGATACAGTGGGTGGAGATATCCGCTCAGCTAAACTATTAAAGTATGGTTCGGTTCAAGATCACTCACAGCCCTTCCAGTTAATGAGCGATACCGGTTCGCTGATCTATATGGCGCAAAATGGTCTAGCAACGCAAGCCAATGCTAAGCTGCCTGCACCAACGCATAAAACGATCTACCAAACAGCAGCGACAGAGTACACCATGACAGGTGATATCTTGTCAGTGCCACTGACTTGGACACAGGACGGCGTAACCGTTACTAAATCGTATACTTTCAAGAAGGGTGAATACCTAGTCTCTGTTGACTATAAAGTTGATAACGCGACAGATGAGAACTGGACAGGTAGCCTATATTCTCAGTTAGTGCGCAATGCATATAATCCTGATGAAAATATTATGATGCACACCTACACAGGGTCAGTACTTTATAACGGTAATGCAGAAGATAAGTATGTTAAGCACTCGTTTGATGATCTTAATACACAAGCGGTAACAGGCAGTGTTGTAACAGGTGGTTGGGCTGCAATGATTCAGCAGTACTTCCTAACGGCAATCGTACCTAACCAGAATGCACAAAACAGCTACTACGCTAAGCCGCTAACAGAAGGCCGTTATGCAGTCGGTGTAGTTGAGCCGATGATGATGATCGATGCAGGTAAGTCAGGCGTTCTAAGCTCTAGCCTTTATATTGGGCCAGAGAAGCAAGATGTATTGGCAGAGATTGCGCCTGGTCTTGAGCTGACTATTGATTATGGTATTTTAACGATTCTTGCTGAGCCAATTTTCTGGTTACTAAATAAGATTCACAGTATCGTTGGTAACTGGGGTGTTGCAATCATCCTACTAACCGTATTAATTAAGTTACTCTTCTACAAGTTGTCTGAAACAAGCTACCGTTCAATGGCGCGTTTGAAGAAGTTCCAGCCTAAGCTGAAGCAGTTAAAAGAGAACTACGGTGACGATAAGGTTATCTTCCAACAGAAGATGATGAAGCTCTATAAAGAAGAGAAGATTAACCCTCTGGGTGGTTGTCTACCGATCTTTATTCAGATGCCAGTATTCATCGCACTTTATTGGGTACTTCTATACTCTGTAGAGATGCGTCAAGCACCATTTATGTTGTGGATTGGTGATCTATCTGCACCAGATCCTTACTACATCCTTCCAGTGATCATGGGTGCGACTATGTTCATTCAGCAGAAGCTAAACCCTTCAGCGATGATGGATGAGATGCAGCAGAAAGTAATGAAGTTACTACCATTTATCTTCACTATCTTCTTCCTATGGTTCCCTGCTGGTCTAGTACTTTACTGGGTAGTGAACAACATGCTATCGGTTACACAGCAGTGGTATATCACTAAGAAGATCGATGAAATCGATGTGAAAGAGAAAGCGGATCTTAAAGAAAAGAATCTAGCCAAGGCTGCAGCAAAATCTAAGTCTAAGCAAGTGACTAAGAAAGAAGAAGTCAAAGAAGACGAAGATGTTAAAACTGAAGATGTTAAGGCTGACGATAGTAAAAAAGACACTTCTAAAGAAGACGAAGCAGGTAAATAACAATGCAAATCACTTACCAAAAACTGGGTAACGATCATCCAATGTTCGGCAAAGTAGACTTTTTAGTAGCAGACGGAACAACGCCACTTTGCTACAAAACTAAAGACGGCTACCAGCCGTTAGAGTCATCAATCTCATCAGCCAATGCATCAGCAACGGCTCAAGTGGATATTGATACTAAGCCTCTTTATGTTCTATCATTCAAGGTGAATGGTGAAGCAGAAGAGGAGACATTTACCTCTAAGAAGAAGCTAGATAAAACTATCGCGCTTTATTCTGAAAAGGCATTTATTACAGACTTAAAAACCACTGCCTATAAAACAGTGGCGTAAGTTTTTAAAGCTTAGTTACCTTAAGTTTGTTATGCTCAAAGCGCCCTTAATTGGGCGTTTTTTGTTTATAGGATTTATAGTCTCAAAGTGCATTTGTACCCATAGGGGGTATAAAAGTAGAGGGGGCTAAGTCCCCTGTTTTGTGAAGCTGATTAAATAAGATGAAGAAAAATGGAATTCGATAATATAGACACCATTACCGCCATAGCAACCGCACCCGGAAGAGGTGGCGTGGGTATTGTGCGTGTATCAGGCAACAAAGTACCCGAGATTGCCAAGGCTATTTTAGGTAAACTACCAAAACCTCGCTATGCAGTTTATGGGCCTTTTTTAGGCGAAAAGGCTCAAGTACTTGATCAAGGGATTGCCCTCTATTTTCCCAATCCAAACTCCTTCACTGGCGAAGATGTTTTAGAGCTACAAGGTCATGGTGGACCAGTGGTTCTACAGTGGTTACTCAATCGAGTCGTAGAGTTAGGCGCCCGCTTAGCCGAGCCAGGTGAGTTCTCCAAACAAGCCTTTATGAACGACAAAATTGATCTAGCTCAAGCCGAGGCCATCTCTGATCTAATTGAAGCCTCCTCCGATCAAGCCGCACGCTCCGCACTGTGTTCACTACAAGGCGACTTCTCACGTGAGATCAATGCACTGGTTGAAGAGACTATCCGTCTGCGCATCTATGTTGAAGCCGCCATTGATTTCCCTGAAGAGGAGATCGATTTTCTCTCTGACGGTAAAGTTGCCGCAGATCTACAAGTCATTCTAGATAGACTGCACCAAGTATTTGCCGCCGCCAAGCAAGGTTCGCTACTGCGTGAAGGTATGTCTGTGGTGATTCTCGGTCGTCCTAATGCAGGTAAATCGAGTCTACTCAACGCCTTGTCTGGTCGTGAAAGTGCCATTGTGACTGATATTGCAGGCACAACACGCGACATCGTTAAAGAGGAGATCAATGTTGATGGCATGCCGTTGCATATTCTAGATACAGCAGGGGTTCGTGAAGCGACTGATCAAGTAGAACAGATCGGCATAGAGCGTGCATGGAAAGCCCTAGACAGTGCAGATCGCGTATTGGTTATGTTACAAGCAGGTGAAGCGATTCATGCCGAAGATCAAATTATTCTTGACCGTCTGCCGGAAGATATACCTGTCACAGTGATTCGTAATAAGATCGACCTGATTGACCACCAACCGATGGTAGAGATCGATGCCGGTAGCAATCGAACGGTTATCTGGTTATCTGCCAAACAGCAGCTAGGGTTAGACCTGCTAAGAAGCCACCTTAAAACAGAGATGGGTTTTGCCCAAACTGAAGAGGGGGTCTTTATGGCACGTAAACGCCATTTGGATGCACTTGAATTAGCACTGTCTTGGGTAATCAGCGGACAGCAGCAGCTAGAAGGCTTTGCCGCAGGCGAGTTGCTAGCAGAAGATCTACGTTTAGCACAAGATGCATTATCTGAGATTACGGGTCGCTTTACTTCAGATGATCTATTAGGCCGTATATTTACCTCTTTCTGTATTGGTAAATAGCTGAAAAATTCCAAATCTAAATTTCGAGCAGGGGGGTATCTCTCCTTCTACCTTCATTGCTTCACTTAACCAACAACGCCAAAAGTGACTTATATGTCCTATCCCATCCCCACTGAGTTAGCCAAAGCCGAGATCGAAATCAAAAAGAGCCGTTTTATCGGTTATGCCAAGGGTGTTGCTTCACGTGAAGCAGGCATGGCTTGGTTAGCGGAGATTAAGGCCGAGTATCCCGATGCACGCCATCACTGTTGGGCGTATCTCATTGGTAATCCAAATTGTGCCACCAATGCGGGTATGGGAGATGATGGTGAGCCATCAGGCACAGCGGGCAAGCCAATTTTGAACGTGCTTAATCACAAGGGTATTGGCGATATAATGATAATCGTTGTGCGCTATTTTGGTGGAGTAAAACTGGGAGCAGGCGGTTTAACCCGTGCTTATGGCCAAGCAGCCCAAGCGGTGATGGAGGTGTTGCCTACCGAACAGGCGGTTGAGATGGATCAGGTTTCTATTGTTTGTGACTTTGGTTTGGAACAGCAGATTCGGCATTGGGTTGGGATTTTGGATGGTTTGGTCGAGTCGGTGGATTATGGTCAGCAGGTGACGATGGTTGTTGCTGTCCCGCAGGTTGTGACGGATGGGTTTGTTGCACAGCTTGAATCGGTAGAGTCTGTCTATAGACGGAATAAAGAGGAGATAAAATGAAAGGTGATACTCAAGTAGTTACAGTGATCGTGATGTTTTTCTTAGGAGCTATTCTTATGAAGTTTGCAGAAGAAATTCCTGTGTGGCCTTTTGCCTCTTTGCTAGCGACAGGTTTTACAACCTTGGTAGGGGCTCTTGGAGGTGCTTATATAGCGTATAAAATTCAACATAACGAAGCAGAAGAAGAACGTAAATACCAAGAAAGGATTTCGACTACAGAACTCAATAATAAGAATATTGTTTCTGGAAAGTTGGCGGTGATTAAGCTTAGCCGTAATTATGATAGATTTAATAATATTCATAACATGCTACTTAAAAATAATAAAGAAGGTTGCAAAGATGTCTGTTGTGATAAGGATATCGAGATAACGTTTAATTGTTTATTTGGTATAGATCCTATTGGAAGTGTAGTAGATGATATTAAATTGGATATAGATTCTCTTTCTTTTTTATTATCGTCAAAGGATTCAAAGGATTCAAAGGATTCAAAGGATTCAAAGGATTCAAAGGTTGTAGATGATGTTTTGAGGGTTGGGCAGGCGGTGTTAAGTGCAGTTAATGCAGTAAATAGAAAATCAGATTTTCATTATCACGAGGTTAATAATGCACTGGCGGCAGTGGCAAAAGAAAAGAGTATACCGTTAGAGAATATTGACCCTAAAGATATTGAAGAGTCCTTGGAAAAAAAGCTAAAAGATACATGGAGTTCATTAACAATTAATGCGCTTAAAAGCATTGATAAGGCAGCTAAGGATTCACTTTCTTTAAAGTACAAACTCTATGCAGAACTTCATGAGCTTTATCCTAAAGATTTCAGAAATTTAAAAATTATAAGTATTGTGAGAAATCGTTATGAATATACCGATAAAAAATAATTTTTTGACTCGTTCCCACGTTGTACGTGGGAATGCATACCAGATTAGAACCTTAAAAGTTATTTCTGATAGGAGTTGAGAGGCCTTTCCAAGTCTACTTATTCTTCTTCAATTCCATCTAATGGCCTCACGTGACTTTTTATCACTGCATAAAAAGTAACCAAAAAGGCAGCCCTTCTGACGTAAGCGATTTCCCTAAACTCGATTGCTAACATTTTTCAACTCGCTGCGCTCGGACAGTAAAAATGTTTTAACGCCCTCTTCGTTAAGTGAAAGTGCGCTTTCTTTCAGGAGGGACCATTGGCACTTTGCCTTGATATACGATCTAGCTTAAAGCCTATCTACCCCCCCCCTGCTTAAAATATAGAATATAAAAATACAGCACTATTTTTATATCGTATTCCGTACGAAAGCATCCACAAACACCCCTTTACCCTTAGAAAGAAAGAGAGCAATTCCCTTAGCGAAATGAACGGTTAAAAATTTGCACTGTCTGAGCGCAGCGAATTGGCAAATTTCAGTGAATGAGCTTAGGGAATACCGATAGAGAGACCAGGGGGTCTTTTTTTGGTTACTTTTTTGGGCAAGCAAAAAAGTCACGTGAAGCCATTAGAGTTTATCAAAGAAGAAATGTTGAGCTGATAAGGCTTCTCAACCATTATCAGAAAAAGTCATGCATTTAAGTTAGACAAGTTTATATCAAATACATAGGTAACACTTCATGAATCAAGAAGCCGTACGTACTGGTTTTATTGTTTCTGATATTTTGAGCAGGGGGGGTAGCTTTACTCATTTCTATTAATTTATTTTGATCACGCCAATAAAAATCCAGTGACATTTACTACGTAACATTAACCATAGTGATTATCTTATATATTCATATCTGCTACACTCATGGTACGTAGTTTTACCACTTTGTAGAAGGGCGGGGTTATGGTTTTGAATGTGCAGAATAGTTCTAATATTGTCTCTAAGTCTTTGGCTTTAACGGTCTTTGTCTCTTTGGCGCTTTGGTTGATGATTTTATTTAACTTTATGCAGGAGAAAGAGAGTGCGGCTAAGTATGCGAGTTTGATTGATGCTTCTATGGAGGCGAGGTTGGAGCTTGCTTATGCGCATTTGTGGTTTAGGAGATTGTGAGTGGTGATCAGAGTGAGAGTATTGATGCGGTCATGAAGCATCTCGATAATGCTCTGTGGTATGCCAATGCGATGCTTAATCGGGGCACTAATGAGAAAAATGAGTATCACGCTTTGACGGATGAGAGCATGATTAAGCAGATTGAGCTGTTCATTGAAAAATTACAAGTATTCAAACAACTCACCAGTGAGCGTTATGCCAACCTATCAACCTATTATGTAGGATCGTCTATAGAGCAACGATATGATGAAATTTTTGAGTCTTCTATTGTGATTGCCGAGGAGGTTGAGGCAACGCTTAACAAGACCGTGATAGATGAGGCAGAAAAGATGGCTAGTATCCATCTTATTATGGCGGTGATTGTTTTAATTTTTACGTTTGGAATGGCATTAAGAATTAAAGTAGCAGAAAAATTACAGCTTACGGAGATCGTCGCTCGGCAGGAGCTGCATAAAATTGCGGTGATTAGTCGCCAGATAGATCCTTTAACGGGTCTTGCTAATCGTAAGGCGTTTGAAGAGAAGTTGGATTATGAGTTTACTCAGGCAATGCACAAAAACACGCCTGTGAGCCTAATGTTAGTAGAGATAGATAGTTTTAATGAATATAAATCACACTATGGCAAAAAGCAGGCTGAGAAAATTTTAATCGATACGGCAGATGTACTGAAGAGTATCTGTAATAGCTCTAGTGAACTGGTTGCGCATTTTGGTATTAATTATTTTGTGATCGTACCTACATCGTCTTTGTTCTCTAGAAGAATTGCAGATGCCTTATGTAGAGCTGTGCAACAGGCAGAGATGAGCAATGAGGTATCTGCTATTTCAAACAGCATTACGATCAGTTTAGGTCTGGTTGAGATGAACCCTGAAAAGGGCATTATGCTTCCAGACGAGCTTATGATGAAAAGTCGTGAGGCACTCGCTTTAGCTAAAAGCGAAGGGGGCAACTGAGTGGTTGAGTTAAGAAATGAATGATTTAGTGAACTTATAAAATGAGACGATAAGGCCTCTCAATCTAGAGTAGAAATAGCTTATCTTATGCAATCTAGGCTTTTGAGATTGTCAGTTAAAGCGGATTACGTTATATACTGGTGGTGAATGTATCTTCTTGAAGAGAGGTGAATCATGGCTAAAATCATACCGTTTCCTGAGAGCGCAGAACGCCAACAGCTGGATCTGGAAAGAATTATTGATCATGCGTTGCATGTTGATGATCCTGATTTAAAGGCTTGTATAAAAGTTGGTTTGACGAAAACCATGTCTGAATATCAGGGTATTCCAGCATTTGAATTTCATGCACCGATTGACCTAAGCGAGGCGGACTTGGCGGTTTTGTCTGAGTCACTTTCAGCTCAGTACAATGAGCATGTTACAGACTATGCTTACAGTCTGATTGGTGAAATTTGTAAACTTAATATCGAAATATGCCAGCTCAAAAGTATGTAAAATCAGTAACCTTTGTTGTTATGGGCAGTGATATTCAGAGTGAGAATAACTGCCTTACACAACATCCAAGATAAAACTCAGTTATATCCGCGCAGAGAACCAATCTAATCAGTCAACTTAATTGGCTTTCTAAATATAGACTCTTTATTCTCCCTTCATTTTTAATGATTTGCTATACCCATACAAATTGTGTACCATTTGTAAGCACTTAGTAAAAGTAACACTAACCAAGGTTAGTATTGAGTTCAGTCTTTTGTCATTTAATTAGGGTGGTAAATAGTCATGCAAGCAGAACTAGTACATTCAGATGATTTTTTTAATGCTAAAGAGGAGTATTCGTTTCAATATGTTTCAAACCTCTATGAGCACGCCAGTGAAGTTTATAACTTTTTGAAAATAGAGTGTAAAAATGGCGGTATCGTCTACTACACCTACAAAGAGGTGTATGTAATGATTAAACAAATTCTGGGCTATTCGCACTCTAAGTAACACCAAGCCCCCCCCCCTCGAATTTTATTTACGCCTTTAAAATTCGGTATTAAGAGAATCCTCGCTAGTTAAATAGTCGATAGGCTTCTCTATTTTTTTCAATTTCATTTTTCTCTCTATTCTCCCTTCTTTAATTCTGCTAAGGTCTTACTGTCTTAAATGGCTGAGTATAACCAGTTAATGAATCAACACCTGTTTGCCGCGGCGAGTACTTTGCCGAATGAAATTCTCCTTGAGGATAGAGGAGCTTTTTTTAAGTCCATCATGGCGACGATGAGCCATATTATGGTTGGTGATATTTTTTGGTTAAAACGTTTTGCTTTACAGCTAACAAGCTATACAAGCCTAAAACTATTAGAGCAGATCGAAAAACCTACCAGTTTAGAAGTGATTCTATTTAACGATATGGCCACTTTTACACAAGAACGCGCGAAATTGGATCAACTGATTATCGACTTTTGTCATGAATTAACAGAAAGAGATATTGATGCTTCTTTGGTTTATAGCAACTACAAACAGGAGACACACCGTAAAAAACTGGGGAGTTTGATTCTGCATATCTTTTTCCATCAAACTCATCACCGTGGACAGATAACGACACTGTTATCACAACTGAATATTGAGTTTGGTGAAACAGATCTACCTGAAATAGTCTCTGAATTGGATTAGTCTATTTTTGCGCTAATAAGCTTTTACAAGGTATTTGATTGGCTGGTACAGTGATATTTGTTTGCATAAGAAAAGAGATGGATTACAATAGAATCTATGAAACATTACGTTATGGCCTTTTTTATTCTATTTTCTGCCCTGTCTTCTCAGTGGGTAGGGGCAATGACGTTTCAAAACCCGCATCAACACCAAGTTGAGGTGATGACGATAGATATGACTGAATTACAGAGTCAGCAGGGGGTTATGCCTTCACATGATGGATGTCCCTCTATGAAAGGGGCTGCAAAAGTAGTTGAGCAAGTGGTCTCGTCAAGCTGCCCAAATTGTGGAGATAATTGTCAGTGTGACAGTAATGTTTGTCACAGTAGTAGTTTCTCTTTAGCGACTTTAAGTGCTAACGGTTTTAATCTTCAAGTGTTAACAGATGCCTCTGTAATCACTATTCAATCACACCTTCCTATAGCACCAGTTTCGCTAGAAATTCGCCCACCAAAATCTGTATAAATTTTCTTTTTTAAAAGTTTAATCTGTTACTAAACTCGGTCTAAATCCCGCGGTTTGAGTCTACAAAACTAATTTATGTAAAAGGTTTTTATCATGAAATTCTCTCTGTCTTTTTTATTAATATGTCTATTTTCAGGCTTACTTTTGCCTAGTTTGGCTTTCTCTGCAGACCCATCTGCTAGTCACTCTGCACAGGATGGTCATGCACTTGAAACGACCCCCCTTAAGTTATCACTAGGGGATGATTCTTCTACCTCTTTTAAGTATGTCTGCCCAATGCACTCACAAATCATTCGTGACCACGAAGGGACTTGCCCTATCTGTGGCATGGAATTAGTGAAACAGGCCATTCAGCAATCAATGGGTTCGCCAACTATTTCAGTAGGGGGGGGGGATGGTGCTAAAGGCTTAAAACAAGGTTTGGCGATTAGAACTATTGCAGTACAGCGTAATACTATTTGGAAATATATACCTACCTTTGGCAAAGTGGTTGCGGATGAGACCAAGGTGATTCACCTTCACCCGAGAGCGTCAGGTTGGATTAGTCACCTAACGGTACGTAGCGTGGGTGATGCGGTTAAAAAGGGTCAGTTGTTATACCGTTTTTATTCACCAGAAATTGTCTCAGCCCAACAAGATCTTATTTTGGCCTTACAGAGCCGCAAGCGGTTAGGTCAGTCTGGTACTTCTTTAGTTGATTCAGCCAAAGTCAGACTACAGCTTTTAGGGATTAGTGACAGAGTGATTAAGCGAGTAGTTCGTCAGAAAAAGGCCATTAATGAGGTGCCGATCTATGCAAGTCAAAGTGGTGTGGTCTCTTTGTTTGCTGTACAGGATGGAATGTATATAGAGCCTAAAATTAGGCTAATGAGTATTTCAGACTTATCAAGTGTTTGGGTAGAGGCTGAGGTATTACCACTACAACAGAGTTGGGTTCAAACAGGATTAACAGCAAACCTGACCAGCCAGGCTTTTCCTGGGGAGCGATGGGAGAGTCAGATTGAGTATCTTTACCCGCTAACCGATGCACGAACTCAAGCGCTTAAAGTACGTTTACCGGTCGAAAATCCTCAGTTGGCCTTAAAACCCAATATGTTTATGGATATTGAGATTTACGGTGGGGCAAAACGTAATGTGCTAGCGATTCCATTAGAAGCAGTTATTGATGATGGCGTGACACAGAGAGTGGTTCGCCAGCTTGAAGGCGGGCAGTTTGAAGTGGTTGAAGTGGCCATGGGTATTGAAAGCCAAGGTGTTGTTGAAATTTTGTCAGGGTTGAAAGAGGGGCAGCGTATCGTCCTTTCAGGCCAGTTCCTAATTGACTCTGAGAGCCAAATTCAGGCCAATTTAAGACGTCTTGTCTCAACGGGCAGTCAGGCTCCAATGCCTAACATGTCTCATACATCGCATTAAGGGAGAGGATTCATGATTAATCATATTATTGCCTACTCTATTCGTAACCGTGTGTTGGTGTTACTGCTCAGCCTTGCCATGGGCGGCTGGGGCTGGCTCTCGTTACAAAATACTCCTTTAGATGCCATTCCTGATCTATCGGACGTGCAAGTTATTATTAAAACACCTTTTGCTGGGCAAACCCCGCAGGTGATTGAAGATCAGGTGACCTATCCTATCTCTAATCTGATGATGTCGGTGCCTAAATCTAAGGCAGTACGCGGTTACTCTTTTTTTGGAGACTCCTATGTTTATGTGTTGTTTGAAGATGGCACGGATCCCTATTGGGCAAGATCTCGTGTTTTAGAATATCTAAGCCAAGTGAAAGGCACACTACCTGTGGGCGTACAACCAACCTTGGGGCCTGATGCATCGGGTGTTGGTTGGGTTTATCAATATGCCTTGGTGGATAAAAGCCATCAATATGATTTAGCCCAACTACGCAGTTTGCAGGACTGGTTTTTAAAGTATGAGCTGCAATCGATAGGGGGTGTCTCAGAAGTTGCTGCCATTGGCGGCATGGTGAAACAGTACCAAGTGATTGTTGATCCAAATAAGCTACGCGCTTATCAAATTCCTCTAAAGAAAGTTCAGCAGGCGATTAAGGGTAGTTCAATAGAGATGGGTGCTTCGGTGATTGAACAGGCTGAGGCAGAGTATATGGTCGCTCTGAAAGGCTATGTCTCAAATATTGATGATCTTAAGAATGTACCCGTTGGTCTATTTTCAGAGAATAATACACCGATCTTATTAAAAGACATCGCCAAAGTGCAGTTGGGCGCACAGGCACGCCGTGGAATAGCTGAGCTAGATGGCCAAGGTGAAGTGGTCGGCGGTATTATTGTTATGCGTTCTGGCGAGAATGCTCTAAAAGTGATTGAAGCAGTTAAATCCAAACTAGAGCAGCTTAAAGCGGGATTACCAGAAGGTATTGATATTATTGAGGTCTATAACCGTGCCAGTTTGATAAATCGTGCAGTAGAGACCTTAACGGATAAGTTGATCGAGGAGATGATTGTTGTCACACTTATCTGCCTGTTATTTTTAATGCATCTACGCTCTGCATTAGTTGCGATTGTCTCGTTACCTTTAGGTATTTTAGGTGCCTTCATTATTATTGAGCAGATGGGGGTCTCGGCTAATATTATGAGTTTGGGGGGGATTGCCATTGCCATAGGCACCATGGTGGATGCAGCCATTGTCATGATAGAAAATGCCCATAAACATCTGGAGCGGCATTTTAAACAAACAGGCAAAGTTGCTACAGGTGAAAAGCACTGGTCACTGGTTTTAGACTCGGCAAAAGAGGTGGGCTTGCCGCTGTTTTTGTCTCTGCTGATTATTGCTTTAAGCTTTATGCCAATTTTTGCTTTGCAAGAGCAAGCAGGCCGCTTGTTTACACCCTTGGCGCTGACTAAAACTTTAGCTATGGCGGTTGCTGCTGGGCTGGCGATTAGTTTAGTGCCTGTGTTAATCGGTTATTTTGTCCGCGGTAGACTGCCTAATGAAGAAAAAAACCCACTAAACCGTGTATTAGTTGCAGGCTATAGACCTATATTAAGTCGTCTGATCGCTTGGCCTAAAACAGTTCTATTAATGGCTTTAGTATTACTTATTACGGTGATTTATCCATGGCAGCAGATAGGCTCTGAGTTTATGCCAGAGTTAGAAGAGGGTGACCTACTTTATATGCCAACGACCTTGCCCGGATTATCCATTGGGCAGGCACAAGCACTATTACAACAGACCAATGCGATGATTAAGTCGTTCCCTGAGGTGAAAACCGTCTTTGGAAAAGTTGGTCGCGCCAATACCGCCACTGATCCCGCACCTTTGACCATGATTGAAACCACCATACAGCTTCATGATAAATCTCAATGGCGTGAAGGTATGACTTTGGATAAATTAATTGAAGAGTTAAATCAAACCGTTAAGTTCCCGGGGTTAACCAATGCATGGGTTCAGCCGATTAAAACTCGTATTGATATGCTATCAACGGGAATTAAAACGCCCATTGGTATTAAAGTGTCTGGTGATGACTTAGCGGTCATTGAGAAGATTGGTCAAGATCTAGAAGCAGCTTTAACCCCCCTGCCCGAAACATTATCGGTTTACTCTGACCGTGCAGAAGGCGGGCGTTATATCGATATTCTACCTAATAGAGTCAATATGGCACGCTATGGCCTAAATATGACCGATTTGGCAGATATCTTATCAACCTCAGTCGGTGGTAAGGTTTTGCAAACAACTTTGGAAGGCCGTGAACGTTACTCAATGAACCTACGCTATCCGCAAGCTTGGCGAGACTCTATGCAAAAGCTTAAGCTATTACCGATTGTAACCAGTACAGGGCAGAACATTCAATTAGGTCAAGTGGCGGATGTCATGATTAAGCTAGGTCCGCCGATGATTAAATCTGAGAATGCCCGCCTGAATGGTTGGACATTTGTCGATCTAAATCAGGGTGTAGATTTAGTCAGCTATGTTGAAAAGGCGCAAGGTGTAATAGCCGATAAGGTTACGTTACCCGCAGGTTATAGTGTGCACTGGTCTGGTCAATATGAGTATCTATTGAAAGCACAGGCAACTTTACAGAAGGTGGTGCCCTTTGCGCTGCTGATTATTTTTGTACTGCTCTATATTATCTTTAAAGATACCGTGGAAGCACTGATGATCTTAGGTGTTCTACCATTTGCGCTATTGGGTTCAGTTTGGTTTATCTGGTGGTTAGAGTATGACTACTCTATTGCCGTGGCAGTGGGCATGATTGCGCTCGCGGGAGTGGCGACCGAGTTTGGGGTGGTGATGTTGATGTATCTCAAACAAGCTATTCAAGAAGCGCAGGATCAAAACCGACTTAATAATAAGACTCAGTTAGTAGAAGCGATTATGCACGGTGCGGTACAGAGAGTGCGTCCAAAGGCGATGACGGTCAGTGTGATCGTGATTGGTCTGTTACCGATTATGCTTGGTAACACGACAGGATCAGAGGTTATGCAACGTATTGCAGCACCAATGATTGGGGGTATGATTTCAGCACCGATTGTCTCAATGGTATTGATTCCCATTCTGACCTTTTTAATTTATCAAAGAAGACTGTTTAAAAATAAAAATGGTCAAGGAGAAGGTTAAATGAAGTCTCTATTTTTAACGATTCTATTAGTCAGCAGTTTTGTACTATCGCCTTTGGTGTTTGCAGTGTCAAATCAAACGTCTGACTTACAGTTACAGAACCTGTTTAATCTAGCCTTAAAGCACAGCCCGACGATTCACTATGCACAAGCACAGCAGAGTGCGGCTTTAAGTGAACAGAAGTATGCCAATAGCCAGCAGTTATTATCTGTGGACTATCAGGCTGATCTAGGCTATGCCGTGATGAAGAACAATAGTTTTGCCAGATCGACAAATAAGTTGGAGGCAAGCTATCCACTTTATCAAAAAGATAAAGATGACTTGTTCTCAGTAGCCACTCATCAGTTGAATGAATCTAAGTATCAAGTAGAGGAGGCAAAACAAGCACTACTGTTACAAGTATCAAAGCAGTATTACCATTATTGGAAGCAGTTAGCAGAACAGGACTTCTTACAAAAAGAGCAGGACTCTATCGAAGAGATCATGCTGCAAGTTAAACAACGCTTTCAGGTAGGTTATCGGGATTTAAACGATATCTCTGATATTCAGGCAAGGCTTGATCGTAATAGAGCACAACTATTAGGAGTAGATCAGGTACTACAGTTGACCAGAGTGAATCTAGAGGCAACGATTAACGCTAAGGTGGAGTGGAAGAGCTTAAAGGCACCTGTTAACTTGCCTCAAATTAATAATGAACAGGGGGGGGGTGATATAGAAGACAAAGTCAAAGATCATCCATCTTTGAAGAAATTAGCACAAGCGCAGCAAGCCTCTAATAAAAGAGTGGATTACGCTAGAAATAAAGATGGACTACAGGTACAAGCTTATGGGGCATATATATATAACGAGAGTGATGGTAATTTCTATGATGATATGCAAGGTGCAAAAGCGGGGCTACGACTTAAGGTACCTCTATATCTGAGTGGTCAAACAAAAGCAGCGATTGCAAAAGCACAAGCAAACACCTATAAAGTGCAAGCACAGAAAAGAGTGAAACAGCTAATGCTGACTGCCACAATGAAAACCGCACTCATAAACTATCAATCTGGTTTAAAACAATTAAAAGTCCTGAAGGAAGTCGTATTGTCGAATGAGCAAGCCGTTAAAGCGGCTGAACAAGGTATGACGACGGGTAATCGTACGGCATTGGATTTGTTAGATACACAAAGAGACCTACATAGAGCACAAAGAGATATTGATGTACTGAGAAATACTTTATGGCAAAACTGGTATTTGTATCAGTGGAGTCAGGGTAAGGCAAGCTAAAAAAAGGGCTTTATAAGTACTTGTCTATAGCTGGTTCGTAGTTAAATGTGGATAAAGCTGTGGATAAGACATGCATAAATTGAGAGCCTCAAAATAATGCCATAAAAGTGATAAAAAAGACTGATTAGGGGTTGCGCTTGTCTATGGATTGTATAGAATACGCCCCGTTCCGAAGCAAACACGGTTTTAAGTGTTCAGCCTCGAGGCTGGAGTAGAAAGAGGTTAAAAAGCGATTTGAAAATAACTTGAGAAAGTTATTGACAAGAAGTTCAGAAATCATCATAATACGCAGCTTGCCAAGACGGAAAGCGTTTAAACGCGGTTCGTTTTGAAGAGACCTAAGTTCTTTAAAAATCAGGTAATTCAGAGATAATTTATGTGGAAACTCCTTAAGTGAGTGACTCATAAAATCTCGAAACGACAAAATTATGTAGATGTGAAAACATCAGGTAGAAGCAATTCTTCCATGCAAAATCTTGTCAATTCCGAGTGTTAGTCTAGGAATAGACATTAAATAAATTTATCCAGGAATGGAGTTTAAACATATTCAAGCAAGATTAAACTGAAGAGTTTGATCCTGGCTCAGAATGAACGCTGGCGGTAGGCTTAACACATGCAAGTCGGACGGAAACGATAGAGAGCTTGCTTTCTAGGCGTCGAGTGGCGGACGGGTGAGTAACGCGTGGGAATCTACCCTATAGTTGGGGACAACATATGGAAACGTATGCTAATACCGAATATGATCTACGGATTAAAGGAGCCCTCTTCTTGAAAGGTTTCGCTATAGGATGAGCCCGCGTTAGATTAGCTAGTTGGTAAGGTAAAGGCTTACCAAGGCCACGATCTATAGCTGGTTTGAGAGGATGATCAGCCACACTGGGACTGAGACACGGCCCAGACTCCTACGGGAGGCAGCAGTGGGGAATATTGCACAATGGACGAAAGTCTGATGCAGCCATACCGCGTGTGTGAAGAAGGCCCGAGGGTTGTAAAGCACTTTCAGTTGGGAGGAAGGTAGTGTAGCTAATACCTACATTGCTTGACGTTACCTTCAGAAGAAGCACCGGCTAACTCTGTGCCAGCAGCCGCGGTAATACAGAGGGTGCAAGCGTTATTCGGAATTACTGGGCGTAAAGCGCGCGTAGGCGGATTATTAAGTCAGTTGTGAAAGCCCTGGGCTCAACCTAGGAACTGCATCTGAAACTGGTAATCTAGAGTTTAAGAGAGGGAAGTGGAATTCCAGGTGTAGCAGTGAAATGCGTAGATATCTGGAGGAACATCAGTGGCGAAGGCGACTTCCTGGCTTAAAACTGACGCTGAGGTGCGAAAGCGTGGGTAGCGAACGGGATTAGATACCCCGGTAGTCCACGCCGTAAACGATGTCAACTAGTTGTTGGTCTTATTAAAAAGATTAGTAACGAAGCTAACGCGATAAGTTGACCGCCTGGGGAGTACGGTCGCAAGATTAAAACTCAAAGGAATTGACGGGGGCCCGCACAAGCGGTGGAGCATGTGGTTTAATTCGATGCAACGCGAAGAACCTTACCATCCCTTGACATCCTGCGAACTTTCTAGAGATAGATTGGTGCCTTCGGGAACGCAGTGACAGGTGCTGCATGGCTGTCGTCAGCTCGTGTCGTGAGATGTTGGGTTAAGTCCCGCAACGAGCGCAACCCTTATCATTAGTTGCTACCATTTAGTTGAGAACTCTAATGAGACTGCCGGTGATAAACCGGAGGAAGGTGGGGACGACGTCAAGTCATCATGGCCCTTATGGGATGGGCTACACACGTGCTACAATGGGGGGTACAAAGAGCTGCCAGCTAGCAATAGTGCGCGAATCTCAAAAAACCTCTCGTAGTCCGGATCGGAGTCTGCAACTCGACTCCGTGAAGTCGGAATCGCTAGTAATCGTGGATCAGAATGCCGCGGTGAATACGTTCCCGGGCCTTGTACACACCGCCCGTCACACCATGGGAGTGGATTGCAAAAGAAGTAGGTAGCTTAACCTTCGGGAGGGCGCTTACCACTTTGTGGTTCATGACTGGGGTGAAGTCGTAACAAGGTAGCCCTAGCGGAAGCTGGGGCTGGATCACCTCCTTTAAGACAAGAAGTCGCGAGCTTGAGTGAGTTTTCACATAAATTGTCTCTGAATTACATGAAAGATAGTGAACGACCTGGGTCTGTAGCTCAGTTGGTTAGAGCGCACCCCTGATAAGGGTGAGGTCGGTGGTTCAAATCCACCCAGACCCACCATTTAAAACTCTGTTTTGAATACCCTATTGGGGCTATAGCTCAGCTGGGAGAGCACCTGCCTTGCACGCAGGGGGTCTGCGGTTCGATCCCGCATAGCTCCACCAATTTTGACAATCTTGAATCTTCTTGATCAGTCGTGTGTAGTAACACACTTCCTTATCAACACTATCCAACCTTGTGCAAAATCTAGTATTACTCTTAATGATGTTTTAAGAAATTAGATAACGACTTGCTCGTTATATAGTTGCTTGAGAAATTATTAACAGTTGTATTGATAGTTAACTAAGTTAACTGAATAACTGAAAGTTCTTTAAAAATTTGGAATAGATCTCGGCTTATTAATTTAATTATTAATAAGTTGGAGAGCTCAACACGCCGCCGACTTTGGTGTGTTGGGTGTCACAAGTCATCTTCCAATGGCTTGTGGCCAAAGCTTCTAGCGGAGTTGCCCTAAAGAGTTTAAACCACTCTTAAGAGTAATGATAATGCTAGAAAGTATAGGTGAATATATATTGAGAACACTCAAGCGTATATCATGACAGCGAAAAACTTTTAGTTGCGTACACTCAATAGACTTTGTAATCAAAAGGCACAAGGTTATTTTTGAGTTGTATAGTTAAGTGACTAAGCGTACACGGTGGATGCCTAGGCAGAAGAAGGCGATGAAGGACGTAGTAACTTGCGATAAGCCACGGGGAGTCAGTAAACATGCATTGATCCGTGGATTTCCGAATGGGAAAACCCATCCATTTATGGATATCCCCCTAGTGGGGAGGCTAACCCGGGGAACTGAAACATCTAAGTACCCGGAGGAAAAGAAATCAACCGAGATTCCCTAAGTAGCGGCGAGCGAAAGGGGACCAGCCCTTAAGCTGGTATAAGAATAGTAGAATGGTCTGGAAAGTCCAACGATACAAGGTGATAGTCCTGTATACGAAATTCTTTTATCAGTGAAATCGAGTAGGACGGGACACGAGAAATCCTGTTTGAACATGGGGGGACCACCCTCCAAGGCTAAATACTCTCTTCTGACCGATAGTGAACCAGTACCGTGAGGGAAAGGCGAAAAGAACCCCTGAAGGGGAGTGAAATAGAACCTGAAACCGTGTACGTACAAGCAGTAGGAGCATACTTGTTATGTGACTGCGTACCTTTTGTATAATGGGTCAGCGACTTACATTATGTAGCGAGGTTAACCGAATAGGGGAGCCGTAGGGAAACCGAGTCTTAAATGGGCGATATAGTTGCATGGTGTAGACCCGAAACCGGGCGATCTATCCATGGCCAGGTTGAAGGTTGGGTAACACCAACTGGAGGACCGAACTCACGTATGTTGAAAAATGCGGAGATGAGCTGTGGATCGGAGTGAAAGGCTAATCAAGCCCGGAGATAGCTGGTTCTCCTCGAAAACTATTTAGGTAGTGCCTCATGTATCACTGTTGGGGGTAGAGCACTGTTATGGTCTAGCGGTCCGTCAAGGATTAGCAGCCCATTGCAAACTCCGAATACCAACAAGTGCAATCATGGGAGACAGACAGCGGGTGCTAACGTCCGTTGTCAAGAGGGAAACAACCCAGACCGCCATCTAAGGTCCCTAAATATTACTCAGTGGGAAAGGATGTGGGAAGGCTCAGACAGTCAGGAGGTTGGCTTAGAAGCAGCCACCCTTTAAAGAAAGCGTAATAGCTCACTGATCGAGTCGGCCTGCGCCGAAGATTTAACGGGGCTAAGTAATATACCGAAGATGCGGATGCATATTTATATGCATGGTAGAGGAGCGTTCTGTAAGCCTGCGAAGGGGCACTGTAAGGTGTCCTGGAGGTATCAGAAGTGCGAATGCTGACATGAGTAGCGATAAAGGGAGTGAAAAGCTCCCTCGCCGAAAGACCAAGGTTTCCTACGCAACGTTAATCGACGTAGGGTTAGTCGACCCCTAAGACGAGGCCGAGAGGCGTAGTCGATGGGAAGCAGGTTAATATTCCTGCACTATTTATTACTGCGATGGAGGGACGGAGTAGGCTAAATCAGCCTGGCGATGGTTGTCCAGGTTTAAGATTGTAGGCAGAGAGATTAGGCAAATCCGGTCTCTTGTTAATGCTGAGAATTGATGACGAGCTCTTTTTTGAGTGAAGTGATTGATGCCATGCTTCCAAGAAAAGCTTCTAAGCTTCAGGTAATAAATAATCGTACCCCAAACCAACACAGGTGGTCGGGATGAGAATTCTAAGGCGCTTGAGAGAACTCGGGTGAAGGAACTAGGCAAAATGGTACCGTAACTTCGGGAGAAGGTACGCCCCACTCGGTGATGAGATTTACTCTCTAAGCTAGATGGGGTTGCAATAAAATGGTGGCTGCAACTGTTTACTAAAAACATAGCACTGTGCAAAATCGAAAGATGACGTATACGGTGTGACGCCTGCCCGGTGCCGGAAGGTTAATTGATGGGGTTATCTTCGGAGAAGCTCTTGATCGAAGCCCCGGTAAACGGCGGCCGTAACTATAACGGTCCTAAGGTAGCGAAATTCCTTGTCGGGTAAGTTCCGACCTGCACGAATGGCGTAATGATGGCCACACTGTCTCCACCCGAGACTCAGCGAAATTGAAATCGCAGTTAAGATGCTGCGTACCCGCGGCTAGACGGAAAGACCCCGTGAACCTTTACTACAGCTTTGCACTGGACTTTGATACTATCTGTGTAGGATAGGTGGGAGGCTATGAAACCATGACGCTAGTTGTGGTGGAGCCAATCTTGAAATACCACCCTGATATTATTGAGGTTCTAACCTGGGCCAGTGAATCCTGGTCAGGGACAGTGTATGGTGGGTAGTTTGACTGGGGCGGTCTCCTCCTAAAGAGTAACGGAGGAGCGCGAAGGTACCCTCAGCACGGTCGGACATCGTGCAATGAGCGCAAGAGTAAAAGGGTGCTTGACTGCGAGACTGACACGTCGAGCAGGTGCGAAAGCAGGTTCTAGTGATCCGGTGGTTCTGTGTGGAAGGGCCATCGCTCAACGGATAAAAGGTACTCCGGGGATAACAGGCTGATACCGCCCAAGAGTTCATATCGACGGCGGTGTTTGGCACCTCGATGTCGGCTCATCACATCCTGGGGCTGAAGTCGGTCCCAAGGGTATGGCTGTTCGCCATTTAAAGTGGTACGCGAGCTGGGTTTAGAACGTCGTGAGACAGTTCGGTCCCTATCTGCCGTGGGCGTTGGAAATTTGAGGGAGGCTGCTCCTAGTACGAGAGGACCGGAGTGGACGAACCGCTGGTGTTCGGGTTGTTATGCCAATAGCATTGCCCGGTAGCTACGTTCGGAATGGATAACCGCTGAAAGCATCTAAGCGGGAAACCAGTCCCAAGATTAGATTTCCCTAGACTTTAAGTCTTCTGAAGGGCCGTTAGAGACTATGACGTTGATAGGCAAGGTGTGGAAGAGCAGTAATGTTTGAAGCTAACTTGTACTAATTACCCGTGAGGCTTAACTATACAACTCAAAAGTAACTTTTGAGTACACAACTAAAAGTTTGTGATGATATACCTTGAGTGTATCGATATATATCCTATATAAAAAGTAACGAGATCTATTGCAAAGAGGCGTTTATTATTTATAATAAGCGCCGAAAGAACAAAACATTGAGAGTTGATGATTTATTAATCTGATTCGACTTTTAGTACCAAATTGCTTGGTGACAATAGCGAGATGGAACCACCTGATCCCATTCCGAACTCAGTAGTGAAACGTCTTAGCGCCGATGGTAGTGTGGGAGGTCCCATGTGAGAGTAGGTCATTGCCAAGCTTATATTCTAAAAAGCCCGTACATAGCTAATGCTTGTGCGGGCTTTTTTTTTGCCTCTAGTTTAACGTACACTACTAGCCATTAATTTTATTTTTTAATTCTAGTTATCAACTGCAAAGACATTACTGTGTTTTGTATGTTACTAGTTTATATTTAAGGATTCTTTGTAATGTCTCACTCCGCTACACTGGGCGCTGCTTCAGATAGCCTACTAGGTAAATCAACTCCCTACTGTTCACAGTACGACTCTTCGTTGTTGTTTCCTATTCTGCGTCAACAGAAAAGAGATGAATTAGGTATTGATGCTTCTGCATTACCTTTTTCTGGTTTGGATATATGGACTGGATTTGAAATTTCATGGCTGAACACCAAGGGTAAGCCCATTGCCGTGATTGCGGAGTTCGCCTTTCAAGTAGACTCACCTAATCTGGTGGAGTCTAAGTCATTTAAACTGTATTTGAATTCATTTAATGGTACACGCTTTGACTCTCAGGAAGAAGTTGAAGCACTCATGGTTAAGGATCTAACAGAAGTTTCTGGTGCTGATGTCGATGTACAAATACGTTCTTTAGATGAGCAAGAAACACTTCTTGGTAGTTTAGCGGGAACTAATCTTGATGATCTTGATATCGAAGTGACTAATTATTCGGTCAATAACTCACTGCTTACTGTGGACAAGTCTGCTGAGTATGTCACTGAAACTGTTAATAGTCATCTCTTGAAATCTAACTGCCTAGTAACGGGGCAGCCTGATTGGGGGTCTGTTGTTATCTCTTATGATGGATTAGAGATTAATAAGGAAGGTTTACTAAAGTACTTGATCTCTTTTAGGGAGCACAATGAATTCCATGAACAGTGTGTTGAACGCATATTCACTGATATTATGTCGCAGTGTAAGCCCGATAATTTGACCGTTTACGCGCGTTATGTCCGTAGAGGTGGATTGGATATAAATCCATACCGTTCTAATTTTGAAGATGAGTTTGATATCTCACGTACATTGAGACAGTAGAAATAATAATGGAGTATACAAAAGATGACTGATTCTATAGATATCCAGCCTTATGGGTTTGGGGATGGGACTTACCAGGCGGTTGGTGGGCATGATGGTTTGATTCGTTTGGTTGACCATTTTTATGATGCCATGGAACAGCTGCCTCAAGCGGAGAAGATTCGAGGTATGCATAATCCAGACTTAACAGTTTCCCGTGATAAGTTAGTTTACTTTCTATCTGGTTGGATGGGGGGGCCGCAGATATACTCTGATAAATATGGTGGTATTAATATTCCAATGGCTCATGCGCATATCTTAATTGATGAGCATGACAGAGATGCTTGGTTAAAGTGTATGCAGGTTGCGCTAGAGCAGCTTGAGTATCCTGAAAGCTTACAAGTTTATCTTTTGGAGCAGTTGTATCGTCCTGCAGAAAGAATTCGACAAGTTAGTCAGATGACTCACAACGGCTAGATGACATATTCATATAATACCCCCCCCTGCTCAATTTCTGCTGTTGATTTTGTATGACTGATATGTGGGCTCAGGGGGGCATTTCTAATGTCATGTCAATTCATCTTTGTTCATGAGTGATGCCACTACACTAATCGGTACTTATGGTAAAATATCGCCCAATTTAATAATAGCTTGTACTGTAAGGTACTTTGCAAAATGGCGTTTAACTTAAAGGTTATCAATGAGCACACAAGATTCTACATATGATGTCATTATTGTTGGTGGTGGACACGCGGGTACAGAAGCGGCACTAGCATCGGCAAGAATGGGCTTGAATACCATTTTGCTCACTCATAATATTGATACCCTTGGTCAAATGTCTTGTAACCCAGCGATTGGTGGAATTGGTAAAGGCCATTTAGTTAAGGAGATTGATGCTTTAGGTGGTGTCATGGCCATTGCTATTGATGAAGCAGGTATTCAGTTTAGAACTTTGAATGCATCTAAAGGCCCAGCTGTAAGAGCGACCCGAGCTCAAGCAGATCGTGTATTGTATCGCCAAGCAATTCTTACACGTTTAGAAAATCAAGATAACCTAACTATTTTTCAGCAGCCAGTAGATGATGTGATTTTAGAGGGCAATACCGTACGGGGTGTTGAAACTAAAATGGGGCTTAAGTTCTACGCCCATCAAGTTGTTCTCACAGTTGGCACTTTCTTAGCAGGTCGTATTCATATCGGCCTGCATAATTATGAAGGGGGTCGTGCAGGAGATGAGCCAGCAAATAAGTTGGCCGAAAAACTGCGTGAGTTGTCGCTCCCAGTTGGCAGGTTAAAAACGGGTACACCGCCTAGAATTGATGCCAGAACAGTTGATTTTTCGGTAATGCAAATTCAGCCTGGTGATGATCCTGTACCTGTGTTCTCGTATATGGGCAAGGCATCCATGCATCCGCAGCAAGTACCTTGTTACATTACCTATACCAATAGCAAAACGCACGATGTGATTATGGCTTCGCTTGGTCAGTCACCTATGTATTCAGATCAGGGTGAAATTGATAGTGTTGGGCCTCGTTATTGTCCATCTATCGAAGATAAGGTGATGCGTTTTGCTGACAAAGATAAGCATCAAGTGTTTATTGAGCCAGAAGGTTTGACGACCAATGAGTTATATCCTAATGGTATCTCTACAAGTCTGCCTTATGAAACACAGGTCAAGATTGTTCAGTCAATGCAAGGGTTAGAAAATGCCAAAATTATGCGCCCTGGCTATGCAATAGAATATGATTATTTTGACCCTCGTGGCCTAAAACCTACTCTTGAAACGGAAGCAATTACAGGATTGTACTTTGCAGGGCAGATCAACGGTACGACGGGTTATGAAGAAGCAGCAGCACAGGGGCTTTTAGCAGGGATCAATGCAGCACGTCGTGCTCAGGATAAAGAGCAGTGGTATCCACGTCGAGATGAAGCCTATTTAGGTGTTTTGGTTGATGATCTCGTGACTATGGGTACGACTGAGCCTTATCGCATGTTTACGTCACGAGCAGAGTACCGTCTGATGTTACGTGAAGATAATGCAGATCAGCGTCTAACACCAATTGCCCGAGAAATGGGTTTGATTGATGATGTGCGTTGGAGTGCCTATCAATCAAAGCTAGAGACACTTGAAAAAGAAGTTTCACGCTTAAAAGAGACCTGGATCTATCCATCGCATGAAGATGCTAAACAAGCTGAAGTATTAATGGAGTTGCCCCTAAGCAAGGAACAAACACTTTTTGACCTTCTAAAGCGCCCTAAGGTTGCTTATGCGGCTTTGGCTCAGTTGAATGTGTTTGGTGATGCTATTGATGATCCCATGGTCGTAGACCAGATTGAGATAGAAGCTAAATATTCAGGTTATATTGATCGTCAGATTCAGCAGATTGATAAAATTAAACGATCTGAAGCAGTCGTTATTCCTGATGATCTGGATTTAGACATTATCTCTGGATTATCAAATGAAGTGAAACAAAAAATTAGAGACCATAAGCCTACTAATTTGGGTATGGCAAGTCGTATTCAGGGTATAACACCAGCAGCTATCTCTATTCTATTGATCGCCATAAAAAAAGCACGATCCAACGGTGGTAAGGGTATAAGTTCGGTTCCAGATTAATACAAAAAAATTGCAATTAAAGCCTTAATAAAGGCAAATTTATCTATTTCAGGTTATATATGACATTAAGCACCTTACAGCCACAGCTCGAAGCTGGATTGGCAGAGCTATCAATCAAGGCAACGGAGCATCAGGTCGAACAATTGATTCAATATTTGACCTTGCTACAAAAGTGGAATAAGGTTTACAACCTAACAGCAATACGTGATCCAAAAGAGATGCTGGTTAAACATCTTTTGGACAGTTTGGCAGTTGTACCGTACATCACTGGTCAGCGAATTATTGATGTTGGCACGGGTGGTGGTGTACCAGGGATTCCGTTAGCGATTATGTTCCCAGAGAGACAAATTGATCTTCTGGATAGTAATAGTAAAAAAACACGATTCTTGATTCAGGCTAAAGCGGAGTTAGGTTTAGCAAACTCTAAAGTCATTCATGAGCGTGTAGAAAATTATAATCCAGCACTTGTGTATGACAGTGTCATCTCCCGTGCTTTTGCCTCAATGGCTGATATGCTGCACTGGACCGATCATTTGATTGCCGATCATGGTATTTGGTGGGCAATGAAGGCGCAGAAAGAGTTTGAAGATTTATCTGCTCTGCCTGGCAAAGTTCGGATTCAAGAGGCCATTGAATTAAATGTACCAGGGCTAGGTGCCGACAGAATGCTGTTGAAAGTCATTAAATAAATTTAACCTCTAAGTCTAAGGACGTTTTGTGGGAAGAGTAGTTGCAATTGCCAATCAAAAAGGCGGGGTGGGTAAAACCACGACGAGTGTCAATTTAGCGTGTGCTTTAGGGCGTTTAGGTAAAAAAGTTTTGCTGATTGATCTTGACCCACAAGGAAATGCAACCGTTTCTGTAGGGGTAGATAAAGACGAGTTGAATGCATCCATATTTGAAGTATTGATTGGTGAAATTAAAGCCAAAGCTGCTATCTTAAATATTGGACAAGCTACCATAGATCTTCTGCCTGCTAATGGCGATTTAACCGCTGCTGAAGTTGCCTTGCTTGAAGAAGATATGGGGCCTAAGCGACTTAAAAAAGCACTAAAAAAAATCCGTAATCAATATGATGCCATCGTTATAGATTGTCCTCCAACCTTAAATATGCTGACCCTGAATGCACTGACCGCTGCGGACGGGATTATCGTACCTGTTCAGTGTGAGTATTTTGCACTAGAAGGTTTGTCTGCGCTGATGGGGACCATTGATACCATACGGGATCAGTTAAACCCGGATCTACACGTGGATGGTCTACTAAGAACCATGCATGATCGTCGTAATAATTTGGCAAACGATGTTTCTGATGAGTTGGTTAAGCATTTTGGAATGAAGGTATTGCAGACTATTATTCCTAGGAATGTCCGTTTAGCAGAAGCACCAAGTCATGGTGAGTCAATTATTGATTATGATCCCGCTTCAAACGGTGCTATCGCATATTTGGCGCTAGGCAACGAGTGGATTCGTAAAACTCAAATCTAAAGTTAGAACAAACTGTCAAAGGTAGGAAAACACGTGGCTAAAAAACGCTCAGGTATGGGAAAGCTCGGCATTCATGCAATGATTGGCGCAAAGCAGAAGTCAGATAATAGTAATGCTGATATGCGAATTGAGAAGATAGACATTGATCAATTGCAGCCAGGACAGTATCAGCCTAGACAGCAATTTGAGGAAGAGTCTTTACTTGAGCTATCAGACTCAATTAAGGTGCAGGGATTGGTACAGCCAATTATTGTACGTCCTGTAGGGACAGATAGATTTGAAATTATTGCGGGTGAGCGTCGTTGGCGTGCGTCAAAATTAGCGGGCTTAGATAAGGTGTCCGTTGTCATTCGTCAAGCAGATAGTCAAGCAACCCTAGCAATGGCACTAGTAGAAAATATACAGCGTGAAGACCTAAATCCTATTGAGACAGCGATCGGTTTAAAGCGTCTATTGAAAGAGTTTGACCTGACTCAGCAAGCAGTTGCAGATGCAGTAGGTAGATCCCGTGCATCAGTATCGAACTTATTACGCCTTCTTAAATTACCAAAAAGTATTCAGACGGCACTTCATGATGGTCTGATTAGCATGGGGCATGCTAGAGCAATTATAAGTTTACCTGAGGGTACTCAGAAAGAGTTATCTAAAAAAGCAATTGATAAAGGCTGGTCAGTACGTGAAATGGAAGAGGCTGTACAGCAGAAGCTTGTGCCTAAGCAGTTAATGAGCAAAGCAAGGCGTAATGCCATTCCGAATATTGATGCTGTGATGGAAAAGCAGGGAATACTTGCAAAAAAGATAAGTGCGAAAGTAAAAATAAATCACCAGGCAACGGGTCAAGGTAAGATTGAGATCAGCTATAAAAATATAGAAGAACTTAATCGCTTAATGGATCTATTTTAAGGTTCAGAATAGAAAGTTAGATCAAGAATTTTGATGCTAAATATAGGAAATAGTCTATAAGTTGTTTCAGAATAACTATTTATAATGTCTTGTATATAGTGTTATTAATAGCTTTGGTCGCACTATGTTGTGGTCTGAGAAAATAATATGGAAAAAAGCGCAGTTTTGAAAATTAGGGTCTGGCTTTTAGCCTTATAAAATATTATCATGGGCGCCCATTTAGCTTGAACTTGCTTCAAGTTGAAAGTATCATTACGGGGTTTGCCGCTACATGAATGAGTCGGAAAAGTATAGGATTGATCCAAAAAAGGCTGAGGCACCAAGTCCAGCAGCTAATTTTTTATTGATTAGTGCAGGCTCAATTTTTACATCAACTGTTATTGCTGGATTTCTTGTTGGGTATTTTATTGACTATTTGTTAGGTACGATGCCAATATTTTTTCTTGCATGTGGTGTATTAGGCTTTGTTGGTGGTATGCAAAAAGTAGTACATCTAACTAAAAGGTTAGATAACACCGGAACTCCAGAGAAAAGTGATGATCAAAAAACTGGATAATGTGTACAAAATCCAGATCTTAATAGGTCTGGTCTCTGTTGTAGTCTATGCCTTCTTAGGTCAGGCTGCTGGAGCTAGTTATGGCTTCTTCGTTGGAATGATGAATGTGCTGATGTTGAGTTTTACCTTTGGTAAGGCAAGTCAACAAGCAGAAGAAGATCCAAAGGCTGGAATACTAATTTTATATATGAGTGCAGTGATTAGGTTTGTCCTATTGGCTGTGCTATTTGTTTTAGGGTTGTCTAACCTAGACGAGAGTCAAGCTTTTCCAGTGGTGTTAACGTTTGTGTTAATGCAACTTGGACAGCTTTTCAATCTGAAAGGCAAAAGACGTTTAACTGATTAAGGAGTAGACCATTGAGTGCTGAAAAGATGGGAACAGTCGAGTATATTCAACATCACTTGACTAATAATCAATTAGCTCTGACTGCGGATGCAGCAGAAGCAATTGAAAAAGGGCAAATGACGTTTTGGGCGCTTAACCTAGACACTATTGCAGTGAGTTTTTTGCTTGGTGCGTTGATTATTTTTACGGCCATGCGCCTAGGTAAACAGTTAGAAACAGGAAGACCTGGTGGGTTTCAGAATTTTGTTGAGTCTATTTTAGATTTCGTATCAACAAATGTAAGAGATGCATTCCCTGGACATAATCCACTTATTGCTCCTTTAGCTCTAACAATCTTCATTTGGGTTTGGTTAATGAACTTTATGGATATGATCCCAGTTGATCTATTCCCTGTTCTGTTTCAAATCATTACTGGTGATTCTCACGCATACTTGAAGATAGTACCTACAACAGATTTGAACACGACTCTAGCGATGGCATTGGTTGTATTTGCACTGATTATTTTCTACAGTATTAAAATTAAAGGATTATGGGGCTTTACTAAAATGTTCCTTTTCCACCCGTTTGGAAAGTTTTTTGTACCTGTGAATATCGTAATGACATTCATTGAAGAAATTTCTAAGCCTCTATCTCTTGCTCTGCGTTTATTCGGTAACCTATTCGCAGGGGAACTCGTATTCCTATTGATCGCTTTGATCGGTGGAACATTAGCAGTGGGTGCCGCTGCTCTATTCTGGGCTCCATTACAAATTGTATTGGATTTAGCATGGTTGATCTTCCATTTATTGGTAATCACTCTGCAAGCCTTCATCTTTATGGTGTTAACGATTGTTTACCTGGGAATGGCTCACGACGAAGGTCACTAGGTTCCTAAGTAACAATTTCAGAATAGATGGGCTAGCTTGCTAGCTCATCAAAAGGGTTTAAGCGCACCTGCTACTGTTTCATTACTAGGCAAAAAGCTTTTTTAACTTTACTTTTTTTAACTTTAAACTTTGGAGAAAATCGATGGAAGTAACTGCTACTATGATTGCTGATATCTATGCTGCAACTGCGATTGGTGTAGGTGTAATTTTGGCTGCTGCTGGACTGGGTTCAGCTATTGGTTGGGGTCTTATCTGTTCTAAAACTCTTGAAGGTATTGCACGTCAGCCAGAAATGCGTCCAGCATTAATGACTAACATGTTCATCTTCGCTGGTTTGATGGAGTCATTCCCATTCATCATCCTAGCATTCGCAATGTGGTTCTTATTTGCTAACCCATTCGTTGGTGCAATGACTGCTGCTTTAGGTGCATAATCCTAAGCAACTGTACAAATTAACTAATAACGAATGGCGAGGTAACCACTGTGAATATTAACGCAACGCTTCTCATCCAGATGATCGCATTTATTGCATTAATCTGGTTTGTGAACAAAGTGCTGTGGGGCCCACTTTCTAAGTTAATGGAAGATCGTCAGAAAAAGATTTCTGATGGACTTTCAGCCGCTGAGAAAGGTAAGCATGAACTTGAGTTGGCTGAACAAAAAGCTAAAGACGTTCTTAAAGACGTTAAATCTCAAGCTCAAAATATACTTAGTCAAGCTGAAAAGCGTGGTTCTGAAATCGTAGAAGATGCGAAAGTAAAAGCTACCGAAGAAGCTGACCGTATTAAAGCTTCAGCCCAAGCAGAAATAGAGCAAGAAGTAAGTCGTGCAAGAGAGGAACTTCGTAAAGAAGTGGCTTCAATTGCGGTTTCTGGTGCAGAGAAGATTCTTGGAAAAGAAATTGATGCTGCAACACATAACGACATGCTTGAAACCTTGGTTAAATCAATCTAAGGATAAACTCTATGGCACAATTAATGACAATTGCACGACCTTACGCAGAAGCCGTTTTTGCTCTTTCTTCGGAAAAGCAAAACCTAGCTACATGGTCAGAAGAACTAGCAAACCTAGCTACAATCGCTAAAGATGAAGCCATGGAAGCTATGATTAAGAATCCTAAATACTCAGCAGCTAATCTTGTTGCAGTATTCACTGATGTGATGGGTTCAAACCTGACTGCTGAAGGTAAAAACCTTCTTGTAGCTATGGCTGATAACAAACGTTTGTTAGCGCTTTCAGATGTTGCTGAAGTTTTTGAAACTTTAAAGGCAGAAGCTGAAAAACGTGTACGAGCAACTGTAATATCAGCGCGTGAAGCGACTGTCGAGCAGAAGAAAATATTAAGTGCTGCTTTAAATGCTAAGTTTGATGCCGAAGTAGAAATTACTTATGAAGAAGATTCTTCATTAGTCGGCGGAATTAAGATTAAAGTGGGTGACTGGGCTATTGATGGTTCAGCAGTATCACAACTTAACAAACTTGGCGCAGCAATCGCCCAATAATGGAGAGGAACAAACATGCAATTGAATGCCTCTGAAATCAGCAACCTAATCAAAGACCGTATTAAGGGTTTTGACGGTGCAGCTGAGTCTGGCAGCGAAGGAACAGTAGTTAGCATCGCAGATGGTATCGCACTAGTTCACGGTGTCTCAGACGTAATGTATGGTGAGATGGTTCAGTTCGACGAGAACACTTTCGGTATGGCTCTAAACTTAGAGACAGATTCCGTTGGTGTTGTTGTACTAAGTGAATATGAGCATATTTCTGAAGGTGACAAAGTAACTTGTACTGGTCGCATTTTAGAAGTACCAGTAGGTCCAGAAATGAACGGTCGTGTTGTTGACGCTTTAGGGCGTCCAGTAGACGGCAAAGGTCCTATCAATACTACTTTAACTTCACCAATCGAGCGTATCGCTCCTGGTGTTATCGATCGTCAATCTGTTGATGAGCCAATGATGACAGGTATCAAGTCTATCGACTCTATGATTCCTGTAGGACGTGGACAACGTGAGTTGATCATCGGAGATCGTCAGACTGGTAAAACGGCTATTGCTATCGATGCGATTATTTCGCAGAAAAATACTGGTGTTAAATGTATTTATGTAGCTATGGGTCAAAAAGCTTCTACAGTAGCAAACGTTGCTCGTAAGCTGGAAGAGTATGGCGCTATGGATAACACTGTTATCGTAGCAGCTAACGCTTCAGATCCTGCTGCCCTTCAGTATCTAGCAGCATTTGCTGGTTGTGCTATGGGTGAGTATTATCGCGATCGTGGTGAAGATGCATTGATCATTTATGATGATTTGACTAAGCAAGCTCAGTCATACCGTCAGATCTCTTTGTTACTTCGTCGTCCTCCTGGTCGTGAAGCATTCCCTGGTGATATCTTCTATCTTCACTCTCGTTTACTTGAGCGTGCTGCTCGTGTAAGTGCTGACTATGTTGAGAAGTTCACAAATGGTGAAGTAAAAGGTAAGACAGGTTCTTTGACTGCGCTTCCTATTATCGAAACTCAGGCTGGTGATGTATCTGCTTTCGTACCAACTAACGTAATATCGATTACGGATGGTCAGATCTTCTTAGAAACAAGCTTATTTACTCAAGGTATCCGTCCTGCTGTAAACGCTGGTCTTTCTGTATCACGTGTTGGTGGTGCCGCTCAGACCAAAGCGATTAAAAAGCTTGGTGGTGGTATTCGTCTTGATCTTGCTCAGTATCGTGAACTTGCGGCTTTCGCACAGTTTGCTTCTGATTTAGATGCGGCGACTAAAGGTCAGTTAGAGCGTGGTAAACGTGTAACTGAGTTAATGAAGCAGAAGCAATTCTCTCCATTATCGATTGCTGAAATGGCTATCTCTTTGTACGCGGCAAACGAAGGTTATTTAGACGACGTAGACGTTGATAAAGTCCTAGACTTTGAAGCTGCTCTACACGCTCACTTAAACTCTGCTAACGCTGATCTAGCTGCCCTAATTAATGTTAAGGGTGACTGGACTAAAGATATCATTAGTGATGTTAAAGCTTGCGTAGAAGCGTTTAAGGCTAACGGCGTTTACTAATCAAGGAGTAGGCCATGGCAGGCGGTAGTAAAGAAATACGAGCTAAAATTAGCTCCGTAACAAATACCAGAAAAATCACTAAAGCCATGGAAATGGTTGCGGCGTCTAAAATGCGTAAGGCTCAGGCCCGCATGGAAGCGACAAAACCATACGTCGATAAAGTGAAGAGAGTAATCTCTCACGTTGCTGGAGCGCATCCTGAGTATAAGCATCCTTATACTCAAGTGCGTGAGTCTGTTAAGCGTGTTGGGTTAGTTGTGATCTCTTCTGATCGAGGTCTATGTGGTGGTTTAAACTCAAACTTATTCCGTAAAATCTTACCTCAGCTTTCAGCGTGGAAAGATCAAGGTGTTGAGGTTGAACTTGCCCTAGTTGGTAACAAAGCACAAACATTCTTCCGCAGTTTTGGTGGGAATGTTGTCGCGACTGTTTCTGATTTGGGTGATTCACCTCACATTGAGGACCTAGTAGGTACAATCAAAGTTGTTTTAGACAAGTTTGATGCAGGTGAACTTGACGAAGTGCATTTAGCTTCGAATGAATTTGTGAATACAATGACACAAGATCCTGTTGTAAATAAACTAGTTCCTTTAGAAGCGCCGGAAAAAAGTGACAATTCTCGTTGGGATTATTTATATGAACCTGACGCTAAGACTGCATTAGATTTATTAATGCGTCGCTATATTGAAGCGACTGTGTTTGGTGCCGTTGTTGAAAACGCATCATGTGAACAGGGTGCTCGTATGGTTGCAATGAAATCTGCAACTGATAATGCGGGTGATATGATCGATGAGCTGAAACTGTCTTATAACAAGGCACGTCAGGCTGCGATCACTGCTGAAATTTCAGAAATTGTTGCTGGTACTGCAGCTGTATAAGTTTGAAAGTTTCAATAAAAGGTTAAAGATATGAGTGGACAAATAGTACAAATCATCGGCGCGGTAATCGACGTCGAGTTTAAAGGTGCTGATTTACCAAATATTTATGATGCGTTAACTGTTGATGGAGAGGGACTAACTCTTGAAGTACAGCAGCAAATCGGTGATAACAAAGTGCGTACAATCGCAATGGGTTCATCTGATGGTTTGAAGCGTGGAATGGCTGTTAGCAATACTGGTTCTGCAATTGCAGTTCCTGTTGGTAAAGCAACACTAGGTCGCATCTTCGACGTACTTGGTAACGCAATTGATAATGCGGGCCCAGTCGAAGCTGAGGCTACAAGTGTAATTCACCGTTCAGCTCCAGCGTTTGACGAGCTAGCGGCATCTCAAGAGCTTCTTGAGACTGGTGTCAAAATCATCGATCTAATTTGCCCATTCGCTAAGGGTGGTAAAGTAGGTTTATTCGGTGGTGCTGGTGTAGGTAAAACAGTTAACATGATGGAATTAATTCGTAACATCGCGATGGAACACTCTGGTTACTCAGTATTTGCTGGTGTAGGTGAGCGTACTCGTGAAGGTAACGATTTCTATTATGAAATGGAAGAGTCTGGAGTACTTGATAAAGTTGCTCTAGTTTACGGTCAGATGAACGAGCCTCCAGGAAACCGTTTACGTGTTGCCTTGACTGGTTTGACAATGGCAGAGTACTTCCGTGATGAAGGTCGTGATATCTTATTCTTCGTAGATAACATCTATCGTTATACTCTAGCGGGTACAGAGGTTTCTGCACTTTTAGGACGTCTTCCTTCTGCGGTAGGTTATCAGCCAACGTTGACTCAGGAGATGGGTCAGGTTCAGGAGCGTATCACTTCTACCAAGACTGGTTCTATCACATCTATCCAAGCGGTATACGTACCTGCGGATGATTTAACAGATCCAGCTCCTGCAACAACATTCGCTCACTTAGATGCGACAGTAGTATTGAACCGTGCGATCGCTGAAACAGGAATTTATCCTGCAATCGATCCTCTAGATTCAACTTCTCGTCAGCTTGATCCACTAGTAGTTGGTCAAGAGCACTATGAAGTAGCTCGTGGTGTTCAGCAGGCGCTTCAGCGTTATAAAGAACTTAAAGATATTATCGCAATCTTAGGTATGGACGAGCTTTCAGAGGAAGACCGTAATCTTGTAGCACGTGCGCGTAAGATGCAGCGTTTCTTCTCTCAGCCTTACTTCGTTGCGAAAGTATTCACTGGTGAAGATGGTCGTTATGTTCCATTAAAAGAAACTATTCGTGGTTTCAAGATGATCATCTCTGGTGAACTTGATGATGTTGCAGAGCAGGCATTTATGTATGCTGGTGACATTGACGAAGTTCTAGAGAAATCTAAAAAGTATAAAGGGTAATCCATTATGGCAGTCTCAATGCAAGTAGATATTGTTAGTGCAGAAGGAGAAATCTTTTCTGGTAAAGCAGAGATGCTTTTTGCACAGGCTGCCGATGGTGAGGTAGGTATTATGCCTCACCATACCCAGTTTTTAAGCCAATTAAGACCTGGCACAGTACGTGTGGTTAGCGGCGACGAAGAAGATCACTTCTACGTTAGTGGCGGCATTATCGAAATTCAACCTTCAATTGTAACTATCCTTGGTGATACTGCAGTTCGTGCGGATGATTTAGATGAAGCTCAAGCGATTGAAGCTAAGCAACGGGCTGAAGAAGCAATGGATAATGCGAAATCTGAAACAGATATCGCTCGTGCGCAAGTTGAACTTGCCGAAGCTGTTGCTCAAATTCAGGCGATCACTAAGCTTAGAGATCGTTTGCAAAAGACTGGGATGGCTTAAACGTTACTCCTTTTTAAAAAAGCGCCCTAGGGCGCTTTTTTTTTATCTAATATTTTTAAAAACAAATAGTCAGGATAGTCTGTTTATTTTTAAAAGTATTATTTAATTGAATCTATTTAATCTACTCAGTCCGTGGGCTGATACTAATTTATTTGTATCGTACAGGAAAGTTTATGTCTCTTAAAGTTGTCATTTTAGCTGCGGGTAAGGGTACTCGTATGCGCTCTAAATTACCTAAGGTTTTACAGCCTCTTGCACAGAAAGCACTTTTACAACATGTTATCGATACGGCTCAGGAGCTTCATTGTAAAGAGATCATAACTGTTATTGGGCATGGTTCTGAGCTGGTTAAATCAAAAGTTTCTGGTAGTAATTTGGCTTTTGCTATGCAAGAGCAGCAGCTTGGTACTGGCCATGCCGTCGTCCAAGCTAACAGCTTTTACTCTAATGATGACACCGTCTTAATACTTTATGGTGATGTACCACTAACCTCCCTGACGACATTACAAGATTTGTTATCAATGATTGATGATAAAAACCCTTTGGCCTTGCTAACGATCACATTAGCTAATTCAACCGGCTATGGTCGCATTGTACGAGAGCAACATGGTTTTGTTCAGGCAATTGTAGAGCAAAAGGATGCGACTGCTGAACAGCTTAATATTAAGGAAGTTAATACAGGTATTATGGCGGTTAAAGGCCATCATTTAAAGTCCTGGCTTGCAGCTCTGGACAATACCAATGCCCAAGCCGAGTATTATCTAACTGATATTATTTCAATGGCAGTTGCTGATGGCTTCAGAGTACAAACAACTCAGCCAGAAGATGAAATTGAGGTCTTAGGCGTTAATGATAAAATCCAGTTACAAGCTTTAGAACGACTTTACCAGCACATGCAGACCAACAAACTGATGGTTGAGGGTGTGACTTTGATTGATGCTAATCGTATTGATATTAGAGGTCAGGTTAACTCCGCACAAGATGTCGAAATTGATGTTAATGTTATTTTTGAGGGTAAGGTTACTTTAGGTGAAAATGTAGTCATTGGAGCGAACTGTGTTCTAAAAAATGTTGTTATTGCTGCTAACACGGTAGTTCACCCTTTTAGTCATCTTGAAGACTGTACTGTTGGTGAGTTCTGTGTAATAGGCCCTTATGCAAGAATACGCCCAGGAACAATCCTCTCATCAGACGTTAAAATTGGTAACTTTGTTGAGACAAAGAAGGCCATTATTGGCACTGGTTCTAAAGTTAATCATTTGAGCTATATCGGTGATACACAAATGGGATCCAATGTTAATATTGGTGCTGGTAGTATTACCTGTAACTACGATGGTGTTAATAAATTTCAAACAATTATTGGTGATAATGTCTTTGTTGGTTCTGATACGCAGCTTGTTGCTCCTGTCACTGTCGAAAGTGGTGCAACGATTGGTGCTGGATCAACCATTACTAAAGATGCACCCGCTAATGAGCTAACATTAAGTCGTGCTAAGCAGATGACCCTAAAAGGTTGGGCAAAGCCCACTAAAAAGTAGTAAGAGTGGTGAGTAGTTCAATGCAACATTTGCAGCTTAACCCTGTACTAACTGAAAAATTTAAATTACAGATGTTATCTAATGATTGGCTGATTACACATCAGGATGCCGGCCAAACTCACCTTGTTGGCTGGGGTTACGAGATCTTTTGGCAGAAAGCGGAAAGTACTGTTATTTTGCGTTACACGAATAAACAAGATAGTGAAGTAGCGCTATTACAAATAAGCTCCGTTGTATTCAGTGACATTGAGGATATGATTAGGCTTCTCAATGACTAAAGTCAGCGCCTATATCGCCTTAACTCGCATTGACCGTCCTGTGGGTATCTATTTAGTTCTTTGGCCAGCTCTTTGGGCTTTATGGATTTCATCAGAGGGGGTTCCATCCACTCCTTTGCTGATTGTGTTTGTACTTGGGGCGATATTAATGCGTTCGGCAGGTTGTGTTATTAATGACTATGCTGATCGTAATTTTGATGGTCATGTTGAACGTACCAGTCAAAGGCCACTTGCAACAGGTCTTATATCAGGTAAGCAAGCGCTCTTCTTTTTTTCTGTACTCTGTTTGAGTGCTTTTATATTGGTTCTTACCCTTAACTCTCTAACGGTCATGCTCTCTTTTGTAGCTATTTTCCTAGCCGCTCTATACCCTTTTATGAAACGTCATACTTATTGGCCTCAGGCATTCTTGGGTGCTGCATTTGCTTGGGCGATTCCAATGGCATTTGCGGCTGTACATAATGAGATTCCTTGGCAGTTATGGCCCTTGTTTGTGGCAACCTTGGTTTGGTCTCTAATCTATGACACGGCCTATGCCGTAGGTGACATGAAAGATGATTTAAGGATTGGGGTGAAATCGACTGCGATACTCTTTGGAGATAGGTTGGTTCTTTGGATCGGACTATTCCAAGTGATTATGCTGGCACTGCTTTTATGGAGTGGTAGTCTATTTAACTTAGGTCTAAGTTATCACCTAAGTCTACTTATTGTCGGCCTATGGTTTGTCTATGACTTAAAACGTTTAGCCGCTAATAAAGCAGGCTTGGCGTTTAAGGTATTCTTACAAAACCACTGGATTGGTTTTATTATTTTGCTTGGTATTGCGATAGATTACAGCATAAAATAAAGTCAGATATTTTGAGCAGGGGGGGTACAGTAACCTACTGTAGGCGTACTTCAGGCGGCATCTCTAAGATGGTATTGATCTCTAATTGCCAGTTGGCAGCTTTCAACGCTTGAGCTAATACCTTTAGGAGTGAGGCGAGTAAGCTAGGATTAAAGGGCAACTGAAAGCCATCGTCTATCTCAGGTGCTAGGATAAACTGTGCATTGACAGTGTCCATTTCTGAAAATGTAATTTGTGTTAATAGCAGTGGTTGCTCACCCAGAGGATATATTGGCTGCTCTGGTTTTTCGAAGGGCTGCTGCATATCCCTATCTAGTTGACTCTTCTCTTGCTCGGCTTGTTGGCTCAATACGCTTTTCTCATCAAAAAAACTTTCACCACTGATTGGGTGCTGGCCGTGAAGAACTGGCAAGAGTATACCTAGATAACGCCGTGTTAACCAAGCAACAAATACTTGATCGCTATGCGTTTTAATCGTTAAACGAATACGGTCTTCAAAGGTATTGTAGGTGGCTTGAATTTGATTAATTTGATTGGTCATAGTTTAATAAGTTTAGTATGCTAAGTCAGTAGTTTTAGGTAGTCACTTTAAACAACAAAGGATGCGTTTCGCGTGCAGCAGCAAGCCCATAATATTATAAACTTTACACTACTCTGTTGGTTAGCTATCTTCAGCACTAATGCGATAGGAAATACTGACACCTACTGTGTTCTATGTGATGACCCTGCATCAGATGGTGGAAGTTTTTTAGAGGGTTCACTAGGAATTCTAGAGGATACACAGCGCACGTTTGGTGAATATATTTACTCTGCTGGCGAGAGAATAGATCTTTTCTTTGGTGATGATAATGAGGATTTGATACACCGTGGCAGTCAGTTAAAAGTCAGGTTTCCTGTTCGATTCTATGAGAATGGAGATATTGATACTAACATACAGTTTAGTGCACAGTTAGATCTACCAAGAACCAATCATCGTTGGAAGTTATTTATGGCCTCATACCAGCAATCTATGGATGACTCTAATGAGAACATCTCGACGACTCGAGGTTCTACAGTTGCAACAGGCAGAGCGGCAAGTGTTGAAAATGATGTGGGTTCTATCGGTCTCTTCTATGACCTTTTATCCCAGAATAACATAACTGGTAAGCTAGATTTTGGGGTTAACTTATCTAGTCTTACGGTATTAGACCCTTTTGTGCGCCTAAAGGGTAGGCACAGTACTAAACTATTCTCTCAGCTTGTTAGTCAGCAGACCCAGCGCCTGTTTTGGGAGGGACGTAAAGGTGTCTCTTGGGATCTACAGCAGGTTTTTGACTATGATTTAAATGGCTCTACTCTATTAAGAAGTCAAACTTCAGGATTATGGTGGATTGGTGGAGAGTACTTAGAGCTCAATCAAAAGTTAATTGCATTTAATACGGTTAATTCAGATCGTGTGGTTGCCTACTATGCCTACTGGCAGTGGGATGATAGTCTAGGAGGGCCTATTAGACAGACTGAGATAACAACAGGTATTAATGTCAGAGAACGTCTCCATAAGGACTGGCTATTTATTGAGGTGGAGCCAAGACTAAAGTTACGTGTTGAGGATAACTTTAAAAAGGTTGAGGCGAGTATTCTAATCATGCTGGAAATGATGTTCTATTCTGATAGTCAGCGTTGATAGGTGAACTAGGTAGTAAAAAAAAGGGGCTTTTAAGCCCCTTTTTTTATACTGTATTTTTGCAGTATTGATGACTCACAGGCACTTAAATTTGATCTCACCACGTGGTCTATTTCCTACACTATAAGGTGGACGAGTTTCATGTACAGAAAGGATATGTAGCTTTTTATTAATGGATTTACAGTAACCAGAAGCTTGTTTGGTCACATCCCCTTTTAAAACGTCTACACCAGGGAAGCCTTCAGCTTGTTTAAGAATAAAATAGCTATCGGGGCCTGTTTGAACAATTTCTGGTTGATAGGTGCTGCAAGCACTTAATGAAAGCGCAATGATAGTGGCAGTTAGGAGTTTTTTCATATTTTCCCTGCTTTGTTTGGGGTTAAATAATCATAAATTGTTTTGACTACTAAGGGTAGCAGTTATTAACTGCACAAAATTTTGTACAGTCAGTAACTATGAGATCATTAAAGGCTGTTATTCAGTGGTGCTACTTGGTTGAAGTTTGGATCAACTAAACTCTTTTTATGATTTGGCATCGGGACTTTTTTACAGATGCCTTTTTGAATCAAAATATTTAGATTATCAACAGAGTCTTGAAAGCCCATCTTCGCAGCCATGGTAAAGAAACCACAGGCCTTCTCACTATTTTTCTCAAAACCATTACCGTAGTACATTAATAGACCTAAATTATGCATACCTTGTGGAGAACCCTCTTCAGCCGCTAACCTGTATAGCTCGCCTGCTTTAGTGTAATCCTGTTTCACACTAAGGCCTTGCTCATAAATAAGCCCAAGACTTAGCTGTGCTTCGGTAAACTGCTGTTCAGCAGATTTTGTAAACCACTCAACGGCTTTCTCCATTGATTTCTCAACACCTCGGCCTTCCATATACATGTGTGCAAGATCATTTTGAGACTCCGCAATGCCGCCATTGGCAGCAGCAGTAAACCACTTGGCAGCTTCATTATCACTTTGTGGAACTAGCTCACCGATGATATACAGATTACCCATGTAACTTTGAGCATTAGGGTTGCCTGCTTCGGCAGATTTCTTAAGCCAGTCATAGGCAGATGTTGTTGCTTTTTCAACACCAAGACCAAATAACAGCATGTGGCCTACAACAAATTGAGCATCGGCATCATCTTCCTTAGCGACTTCAATTAAGGTTTTATAGGCGCCAGTGTAGTCCTCATTGTTATACTGCTCGGTTCCCAACTCTAGTTGTGTTTTTGCCAATGCGACAGATGATACGCAAAGGCTTAAAGCCACAACTGATAACAACGATTTAATTCTTAACATAATCACCTTTTTAGCTCCAAAATCTAATAAATAGTTTTAAAAATTTGACCGTTGATTCTACAGAATAGCCAGTAATTTACAAGAAGCATTCAATATGAAGTTTGAGTTGTTAGCTTCTTTTTTTAAGTCCTATTTTTTGTGCATAAAAAAGGTTTTTCGCAAGGAGGTATTAGCCATCGTTATTAATTTTTGAAATTAAATCCACTAAGACAGCAGTATTATTGTTATCAATTTGGCAGGTCCCTGCTGCGATATGTCCACCACCACCATACTTAAGGCAGAGCTCACCAACATTAGTTTTTGAAGAGCGATCTAGAATAGATTTACCAATAGCATAGACGGTATTTTGCTTTTTTAGTCCCCATAAGACATGTATTGAGATATTAATTTCAGGATACATTGCATAGATGGTAAAGCGATTAATGGGATAGATAATCTCTTCGTCTTTAAAGTCTATGACAGCGAGATTTTTATACAGTCGAGTGCAACGGTTTAACTGCTTCTTAGCATCACGTTCATAATTAAAATAGAGATCAACACGTTCTTTTACATCGGGTAAGGCTAAAATTTCATCAATGGTATGGTCTCGGCAGTAATCGATCAGCTCCATCATTAACTGGTAATTAGATATCTTAAACTCTCGAAAACGACCTAAGCCAGTACGAGCATCCATTAAAAAGTTAAGTAGTGGCCAGCCTTTAGGGCTGAGGATTTCATCACGACTAAATTGAGCAGCATCCGCTTTATCTACTGCTTCCATTAGGTCATCGCCAACTCTTGGAAAAGCTTCTTTTCCACCATAATAGTCATAAACAACACGCGCAGCCGAGGGGGCTTCAATATCAATAATATGATTTTTCATTTCATTATTACGAATACTTTCACTTAAGTGGTGATCAAAAGAGAGGTGACAACCTTCTACATAGGGTAGGTTGGTCGTGATGTCACTTTCACTGATCTCAACAATATTATCCTGCATGTCTTTAGGGTGGACAAACTTAATAGAATCGATCATATCAAGCTCTTTAAAAAGAACGGCACAAACAAGTCCGTCAAAGTCACTTCGTGTAATAAGTCTAAATTTTGAGTCCGACATGAGGTCTCCTGTAAAAGAATGTGAGAGGTTTTATTCAAATGCTGTCAAGGTGATAAGATTCTTATGACATTGATAGCGAGTGCTTTATATTCAGTTTTCTTGTTAAATTAGTGTACCTGAAGAGCCACTATTTTTTAAGTAATTTTAGGGGTTGTCCTAGATAACTAGTTAAGATCCTTTCTAACCCATTGATTTAAAAGTTTAATTTGTTCTTTTGGATCACGGTGGTTAAATCACCATTTATACTTCTTTTAAAGAGGTACAGAATTGATTAATAAGAGGCGTTTCGTATGGTTTTGGTGAGTTTGCTCAGAATTGTACCCTAAAGGGCATAAAAGCAGGAGGGGGGTAACTAAGCCAACACTAAACGATTGGCTTACTTTTTTATTCTAAAGAGAGGCTTACTTAGCTTTTTCTGGCTGCTTAATCTCATTAGAGTGACGCATTAAAAATATCTCTGAAACTTGAGAGTTAATCGCGGCCATCTCAGCACACTCTTTTTTACCACCTTTAAAAACATAACCTTGGTTTTTAAGTTTATTTAAAACAGTGATTGTTTTAATGCCTTTTAAAATATTACTTTTATGTAATGGAATACAGATACCTTGAGTCACTATCTTACGATAGAGCGTATTGTTCACTGTTGCTTGCTCAGTAATTACTTGAAGATCTCCCGCATTATCAGTAACCGTAAGTGGCTGAAACTTAGTTAAAGCGGTTTTAATTGGGCCAATATTACTGGCAGAACCAAGTGTTGGGACGAGGGCTAATAGAAGTAATAATTTTTTCATGCGATACAATTCCTTTTGACTGTTTGAGGCATCTTAATGAGTTGAGTTTATTATACAGACACTGCGTTGAAGATTGTTTTTCAGCTGAGCTTATTAATACCTGTTTACAGAACTAATGGCAAAATAATTGCGCTAGGTCTATTTATCGACGGTATTTCATCAATGGCAAGCCTTATACTCAATTTATACACTTCAATTTGCATCAAAGAGGCTAGGCTTATCGCCCCTTCAAAGATAAGTTTGATACCCTGTAATAGGCAAGATTAGTATAGGGCTGTGATGAGTGAAGAGAGGGATTAAGAAGCAATTTTCTTACACTCTTTCTGGTAGTCTTTACAAACATCAATACAGATTTTCGCTAAAGCGACTAAGTATTTAGATTGATAGGTTGCCAGCTTAGACAAAGTGGTACACATCGGTCACATCTCTGTGACAGTTTCAAGGCACTTCGCCATATTTGTATCACTATCTTTAATCGGCATAATACAGTGGCCCTAATAGGCTTCTCCTGTCTTAATACTGTGCATTGCCATATTAATACCTGTTGATGTACAGGCTCCTTCATCATCTTCTATTTTATTGACTAGCTGGCCTTTGAGAGAGAAAATATTTGTTGGGAGGTTAGTGCTCATAATGACCTGCTGTATATAAACAGGTAAGAGGCTCTATATTTCAATAGATTAGATGAAACCTAACGTCCTTTTTTACTCAATAAAGTGGAGAAGAGCCTAATGTTTATTATTTTTAGATGCCACTGATAAGTGATAGATTATTGTTTAATTTACTCGGGTGTACTTTTATTATCCGCTTGCTTACAGACCATCTCATGCTCTTCACTATTGCGTACACTTGATAGTGCAGAGGCAATAATTCCTGTCGGGATCGCTACAATTCCCAAACCAAGCATTAACATAAAGAAAGTAAAGATTCGGCCACCATCAGTAACAGGGTAGATATCACCATAACCAACGGTGGTTAAAGTGACGACAGACCACCATAAACTATCAAAAATAGATCTGAAGTTTTCAGGTTGTGCAACGTGTTCAAAGTGGTAAATGCCCATCGCAGAGAGGTAGAGTAGCATTAGGGTAACAATGCTAAAGAGCATTAACTCCTCTTTTACTAGATAGATTGCTCGGCTGATTCTAACTAAAGCCTGGTTATATCTCACTAACTTCAAAATACGTAACAATCTGAGTAAACGCAGCATCTTTAAGGCTTGTAAGCTGACTGTTGTGGTGAGGTAAAAAGGCAGAATAGACAGTAGATCAATTAAGCCATAAAAGCTAAAGATATAGGTGAGTTTTTTATCCGTTAAGACAATGCGTAAAATATACTCAATAGTGAACACCACTACAACAAAGATCTCAATACCTCGTAGTAGTCGATAAAGCTCTGGCGATAGATCAGGCAGGGTTTCAATGGAGAAGGCAATCAGAGAGATAATGATCAATATCTGAATAAAGATATCAAACTGTCTGCCTCTTTTACTCTCTGAGCAGAGCACAATCTCTCTTAATTGTTCCATAGTGATGTTATCTTTTGGCAGTCTATAAAGCAGCATAACTTAGCATACTTAAACGTGAGTTTCTGCCTAATATTGAGACTACAGCAAAGAGCAGCTGATTAAATTTAAATGATTAGAACTGTCTAAAAGTAACTACAAGAGCCGTAGTGGTGACTTGACCTTAACGTGCGCCCAGTTAAATAACTTCAGCAATGGTTTCAATGCTGGATATATAGGCTTGCACTAACTGATTACGATTGCTTTCTGCAGTTGCCAAGTCAGTATCATTATCAATAAAAAATGGCTCAGCGATTATGCAAGGTGCCTGGGTGGTTTTTAATAGAAATCCGCCACGATCTTCAGCTGACTTAGGTTTGATTCCTCTGTCTTTTAAGCCTAGAGCATCTACTAGGTTGTTATTCAAAATCTCCGCAATCAACTTACCCTTAACAGATCTATGATAGTAGAGGGTCTCTGTACCAGAGGCCTGCTCATTAAACGCATTGCAGTGCAGGCTAATAATAAAGTCCGGTGCAAGCTGGTTAAGATCTTCAGGAAGGCTATTATAAGTTCGGCGATAAACACGTTGTACGTGTACAGTACCAGCCGACTCCTCAATTTGCTGAGCAAGCGCATCGTTAAACTCAAACTCACTTAAAGCGCTGGCTTTATTGGATGCGCCAGGTGAGGTTTTTTTGTGGCCAATGACCAGTGCACATAGTTTCATTTTTTTCTCCAGGTTGTCTCTAGAATAGGTAAAAATGGCATACATACTTTAAGTGTGTATAAGCTAATACGTATTTATTCAAATATTATAGGTCTTTCAATACAAAATATAGGGGTATTTGGGCATGAAAGCCCGTTAAATCAAGGCTTAGCAACCTAAAAGAGAGGATTTAACAAAGTATTTGTAATCAATAAGCTAAAAACAGCCTGTGGATAACTTTGTATAAAAAGAATAAGTTGGTTGAACCATTTTGTAGCCTCAAGGGGCACTAGAGCAAGAGGGAAGGTAATATCCCCCCCCTATTCAAAATATAAAATGGTGAATTCAAATTAGAAGTGCAACAGAAGGGAATAAAGCAGACAACGTAAGAAACTGATAAATTTAAATTACCACAATTTAATAATCAGGAGATCCTACGATGCCTTATGTCCATTTAACCCGAAATGAACGCTATTGTATAGCTCATATGTATTGCGCCAGTTACTCTATTCGTCTAATAGCAAAACGCCTAAATAGATCACCTAGTACGATTAGCCGAGAGCTAAGACGTAACAAAGGAAAGCTCAGTCCATATTGGTATGACTGGGCGCAAGGCTATTGTGACAAGCGAAAGTCTGCCAGTAGATCAGGTAAACGAAAGTCTAATCCTAAGCTATATAACCTTGTCACTAAATACATCCAAGAAGGCATTTCTCCTGAACTAATTTCAGGACGTTTAAAGCGTGATTTTAGATCAATGAAAATGCGTGTTAGTCATGAGGCTATCTATCAATGGATATTCCAAGATGCCCTAAATGGCGGCAGCTTATATAAGAGCTTAGTTCGGCATCATAAGAACCGAAGAAAGCAACGTCGAAGTCTTAGACGTCGGTTATTTGAAGGGCGTATCTCAATATCTGAAAGACCAAAGATTGTTGCTGATAAGGTACGTATCGGTGACTGGGAAAGTGATTCAGTAGAGGGTGCTAAATCAAAAGGCGCTTTAGCAACGCACGTTGAAAGAAAGAGTCGTTACTTGGTTGCTGGAAAATTAGCCAACAAAACATCTGATACTTTTATGTCAGTTAGCATTGCTCTGTTTGAAGGTTTCAACCCGAAACATATCAACACATTTACAGTAGATAATGGAAGTGAGTTTGCACGATTTAAAAAACTCGAGCAAGCTACAGATAGCAAAGTCTATTTTGCAGACCCTTACTCACCATGGCAGCGTGGGCTGAATGAAAATACAAACGGTTTATTACGACGTTATTTTCCCAAAGGTTGCAACTTTCACGAGATCAGTGATGCTAGAATTCAAGAAGTGGTTGAAAAATTAAATCATCGACCAAGAAAATGTTTAAATTTCAGAACACCTTACGAAGTCTTCTTTAAAACCAAGACTGTTGCACTTCAATGTTGAATTCACCAATTGATTTCAATCAGCAGAAAGAGGGCATTAATTTGGCTAAAAAGTCTCCAAGAGTGACTAAATCAGTTTTACTGATTCATATCGCCTCTTCTGAAAGCTTTCATGGTTGCGGCATAGATACCCGCTGCCACCACCACAATAGAACCATAATAGGCAACATCAGCAGGCACCGCTTGTAAGGTAAAGTCACCAACCATCCAAGAGACTGCTGAGACAATCATCCAGGAGATTAGAGTACTCATAAAAGTGAAAACACCATAGATGTTCATCTTCTGTCCTGAGCTCATTGACGACCACTCTTGACCATTAAATACCACCAAGGCAGTACCACATTCAGGGCATTTTTTTTCAGAGCTTTTTAAGCTAGCTTGACATTGTGGGCAGCTGATCGTGGGCATAGGGTTTGGCCTTTACTATTACAAGTAGAGTTAATGGGCGGGTATTTTACCCTTAAACCTCTAAAAAGTAAGCAGGATTTATGTCTGCGTATTGTTTTTATAAATAAGGGTTTAAAAGAAGAATCTAGTTTAAAAAACCATCAAAGGTGCTATTATTTGTAGCAACTATTTATAAGGATTATGGCCATGTTCAAAAGACTCTTCTCTATTGTAGTCCTATCAATCTTATCAGCTTTATCAATAAGTGCTCAAGCCAGTCCGTTCTCTTATCAGGAGTTTACTCTAGGCAGTGAAGCGGTGAGTATTACAGGTTCAACAGGAACACTAAATGCCTTTGGTATTGGTGCTACCTTTCCGATTAGAGAGCAGATTTTTATCACGGCTCGTTATGCTACAGGGAGTGGCACTATCGATGCTCTTGAGATGAAAGTAAATGGCACAGCCTTGGGGATGGGTGCACAGCTACGTATTGCAGAAAGTACCGATCTTGTTGCTGGAGGTTATCTGTCAACAGGGAGTCAGGGCTTATCTGCTGGGGGCATGTCTACTTCAGTCAGTTCTGTATCAGAGACTTTATATGTTGGTTTTAGAACTTTAGTCACTCAGATGGTAGAGTTAAATGGTTACTATCATCTGTCGAGAACGGGTAATAGTAGTAGCCAGATTGGCGGAAGGTATTACTTTAATAATGGATTTGGCATAACTGCGGGTGTTGCCACTAGTGATACTGTGCAATCAGGTGCTTTAGGCATAGTGGTCGCCTATTAAGCATGATCCGTTTTACTAAATTTTATAGACCCGTTTTAAGCGGGTTTTTTATTGCCTAATAACTCTGAATTGCTAGTAACTTTAAGGGGGTGAATTTGATGCCTTGAGCAAATCGATCTGTTGTAAATCTTCTAAAAAAGTCACAATCATCTGAGTAGGCACCTCAATGCTTTTTTGTTTAGCACCGTAAAAGTGAATCTCAAGCCCCTCCGTATACGTCTCTAATAAAGGCTTATTCAGTGAAATTTCTACTGTCTCGGTTAGAATACACTGGGTCAACTTAAGTGGGCAGTGTTCAACCATTGATATGTGGTTTAGCTGTAGTGGTTTGCCATCTTGATCGGTCACAGATCTAATATCTCCCCATAGCCCCTTAAAGTGCAGCTTGGCTAGCAGTCGTATATTGTGTATCTGCTTAGTTTCAGCATCGATAATCCCTTGCAGTAAAACTCCCTGATAGCTTGGGCCATCTAAACGCCAGATATTCTCTTTGGCATTAAAGGTTCTCTTAGCCGTGAAAGGTTTTTCTAATAGAGCTTCTTCTCCTAAAAAAGCCAGTAGATCACGGTCACTGAGAGGAGAGTCATCAACCTTAAGTAGGTTCTTTTTTAGGGATGATTTATCAAACTTGTTGCCACTCGCATAATAGATATGACAGTTCTGAGTGATAACTTGAGTCGAGAGCGAGCGATCTCGTTGGTAGATCTTACCGAGATAGTCCTCGTTAACCATTCGTGCTTTTGCAAGAGAGGGTTTTCTCATCGCTAAGGTCTCATAGCTACTCACTCCCGTTTTAAGTACTTTAAAAGGTTGCTCAACCAAGTGTTGATACTGGTGTGATTCAAATTGGTTCTGGTGTCGAGCAGGATCATAAAAAAAGTAGCTAAAAATATTGTGTTGGCTGTTTGGGTTTATCACATAAGTAGGGCTAGGGATTAGATCAAATTGGCATCCAAGGATCTGCGCAGGGCTTGTGATCGGCTTAACCTCGCTAGAGGAACAACCCGACATCATATTTATCAAAATTAAAACAGCCAACAAACGATACATAGTGCAGCTCAAAATTTTCTAAGAATAAATTCAAGTAGTAGTATACGTATATTTCCCTCTGTTTGTAGGGGCTTTGTGGTTATTAGTATTAAATAGCTTATTTTGGAGTGTTTCAAGTCACTATAAATGACAAAGCCACCCGAAGGTGGCTTGTCTCCTTAAGAGCAAACAAGCTAAACTTGATGGTCAAAAGGGCTGTTCTTATCATTTTATCTAAATTGGACATTGTGTACAAATTGTTATTAAACGATATCAATCTTTAACTTTCGACCACCTGCGATTTCAAAATGATTTGTTTGATAGAAGTTAAGGGTTTTATCAAATGCTGGCAGCGGGGGTGTTGTTACCTCTAGTCGTTTCCAGCCTTTCTCTGCTGCAAACATAAACGCCTGTTTTAACAGTTGTTGTCCAATGTTTTGTGAGCGGCAACCAGGCCGAACATAGAGTTCAGGAATGGCTCCATAAGCCCCTTCTGCATAAAGTGCATAGCTTTCATATAAAGAGATAAAACCAATTGCATTTTGGTTGCTGCTATCCGTTGCGATAAAGACCCAATACTTACCATTCTCAATTAACTCTTTAGCGCGTAGCTCAGTTGCTGCCTGATCATAATTGAATACCTTCTCATCAATGACATTCATAATCTCAGTCAGCAGCTCACCCACCATGATTGAAAGTTCGTGGTATTGGGCTTGGTTGATGGGGCTGATTTCGATGGTATTCATTGTGTTTAGTGCTTTGAGTTGGGTTGATTGAGTTTAATATAAAAAGCAGTTTAGTTATATTGGTTTTGTTCACATACATAGGTAACAGATTATTGCAGATACATGGGTTACACTTTTGATTGAGGTTTGTTTTTTACATCTAGTCTGATGCGAGTTGAGAAGCCTTTCAAACTCAATGTTTCTTCTTTAATTCTTAACGATAGGCTTCCCGTGACTATTTTTGCTTGCCCAAAAATAGTAACCACAAAAAGGGCACCCTTCTGACGTAAGCGATTTCACTAAACTCGATTACTAACATTTTTCAACTCGCTTACGCTCAGACAGTAAAAATGTTTTAACGCCCTCTTCGTTAAGTGAAAGTGCGCTCTCTTTCAGGAGGGGACCCGTGGCGCTCTGCCTTAATATAGTATTTGTTATAAGCTTACCCCCCCCCTGCTCAAAATATTGAACTGAAAAAAACAGCACTGTTTTGATATCGTTTGGCATACGGAAGTATCAACAAACACCCTCTACCCTTAAAGAGAGATCGTGCAATTCCCTTAATGAAATGAACGGTTAAAAATTTGCACTGTTTGAGCGGAGCGAGTTGGCAAATTTCAGTGAATGAGTTTAGGGAATGCCGATTGAACGACCAGGGCTGCTTTTTTGGTTACTTTTTATGCAGTGATAAAAAGTCACGTGAGGCCATTAGGTGTAATTACAGAAGAACTACGAAGATCAAAAAGGCCTCTCAACGCTTATCAGAAGTAAGTTAAGCAGAATACACTCCCTCGCATGGCAAGGGAACGATTTAATAGCTTTAATTTAATATCTAGTGTTGAGTTTTATTTTGATAAATCGGTATTAATTAATCCGCCAATAACTTCGCCAATATATGAAAACCCACTTCCTAGTAGATAAAGGGTAAAGGCAACAATTATTCCACCAATAATTGTTTGCATTAACCAATGAGTCTTGTCTTTGTTTGGACGAATGAATTGTAAGCTTGGAAATGTTGTATGGACTAAGTCATTTATTTTCTGGCTAATATACGTCCATGAATTTGAAAAAATTAGGATGACAAATAAGAAACTAATAATTAATGAATTTTCGATATTTATATTTGGTGAAATTTTTACAGCGGCCCATAAGCTCAATAAAAATCCAAATATCACTCCAACAATTTGAATGGAAAAATGCATCCAATTACTACGAAAGATATAGCTTCTATTTTTAAAGTTTATCAAAACATCATGTATGGAGGAAAATGAAGCATCAACCCAGTCATTCTCATCTGAAGTAACTGTTAAATTACTGCTATTTGGTTCTATTGAATCTAGTCTGAGCTCTATAAATGCGCCAATTGCTCTTGAACTTGTAATGCTTTCAGAGCTTTCGAGGGAAAATATAATTCGGTCTATTTTGCTTCCTTGATGGAAATGATGTAATAAATCTTCAAGGGTAAATACTCGATATCCTTTATTATCAAATCTTATGATGTAACTAATAAGCATTTTTTTTGCTGCATCATTCTCTTTATTCATGAGCTCTATTTTAGTTTCTAAAATATTGCTTACTTGGGTTACCAATTCTTCTGTAATAGTAATGTTTTCAACTTTTTGATCTCTTAGAAAGTGAGCCATTTTTGATCCTATAGAATTAATAACTTTTGTTAAATGTGAAAAATACTCTTTATGAGATAGTTTTACTCTTCCACCAATCCAGGTAAAAAAACCTCAGTCAAAAGCAAAGGAGCACCCTTTTGGGTGAAGACAGAACGTCTTGCGTAGCCTTTGTTTTTTGCTTGGCTCTCACCCAGATGCTTAGCTAAATATGGCCATGTATCTAAGCTCTGCGTAGCGAAGGTAAAGGGGGTGCGTTTGATGCTTTTGTCTTGAAACAGCACTTCACCCAACGGCTTATTGCCTAACTTCTGTAAATGCGCCCATGGATTGGTGTCATCGAAATTTGGAATGACGGTTCTTGCATAGACCCAGTTAGCGCCTTTGCCTTTTAACACCACACAACGTACCCATACCTTTTCATTAGCCCCTAAATTCAAAGACTGAGTTTCATTGACTAGCGGTAACTCTAACTGCTCTGAGAGAATGACCACTTCTAAATCAGGGCAGAGTAGACGTAATTTAGCGGTCAGAGAGCCTTTAGTGCTTAACCAGTCTTGGACTTTTTTTGATGGGCTGATACGACGAATCAAGCCAGCAGGTTTCCAGAATAGCGGGCGGGCTTTGACGGCGTGTTGGGCTTTCTCTTTGAGTAGGCCTTTGATTTTAGACAGTCTGTCCGCTGCTGACATAGTGGGTCTCTTTATGATTTTATAAATGGTGTTAGGTTAGGCGTGTTGATAATCTATTTTTTGACCTGTCCAACGATCTTGCAGTCCTTGAACTAGGTCGGCATGTTGGGTAATCATTATTCTAGCCCATTTTTGAGCAACGGGTATCCATTCGGCATCGCGTTTTAGGTCGGCAATTCTAAACTCTAGGCCACCTGTTTGTTTGGTGCCAAGGATCTCACCTGGGCCACGGATTTTTAGATCTTCTTCGGCAATTCTAAAGCCATCGGTAGTCTCGCGCATAATATTTAAGCGTGTTTTACCTGTTAAAGAGAGTGGTGCTTGGTAGAGCAATACACAGTGACTTTGTAGATCACCCCGCCCAACACGCCCACGAAGCTGATGGAGTTGTGCTAGGCCCAAACGCTCGGCATTTTCGATAATCATTAGACTGGCATTAGGTACATTGACGCCAACCTCAATCACGGTGGTGGCGACTAACAGATCAAGTTCGTGATTTTTAAAAGCGTTCATCACTAGGGCTTTCTGATCACCTTTTAAGCGCCCATGAATCAGCCCTACTCGTAGATCAGGATAGTGGTCACTAAACTGCGTGGCGGTGACCTCGGCGGCTTGTGCATGCAGTAGCTCGGACTCCTCAATCAGTGGGCAGACCCAGTAAGCTTGTATCCCTTGTTTACACTTGATATAAAGGTGTTCCATCACTTCAAAGCGTTTCTCATTACTTAAAACGGCCGTCTCTATCGGCTTTCGCCCAGGGGGGAGTTCATCAATAATGGAGAGGTCTAAATCTCCGTAAGCGGTCATCGCCAGTGTACGAGGAATGGGGGTGGCGGTCATAATCAACTGATGTGTATGAACATCTTTTAGATTATTTTTTTCGTGTAGTGCCAAACGTTGATGCACGCCAAAACGGTGTTGTTCATCGATGACGGCTAATCCGAGTTTGTGAAAGGTGACGGCCTCTTGAAAGAGGGCGTGGGTACCAATAATGACTTTGGCAGCACCGCTGTCTATTTGTACCATCATAAACCGTTTCTCAGCCGCTTTCATGCGGCCATTGAGCCAAGCGACGGGAATATCTAATGGATCTAACCACTCTTTAAAGGCATGAAGATGCTGCTCGGCTAGAATCTCTGTGGGCGCCATCACTGCCACTTGATAACCCGCATCAGCTGCTTGAATAGCGGCTAGGGCAGCGATAATGGTTTTACCTGAACCTACATCCCCTTGTACCAATCGTTGCATTGGGTGTGGTTGGGTTAAATCAAATTGAATCTCTTTGAGTACTTTTTGCTGTGCACCAGTGAGTTCAAACGGTAGGCTCGCCAACAGTGCATTACTGGTTTGACTGGTAGGAAACGCAGGGGCAAAACGCTGTTGCTCTTGGGAGCGCATCTGCTGCATAGTTGCTTGTTGATTGATTAGCTCTTCGATTATCAAGCGCTGTTGTGCAGGGTGCTTAAAAGCTTTGATCTGCTGTAAATCATCCGTTGGCTGTGGTTCATGCAAAGTAAGCAGAGCTTGATTGAGCAGGGGTAGCTGTAGGCTATCCAATAAGGCTTGCGGCAGTAACTCAGTCAGCGGGTACTGTTTTAGCAACACTATAGCCTGCTTAATGAGCTTTAAGATCGAAGCTTGCCCCAACCCCTCTGTGGTGGGATAGGTGGGGGTGAGAGTCTCTTCTAAAGCAGAAGGTTGATCAGGGTTAATAAACTCATAACTTGGATGCACCATCTCTAAACCACTTGGGCCAGAGCGTACTTCTCCAAAGACTCGAATACTTTTACCACGGGTAAACTGCTGTGCTTGTCGGTGGTGAAAGTGAAAAAATCTCAAGGTTAAAAAGGTACCAGAAGGTGACTGGATTTTAACTAATAGGCTATTACGGCGACCGCGAGTCAGGGCTTGTGAAAAGATCTCTCCCTCTATTAGGGATTCACTGCCAACAAGAACGCTGTCTAAATCAGTTAAACGAGTTTTATCTTGATAGCGCAATGGTAGGTGAAACAACATGTCTTCAACGACAAAAAGCCCCAACTTATGGAGCTTTTCGACTTGCTTTGGGCCAACGCCTTTTAAGGCGGTTAAAGATTGTTGTGCTAACATTCCGACGGACAGATTAAGAAAGTTTAAATTTTAACAAAGCTGAGCGCTCCTCGTTTAAAAATAGCGATAAAAGGCGGCAATCATTTAAACCTTTTTAAGGGATGCCTTTTACTCAGTAGTTGGCGGTTGTGGTAGATTATGCTGATTCACTTTGATGATATGGTTTAGTGATAGGTTTTCGTGAAAAGTGTCATCAAATATTTTAACTCGCAAAGGATCGGATATATGTCTCCTGAACAGTCACACGCCTTATCGCATAAGATTGCCATTATCGGTGCTGGCCCTGCGGGTTTGATGGCAGCACAAGTGTTATCTGATGCGGGTTATGCGCCGACAGTATTTGATGCAATGCCCTCTGCGGCACGTAAGTTTTTACAGGCGGGGCGTGGGGGTTTAAACCTGACGCATGCAGAAGACTTTAGCCTCTTTGCGAGTCATTATTTTGAAGCTCAGCCTTATTTACAACCAGCGCTAGAAGCCTTTAGCCCCAATGATATGCGAGAGTGGGCAGAAAGCTTTGGCTTTAAAACCTTTGTGGGTTCTTCTGGCAAAGTCTATCCGCTGGATAAAAAAGCTGCACCATTGTTGCGTGCTTGGTTACATCAACTGAAAGCAAACAGTACCCAGTTTAAAATGAAACATCGCTGGGTGGGCTGGTCGAAGGGTGGCTCTAAGAGTGACACGACCGATGAATTGCAGGCGGATATTTGGCAATTTGAAACGCCTGATGGTCTTAAGGACTACTCTTTTGATGCGGTGATTTTGGCTTTAGGGGGCGCTTCTTGGCCACACTTAGGTTCAACAGGTGCTTGGACAATGATATTGGCAGATAAAGGGTTGAAAATTACCCCGCTAAAACCTGCGAATATGGGCTTTAACGTGGCTTGGTCAAAGGTGTTTAAAGAGAAGTTCTCAGGTAGTCCGCTAAAAAATATTACTCTTAGTTTTACCGACATTAACGGTAAAGCTCAATCTAAGCTGGGTGAACTCTTAGTGAGTCAAAATGGGGTTGAGGGCAGTTTAATCTATACCTATTCTAAATATCTGCGTGAGTTATTTGAGCAGCAACCTCCATTGACGGTCACTTTGGATCTGTTTCCGCATCGTAGCGAAAGTCAGTTAATACAACAGCTGAGTGGTAAACAAGGTAAGCAGAGTTTGAGTGCCTTTTGGAAGCGCTTTGGGCTGGCTGGTGTTAAGGCATCTCTATTAAGAGAGGTATTAGCAAAAGAGCTGTTAACACAACCTGAGTTAGTAGCGAAGACTCTGAAAAAGTTTCCATTAATATTAGAGTCTTACCGACCCATTGAAGAGGCGATTAGTACTGCAGGGGGGTTAGCGTTTACAAACCTCGATTCACAGCTAATGCTCAAGGATTTTCCTGGTGTATTCTGTATTGGAGAGATGCTGGATTGGGAAGCACCTACAGGAGGCTATCTATTAACGGGAGTGATGGGGCAAGGTAAACAGGCCGCTGAAGGGCTTTTGAAGTTGTTGCAAAAACAGCCAAATGATTAATCATCAGGTTTTGGGTAGGGGGGGCTTACGAAGATAAGACTCCGTAAGTTTTGAGTGCTATGTGTTGGCTAGTATGAAGACAATGCCATAACGCCATCCATCTCAACGTCAGTACCTTTTGGTAGCTCTTTAACCCCAACGGCTGCACGAGCAGGATAAGGTTGCTCAAAGTACTCAGCCATAATTTCGTTAACGGTTGTGAAGTGGCTTAGGTCTGTTAAGAAGATGTTTAGTTTTGCAATATCTTGCAGTGAACCACCTGCGGCTTCACAAACCGCGGTTAGATTTTTAAAGACTTGGTGGATACGCTCAGAGATATCTCCCTCTTTCATCTCCATGGTTTCTGGAATCAGGGCAATTTGACCTGAAAGATAGACGGTATTGCCGATACGAACGGCTTGAGAGTAAGTGCCAATGGCTTGAGGAGCGTTAGGGGTAGAGATAACTTCGCGCATGGGAATGTCCTTTATTTGTGAGCTTAAGACAAGCGAGGCCTTAGCAGGTATTTAGAATGGCTTTTATTCTAGCAAACTTTAGTGAAGCTGCCTAAAAAGGCGTGGAAAAGCAGGTGATTCTTTTCTAAAGTGGCATTTTATAAAGATTTTTTTTTCGTCTGAAAAGCTTGTACCCGCAAGGGGTAATAGAGCAGGGGGGGATTATAAACGGTGAATTTTTTCGACAATGGGTAGCTGTTTTAAGCGGCGCATGACTTGTGCAAGGTGACGGCGGTCTCGGACATTGATTACAAAATTCATTAAACTGTAGGTATCATCTTTATCTTCGGAGGTAACGCGCTCAATATCGGTGTTCATTTTGGCAATTTCACTGGCGATAGTGGCTAGGGTGCCGCGTTGATTCTTTGCCTCTAATTGTAGCTCTGTGAAGTAGGTGCCTTCAGCACCCTCTTCCCAGTGAACTTCAAGGCACTTCTCTGGTTGGTTTTTCATGCTCTTGATGTTGTGACAGCCTTCGCGGTGAATTACTAAGCCTTTCTCAGTACTGATAAAACCAGCAATATCATCCCCTGGAAGAGGGTGGCAGCAGTTCGCAAAGTGTACCATCATGCCATCTGTACCAGAGATGGGTAGAGGTGTATTTTCTTCAGTGTTCTTTGGTGGCACCATATCACCCGTGCCGAGTAGCGTATCGTGAATCTGCTTGGCAACAAGCTGTGACATACGGTTACCCGTGCCAAGCTCTTCCAGTAGTGCATCCCAAGAATTGATATTTAGCATGCTGATGAGCTGGTCACGCATATCTTCATTTAGGCCGTTATACGACATATTGAAGTTACGCAGTGATTTGACCAGCATTTTTTGCCCGAGTTTAATCGCATCGCCAGTCTGTTGGTGTCGCATAAAGTGGCGAATTTGTGAACGTGCTTTGGCTGTATTTACAAAGTTTAACCAAGCAGGGTTAGGCTGTGCATCACTGCCTTTGATTATGTGAATGGTTTTACCTGTTTCAAGTTTGGTACGCAGTGGAACGAGCTTTTTATCGATACGACAAGCAGTCGTAGAGTGACCAATATTGGTGTGTACTGCATAGGCAAAATCAACGGGTGTTGCGCCTCTTGGTAGTGTAATGATTTCACCCTTAGGCGTGAAAACATAGATCACATCTGGGAAGAGATCTATTTTTACGTTCTCTAAGAAGTCGAGTGAGTTACCCGCGCTCTGCTGAATCTCTAATAGGTTTTTAACCCACTCCTGTGCCCGCATATCGACGTAAGAGCTGCTGTTATTTTGCTTCTCATCACTCTGTTTATACTGCCAGTGTGCTGCAATACCATGCTCAGAAACTTCATGCATAGTGGTATCACGAATTTGCACTTCAAGATGCATTCCAAATGGGCCAAATAGAGAGGTATGGAGTGACTGATAACCATTTGATTTAGGAATGGCAATATAATCTTTAAAACGGCCAGGTAAAGGCTTATATAAAGAGTGTATTGAACCTAAGGTACGGTAGCACTGATCTGCGGTTGAGACGGTAATACGAAAAGCGAAAATATCTAAAATATCTGCAAAGCTTTGATGTTTTTTACGCATCTTTTTATAGAGGCTATAGAGATGTTTTTCACGACCGACAACTTGACCCTCAATCCCTTCCTGATTTAGGCGATTTTGAATGGTATCACTGATCTGGTCAATTAGCTCATTACGATTCCCACGTGCTTTTCGGACAGCTGCTTCTAAGACGGCATATCTGACAGGGTACATTGCTTTAAAACCAAGGTCTTCCAGCTCGATACGTATTGCATTGATCCCTAAACGCCCCGCTATTGGTGCAAAGATATCAAGCGTTTCGTGGGCAATTCTTCGTTGCTTCGCTGGGCGCATCACCCCTAAAGTGCGCATGTTGTGTAAACGGTCGGCTAATTTAATGAGAATGACGCGAATATCACGCGCCATCGCTAAAATCATTTTACGAAAGTTTTCAGCTTGTGCTATTTGAGGGGTTTCAAACTCGAGTTTACCTAGCTTGGTGACACCATCGACAATTTCAGAGATGCTTTCGCCAAAACGTTCCGCAATATCTTCTTTAGTGTATTTGGTATCTTCGACCACATCGTGAAGGATGGCGGCGATTAGGCTTTCTTTATCGAGTTGAATATCGGCTAGAATTTCAGCCACGGCAACAGGGTGCCAGATATAGTCTTCACCCGATTTACGGGTTTGACCTTGATGTGCCAAAGCCCCAAACTCATAGGCTGTTTGAATACGGTTTACTTGTTCTTCCGTAAGGTATTTAGAGGCCTTTTCTAATAGGCTATCTATTGAGCTCGGGGTGGGCATAGAGGAGAGATAACGCCTAGTTTAGGTGAAGAAAGGAGGCGTATTTGGATCAGCCATGACAACATCTTTATCTATGCTGTTTGCAGCTAGCTCACGTAAAGCAACGACAGTTGGCTTGTCGTTATCTACTTCTACAGTTGGCTCAGCGCCATTTGCAATTTGACGAGCGCGTTTAGAGGCTAAAATTACAAGCTCAAAACGGTTTTCTACTTGATCTAAACAATCTTCGACAGTTACGCGTGCCATAGGTATTCCCTGAGTAAATTTAAAGGTAAGGAGCTATTCTACATGAATTTAAATGGGAGTTTTGAGAAATATAGGGGCTGGCCTATTGATTGTTATTCGTGTTGCTGTCTAATAGCGCATCCAAATAATTTTGCAGCGTGTCGGCTTGCGACTGGATGGCAACTAGGGCGTTCTTGCCTAATGTCGCTCTCAGTTCCGAGTCATTGATTAACTGTAAGATATTCTGGCTAAGAGCTTCATAACTTTGGCACTGAATAATGCCACTGCTCTGCAACAGTAATGCGGTCTCAGTCTCAAAATCAGATACATCAGGCCCAGTGATAATCGCCCTTTGGTATGCTGCTGGTTCTAGTGCATTGTGACCACCTTTTGCGACAAAGCTACCGCCCATAATAACCAGTTTAGCATGCTCAAACAGTGGCATGAGTTTGCCTAAACGATCATCCAGATGGATTGAGTTGTGCTCAGTTGGCTGTTGGCCTTTGCTGGCGACACTTAATGAGGCGTCTAAAGTGATTAACTGTTTCTGAATCATTTCGCTGCGCTTTGGGTGGCGCGGAACGATGACTAAGAGCTCTGGGCGATTGAGGGCTAACCAAAGTTTACTCATCTGTAGTTCTTCATCTTCATGTGAGGAGGCTAACAGAATATAATCACGGCCAATAGGGTTGGGGTTGTGTGGCACTTGATCGAGTTGTGCATATTTAAGATTGCCCAATACGTGCACATTTTCTGGTTTTGCCCCCAGTATGATAAAACGACCTGCTTCATCTTGAGAGCGAGCCAGTATTTGATTCACTTTTTGTAAACTCTGCTGATAGCTTTGCTTTAACCAGTTCGGTGCTTTGAGTGTTTTACGGGATAGACGCGCATTGAGTATGCGCAGATCTATATTACGTTGATGACAGAGTCGGTACAGGTTTGGCCAGATTTCAGTCTCTAAAATCCAGCAGTCAGTAGGACAGCAGCTATCAAGAAAGTGACGAATAGCAAAAGGCCAGTCTAGCGGAAGGTAGCTGTGCTGTACTGAGTCGCCAAAAAGATTATCAACAAGCTGTTTACCTGTTGGTGTATTGGTGGTGATTAGAATGTGATATTCAGCTTCTAAGGCTCGAATAAGGGGTTCTGCAGCTTTAACCTCTCCGACAGAGGCACAGTGAAACCAGATACGTTTAGAGACGGTTGGCAGTTTGGGATACTCCAAACCTAGGCGCTGTAAGAAAAAAACGCGGCCACCCTGTTTTTTAAAGGAGTCTATTAAGATTAAAAGCCAAATCAGAGGGCTTAAGAGTCTTATGAGTAGTTGGTAAACCATACTGTTCCCTAAAAATGGATCAAACTAAATGGGCAGGGGGGGGGGGAACGATACCCCCCCTGTTCATTTAGATTTTGAGTGATAAAGCCCTTAGTGGCCAGCCTGTATAAGTGCTTCCATCACCGCAATATCACCTGGAAGATCGACTTCTGGTGAATCCCATTTACTCTCAACTACTTTGATTTTATGACCATACTCTAGGGCGCGCAGTTGCTCTAGTTTTTCAATATCTTCAAGTTTACCCATGGGTAACGCATTAAAAGTGTCAACAAAGCTTTTAGTATAGGCGTAGATACCTAAATGTTTAAAGCTATCGTGATCCCAGTAATCACGGCCATGAGGCACAGTTGCACGTGAAAAGTACAGTGCAAAACCATTTACATCCATGACCATTTTGACGTCTTTTGGGTTGGTGATTTCTGCTTCATTAACGATCTTGAAAGACAAAGTGCTCATGCCAAAGCTACCATCATAATCGCCTGCGACAAACGGTGAGATAACATCTTCGATAGACTCATGATGTACTAAAGGTTGATCTCCTTGTACATTTACAATCAAATCACCGTCTTTCAAACCAAGTGAATTTGCTGCGGCAGCGATACGGTCTGTTCCAGAGGCAGCTTCAACAGGGGTCATAATCACCTTGCCACCAAACGCCTCAACCACCTCTTTAATACGATCATCATCGGTCGCAATATAAACTCCTTTTAAACCTTGTGCTTTAGAGACGCGATCATAAACATGCTGAATCATCGGTTTACCGTCAATCAGCTTAAGCGGTTTACCAGGTAAACGTGAAGAACCATAACGAGCAGGGATAAAAACATAAGTATTCATAAGAGTCACTTTCCGAAAAAAAGTTAGAGGTAAAGAGTAGGGTGGTTTATTAAACCTTTTACAAAAATAAACTAAAAAGATTAGAAGGTTTTCATAAAAAGTTTGCAGCCTCTATTCAATTAGAGGCTAACAAAGGTTTTGGCAAACTCATTTAGATGCATAGCAAGACGGCTGAGAAGGAGTTGAGCGAGACTCAACAACCGAATACCCAACGAAGCTAGGCGCTAAACAAGGCAGCCAAAATTACATTTTTGAGTATAGTTCGCGAAGAAGCTCTGGCGTTACTTTCTCTTTCCAGCTTGGCCCGTAAACATTCTCCCAAAGAGGTGCTAGACCAGAAGCGGTACGGATCATCTTATCCATATCTGCTTCTGAAAGGTCTTTGGTGATACCTTTTGGCAGCGTGATGTTATGCTTTTTCAGCATCTCACGGAAAACCTTAACACCTTCAGGGTAGAAGTCTTCAAGTGCATCAAACGCGATACAGTTACCAATACCATGGTGATAACCCATTACATAAGATAAACCGTAAGATAGTGCGTGACAAGCACCTACTTGGCTATATGCGATACTCTGTCCACCCATGTAAGAAGCCATCATTAACTTCTCATCTGAATCAGGGTGATCTTCAAGAAAGACTTGGTTACAGAGGTCTAAAGACTTCTCTCCGAAAGCACGTGCGAATTCATTGATGTAAGTCCCGTTTAGGGCTTCAATATTGTGAATGTAGCAATCCATTCCCGTGTAGAACCACTGGTCGCGAGGGACACCTTCCAAAAGGTCTGGGTCCATAATGATCTGGTCATAAACTGTGTAATCAGAGTTCATACCTAGTTTCTTATCAGGTCCCGTTAAAACGGTGGTACGGGATGCTTCAGCACCTGTTCCAGAGATGGTTGGAATACCAATGTGATGAACCGCTGGGTTCTTGATCAGATCCCAACCTTGGTAAGATGCTGATCCGCCTTCATTGGTTAGCATAAGCGCAACGGCTTTGCCTAAATCTAAAGCAGAACCACCACCCAAACCAACTACGCTGATAGGATTGTTGCCATTGTTGTTTTTAGCAGCAAATGCTTGAACTTCTACGGTAAGCGCATCAACATACTTTGTTTTTGGCTCATCGGTTACGTCTAACCAAATAATCATATCGTTGTCATTGGCTGGAACACGCTGGCCTAATGGTTTATCTTTATGAACTTGATCGACTAAAAAGACGGCAAAATCACCAACTTCTTTACGCTCTGCAGCAATGACATCATCTAGCTGGTCAAATGCGCCACGACCAAAAATCATCTTAGGGACAGTTTTAAAATTACGAAACTTCATTGAGTAGGATTCCTTGATCGTTATTCTTATTTGTTAAATACGTTTGCAAATGCATCAATACGTGACTGAATATCTTCTTCAGACCATGATAGTTGAATCAACATAGAAACTGTACGGCAGATGATTGCATCTGATTTTGGTGTCTTAATTTGTGTGTAATCTGGACGGTCTTCAATTAGGTGAATCGGCAGTTTAGCAGGCGCCGTCATATTATGAATGTGTGTCCAGTTTTTAACATAGTGCCAGTTGTTACCATACCAGTAGAAAACGGCTGGAACACCTTCATCGCCAAGGCCTTTAACCACTGCGCGCGCGCGTTCTTCGGTTGGTAGGAAGATGCTTAAGAATCCTGCATTATCCCCCTCTTCATCTGGTAGTTCACGGAAAGTAACTTCTGGGTACTGAGCTAAAGCATCTTTTAGTGCTTTCTTATTTTTACGCTGCGTCTCTAAGATACGCGGTAGCTTCTTCCATTGAGCAACACCCACTGCGGCATTCATCTCAGAGATACGGAAGTTAGTCCCCATAATAGGGTGGCTCTCTGCTCCACGATCCATACCGATATGGTCATGACCGTGATCAGAGAACATGTGAGTGTTGTTGTAGATAGTGTCATCATTGGTCAACACAGCTCCTCCTTCACCACAAGAAACTGTTTTTACTGAATCAAATGAGAAACACCCGACTTGACCAATAGTCCCTAATGCTTGACCTTTGTAAGTCGCGCCCGTTGCCTGACAAGCATCTTCTAATAGAATAATATTGTGCTTATCACAGATCGCTTTGATCTCATCCATTTTCCCCATCGATCCACACATGTGAACAAAGTTGATCGCTTTAGTACGAGGCGTAATAACTGCTTCAACCCCTTCAGGAGAAAGCGTTAGAGTTTCATCGATCTCTGCAAAAACAGGAATCGCCCCTGCAAATACAATGGCTTCTACACTGGCAACGAAAGTAAATGGTGGCACGATAACTTCATCACCGGCACCAATACCAGCTGCCATTAAAGCAGTGGTTAAAGCGTTAGTACCACTAGAAACTAGGTGAGTGTGTTTAGCACCTGTCGTTTCACAGATCATCTGCTCTAATTCACGTGCTTTCCAAACGTCATTTCGCATGCCGTCAAAGTTGTAACGGAAGGTGAATCCTTTTTCCATGACTTCATTAATTTGTTCTTTTTCGGATTCATCAAAAATCTCAAAACCTGGCATGCGTTGCTCCTAAAATGGCAATATATTTGGGGATATTAATTTGTGTGTTAGTTAGATTCAATCAGTGATTGAAATAAAAATCTATGTGTGTGTAGTTGATTTGATTTGTTCAATCGACCCGCACTGAAAATACTGTGCAACTCTTGTAAGGCAACATCAAAAACATTGTTAATCACAATGTAGTCAAATTCGCAGTAGTGAGACATTTCACTTTGTGCTTCAGTCATGCGGCGTGCGATGATCTCTTCACTATCCGTACCACGGCCATGCAAACGCTTGTTTAACTCCTCTAAAGAGGGCGGAAGAATAAAGATAGAAATTGCATCAGGTATTAGTTGTCTAACCTGTTGAGCGCCTTGCCAATCAATTTCTAAAATAACATCTTTTCCAGTATCGAGCTGTTTTTGAACACTGCTTGCAGAGGTACCGTAAAAATTATCAAATACCTTTGCGTGTTCAAGGAAGTCATCCTGCTCAATTTTTTGCTCAAACTCATCAACAGTTAAAAAGTGGTAGTTAACACCATCTTCTTCACCTGGTCGAATGGGGCGAGTTGTACTTGATGTAGAGACAACAATACGGTTATCTAGGCCAATTAGTTTATTAACTAAAGAGGTTTTTCCAGCACCAGAAGGGGCTGAGATAATATAAAGTGAACCGTGCATTCTGTTTCTCCCATGATAAATTTTCAGGTAATGGGGCATTTTAACAGAGAATTTATGGTGGTGGGGGTTAAGACATTATCATAGGCCAAGATTAGAAATAGAAGCAGACTCTGGCCTCCCGTTTAAGTTGGTTTATCTTTTCACCAAATTCAGTTTGCCCCCCCCCTGTTCACTAATCTGCATGGCATCGTCATCAGCTAGAATCAGTTTAGCATTAGAGGCCAGTGCATGAGCGACAGTAACGCAATTTTTTTGTTCGTTTGTTGGTGGTTTAAATTAGTGATATCCGTACCATCCACCACTCCTAGCTAGAGTGGTTAAGTATATTTACCCGTCAATAGCTAATAATATAGACCTAGAGATTAAAAGCATAAATTATCTCATCTATGACTAGGTTTAAAACATGTAATTTTAGAGGATTTATTAAATCTTAAATGGAGGCAGGTTGATAAATCTATTACAATGCCTCTATGCATAAAGAAAGTATATTTTTAGTTGGCCCTATGGGGGCAGGAAAGTCGACGGTTGGCAGATTGATTGCAGAAAAGCTGCATTATCAATTTGTTGATAGCGACCATGAAATTGAAGCCAAAACAGGTGCGACCATTCCGATGATTTTTGATATCGAAGGTGAAGCAGGTTTTCGTGAACGCGAAGAGCATATGGTAGATGAGTTAACACAGCGTGCCGAGGTTGTTTTAGCAACTGGCGGAGGAGTGGTTGAGCGAGAAGTTAATCGTCAGCATCTACGTTCTCGTGGTTTTGTGGTTTATCTTAAATCGCCTGTCGAGTCTCTTATTCAACGAACCAAACATGATCGAAATCGCCCGTTACTACAGACGGATGATCCTGCCAAAGTTCTTACTGAGCTGATGGAAAAAAGAGAGCCTTGGTATATCGAAATGGCTGATTTAGTTATTGAAACTCAGCAAGTACCCGTCCATAAAGTGGTAAAGCAAGTGATTGACTGTTTGGAAGAACAGAAAATTGTCTAAATGTTCTCTCTGTTTTTTGTACCCACAAGGGGTATAAAAGCGAGGGGGGTCTATCCCAATAAGAATAAATCCAACTAAATTAGAAGAGAATAGAGTCGTGAAAACATTACGCGTTGAGTTAGGTGACAGAAGTTATCCAATTTTTATTGGCCAAGGCCTTATGGGCAATGCAGAACTGGTTAAGCCTTATGTTAAAAGTAAGCAGGTTTTAATTGTTACGAATACAACGGTTGCTCCATTGTATTTAGCAGCTTGTGAAAAGGCTTTTTCTGACTTTGATGTTAAATCTGTGATTCTACCTGATGGCGAAGCCTATAAAAATCTAGAGACGCTTAATCTCATCTTTGATGAGCTAATTGGTAGTCGTTTTGATCGTGGCTGTACGCTGATTGCGCTGGGTGGCGGTGTTATTGGTGATATGACAGGATTCGCAGCAGCGTCTTTTCAGCGAGGTGTTAACTTTATTCAGATGCCAACCACACTGCTATCGCAAGTAGACTCCTCTGTCGGTGGTAAAACAGGTGTAAATCATCCTCTTGGTAAGAATATGATTGGCGCTTTTCATCAGCCTGAGTGTGTGGTGATTGATACAGAAACCTTAAATACTTTGGATGATCGTCAGCTATCAGCAGGCCTAGCGGAAGTGATCAAGTACGGGCTGATTGGTGATATACCATTCTTTAAGTGGTTGGAAATCAATATCGAAAAGTTGATGGCACGTGACCCAGAAGCGTTGTCTTACGCGATTGAACGTTCTTGTCAGGATAAAGCAGATATTGTCGCTAAAGATGAGAAAGAGGCGGGGTTGCGTGCTCTATTTAATCTAGGGCATACCTTTGGTCATGCGATTGAATCAGGTATGGGTTATGGTGTTTGGTTACATGGAGAGGGCGTGAGTGCAGGGACTATGCAGGCGGTTTATATGTCTCAGTTGTTAGGGGATTTAACCGCAGAAGATCTGCAACGTACTCAAGCAATCTTTGAGCGGGTTAATTTGCCGATCAAACCGCCTGCTATTTCAGAGATGGATAATCAAAAGTTTTTAGACTTAATGGCGGGTGATAAAAAAGTCCAAGCGGGTATGATTCGCTTAGTGCTATTAAAGTCGATTGGTCAAGCTTATGTAACGGGTGACTATCCAGCCGCTCTTCTAGAACAAACACTAACAGAGTGGCGTTAAATCCGTCTTAATCTTGTTAGAGTAATTTACCCTACTTTAGGAGCCAGCATGTCAAACAGCACAAAACCCTCATTAGCCTCAAAAGGTGTCAAACTCTCTTTACAAGAGAGAGTCGGTATTATTGAAGTAGAAAATGCATTCGCAACCGCTAAAATCACCACGCATGGAGGGAGTGTGTTGAGTTTTATACCTAAGTCTCCTGCGAATGCTCAAGACCTATTATGGGTAAGCCCAACTGCTGTTTACAGTGGTGAAAAACCGATTAGAGGCGGCATTCCTATTTGTTGGCCTTGGTTTGGTGCCCATCCAACCGAAGACGAAAAACCTGCTCATGGGTTTGTGCGTAACAATGTTTGGCAGCTTGAAGAGGTAAATACGCTAGAATCTGGAGCGACTGAAGTTATCTTAAGTTTTGAATCAACACCTGAAGCTTGGGTGATTTGGCCGTATTATTTTCAGTTGGAGTTAAAAATTGAGGTGGGTGAAGCCCTAACCTTGACCCTAACGACGACTAATTTAAGTGATGATGTGATGCCTCTGACCGAAGCATTTCATACCTATTTCAATGTTAAAAATGCAAATGAGTTGAATATTATCGGCTTGGATAACTCAAGGCATCTTGATAAATTGAGCAATGCCACAGAAACTTTGCATACGGGTAATTTAGTCTTAACCCCACCGATGGATTCTGTTTATTTAGATCAGACTGCAGACGTTATTATTGAAGATAAAGGTCATAACCGTCAGATCAAAATGACTAAGCAAGCCTCGAATTCAGCTGTCGTATGGAATCCTGGTCCTGAAACCGTTAAAGGCTTTGCAGATATTCCTGATGATCAATGGTCAACATTTGTCTGTGTAGAAGCGGGTAACATTTTTGATAACGCTGTCTCTATTTCAAAAGGCGAAAAACATAGCTTAGTGATGAAGCTGTCTAATCTAACGCCCTAAAGCAACTATAAACCTTTTTTTAAAATCAATTAGGCCTCTATCTTCTGTAAAGATTTAGAGACCTAATTATTTCTATCTTTATCTATTCAGATAGTGGCAGTTTTCTATTCATTTTTACATGTTATTATTTTAGAGTTTTATAGCTAAGTGACTAATATATCTATAACTTTGCTATTCACTAAACTATTCACTAAACTATTCATTAATCTATTCAAAATCAATTGGAATGTGTCGCTGTGAACTCAAATGAACTAAAGATTAATTCCGTGCTGGCTTATGACAATCTAAGTAGTCTAGAGATTGCAAAACAGACAGGTTTGAGCCAGCCAACTGTCAGCCGTACTTTGAAAAAAATGTCTGTTATTAAACTAAGGGCAGGACGAACTTCCTGTTTTGCAAAAGTTAAAATAGGTCATGAACTTTCATTGTTTCAAATAAATGAGCAGGGGGGGGTAATAAAAATTGGGGTTCTATACCTTCAGCCCAATCAACGCAGTGTGATTGTAAATGGTCAGCAAGCCTATGAATATGAGGGTTTACCATTCTTTTTGTATGATGTTCTACCTGCAGGCTTTTTAGGGCGCTTTATCTTGGGTCAACTACAAAAGCAGGATGGCAAGATTACCACTCATTCTAATAATTGGCAGGCAGGTGAAATCCTCTATTATCTAAGTCACTATGGGTGTGATTTAACAGGGAACCTTGTATTAGGTAAATATGCAACAGAACAGAGTTTAGAGCTTGAGCCACAAATGGTTTTATCACAAGATTATGATGCGATTGCCCAAAATCTATTAGAGTCGGACTATGCCTCATCCTTTGTGGGGGGTGAACAACCTAAGTTTACTTGCTTTAGTGGTTCACAGCATTTCATCATTAAATATGCCCCTAAGTTAGGTGAAGATAATGCTGTTGCTATTCGCCATAATGACTTGCTAGTGTGTGAGTACCTTGCTTTAGCTGTTTTGGCAGACGCTGGAGTATCAGCTTCAAAAGCTGAGTTGATTAGCTCAGAAAGGCGCTATTTACAGCTAGAGCGATTTGATCGTATCAATCATAAAGGTAGAAAGGGTCTTGTCTCTTTACGCGCAATAGACGCTGAGTATTTAGGTAAAAATCAGAACTGGCCATTGAGTGCAGATAATCTATTGCAACAAGGCTTGATAAGCCAAAACGATAGAAACACAATACATTTGTTATACGCTTTCGGAATGCTGATCGGTAACAATGATATGCACTTAGGTAATCTATCCTTCTATTTTGAGGGTTTAACCATTCAAGCATTAGCACCAATTTATGACATGTTGCCTATGGCCTATATGCCAAAGCAAGGGGAGTTAGTTACGCCAGAATTTAAGCGCCCTATATTATTTGATATAGAACCAGAAACACAAAACATAGCTCAAGAACTTGCAATAAGATTTTGGCGACAAGCGAGTTTAGATGATCGAGTCTCTGAAGGTTTTAAGTCGACTATTGTACAAGCTTGCCTTACTGAGTTGAGGTGCTCTTAGTTTTTATCATAGTCGATAGGTGGTTCTTTTTGACCGTCTACCATGGACTGCATAATATTCTCTCTATGTACGGTACTACTGATAATAACGCCGATTAGATGTACAAATATCAAGAAGAGTGTGAAGTTGGCAGCGTACATGTGAGCAGCTTGCCAGTAGTGCTTCTCTTCTTTCTCAAGGTAGTTGTAGTAAATTTGATGCGCTTGTTTCTCTTTAGAGGCTTTTATTCTTGAAACCAACTCGGTATCGTTACTAGCCAAAAGGCCTTCACCTTTTAGCCCTTGGGTTTTAAGGCCTGTAAAGCTGGTAGCGATTAGGGCGAATATCATTACAAATATCAGTAGGGCTGCCAATGGATTGTGGCCGTAGTAGTGTTTTGGTTCACCTCTCATTAATGAGATGGTGTACTCATGAGTGGTAAGAGGGCTATAAATAAAGTTGGTAAAACGGGCGTAGGTACTGCCAATAAATCCCCAAACAATTCTAAAAGTCAGAAGTGCCATAATGGCATAGCCGGCATAGCTATGAATAATGTCCAGATTCTTACCCGTGATATAGGCCAGCACAAAGAAGCAGACTAGTGCCCAGTGAAAGATACGAATCCATATATCCCAAACTTGAACCCTTTTAATTTTGTACATACTTTCTTACCTCTTGCGAATAAATATATATGACTAATTGTAGGGGTATTGTATCGATTATCTTTGTTTAATTAGAAATTTTTAAGGCGAAGGAATGACATATTGTGAGTGAATCAACTCTATCTGCTGTACTACCCCTGGTATGAGTTGTTCCTGAATAGATGTGATATTTTCTTTAAGCTGTGACAGGTGTGTTACGCCAATAATATTGGATGTTACAAAATAGTTACTCCAGATAGTGTCTTGCTTAAACCAGCGAGGTGACCCTGGATGAAATAGAGATAATGAAAGCCCACGTGGGCGAGGGTCTTTGAATATTAGATATGATTTAGATCTGATTAGTGACCAGAGAGGTCAGATTAGACGGTGATAGTAGATTTAGCTGATAGAGGCTTATCAGCTAAATATTTTATTCAAGTCTTAACGGCTTTAAGCCATTAGCAGGTTTTTTAGTTTACCCAGTGCTTGTTGCTCAACTTGGCGAATACGCTCCATTGAAACGCCATGTTCTTTAGAAAGGGCTTTAAGTCCTACCTTATCTTCTGTTAACCAGCGTTTTCTCAGAATATCACGACTACGTTCATCTAAGGTCGCTAATGCAGATTGCATACGCTTAAGTTCATAGTCCGCTTGATTACTCTGTACTAGGGCAGTTTCTGGATCTATTTCTTGGCTGATTAGAATTGGAAAGGTAGTATTTTCATTTTCATCATCGGCATTCATATCAACGGGTAGATCTTTCCCGTATAAACGCATTTCCATCTCTAAAACATCTTTACGTGTTACTCCTAACTCCTCTGCAACACGATCGGCATCTTTATCACCAAACCACTCTAATGTCTTTTTAGAGCTACGTAGCTTAAAGAAGAGTTTGCGTTGTGCTTTGGTGGTAGCGGTTTTCACAATACGCCAGTTTTTTATTACATATTCATTAATTTCAGCACGAATCCAATGTACTGCAAATGTCATTAAGCGTACTTTCTCTTCTGGATTAAAGCGTTTTACAGCTTTCATTAATCCAATATTACCCTCTTGAATAATATCGCCAAGTGGTAAACCGTAACCATTAAAAGTACGCGCAATCGGTACGACAAAGCGTAGAGAAGAGAGGATTAGCTGGCGAGCAGCGGTTACATCTTCTTGATAGTAAAGTTTTTCTGCAAGTTCTCGTTCTTCTTCTGCTGAGAGAAGTTGAATTTGCTTAACCGTCTGCAAGTAAGTTTCTAGATTTTGTCCAGGTACTAACTCGTTAGGACTTATCGCTAGGCTTGGTAAGCTAGCCGAGTGAGCAGGTTGTGAATGTGTGATTATATTTTGCATAGCCATACACCTTTAAGCTTTATTTAGATAGCAATCATTTTAGCACTCTTTTTGTAGGAGTGCTAATTCAGTCATACTTTGTTCATGTTTGATTTATTCTTAAGATAAAACAATAAGTTATAGATAAAAATGTAAGGTATTTAATTTGTTATGGCGTAGGCAGATATAATCATTTCTGGGTGATAGAGTGCGTTTATACTGGCACTAGCGATGCTTTGGTATAAATACCTATTTGGTGTTGGTAAGTTAGTTAATATAAGTAGGGGGGTTTGTAGTTGTAATGGTCAAGTATTTCTGTAGGCTTTCTAGGCTACATTGAGTAAACCTTGTCTTTTTTGAACGGGTGTAATATAGCCAAGCACTGAATTCAACCTTTTATTGTTGTAATATCGTATGTAATGCCTTTGTTTATGAGTGCTACTTTCATAGGTCTTCGGCCATAGGATTGACAGTTATCTGTGTTTATATCATTCATTTCTTTATGAAGGCTTTCTTCGTCTGGCTTATCCGATGGCTTGTAGTAATAGCTTGCAATAGGGACATTGCATAACTGATAAATACACTCTATTTGTAAGAGAGAGGCTATCTTACGGTGTCTATCGATGATTATAAGAACAGTAGCGTTGCGGCAACGCAGCCTAGGCAATTTATCGTAGCTCTGCTATATGATGAACAGCACACATATATAAACAGTGTGAGCTATGAGGCTTATCTTAATACCAATATATTATTGAAGGGTATTGATGGAAGTAAATCGCTTGATTTGAGTAGATTGACAAAAAGTTTAGAGAATTTACGAGGTCTTGATTTTGGCTTGTCTAATCCAGTGAGTTGGGATGGTGAAAAGCGTTAGTTTCTGCATAAGGTAAAATGTTAGAAATAATAGGTGACTCTATAGTAGAGCTACCTGAAGGGGCGAAAAGCCAGCAGTAAGTTTTACTCGTGTAAAACCTACTGCTGGCCTTTACTAAAAACGATAGAGAGAATGCGAGTCCTATGCGTTTTCTGGCAGCTGTCCTGTTTGCTGCATCATTTCCATCCAAGCATCACGAAGTTCTGTCAGGATTTCAATTGCGCTATCTAGGTAGAAGGTGTCTTTTTCAAAAACCGCTTCCTGAAGGCTTTGGTCAGCATAGCTATAGAGTGCTTCTAAGTCGAATGCCAGTGGTGTTTCTTGTGCAAATGCAAGACGATCACGCAGAGCATCTAGAATCGTTGTCATACGACCTAGGTGAAACCCTTTCTCTACATATGCCTGGCTTTCGTGGCACACTTTTGCCATATTACCTTTATCAACAACGCCCTGTAATAACAGTAGGATTGTTTTACAAGGGTTTTCCTTCAGGTGGTCTTCAGCTTCTTGGTTTCTATTGTACTCTTCAAGCATTGGCGCTTTAACTTTAGCGTCCATCGTGTTATTTAAAGTCATTTGAGTTTCCCCTATTTATTTAAGTTTTTAGTTTGTGTTTAGTGAACCTTAATCTCATTGTGCTCTTGTTGTTAGACCATCAAAATTAAGCTTAAAGTTTTTTATCTGCTGGTCGTATAGCAGGAGGTGTGCCAAAAATAAATGGTTAGCTTTTTGACAAGGCTGTGATTTAAGCTGGATAAAGTGGATAAGCTCTTGAAAAATTGGGTTATTTTAAATTGAGCAGGGGGGGGGTTAATAAGATGCTGTCAAGTATGGATAGATGTAAAAAAGCCCGTGATAATAGGCCTTGTCGGGCTTTTTTCACAGGCTTTAGTACGAAGTTTAACCTAGGTTTTTTAGGTTAATATTGTCATGCTCATTAAAAGGAGACGTTAATCATCTCGACCACTTTATTGGCTTTTTCAATCGCTTCTTCAATCGTATCAGCTCTTGATATGGCAACGCCCATACGACGACGACCATCAATTTCAGGCTTACCAAATAGACGAATTTGGGTATCAGGGGCAGAAAGTGCCGCATTTAAATTAGAGAAGCTGATCTTTGTGGATGACCCTGTTGGCAGAATAACACTTGAAGCGGATGGGCCATGTTGTTTAATGTTTGGAATCGCCAAACCTAAGATGGCACGAGCATGCAAAGCAAACTCAGATAGGTCTTGAGACATTAAGGTAACTAAGCCAGTATCGTGTGGACGAGGAGAGACTTCACTGAAGTAAACCATATCGCCTTTAATAAATAGCTCTACACCAAATAGACCACGTCCTGTTTCACCACATAAGTTATCAGTGACTTTACGGGCAATCTCTTTAGACTTCTCAATTGCCGAACTGCTCATTGCTTGTGGTTGCCAAGATTGACGGTAATCGCCATCTTCTTGATGGTGGCCAATCGGATCACAGAAGCTAATGCCCTGCTCGTGACGAATCGTTAATAAAGTAATCTCATAGTCAAAGTCTACAAATCCTTCAATAATCACACGGCCTTTACCTGCACGTCCACCCTCTTGAGCATACTCCCAAGCGTGATGTATATCGTCAACTGAGCGAACCACGCTCTGTCCCTTACCAGATGAACTCATAATAGGTTTGATCACGCATGGCATACCAACACGGGTAATAGCAGCGACAAAATTCTCTTTAGTATCCGCAAATTCATAAGGAGAGGTAGCGATGTTTAACTCTTCAGCTGCTAAACGACGAATCCCTTCACGGTTCATTGTCAGCTGTGTGGCACGAGCAGTTGGTATTATTTTGACACCTTCATTCTCTAGCTCAGCTAAAGTGTCGGTGGCAATCGCTTCAATTTCAGGTACCACCATATGTGGCTTTTCTAGCTCAATGATTTTTCTTAAGGCTGCACCGTCTAACATGTCTACCACGTGGCTACGGTCTGCAACCTGCATAGCTGGTGCGTTTGCATAGCGATCTGCAGCAATCACTTCAACCCCTAAACGTTGTAATTCAATGGCAACTTCTTTGCCTAATTCGCCAGCGCCACATAGTAAAACACGAACCGCAGTATCAGAAAATGGTGTACCAATGCTAAACATGGCATCTCCTTTGCTTGTAGGAAGTTAAATATTCAAAGGGCTAAGATATCGGCCGTTCAAATAAGAACTTAAATTAGGATCGTCAATTAATTTAAAAGCTAGTTTTTCCTAAGCTTTAGAGAATACGATCCATTGAAATTGCCCATCATTATACGGCATTTCAATTTTTTTAAAGATCAGTTAAGTGAGTCTTCTTAGTTTAAAGTAAGGGGTTACACCATGTTAGAGTTAAGTAGCGCAGTTAAAGAGCCAATCACTAAAGTCACTTCGTCTCCAGAAGTTGAGCGTTTTATGCAAACTAAACGCGCTAGAGCAGAAGATATGGCTGAAAGAGGCACTTTAACAGCAGACAGTAGTGTTAAGAAAATGCTACAAATGCTACAGGACCGCTTCTCTCATACAGATGATGTGTTGCCGAATGAGATTGAGAGTCTGATTGAAGAGCAGGTTAAGGTTCGTACTGGAGAGTTGTTTCGCCAAGCGAACTATGATGCTTTAACCCACTTACCTAATAGAGCTTATTTTCACAGGACCCTTGAACAGTTAATTAAAGAGGCCAAAGGCAGTGATACTGAGTTTACGCTGCTATTTTTAGACTTAGATGGTTTTAAAAATGTTAATGACACCTATGGTCATCACGCCGGTGATGAGTTGCTTAGAAATGCAGGTGCACGTTTAGTCTCTTGTGTTAGAGAGGGCGATATTGTCAGCCGATTAGGGGGCGATGAGTTTGTTATTCTATTGGCGGGTCTATCTGAGAGAGAGGTGACTGAGAATATTTGCCAGCGAATTATTTCAGAAATCTCTCGTTCTTATTGGATTAATAAAAATGATGTGCAGATCTCGACCAGTATCGGTGTAGCTCGTTATCCAGAGGATGCTCAAACATCATCACAATTAGTTGAAAATTCTGATAAAGCACTCTATGTGTCAAAAGACAGCGGACGCAGTACTTACCGTTTTTATGCTGATATTGCTGCTACGGTGGCAGAGTCTACTGATGATCTACAAAGCCACCTTGAAATGGCATTTAAAAACAATCAAGTACAGAGTTGTTTTGAACCAACGGTAGATTTAGTGAGTCAAAATATCGTTGGGGCAACGGTATCGGCTTTATGGATGGATGAGTTAATTGATAATCCTTATTTATCTGCTTGGACAGAGGTGTTGAATCAAAGTAGTTGGGGCGTTTCTGCTGGACGATGGTTAATGGATTCAGGTCTATTTTATCTACAGCAGTGGCAACAGGTTGAGGCTGATTTTTCGATCTCAATCCCTGTGGTTGATGCGCTTTGGCAATCAGAAGATATCGTCTCTCGATTGGCAGATCGTATTGCGTACTACCAAGTGAAAGCAGACAATATTCAGTTAGAGTTTTCAATGCAAACCATTGTTCAAGAGGGCGCGCAAGCGGTGTTGAGTAACTTAAGTGATGCGGGTTATAAAATCACCTTAACAGGGGTTGGTAAAGATGCTTTAGATATCGCCCAGTTAATGGCATTTAATGTCAATGAAATTAAGTTAGATGCTCAGTGGTTACAAAATGCGATGACAACGGCTAAAGGTCGTCAGTGGGTTAGAGCGGTGATAAGAATGGTACAATCAGTCGATATCAGAGTGGTTGCTGTGGGTGTTGAGCAGAAGAAAGAGGCTAACATTTTAGCAAGTATGGGCTGTACTGTGGCTCAAGGATCGAAGTGGTCTCAACCTTTATGCGCTACTGAATTTTATAAAGCACTGAGCTCACAGTTACCAGAGATTCATTAAGATTGATCTACAATATTGATTAAGCTGTTCTACAGCGCCATATTACAATTAAAGCCCGCTAATCATGCGGGTTTTTTATGTCTGCGACCCCTAAATATGATGCTGAATAAATGAGCAGGGGGGGGGTAGAAGAGTATTTTAAAATAAGCCTAAATCGCTATTTAATAGGTTACTTAACTAAATTAGATTGAGTTTTGTCAGTGCCCAGACTACTCTGGTCATATGCGTAGGTATTATTGGCAAGGAGCCTATTATCAAACTGCTTTGGATCATTATTTTTACAGGGGGACTACTGTGGTCAGGGTTTCAACCTAAAGATCAGCTTACGTAGTTTCTAGAGATTGTTCCTGCACTTATAGGCGTTTTAGTGTTAGCACTAACCTATCAACGCTTTCCCTACCCCCCCCCTGCTGTATATTTTGATTCTGATGCATTTGGTTATTTTGATGGTCGGTGGTCACTACACCTACGCAGAGGTTCCGCTGTTTGATTGGTCGCGTAATAATTACGATAAACTGGGGCACTTTGTGCAGAGCTTTGTGCCAGAGATAACTACCCGTGAGATTATTATTCGCCAACATATTATTCAGAGTGTTAAGTGGCAGGACTTTTTTAGGTACACAAGGTTATATTTGGGATACCCAGTCAGATATGATGTACGCCTTAGTGGGGGCGATAGTTGCTCTGTTAAGCCTAAAGAAAATGCATAACAGACAGCTTGAACAACTCAATCAGCAGCGTGAAATAACTTAATAGGATAAACGGTCATGGCTAATGAATCTTCTTTGAAGTCCTCTCTTGAAGATCTGCTCTCTCGGCACTGGCACCATCTTACCAAGGGTGAGGTGGTCACACTACTGGATGCGGATACAGATAAGGGTCTAGATCTATTTGAGGTCTCTAATCGCCGTGCCGATTATGGTCATAATTGCCTTTCGCAAAAAAAGGGTATTTCACCGTTTATTCTCTTTGTTAGCCAGTTTAATCAACCACTTGTTTATATTCTTTTAGGGGCTAGTTTAGTTACCTTTGTACTCAATGAATGGGTTGATAGTGCGGTTATATTTAGTGTCGTGCTGATCAATGCGTTGATTGGTTACCTGCAAGAGTCTAAAGCCCTCAAAGCGATTGAGGCGCTGGCGCAGAGTATGGAAGGGACAGCAAGGGTCATTCGAGCAGGGGAGGTTGTTACCATTGCCTCCTCAGAGCTGGTGCCTGGTGATCTGGTGCTGTTGCAGTCTGGTGATAAAGTACCAGCAGACTTAAGGCTACTGCAAATTCGTGAGCTTAAAATTGATGAGTCAGCTCTCACGGGTGAGTCGCTTCCATGTCAAAAATCAGCAGGAAAGTTACCAAAAGAGACTGTGTTAGCTGAGCGGAACAATATGGCTTACTCATCAACTCTAGTCACCTACGGCACAGGCTTAGGTTTGGTAATTGCCACAGGTGACCATTCGGAGATGGGCCGTATTAATGTGATGGTAGCTGAGGCTGCAATACTGGCAACCCCTTTAACGCTTAAGATTACCGAGTTCAGTCAAAAGTTATTGTGGATTATCCTAGTACTTTCAGGCCTAACTTTTTTGGCGAGTTGGATTCACGGGAATTCTCTTTTAGACTCTTTTTTAGCCTCCGTCGCTTTGGCAGTTAGTGTGATTCCAGAAGGTCTGCCAGCGGCGATGACAATTATGTTGGCCATTGGCGTGAGCAAAATGGCCAAACGCCACGCCATTATTAGAAAGATGCCCGCAGTGGAGACCTTAGGGAGCACCACCATTATCTGTTCTGATAAAACAGGCACCTTAACGCAAAACCAGATGACGGTTCAGCAAGTCTATTCTGGTAGTCTAGTCTACGATATTTCGGGGGTGGGCTATCAACCAGAAGGCAGTATCTCAGTGAATCTTTTAGCGACTGAAGTTTATGATCTGTCGAAGGAGTTAAATATAGATAGGGATCTGCTTCAGCACTCAAAATCTGCCTATCAGGTCTTTCTTGAGTGTTTAACAGCAGGACTGTTGTGTAATGACGCCCGTTTAAGAAAGGTACAGGGGACTTGGTTTTTTGAAGGAGATCCAACCGAATTAGCCATGGTCTCTGTGGCAGCTAAAGCAGGGCTTTTTCGTGATAGTTTTCTAGATCATAAGCGTTTGGATACACTGCCTTTTGAGTCACAATATCAGTATATGGCTACGCTCTATCAACATAAAGAGGCGTCAATTATCTATATTAAAGGTTCAGTGGAAGCTGTGCTTGAGCGCTGTATTGATCTTTATGGTGACAGTGTTGACCCATTGGATAGAGAGCTAATTCTAAAGCAAGTGGCCGTGATGGCTAAGAGAGGTCTAAGGATACTCGCTTTTGCTCGCAAAGAGCTTGGTCACGAGGTTAACTCTGTTAGCCATGCAGATATAGATGGCGGTTTAAGTTTTTTAGGCCTACAAGCGATGATGGATCCGCCGCGTCCTGAAGCCATTTCAGCCGTGGCTGCCTGTCAAAAAGCGGGTATTCAAGTGAAAATGATTACCGGTGATCATGTGATCACCGCAGCTGCCATTGCGCAGCAGATAGGTCTGAATGGCGTAGATGTTCAAAAATCAAATGATTTTGCGATTAACGGGCGCGACTTAGCACTGTTGTCTGATCAAGATCTGGTCGATGTTGCTCAACGTATCACAGTTTTTGCACGTGTTTCACCAGAGCAAAAGTTACGTTTGGTTGAAGCGCTACAAGTGAAAGGCCATGTGGTCGCTATGACAGGCGATGGGGTCAATGATGCACCTGCATTGAAACAAGCTAATATCGGTGTAGCAATGGGTATTGGTGGTACAGAGGTGGCTAAAGAAGCTGCGGATATGATTTTGACCAATGATAACTTTGCAACCATTGAAGCCGCGGTTGAAGAGGGGCGTGCTGTTTTTGATAATCTGATTAAGTTTATTACTTGGACCCTGCCGACCAATGTAGGTGAGGGGCTCGTGGTTTTGGTGGCAGTGCTATTTGGTTTAACTCTACCGATTACACCAGTACAAATTCTGTGGATTAATATGACCACTGCCATTTTTCTTGGCATGATGTTGGCCTTTGAGCATAAAGAGCCAGGTATTATGGAAAGACCCCCGAGATCACCCAATACCCCAGTGATTACACGTGCCTTAGCCTTTCGTATTGGTTTAGTGAGTGTCTTGTTATTGGTGAGTTCTTTTGGTTTGTTTGACTGGGCCTTACGCGAAGGTAAATCCCTTGAAAATGCCCGAACCCTAGCGGTTAATATGTTTGTTTTTGGTGAGATGTTCTATCTGTTGAACTGCCGATCTCTTCGGCTCTCAATGTTTAAACTAGGCTTTTTCTCTAACCGATGGTTGCTTTTAGGTGTGGTCTGCATGACCCTATTACAACTGTTGTTTACCTACTCAAGCGTGATGAACCAGCTCTTTGGCAGTGCACCATTAAATCTATCTGAGTGGGGGTTAATACTGCTGGGGAGCTGGTTCATTTATACTGCAGTTAGTGTCGAGAAGTTTTTTAGAGCGGTTATCACAAATAGGCAAAGCCAGAGATGAATAATGAAATACTTAACAAGAGGTAATAGAGATGGTAAGTGATGTAACTGAACAAGCCTATGCAGGATTTTGGGTAAGAGTGGGAGCAAGTTTGATCGATACAGTGTTGCTTCTGTTAATCATCATCCCTACTTTGCTGGTGGTATATGGAGAAGGTTATTTAGATGCTGCTGGAGAGATGCAAGGTACTTGGGATGTGTTTTTTAATTATGTTTTTCCAGTCACCGTGGTAATGACTTTTTGGATCTATAAATCAGCAACGCCAGGCAAGATGATTCTGAAGCTCTCTATTGTCGATACTAAAACGGGTGGCAAGCCATCTACAGGGCAGTTTTTTATTCGATATTTAGGCTATATTCCCTCTACAGTGATATTTTTGTTGGGCTTTATTTGGATTGTATTTGATAATAAAAAAAGAGGTTTGCACGATATTATTGCGGGTACGGTGGTTATTCAAGGTAAATGACCTGAAGCTAGCGAAGCCATTAACTTTGAAGAAGATTAAGGGTCGTACCCCCCCCCTGCTTGAAATATCGAAGCTGAAACTTAGGTACAAAAAAACCCGATAAAATCGGGTTTTTAATGTAGTGCACTTAAATCAGGGTTTTGAAGTTTTGATTAAGCTTCTAGCTTGGTAAGCATACCTAATATCACTTTTGCAGAGTGAGTTGCCGCTTGTTCTAGGTACTTCTCAAACGTCACCGCATTCTCTTTACCCGCAATATCCGATAGAGAACGGATGATCACAAACGGTACACTAAAGCTATGGCAAACCTGTGCGACAGCCGCGGCTTCCATTTCACAAGCGATCATCTCAGGGAAGTTGCTACGCGTATTATTCACATCGTCCTGTTTATACATAAAACGGTCACCCGTGGCGATCAAACCGTGCATATGAACTACTTCTTGCAGTGCTTCAATAGACGCTTGTGCGGCTTTGACTAAATGTGCATCAGGCATAAAACAAGGTGGCAACCCAGGTACTTGGCCTAGTTCGTAACCAAAAGGTGTCACATCAACATCGTGGTGACATACAGAGCTACTGATTACAATATCACCCACATTTAGGTCGGTGTGAAAACCACCCGCAGACCCGGTGTTAATTACATAGTCAGGTTGATACAACTCAAGCAGCAGGGTAGAGCTAATTGCCGCATTGACCTTACCAATCCCTGAACGCAATAAAGCAACCTCTACGTTATCAATTTGACCAGAGTAGTATTCAAAGCCTGCATGCACTTCTGTTTTTAGATTGGTAAGCTTATCTCTTAAAAGCGTTACTTCTTCTTCCATGGCACCGATAATGGCTACTTTCATAGGTCATTACCTAAAGACTTAAGCGTCTCTTCACTTAGGGCAATATCTTCATTTTTATTGACTTGAATTCCAGCATTAATAATTGCGCTGGAAATGACTTTTGCATCTTCTAAAGAGTGCATCATATAAGTTCCACATTGGTACTCATTCAGTTCAGGAATATCTTCCATACGCTCAACGGTTAAAACGTCTTTCATTGCCGCCAACCATGATTCTGCCACAGTCTTTTCTGAAGGTGCACCTAGTAAGCTCATATAGAAACCAGTACGACAGCCCATTGGTGAAATATCGATAATCTCTACAGAATCACTATTTAAATGGTTACGCATAAAACCAGCAAATAGGTGCTCTAGAGTATGAATCCCATTTTCACCTAAAATATCTTTATTAGGTTTAGTAAAGCGCAAATCAAATACTGTAATCACATCGCCAGAAGGTGAGTGCATAGTTTTTGCAACACGCACTGCAGGTGCATTCATTATGGTGTGGTCAACGGTAAAGCTATCTAATAGAGGCATCGGTTTTTCCTATATGGTCAAAGGGTATCAATAAAGTTTGTACTGTTAAATAAGGGGGTGATAGTCACTAGTCTTGAAGAACCTCGTTCTTCAGCAGCCAGCCATTATCAGATTTAATAAAAAGGTAGTGCCTTTCAAATTCAATTTGCTCACCCGCTTTAAAGTCTGGCAAGGTTATTTTCAATAAACCAACACTCATACCACGCTCAATTTTCTCAAAAGGAGAGATGTTTTTATCCTCCATTAAAAAAAATGCAAACTCTTCTAAAGAGCGTTGCGCACGAGCAATAATTGTAATCTCAGCAATATAACGTCCATCACCATCTTTATAACCATTCTTTTTAACAATCGTTTTTACAGAAAAAAGATCGGCAAACTGCTTATTAAAGTGTGTATGAACGGCCTCAGTTATTGTACTCTCTGTTGGCTGAGTAATACCTAAGCAACCAGAGAGTATAACGGTCGCGAATAAGATTATCATGAAATCTGAAAAAGAGTGTTTTAGACGCAAGGGAATATCCTACTAATTTAAGGCTGAGATGAACTAAATTCTAATTGAGAAGAGGAGCATATCATAAACCTGTTGGCCGAGTAAATTGGCTGGCTATAAGGATAAAAGAAGAAGAGAAGCTTTAAGATAATCCTGAATGACAGGCAAAAAAAAAGCCAGCAATAAATGCTGACTTTCTTAGTGTTAAGAAGAAGACATCTTCTTAACTAATTGGTGCGGAAGGAGAGACTCGAACTCTCACACCAAAGGCACCAGAACCTAAATCTGGCGTGTCTACCAATTCCACCACTCCCGCGGATAAGAGGTCTAAACTTATGCTTAAACATCTTATAAAATATGGTGGCCTGACCTGGAATCGAACCAGGGACACAGGGATTTTCAATCCCTTGCTCTACCGACTGAGCTATCAGGCCAAAATAGAATGTGCGTATTATAGGGACGGGAGCGGGGGCTGTCAAACGTTATTTAGGATTATTTTATTTTTCTAAAATTACGCTAGGAGTTAGATTAGATTTGCATGCAATGTATATACGATGTACTTCTATTTAAGTAGGTATTTGGCCCTATAATAGTGGCATTAGAGATTTTTGGGTATTGTCAGTGCACAACAATGAACGTAAAAGAAATTTGCTACAATTTTTAAAGAATCATAAATCCCCAGTTAAACTTGAATTACTTGCTGAAAAATACAGTTGCTCAACAAAAACCATTCGGCGATATATTGATGACCTAGTGACTGAACGCTCTGCGCCGTGGTTTATATCAAATGGCGTGGTTCACTTTGATCGTGCAAGACAGCAACAAATAGAGATGGACGACTACTGGTTTACCTCAGAAGAACTCCTCTCTCTACTTGCGTTATATCAAATAACAGAAGAACTATCTGTGGGTTTATTAAGCTCTCATTTAGACGAGTTTAAAATTAAAATTTTAGCAATACTAGGTTCTGAGGACGAGAGCCAACGGTTAGTAAATCATGTCAAAATTATACCCATTGCAAATCCTCCTATCAAAAATGATCTATTCAATAAAATCACCTATGCAATAGCCAGCCAAAAACAGCTCAAAATACAGTTTTGGAATAGAAAGTTAGATCAAGTAACCGATAGAAACATCTCCCCTTATCAACTGATTCGTTACCGAGATCACTGGCTATTAGATGCCTACTGCCATCAAAAAGAAGCACTGCGAAGCTTCTCACTAGAAGCCATCATCCAGATAGACATCAGTCAGCAAACAACAAAACCAATCAACTCCCAGAGGCTTAAAGACTACTTTCAATCTAGCTACGGTATTTTTAGTGGTCAAGCTGACAAAGTTGCTATTTTAATCTTTAGCACCTATCAGGCACGTTGGATCAAGGATCAAATTTGGCACCCAGAACAAACTTTTAAATGGCTTGATGATGGACGATATCAACTACAAATACCCTACAAAGAAGATACCGAGTTGATGCAAGACATACTCAAATATGGCGCACAAGTTGAAGTGGTTAGTCCAGTGGATTTAAGGCAGAAAGTAACTAAACAGCTGCAAAAAACCTTAGCGCTGTATCAAGATAGTTAGCGGGACAGGTTTTGTCCCAAGCATGACATAAACTACAAACATAAAGAGACCTTTGCACGAGACCATAAACGGATAAAAATATCTGAAATTTCACTGCTTTTTGTTGAAAAACTTGTCAATAGCTAGCGATTACCTGTGTTTCCCGCCTCAATCAGCAAAATTCATCTTATTTTTCTCCCGCATCTGGCTCATGCAAAGGTCTCAAATAATTAAAAGTGAGTTATATTTTGGAACAGTTAACAGACCTAAAAGCCATCCTGCACTCTAAAAGAGCCAATATCTATTATTTAGAAAAGTGTCGTGTCATGCAAAAAGACGGGCGTGTACTTTATCTGACAGAAGAAAAAATAGAGAAGCAGTATTGGAATATACCCATTGCCAATACCACCTGTATTTTACTTGGTGCAGGCACCTCCATTACGCAAGCCGCCGTGCGAATGTTGGCGCAAGCTGGGGTATTAATCGGCTTTAGTGGTAGCGGAGGAACCCCTCTCATTGCCGCCAACGAAGTGGAGTGGTTATCCCCACAAAGTGAATACCGCCCGACAGAATATATACAAGCATGGATGTCATTTTGGTTTGAAGAAGAAAAACGTCTCAAAGTTGCCAAGCAGTTTCAACTCTGGCGCATAGAGTACATGCAAAAAGTCTGGGCAAAAGATAAAGACTTACGCGTTGAAGGTTTTACACCCGATGAACAACTACTCAAACAGTTTGCACTCAAAATTCAGCAGGCTACCACCGTTAATAAACTCCTAACAGATGAAATGTCGCTCACCAAAAGCTTATATCGAATCGCCGCATCTAATACCAAAACCAAAGACTTTACTCGACAGCATGAAGCAATAGACGATGCCAATGCATTTTTAAATCACGGTAACTACTTAGCCTACGGTCTTGCAGCAACAACACTGTGGGTTTTAGGCATTCCCCATGGTTTTGCTGTAATGCATGGCAAAACAAGAAGGGGGGCATTAGTCTTTGATGTGGCAGATCTAATTAAAGACACACTCATACTCCCATGGGCATTTATTTGTGCAAAGGAAGGCGCGACTGAACAAGAGTTTCGTCAGCAATGCCTGCAAAACTTTACCAAACACAAAGCGTTAGATTTTATGTTTGATAGCATTAAACAAATCTGTGCAGAGGTAAAGACATTATGATGGTCACCTTTGTCTCTCAATGTGAAAAGAAAGCTTTAAATAGAACAAGACGCGTACTAGATGCCTTTGCCAACCGAATAGGCAACCGAACTTGGCAAACCGTTATTACCAATGAAGGTCTGCAAGCCGTAAAAAAACTATTACGAAAAACCGCCAGCAAAAATACCGCCGTAAGTTGCCACTGGATTCGTAGCCGAAGTAGGAGTGAATTAGTTTGGGTGGTGGGGAATAGGAGTAAGTTTAATGCGGAGGGGGTTGTGCCAGTTAATTATACGCAAGTTGATGTACCAATGATCGAACGATTTTCCTTAAATTCACAAGTGACGGCACTACTTTCAGGGCTAGCAGGCTTGTTTCATGATGTTGGTAAGGCAACAATATTGTTTCAAGAAAAGCTGAATGGATGCAAGAATGTAAAAGGTTATGAGCCTTATCGCCATGAATGGGTTTCACTTAGGATATTCCAAGCATTTGTAAATAATAGTGATGACAAGCAATGGTTAGATAGATTGGTCAATATAGATAATCAAGCTGAATCTGAAATGTGTAAAAACCTTGAGCTTTTAAAAGACGGTATTGCAGAAAAGCCTAAGAACCCTTTCAAAACTTTGCCGCCAATTGCAAGACTTGTTGCATGGTTGATTGTTTCTCATCATAAACTGCCACAGTACCCAAAAAATGAATGTACCCCGCCTAACTTCGAGAATATGAACGAGTGGCTAGAGGAGCTTTTTGAACCTTGTTGGAATACACCGCAGTGCTTGGCTGATAATTGGATAGCTGAAGATATACAAAGAAATTGGATTTTCCCCTCAGGTACGCCGCTTAAAAGCGCAATGTGGCAGACTCAAGCAAGTGAGTTAGCAAAAAAAATATTACGACATGATCGAATGTTTTTACAAAGCTGGTTTGATCAACGTTATACCGCGCATATTTCAAGATTATGTTTGATGTTGGCTGATCATTATTACTCTTCAGGGATAAAGATAAAGCCTGAGTGGCAAGATCGAAACTACCATGCTTATGCAAATACCTTTAAGGATGATGATGGAAACAAACAATTAAAGCAGAAGTTAGATGAACACAATATTGTTGTTGGTAAAAGCGCTTATGATATTGCAAGGGAGTTGCCAAATTTACGTTATCAACTACCATCTTTAAAACCGAATATAGCGTTTACGGCGAGAGTTCCATCTGAGTCTCAGGCTGATTATGGTTGGCAAGACAAGGCTTTTGACCTTACTAAAGAGATTAAAGAAGACACAATAAAATATGGTTTCTTCGGTGTTTGTCAGGCGTCTACAGGCAAAGGTAAAACACGAGCTAATGCACGCATTATGTATGGACTATCGGAAGAGGGAGAATGCCGTTTTAGTATCGCATTAGGGCTTAGAACTTTAACCCTTCAGACGGGAGATGCACTTAGTGATGATTTAAAATTAAAAAATGAAATGGCTGTTTTGATTGGCTCACAAGCGGTCAAAGATTTACATGCTCAATCAAAGATTCCAGAAATTAGTGAAGAAGAACAATATGGTAGTGAATCAGCGGAATCTCTATTAAAAGATCAAATCGCTTTAATTGAAAACCTACCAGAAATAAAGGGTGATTTCTCAAAATGGCTTGAACACGATCCTAAAATTCTTAAATTAATACAAGCTCCTGTTTTAGTGAGTACGATTGATTATCTGATGCCTGCAACGGAAGGCATTCGTGGCGGTCGCCAAATTGCGCCAATGCTCAGGTTGCTAACATCTGATTTGGTGCTGGATGAACCCGATGATTTTGGTTTGGCAGATTTACCTGCATTATGCCGTTTAGTGAACTGGGCAGGCATGTTGGGTAGCCGTGTTTTACTGTCAACTGCGACAATTTCACCAATATTAGCGAGTACATTGTTTACTGCTTACCAAGAGGGGCGTAAGCACTATACTGAGGTTAATGGTGAGTTAGGAGTAAGCTCGAAAATTTGTTGCGCATGGTTCGATGAATTTAAAAAACCACAGTCTAAAATTTTAGATAATGTTGAAAGCTATAAAATAATTCACAATGGTTTTGTAGAAAAGCGTATAAAAAATCTAGAAAAAAAAGCGCTCCCATTAAGAAACTCCAAGCTTATTTCTATTCAAAAAGATAGCGAAAAAACCCCAAGTGTAAGTGGTCAAATGGCATCAGTCATTAGAAGTTCTATTGAACAACTGCATCAAGATCACTCAATACAGCTAGATGATAAAGCAGTGTCTATTGGTTTGGTTAGAATGGCGAATATTGATCCTTTGGTAAACGTAGCTAAAAAATTATTGATAGAAAAAGCATCCGACGATACATTAATCCATTACTGCATCTACCATAGTCAGTTTTCTTTGTTACAACGCTCAAGTATTGAAAAACAGCTAGATAATGCATTGACTCGAAAAAATGAGACAGAATGGCTAAAGAACTCAGGTATTCCAGAGTTAATTGCTAAACATAAAGAGAAAAATCATATCTTTGCAGTTTTAGCAACGCCAGTTGCTGAAGTTGGGCGTGACCATGATTACGATTGGGCAGTGGTTGAACCTAGTTCTATGCGTTCCATTATTCAGTTAGCAGGGCGAATACAGCGTCATCGAAAACTAATCCCTTCATCAGAAAATATTCATATTCTTTCAAAAAATTTCAAAGGCTTAAAAGGAAAAAAACTTTGTTTTGTAAAGCCTGGTTTTGAATCAGAAGCTTTGCGTTACAACAGCAGTGATTTACGCGAACTAATAGCCGTAGATGAACTAGAAGAAATAAATGCGATTCCTCGAATTAAAACCCCGAATAACTGGGGCTTAACAACAGAAAATCCTCCACGTTTTGAGTCATTTAATGGACTAGAACATTTGGCACAAACAATACGTCTTAAAGGAAGTCCAAAGGATCAAAATCACGCTTCACATTGGTGGCAAAGCCAAGTTACATGGTGTGGTGAACTACAAAGTTTACAGCCATTTAGAAAATCACAGCCAAGTGATGACTTTAGGCTTGTATTGACTCGCACAGAAAAACTGCGGTGGCAGAAAAAAGTAGAAAAATCTTTCCCTGTTAAATATGAGCTTACGGATGATATTGAGAAGAACCCAGAGGATATTCAGCTTAGTAATGGCAATGTGTTTTGGAGCCAATTTGATGTCCTAAAAGAGGTTTCAAACATGGCTGAAATAACTAAAGAGAATGAAGAAGTAGTATTGAAGAGGTTTACGCACCTCTCGTTAAGGAGACTAGACGAAGACAAGGGCGTAACGTGGCAAGACCATCCTGTTTTGGGTGTTTATCAAATATTAAAAAATGATGGGTATGAAAATGATTAATGAAGAAGTAGCTAAAGCTTTGGCTCATGAAATCAAGGCTTATATAAGAGATCGAAGGGATAAAAAACAAGAATCCCTTTTTAAAGATAAACCCAAAAAAAATAAGCAGGGAGTGGTCTCTAATGGTGCAATTAATGCAAGACTTGCAGTAATCGTTGAAAATCATTTGGATGATAAAGAAGCCTATGCGGCAGTCATAAAATCTAAAAAAAATAAAGATCAAACATCTTTAGAATTTCAGAAAGTTAAATACAAAAAACTGCTTTCGCTCATTCCTGAGAATATTGTAGATACAGATTTATTGGACTTAAAAAGTGAGCTGCATAGCTTAATACAAAGCAGTGAAGATGAGTATGACACTGTGACATGGCTAACGGAGTACTCACCAAAAGCAAAAGATATTAGTTTTGCAACGCATGTAGGTAAGTTGACACATTCCAGTAGTAAAAGCTCTAGTATTCTCGATATTACAACAGAAAAAAGTGATCGTTATTTAACAACAAATCGCTTAGATAACATTGTGATTGATACGGCTTCTTCTAATGCGGCTTCGTTACCAATTGCCGCTGTATTGCAATTATCAGTTGACGGTATAAGTGTACTTAACTGTTTAAAAAATGGTGATGTATCATTTTTTAAACATATTACGAATAACGACACACTGATTAATACATGGTGTAATCAACTAAAACAAGCTTATGACAGCAGTCAAAAGAAAAGCTACTTTCTTTCCAAGCAAACCTATTTCCCTATTGATGATGGCCACTATCATTTATTGCTACCACTAAAATCTTCATCACTAATCCATGCCTTACATCTTGAGCATAAGAAATATTGGGATGATGAAGAAAGGGAGTTTGCTCGAAAGCAAAAGTCAGCTAAAAAATACTCTTCTGTAGAAACAATTTCTTATCCCAATAAAGCATATTTACACGTGACAGGTTCTAACCACTCTAATGCTTCATCTCTTAATGGTCAGCGTGGCGGTAGAGTTTCACTCTTACCGACTACACCTCCACAGTGGCGTTCAAAGGGGGGTTCTTACTTAAAGAAAACATCTTTTTTTGGTAAAACACTCAGTTATGTATTGACTGATGATATTAATGATTTAAAAAAATATTTGTTATTACTCAAGAGCAAGAAACTCAGTATAAGTGAGCCAGCACGTCATGCGGTAATAATGCGTAAGCTGGAAATAATCAGTGAGCATTTCTTTGATTATATCCAAACCATCAATGTGCGAAAAGCTGAAGAAGGATGGACATGCAACAGCCAACTTCCCATTGAGCAACAGTTATTACTAGAACCTTGTCGGGATGATGAGATAGCAAAGAACGTAAAAATAAATAAGGAATGGCAAGAGAAACTGAGTAAATCTTATGGAAAATGGCTGAATGATCAACTAAAAAAGAAGAGTACATTAGCTTTAAAACCCATCCATACAGAATTATGGGGGAGATATTTCTTGAATGAGCTCCGAGAGTTTATTGCAACTCAAGAGGTGATGTTATGAGCCAGTATTTAGTGTTGAGTCATATTGATGTACAGAATGCGAACTCAATCGCGGGGCTAACATGGGGGTTTCCCGCGATTACACATTTTTTAGGTTTTACCC
>BQXR01000003.1:0-266255 GCA_033238645.1 Thiomicrorhabdus sp.
AGAGACAATATGAAGCAATTAAATAAACTCGCGACGGCGATTATTCCCAACAACGGCGGTGAGTTGGTTTTATTACAGCGTGAAGATGAATTTACGATAAAGCTTTCTGGTTCACGCGGAGTATTGATGAATAGCCGGGTTTATAACTCTGAGCAGGAGTTGGCTAAGCTTGGCTGTGTGCATATTAAAAACAAAGAGAATGCAGCCGTTTTAGTGGGTGGTTTGGGGATGGGTTATACCTTGGCGACTGCGCTGGAGTGTGTGACGGCTAGTTCAAGAGTGACTGTAGCAGAACTTATTCCAGAGGTGGTTGAATGGAACCGTGGCTCGCTAGGTGAATGTGCAGGCAAACCGTTAGAAGATGAACGCAGCCATGTACGATTAGGTGATATTGCCGAATTAATCAAACAACAGAAGCCAGATTTTGACGCCATTTTACTCGATGTTGATAATGGTCCAGAAGGCATTACGAATAATGATAACAATTGGCTTTATTCCTCCGCTGGCTTAAGTGCCTTATATAACAGTCTACGCCCTAAAGGGATGCTTGCAGTGTGGTCGGCTGGGCCCGATTCGATGTTTATTACTCAACTAAAAAAAGCTGGGTTCAAAGTGACTGATAAAATGGTAAGAGCGAGGCCTGGTAAAGGGAGTCGACATATTATTTTCCTTGCTAAAAAGCCTTAGAATTCGTTCAGGGTTACGAGATAAGATAATATAGATTAAGATTGATTATATTAAAAGGGATGCTACCCAATGCCATTAAGTTAATCCCTAACCAATTGATTTACAGGCTCTTTTATATTTATGATAGAAGAGGGTTTATCGCACATATAACAGGTTTTTTCATGCAAGCTCTGCTTTATCATTTAGTTTCTTGTCGCGCATAGTAGTATTAAATTAGTACTTTTTTGTATTGTGTATATTTGTTTATACGCGATCTTGATCGTAATTTAATATGCTATAATCCGCCCTTATATTTTTCACCTATATTCCCACCAAGCCTAGTGTAAAAACTCGGTTTTATTTCTTGATTTAAGCAGGTTTTTTGATAGATGAGTAACAACGGCAAAACTGACACAGTCGAACGCCCAGCGAACTTTATTCGCAATATTATTAATGATGATTTAGCTTCTCATAAACATGAAGCTGTGCAGACGCGTTTTCCGCCTGAGCCTAATGGGTATCTGCATATTGGTCACGCTAAATCTATCTGTTTGAATTTTGGTATTGCTGACGATTTTAACGGCAAATGTAACCTGCGTTTTGATGATACGAACCCAGCTAAAGAAGATATGGAATATGTCGATGCGATCAAGAAGGATGTTGCTTGGTTAGGCTTTGAGTGGGCGGGTGAGATTTGTTATTCGTCTAACTATTTTGATCAGTTTTACGCTTATGCGAGTGAGTTGATTTGTAAAGGGCTGGCTTACGTCTGTTTCTTGAATGCCGAAGAGACTCGTGAATATCGTGGAACTCTGAAAGAGGCGGGTAAAGATAGCCCGTACCGTGATACTTCACCTGAAGAGAATATGGTGCTGTTTGAGAAGATGAAAAATGGTGGCTTTAAAGAGGGTGAGTGTGTTTTAAGAGCGAAGATTGATATGTCATCTTCGTTTATGTGTCTGCGTGATCCTGCACTCTACCGTGTGCGTTTTGAGAATCATCATCAAACGGGTGATACTTGGTGTATCTATCCGATGTATGATTTTGCACACTGTATCTCGGATGCCGTTGAAAACATTACCCACTCGCTTTGTACTTTAGAGTTCCAAGATAACCGTCGTCTGTATGACTGGGTATTGGAACACTTAGAAGATTTTGATCGTCCTGATCGCCCGCATCAGTATGAGTTCTCTCGTTTGAACCTTGAATATACGGTGATGTCTAAACGTAAGTTACATCAGCTAGTCGATGATAACTTGGTCTCTGGTTGGGATGATCCGCGTATGCCGACTATCTCAGGCCTGCGTCGTCGTGGTTATACGCCTGCTTCTTTAAGAGATTTTGCAGAAAGAATTGGTATCTCTAAAGTAGATAGCATGACGGGCATGGATATCTTAGAAGCAGCAGTGCGTGATGATTTGAATAAGATCGCACCCCGCTCTATGGCGGTTTTAGATCCGATCAAGTTGGTTATTGAGAATTATGAAGGTGATCCAGAAAGCATTCAAGCACCAATCCATCCGCAGAATGAGACGATGGGCAAGCGAGAAATCTTCTTTGGTAAGGAGCTTTATATTGATCGTGCCGATTTTGAAGAGGTAGCGCCTAATGGTAAGTTTAAGCGTTTGGCCTTAGATAAAGAGGTGCGTTTGCGTAATGCCTTTATTATTAAAGGTATTCGTGCAGACCAAGATGCCGATGGCAACTTTACAACGATTTACTGTACTTATGATCCTGAAACTTTGGGTAAAAACCCAGCAGATGGTCGTAAAGTAAAAGGGGTGATTCACTTTGTAGAAGCGACTAAAGCGCTGCCGGCGGTGTTTAGAATTTATGATCGCTTGTTTACAGTGGAAAACCCGGTTAAAGAGGATAATTTTGAATCTGTGATTAATACAGGTTCTTTAGCGGTGAAACAAGGTTTTGTTGAGCCAGGTTTAGCAAACTCAGAAGCTGAGAAAGCATATCAGTTTGAACGCGAAGGTTATTTCTGTCGAGATAACCAATCAGGTGACGTACAGGTCTATAACCGTACGGTTGCCTTAAGAGATACTTGGGGTACAAAAAAATGATTGAGATTAAAGCAGAAAGACTTTGTGGTGTTGAGTTAACGGGTAATGAAGCCGTAATCAGTTTATTAACGGTAGAAGAGGGTGCGATGTTTCACCTGCCTGATTGCCGTGCGACACGTATCGCATGTAAGAATCCTGACAGTGTTAGTGAGCTTAAATACTTTCAAAAGACGTTTGAACAGTTAGTGCAAGACTATAAGATTGATACGTTGGTGATTCGTGAACGTATGAAAAAAGGCAAGTTTGCAGGCGGTGCTAACGGTTTTAAATTGGAAGCGGCGTTACAGTTATCGGATAAGTTAAATGTCGTTTTGCTCAATCCAACAAAAATTAAAGAGAATCTAAAACTCTACCCAATGCCAATTACGTTTGCTGAAACGGGATTGAAAAAGTTTCAAGAGACTTCGTTTACCGCAGCCTTTGCTTATTACGCAGGTAAGCACGAGTGGTAAGCCACTAAGCTTTCATTAAGGCGCTAATTAGCGCCTTTTTTATCGCTGTCCTATTTTGAATTCGTTTTATCTGCAGCTTGTTTAACTATTGAGAAAATTATGTCTAAAGCATCATCAAATACACCAACCAACAATACTTTTAACCACTTGGATCTTCCTCAGTCGCAGTTAGATAACTTAACCGATTTAGGTTATGAGTTTATGACGCCGATTCAAGAGGCAGCTCTACCTTTAGGGTTAGGTGGGAAAGACCTGATTGCTCAAGCGAAGACTGGTAGTGGTAAAACAGCGGCTTTTGGTATTCCATTGTTGAATAAGCTGGATGTGAAGCGTTTTACTGTGCAGGCGCTGATTATGTGCCCAACACGAGAGTTAAGTAATCAAGTGGCAGATGAACTGCGTCGTTTGGCACGTTTTCAGCAGAATCTCAAGATTGTTACATTATGTGGTGGTGTGCCAATGCGCCCACAGACAGCAGCTTTAGAAAAAGGGGTTCACGTTGTTGTAGGTACGCCTGGGCGTATTCGTGATCATATTGAGAAAGAGCAGCTGGATTTAAGTGATGTTCAAACCGCGGTACTTGATGAGGGGGATCGTATGTTGGAGATGGGCTTTAAAGGGGAGATGATTCATATTCTTGGTTTTACACCAAACGATCGTCAAACTTTACTCTTCTCTGCAACTTTCCCAGAAGACATTAAATATATTAGTGCACGTTTCCAGAAGAACCCGATGGAGATCTCTGTTGAGTCTCATCATGATATGGAGACGATTGATCAGCAGTTCTATATCTGCCATCATCAAGAGAAGTTAGAAGGGCTGGTGAAAATCTTGGCATTTAACGCTTTTGAGCACGGAGTTATTTTCTGTAACACCAAGAAGTTAGTGCAAGAGGTGAGTGATTACCTAGGTGGGCGTGGTTTTAGTGCTTTAGCGCTGCATGGTGATATGGAGCAGCGTGAGCGTGAGCAGGTGTTAATTCAGTTTAAGCATCACAGTACTAACTTTCTGGTGGCAACAGATGTGGCTGCGCGTGGGTTAGATATCGAAGCATTGCCAGTGGTGATTAACTATGAGCTGCCTTATGAGCAAGATACCTATGTTCACCGTATTGGTCGTACGGGTCGTGCGGGTCTAGAAGGGGTGGCGATTACGTTGTTTACCGAGAAAGAGAGTTATAAATTGTCGCGTTTAGGTGAGTTACAGGGGCATGCGTTGTCATATGAGTCGATTGATCTGATTCCGAGTAAGCGTGGTGCGCGTGTTAAACCTAAGTACGAGACACTATATATCTCTGGTGGACGTAAGGATAAAGTACGTCGTGGAGATGTGCTAGGCGCGATTACAAGAGGTGCTGGGGTTGATGGTCAGTATATTGGAAAAATTGATGTGGTTGATCACTCAACTTATGTGGCAGTGGAGCCTGAAGTGGCGCATGAGATTATCAGTAAGTTGAATCAAGGTAAGATTAAAGGTCGTAAGTTTAAGGTAGGGCGTTTGACTTCATAAATCTTGCTTTTGTTAGGTTCTGGACTCCTAAGAGTTTGCTTCAAAGAGTAAATTTTATAAAATGAGCAGGGGGGGTATCAATCCCCCCCCCTGCTCATTTTTTTTAAGCGAATTAAAATGGGTGTTTGACCGACACTTGTGAATTATAGCCCTTTAACTAAAGCCAACATCTCTGCGGCATGGCCTTTTGCAGTCACGCCGTAGATAGCGGTTTCTAAAATACCTGCTTTATTAATCACGAAAGTAGAGCGAACAATACCCATTTTAGTAACACCATTTTTAGTCTTTTCCTGCCAAACACCATAGTCTTCACATAGTTTGCCTTCAGTATCCGCTAATAGATCAAATTGAATACCTTGCTTATCAATAAAGCCAAGGTGGCTTTCACAAGAGTCTTTGCTGACCCCAATAACAACCGTATTTTCTGCGGCAAAATCTCCAGCGAGTGTAGTAAATTCATTGGCTTCAATTGTGCAGCCTGATGTGTTGTCTTTCGGGTAGAAGTATAAAATAATATTGTTCTGACCTTTGTAATCAGCGAGCTCGATTAGGTCATTATCTTGGTTTAGGCTGCTGAAATAGGGTGCTGCTTGTGAAGCTTGTAACATGGTAAAATCCTTGGTTAACAAAGGGTTATAAGTATTTTTTGTAAGTATTAATGGCGCTATCTTACTTAAAAATCAAATAAAATTCGCCCCTAATTATTTTGGGGTTTATTGAGGCGTACACTCCCTGTGTAAACTTTTAATGATAGTCATCGTGATTTGATCAAGAATACTCGTTAAGACGATGTAACATTTAGCGGTTAAATTGAGGATGCTCGTTCATCTTAGACGCCATCTTTGACGATGAAACAGTAATTTCCAGACTTATTAGAGAGCAATTTGTAGTTCGTTTTATTTAAAATGTCCTTGCTAAAACGATTGAGTATTTTGGATGTTTCAGCCGCAGTCACTTCATCCGCCTGAAAAAAATGCCTCTTAAATTCAATCGCAAGTGCTTTAAAAGAGAAATAACAAAAAGGCTGCTTACTGCAAAATTCCCATATTAAATTTTGTTGCTTGGTCAAGTTTTGGGTTTGGATTCAACCAATAAGTGCATAACTTGAAAGAGTAGAAAAAGTGGCCAGTTATCTGTAGGCTTTCCATTTTTTCTCCGGCAAGAGATGTAACATGAAAAATAACTGAACCATGCACAACGATGTCAGATTTTTGGATTAAAGAAAAGCGGAATGAATCAACAAGGTATTGCGGATATTATTAATGTTCTTAAAGGGTTTACCCAGAAGAACATGCTTGAGCACTTGCTTTTTGGGTAGATCAAAGTTTTCAACTACAGATTCAAAAAAATAACAGAAATGCCTGCTATTGCATCAGTGCCTTTTAATACGGGGATAGACAGGCCATGGTGAAGCCCAAAATTATCCCTTGCATCATAAGTAACCACTTTCTCGTCTTTTTTTGACGCTGCCTTTTCTAGTGTCTTCCTACCAATCTAGAACCTTACAGTTACTTTTAAAAACAAGCCTAAGTACAAAATCTCTATTTCCATAATCTTGTTCTATGTAATGCGAAATAAAGGGGGCAAAGCAGTGCGAAAATTGAAGGATAGGTTAGAATGAACTTTTCTTATGAAAGGTTTTGGGATAGAAAGCATAAAGCACACCATCAAATCCAAGACTTTTAACTTTTTGATCAAGTTCATTAAAGTCATTACCAAATAAGGATGAAGGGTTGTGAGCCGTATCTTTCATAGTAGTTTTCTGAAAAAAATAGGCAGGAATTCCTACCATAAATAGTAAAGAACTATTGTAGCAATTTAATTATAATTGTGTCTAAGACTGTCCTCAAAAAATGATTTATATGTCACGTAATTTTAATTCCAAACCAATATGGTGAAGCTGTTTTGTTAAAAGTCCTATTGCGCTTTAAAAAAATTACCCTGATTAGTCTGATCATATTTGTGACAGGTGTCTTTGCTATATACCTACAGCATGAGTACCTGCACGATCAAGATACTAAAGTACTCAATGAACATTTTGATAATTACTCTGTTAAATCTTATTTAACGCTTGAGCGTAGTCTTAAGCTTGAACTGCAACGACTGCAAAGCTTGGCAACCGTTTTTAGTGTGTCCCCTTCGGTTTCAAGAACAGATTTTGACCACTATGCAACGGTAATTATGGCGGGAGATAATGCTATACAATCTCTGCAATGGCTTCCGCTGGTGAAAGATAAGGATCGTGAATATTTTGAGAGATCAATTCAAGCGGAAGGCTTTGACAATTTTCAGATAGTCTCGATTGTTAACGGTCAGTTTCAGGTGGCTAAAAAGGCTGATGAATATGCTGTGGTTAATTACATCTATCCCTTTGAAAATAAAAAGGATGTTTTAGGATTAGATGCATACAGTTTACAGTTTCAAAAAGGAAATTTAATAAAGGCAGCAGAAACGGGTAAAAGTGTGGCATCCCTGCCTATTCAATTAACTCAAACCCCTGGTGTGGGTCCGTCCGTAATTCTTTCACAGCCGGTTTATAACACGGATGGCTCCTTAAAAGGTTATGTTGCACTGCTCTTAAGAGTGGACCATTTTCTGTCATTTATCGCAAAGAATGCTATTTTAGAAAGTAGTTTGCACTATCAAATTATTGATCAGGATATGCCTGAACTACCTTATCTAAATCTAGATAAAAGGGTTATTGATAAGCAGAGTGCAAGTTATCGAATTCATGACTTTTTATTACCATTGGCAAACAGAAATTGGCATTTTATTATTCAAGTAAACCTATCTGAGTTGCCTGAATATGAGGCCCATGGAAAAAAAGGGTACTCTCGACAAGTTATTTATGGATTATTGGCAAGTCTCTTTTTTGCTGTCCTTATGTTTATCTGGCTGAAATCTAAAGAGGAGAAACGATTAACGCAACGGAATTTAAGAGAGCAGCAGGTGGGTTATGAGGAGTTGTTTGAACAAAGTTCCGATGCTTTTTATGTTTTGAATTGTAGTGGAGATATTATCAACGTCAACTCTGAATCTATTAGGACTTTAGGCTATACAAAAGATGAAGTTTTGCAGATGAATTATTCAAATATAGATCAAAAATACAATGTTGATAATGTTTTTAGTCTGTGTCAAAGCATTGAAAATACAAATAAAATTCTATTTGAAAGTAAGCATAAGCGTAAAGATGGTTCTGTTTTTCCTGTTGAAATCAGTGCTCGAAAATGTATGTTATCGAACAATTGTGTCATCAGTCTATTTGCTCGTGATTTAACCGAGCGATTAACTTATAGAGAGCTCTCTCTTGATAATGATGTGCTTCAGAAGGCGGTAGAAAAATATACAGCTGAATTTACTGAGCAAAAGCAGGCATTTGAAACAGTATTTCAAAAATCAGCAGATGGTATTTTTATTACTGAAGGGCGTCATGTTGTCGACTGTAATGAAGCAACATTCAAAATTTTTGGTTACAACTCAAAAGAAGAAATTTTACGTCTACCTAACCGTGTTTTTGCACCAAAGTATCAGCCTGATGGTGAGTTATCTCATCGTAAAGGTTTTAGAATGTTGCAGATATGCATGGAAAAAGGCAGTCACCGCTACGAGTGGGTCAATAGGCGTTCTAATGGAAAAGAGTTCTGGACAGATGTGGTCTTAACGCGCATTGAGTACTATGGTCGCCCAGTCATTCATATTGCTTTCCGTGATATCTCTAAACAGAAGCGACTACAAGCAGAGGCGATTGCTGCTAAAGAGGCAGCGGTAAAAGCCAATGAGTATAAGTCTGAGTTTATCGCCAATATCTCACATGAGATTAGAACACCCCTTCACGGTATTTTGAGCTATGCGCAGATGGGTGTAACGCGAGTGCACTCCGTCGGCATTGATAAGTTAGAGCGCTATTTCAATAGTATTCATATTAGTGCACAGCGCCTTCTGTTGTTATTAAATGATGTGCTTGATTCGGCAAAGCTTGAGTCTGGCTTAATGCGTTTTGATTTTGAGTATCAAGATATTCAAGATGTGGTTGGTGCTTGTGTCGAAGAGCAGGCTGGTTTGGCAGCGACCAAAAATATAGAGCTGGTTATTTCAGGCATGGCATTAAATGCTTATTTTGATCGTCACCGAATCAGTCAGGTTCTGAGCAATTTATTAAGTAATGCTATTCGTTTTACGCCAAAAGATAGAAAAATTCTGATTAAATTTGAACGGTTCAATGAGCAGTATATTAATATCTCGGTAACGGATGAAGGACCGGGTATTCAGAGAGATGAACTGTCAAAGATATTTGGTCAGTTTATTCAAAGTACAGACAATCTAACTCATACCGTTGGAACGGGTTTGGGCTTAGCTATTTGCCGTGAAATTACCAAGGCACACAATGGTGAAATTTGGGTAGAAAATAGAGAAGACCTTGGGCGGCCTATTGGTGCAGCCTTTATCTTTACTCTGCCAATTAACAGGGAGGTTTGGCTAGCAAATGAAACTTAATAGTCATACTAAAGACTGTAAATCTTATATTTTGGTGGTAGATGATGAAGTGATGAATCGCTACGTACTGGATGACTTGATTGGCGAGCGTTATGATTTGCAGTTAGTTGCAAGTGGTGATGCTTGCCTTGAAAGTGTAAAAATTCGACTACCTGAGTTGATTTTATTGGATGTAAATATGCCAGGCATAAATGGTTTTGAGGTTTGTAAAAGATTAAAGCAGAACGCTGAAAGTAGTAGTGTGCCAGTTATTTTTTTAACAGCTCAAATTTCGGTTGAGGATGAAAGAAAAGGCCTTGAGCTTGGGGCGGTGGATTATATTACCAAACCCTTTTCAGAGTCTATTTTGCTTGCTCGTATTGAAACACATCTGAGCTTAAGCCAAACACATCATCTGCTTGAAAAATCAAATTCAGTTTTACAGAAAGAGCGTGATTATATTGAGTATATAATCCAGTCTATGCGCCAAGATACACGTTATGTTGCGGATGACCTAGAGACCTTAATTTCTCCTGTAGAGGAGAGTAATGGAGACCTAGTGCTATCATCACGTGCCCCAAATGGACATCGGCACATTATGTTAGCTGATTTTACAGGACATGGTTTAACTGCCGCCATTGCAGGCCCTTTAGTTAACTCGTTGTTCTATTCACAAACAGAGCAGGGTATGCCTCTTGACCAAATTGCTGAAATAATTAATGCAGAGTTGTGCTGTAAGTTACCAACAGAAATTTTTATGGCTGCGATATTTATTGACTGGAACCCCAAAACTAATCAAGTTACTATTTGTAACCGAGGTATGCCGCCCGTACTGCACTATCGTCAAAATAGCTGTATAGGCCTGATAGGCTCTTGTAGCTTTGCACTGGGCATTATGGATGTGTTAGATGATCAGTGTGAAATGGATCAATTAAGCTGTATCACTGGTGATGTTCTGATTGGATATTCTGATGGGATTCAAGAGATCAGGTCAGAGAGTGGTGAGCTATTTGGAGATCAGCATATCGAGGTACTTTTAGCTGAAATTTTATCAACGGGAAAAAAATTGGATTCAGTTATTGAAAGCTTGAATCAATATTCTGCTAAGCCTTATATTGAGGATGATGCCACACTGTTTAAGTTGAATATTGCTTAGCTGTGTTTCACCATTTTTTAGTACCTACAAAGTACTTTGTCGGTTGAGCCCTTCTAAGGCAGAGGATTCTAGAAATTTAATACGTCTCTTGCAGCCTTTGCATTACCGCTTTACGTGCCAACTGATCTGCAATGGTATTGCCTAAGTTACCATTATGGCCTTTGACCCACTGCCACTTCACCTGTAACTGCTGTGTTAAGCTTTCTAGCATCTCCCATAGGGTTTGGTATTTAACGCGATTACCTGATTTATGAATCCAATTATTTAAGCGCCAATGCGTAATTTTCTCAGATAAGCCCTCTATCAGAATACGTGAGTCGGTAAAAAGGGTAATCTGAAACTGAGCAGGGGGGGACAGTGGTAATTGTTCTGTTTGTAAATAGCTTTGCAGACTCTCTAAGCCTTTAACAGCCGCTTTAAGCTCCATCTCAAGGCTCGAGGTATGCTTTTGCCAATCAGACTGGCGTAGTAACTCTTGACCTTGTTGATAGATAACTGAGCCCCAGCCACCTAAGTCCTGTTTCTCAAAATAACCACCATCGGTATAGATAGAGAACTCTACAGGATGAGTCATTGGTTAAAGCGTCTTGTAGAAGCGTTACACTCATTCATTTAAGAAGCAGTTCCTGAAGGTTTTGTAGATAGATCTGTTCATCAGGTTCTATCTGGTCTCTCTGTGCTATCCAAAGAGACTCGGCGAGACACTCCATCATAGCGTGCTCGGTATCATGTACATCGCCTAGTTTTTGACCAAGCTGTTGGTAGATGGCCTGAATACCAACAGGACGGTCCATAGAGACCTGCTCTTGCAGCCCTAAATGCATACCCATATGTAAGAATGGATTAGTTTCACCATCTTCAGGCTTATACTCATTCCCCAAGTGCTTCTCATTGGTCAGCATTAACTGATATTCAGGGTGTAATTCAATCACTCGAGCGATCATGGTTTCCATCGGATCCATAGGTAAGCTAAAACGTACTTTCTGCCACGTATCCACATAAAATTGTCTAAGCTTGTCTCTTTCAGAGGTATAAAACATAAGGTTTCTATTAGGTTCTTTAGTTTGTTAAATCAATAGGCTATTTTTACAAAATAATAGTGAGTTAGATTGCCTTTATAGGGTTTTAGATCAAGGTAGAGGAGGGTAAGCTTACAACTGTAAGTGATCACTCCCCAACGCAGAGCTAGAATCTTAGAAAGGTGATATAAACATTATTCCGAGGTTTTTTGTTTGTACTCGCACAAATCATATATACAACATGCACCACACCTTGGCTTGCGTGCCACACAAGTATAACGACCATGCAAAATCATTAAGTGGTGTGCAGGAATCAAGAACTGTTTAGGCACAAACTTGAGTAGTTTCTTCTCTACTTCCAATACATTCTTTCCTGGCGCTAACTTGGTTCTATTTGAAACTCTAAAAATATGCGTATCCACTGCCATCGTTGGCTGGCCGTAGGCGGTATTTAATACCACATTAGCCGTTTTACGTCCTACACCAGGAAGAGCTTCGAGATCTTCTCGGTTATCAGGCACGACTGAGTCATGTAGCTCGACTAACATTTTACAGGTCTTAATCACATTAGCGGCTTTGGTATTGAATAGACCAATGGTTTTAATATAAGACTTAAGCTCTTCTAAACCGAGCGCATAGATCGCCTTTGGCGTATTGGCCACAGGGAATAGTTTATTGGTAGCGATATTCACGCCTTTATCCGTGGCTTGTGCTGACAAAATAACCGCGATGAGTAGCTCGAAAGGCGTGCTGTAATTAAGCTCTGTTTCAGGCTCAGGGATCGCTTCACTTAAGCGTTCAAAAATTTCTAGGCGAATCTGTTTATTCACACTACTGTCCTGTATTGGTGCTGTTGTTGACGGTAACGGTAACGGCAATGCCTAATGGGTTTTTTAATTGAGTCTCTTTCTTTGCATCATAAGCATTTTTAAGCGCGATGAGTAAACCCAAACCGATAAAAGCCCCTGGCGGCAGAATAGCCAACAGTACGCCTTGATAGTTGTCACTAAAGTGAATGGTCCAATCACGTGCCTGTTCACCAAATAGGATATAAGCCTGATCAAATAGTGTACCTGCACCAATCATTTCACGCAGAGCACCGAGAATGATTAGCACAAACATAAAGCCGAGCCCCATAAAAAAGCCATCCATTAAGGCTTTATCTAAACTATTTTTAGAGGCATAGGCCTCTGCACGACCTAGAATGGCACAGTTGGTGACAATCAGTGGAATAAAGATACCTAAAATACCGTGTAGGGCATAAAAGTAGGCATTCATTAGCAGATCTATAATAGTCACAGCAGTGGCAATAATAGCGATATAAACAGGAATGCGAATCTCATCAGAGGCGTGATTACGAATCACTGAGACCAGCCCATTAGAAATTAAGAGTACCACTAGTGTTGCCAGCCCTAATGAGAGACCATTAACAGTATTGTTTGATACTGCAAGCAGGGGGCATAGGCCAAGCAGAGCAACCATTGCCTGGTTGTTTTTCCATAGGCCGTTATCAATAATCAGCTTATAGTCTTGCCAGCGAGTTTTTTGTGGCGCAGAGTTATCTTCCTGAACTTTTGTATTGGTTGAGTCTTCTGGTACTGGTTTTGGTTGAACCTTACTCATACAATCTCCCCCCCTGCTCATTTACAAAAAGCAGTGCTTTTTTAACCGCACCGATGACGGCACGTGGAGTGATGGTTGCACCCGTAAATTGATCAAACTCGCCACCATCCTTTTTAACGGCCCAACGATGGTCATCATCATGATCGCTATCATTTTCAAAATTGATAGATTTACCACTGAAGCTAAGAATCCAGTCATATTTTTTCTCATCAATTTTATCACCCAGTCCTGGTGTTTCACGATGTTTTAAAGCTCGTACCCCTGAGACGGAACCATCCGGGAAGACGCCCATTAGCAGTGTGATATTACCGCTATACCCATTAGGGGCAACGAGGGTAAATATAAGCCCAGCAGGCTGGTTATCTTTACGTGCACGGTAGATAATAACAGGCTCATCACTACCTAATTCAGCTAGTTGTGAAGGATTGGTGAGCGTGGTCGTATCACTTAGCGGGTTATTATTATAGTACTCAGAAGGTAGCACTTTGTTAAAGGTCATTAACATCGCCTCTCTCTCTTCATGAGCAATTTGCGGTGCGGTGATAAATTGAATAGCCAATAGGCAAATAATACTGATAAAAATAAAAAAGCTTAGTTTATAGGCAGAGTTAAACATACCTTTAATCAGTGTTTGGGGAGCTGTATTGGATGATGTTGTCATAGGGTTCCTTAAGGTCTGTGACCATATACACGTGGCTGCGTGTATTGATCAATTAAAGGAACGGTAATGTTCATTAATAAAATAGCAAAGGCGATACCATCAGGAAAAGCCCCCCAAGTACGGATTACATAAACTAATATGCCAATCCCAAACGCAAAAATAAAGCGGCCTTTGGGTGTGGTGCTTGATGTTACGGGATCGGTAATAATAAAAAAGGCTGCTAGCATCGTGCCACCAGAGAGCAGTACAAAGTCAACAGGGGGGTAGACATAAGGATCTATGGTGTGAAAGATAACGGCCATTAATGACAAGCTAGCCAAAAAACCAACAGGGTACTGCCAGCGAATGGTACGACTCATCAACAGGTACAAACCACCAACAACAAAGGCAATATTAGTCCATTGCCAACTGGTTAGACCAAGCGGGTAGTGCGTATGACTGGTATGGGTTGAAATAGAAGAATCTAAGGTTTCAAAAACAGGCACCCCTTGGAATACCGCAGTTTGAAGTTCATCAAGTGGGGTTGCACTGGTGATCATATCAAATGGAATGCCTGGAATAGCACCACTAAAGATTAAGCTTATCGCATCCATTAGATCAATATAGTGTTCAGAAATTTCAGAAGGGATTGTCCACTGTGTCATTTGAACAGGGAAAGATATTAATAGAAAGGCATAGCCGAGCATTGCGGGGTTAAAAGGGTTGTAACCTAATCCACCGTAGATATGTTTGCCAAATATCAGCGCAAAGGCCGTACCGCTGATAATAATCCACCAAGGGGCACCAGGTGGAATACAGAACACTAAACCCATAATAGTAATCAAGGCACTCATGTCTGTTAGATTTGGCATGATGGGGCGATTTCTAAGCCTAAGCATGACGGTTTCAACAACAATCAACGTTGTTAATGCAAGAAGAAATTGAATGACGATACCAAAACCAAATAGGTAGGTGTGCACCAGTAGAGCAGGGATCAGTGCAAGTTGCACTTTAAGCATCAACTGGCGAACGGTCTGATTGTTATGTGCAAAAGGAGAGGATAGTTGGGTTAATAAACTCACTTAAGAATTCTCCTGTTTATTAGCTTTGCGCTCTGCGGCACGTTTTTTGGCGGCTGCCATTGCAGCTTGCTTAGCGGCTTCACGCGGGTCTTTTTTAACGGGTTTCTCAGTAGTCTCTTCAGCAGATGCTGTTTTGATTGTACTATCTTTTTTAGCGAGTGCACGTTTTTTGGCGGCTGCCATTGCAGCTTGCTTAGCGGCTTCGCGTGGATCAGTTTTGACAGGCTGTTCTACCGTTTCGGTCGCACTGTCTTTCTTAGCTTGAGCCTGTTTTTTAGCAGCTGCTAAGGCGGCAGCTCTTTTGGCTGAAACGCGAGGATCTTTTGTAGGCTCTATTTTAGAACCCGTTTTAGCTGCAGCCGATTTTTGCGCCATCTCTATGGCCTTACGACGTGCTTCGGGTATTGGTTTAGTAGTCTGTGTTTGAGTCTCTCCAGAACTACCTTTTGTTAGCACCGCTCGTTTTGCCGCCGCGGCTCTGGCAGCAGCGGCCGCCGCCGCACTTGGTTTTTTAGCGATGTCAGTTGATGTTTTAACGGTATCTTCAGAATCAGCAGGGGGCGTGGCGCGGTTCTTTACAGCCTCTTTTTTGGCTTTTAAGCGTGCTTCACGTTCCAGCTTTTCACGCGCGATACGAGTGAGCTTAAATTCATGGCGTTGCTTAGCAAGGTCTGTCGCCTTCTGCTCGGCATGTAGTGCTTTGATCTCTGATTTAGCATGACGATAGTACTGCACTAAAGGAATACTGCTTGGACAGACATAGCTACAGCAGCCGCACTCAATACAGTCAAAGACATTGAGCTTTTCAACCTTGTCAAACTCATGGGCTTGGCTGTGCCAGAACATCTGCTGAGGCAACAGGTTCATCGGGCAGGCATCCATGCATTCACCGCAACGGATGCAAGGCATCTGTATTTTACTGGGCTCTGGTGGATTAACCAGAATGCAGTTGGTGGTTTTAACCACGGGAACTTGATTACTTTGTACCTTAAAGCCCATCATAGGGCCGCCCATCACAAGCGGATAGTCAATTGTTTGAGTAGGTTTGGCGGCCTCAGCGAGTGCCTCGAAAGGGGTGCCGATTAGGGTATCCATATTATAGGCTGATTTTAAGCCAAAACCAGAGACGGTGACAAGGCGAGAAGTGAGTGGTTTGCCTAATGTAATCGCTTTAAATATGGCGGCATAGGTCGCAACATTAAACATCAGTAAACCTCTATTCAAAGCATGTGTTTTGACAGGAATCTCAATACCTGTCAGTTCCTGAATAAGCTGTTTCTCACCGCCCATAGGGTAAACTGTTTCAACAATACTAACCGTTGCGATGGTGCCTTTGCAGGCCTTTTGAATGACTTGAATTGCGATAGGTTTATTAGACTCAATACCACAGATGATTTTAGGTATGCCAAGCGCATTTGCGACCATAATGGCACCTTGGATAATCTCTTCTGCATGAGTCTGCATGAGTAGATCGTCGCAAGTGATAAAAGGTTCACACTCTGCACCATTGATTAATAGAGTGTTGATTTGACCAGCTTCTGCAGGTAATTTGGCATAGGTTGGAAAGCCTGCTCCGCCCATACCAATAATGCCAGAATTAAGCAGGATCTTTTTGAGCTGCTGTGGGTTTTGTGGTGCTTTGCCACTGACGTTTAGGGCATTCTCTATCGCGTCATCTTTAAAATCAGGTTTTAGAATAATGGAGAGCTGCTCTAAACCTGAGGCGTGTGGTACAACATGCGATGCTACAGATTCTATCGTCCCCGAGGTGGGTGCATGAATGGGTACTATTGTGGCATTCTTATTTTCTTTAGCAGGGCCTGTTAGCAGTTGATTTTTTTTAACATAGCTGCCAATAGGTACGATGAGCTCGGCTTTCTGCCCGATAGTCTGTTTTAATGGCAGAATGAGCCGCTCTGGAATGAGTGTCTCTTTGATAGGGTTCTGTAGGGAGATGGATTTATGGTATTTAGGAAAAATACCACCATTAAAACTGTATAACCAACGTTTGGCCATTGGGTAGATAAGTGAGATTTTTGCGACTAAAGAGTGCAAGTTTAAAGAGGTACTCATTTTTTGACCTCTTTTTGTGGTGCTGGTGATATTTCAGTTTGACTGTTCAATATTTTGAGCAGGGGGGGGGCGGCTGGCTGAGTCGGATCTGGCCATGCCCAGTTTTCGACTGAACTTTTAGCCGGCAACATATCAATACAGTCAACAGGGCAGACGGGGACGCACTTCTCACACCCTGTACACTCATCCTGAATCACGGTATGCATTAATTTCGTTGCGCCCAATATCGCATCAACAGGACACTCTTTAATGCAGAGTACACAACCGATACAGACATCTTCATCTATATAAGCCGTCTCTTTAGGTTTGACCTCGGTATCTTCTGCATCCATCTCTTTAGGTTCTAGCCCAGTGATCTCTGAGATAAGAATCATCACCTCATTACCGCCAGGCGTACAGAGATTGACCTCGGTCTCCTCTTTTGACAGTGCTTCAGCGTAGGGCTTACAGCCAGGAAAACCACACTGGCCACACTGTGTTTGCGGTAGGACTTTATCAATCTGTTCAGCAATAGGATTGCCTTCGACCTTAAAGCGAATGGCAGCGTAACCAAGTAGAAGGCCAAATAGCAGAGAGAGGCCGATAAAGATAATAATTGCAGCGAGCATACTAGTGTGCCATGCCCCCGAAGCCCATAAAGGCCATAGACATAAGACCTGCTGTAATCAGTGCAATTGGCGCCCCTTTGAAAGGAGCTGGGACATCAGCAACATCTATACGCTCTCGCAGTGAGGCAAACAGAACCATCACCAAAGTGAAACCGATTGAAGCACCAAAGCCAAAAACAGCTGACTCGATAAAGTTATTTTTCTCGCCAACATTTAACAGAGCTACACCGAGTACCGCGCAGTTAGTGGTGATAAGAGGCAGATATATCCCCAGTACTTGATAGAGGGCTGGGCTGGTTTTATGAATGGCCATCTCGGTAAAGCCGACCACTGCTGCAATCGCTAAAATAAAGGCGATAGTTTGCAGGTACTCTAGACCAAAGGGTTGTAGCAGGTAGCTGTAGATAATGTAGCTTAAAACGGAAGATAAGGTGAGGACAAAGGTTGTGGCTAAGCCCATACCTAAAGCAGCGTTAGTTTTTTTAGACACTCCCATAAAAGGGCAGAGGCCTAAAAACTTAACCAATACGAAGTTGTTGACCAGTACAGTACTAACCAAAATCATCACGTATTCTTGCATAGGGGGGCATCCTTTTATAAAGGGTGTCGATTAATGTCAAAAATAGACATTATCAACAACGCTTTATTGATCACTCATGATTATTATTTAACACGCTGACCAGGCTTAGCACCGTCATCTGGAGAGAGTACATATAAATCACTCCCACCAGGGCCTGCGGCGAGTACCATGCCTTCAGACATGCCAAAGCGCATTTTACGTGGTGCTAGATTAGCAACCATAACGGTTAACTTACCAATAAGTTCTTCTGGCTCGTAGGCAGACTTAATACCTGCAAATACTTGGCGCTGTTCAGAGCCAATATCTAAAGTTAGTTTTAGTAGTTTATTGGCTTCAGGTACGGCTTCTGCATTAATGATTTTAGCAATACGTAGATCAATTTTAGAGAAGTCATCAATCGTGATCTCGTCTGCAATCAGGTCAAACTCTGGTTTATCAGATTGAGCCTTTTTGCTTTGCTTAGCTTTCTTATCGCCTTTTTTACCATCGGGTACAGTTGATCCTGAAAGTGATTCTGCAGAAGCATCCACCATCTTCTGAATAGGTTCCATATCTAAACGGGTCAGGAGTGCCTTAAACTTGTTAATCTCGTGATCAAACAGAGGCTGCTTGATATCGTTCCATTGCACATTTGCTAAGTTCAAGAAAGCGTTAGATTTATCAGATGTGATCGGCAGAACAGGTGTTAGATAGCTCATTAGAACGCGAAATAGGTTAAGACTGACACTGACGCACTCGTGCAGCTCAGCTTCTTTGCCTTCCTCTTTTGCCAATACCCACGGTGCTGCTTCTGCAATGTACTCATTGGCCTTATCTGCTAAAGTCATAATCTCACGCATGGCATGTCCGTAATCTCTAGACTCATAAAGCCCTGCGATCTCATCAGACTTATCAATAAAGCTCTGATATAACACCGTCAGTTCAGGAGACCAGCTTGAGTTTAATTTACCATCAAACTTCTTCATGACAAAACCAGCACTACGGCTAGCGATATTAACCACTTTACCGACAAGATCAGAGTTTACGCGTTGTGCAAAATCTTCTAAGTTTAGATCGATATCATCAATACGACTGGTTAACTTCGCAGCGTAGTAATAACGTAGATATTCTGGGTTTAAGTACTCTAAATAGGTCTTAGCTTTAATAAATGTACCACGAGACTTGGACATCTTCTGCCCATCAACCGTTAGGAAACCATGCGCATAGACTGCATCAGGGGTTCTAAAGTCGGCACCAGAAAGCATGGCTGGCCAGAATAGTGCATGGAAGTTGATAATGTCTTTACCAATAAAGTGATATAGCTCTGCTTTAGAGTCTTTATCCCAGTACTCATTAAAGTCAGTCCCTGTCTTATCGCAATAAGCCTTGAAACTAGACATATAGCCAATAGGCGCATCTAACCAAACATAGAAATACTTACCTGTTTCACCAGGGATTTCAAAACCAAAGTAAGGGGCATCACGCGAGATATCCCAACCACGCAGACCGCTGTCTAACCACTCATCCAGTTTGTTGGCAATTTGATCTTGTAGATGTCCTTCACGAGTCCAAGTCTTGAGCATATCTTCAAACTGATTTAGTTCAAAGAAAAGGTGATCGGTATCTTTCTCAATAGGTGTGGCACCTGAAACGGCTGATTTAGGATCAATTAGGTCTGTTGGGCTGTAGGTTGCACCACAGACTTCACAGTTATCGCCATATTGATCTTCGGCTTTACATTTTGGGCAGGTGCCTTTAACAAAGCGGTCAGGCAGGAACATCTCTTTTTCTGGATCATAGTACTGAGAGATTGTTTTACGTGAGATATAGCCTTTCTCTTTAAGCTTTAGATAGATCTCTTCGGCAAGGGCTTTATTCTCTGGTGAGTTGGTGCTGTGATAGTGGTCAAATTCCACATTAAAACCAGCAAAATCTGCCTGATGATCTTCAGAGGATTTTGCAATCAGTTGCTCTGGCGTAATGCCTTCAGCTTCGGCTCTCAACATAATGGGGGTGCCGTGCGCATCATCAGCACAAACATAGATGCAGTTATGACCGCGCATCTTCTGAAAACGTGACCAGATGTCTGTTTGAATATACTCGACTAAATGGCCTAAATGAATAGGGCCATTGGCATAAGGAAGGGCGCTGGTAATTAATATTTTTCTAGGGGTTTGTGCTGTGTCTGACATCTATATTTTTTCCACTTTCCACTATCCGGAATCGACGAAGGAGCTATAACTGTTTTTACAAAGGATTTGATAGCTCGAAATTAGCCTGATATTATAGCTGTTTTACGACTCTTTTGCATTCAAACATTTGAAATTAGGGAGCCCTATAAAACCTTTGAATTTTAAGGGAAATAGGGTGGTTAATATAAAATACCTACTATATGGGTATTTGTTCTTGTTGTACCTGTGTAAAGACTAATTTATCATGGGGTATATTATGTGAGTAATTAGGGATTTAATGTGAGTATTAGTGCGTCAGTTAAGGGTGAATTGGTCACAGTTTTTATTGATGGAAGCTTTGATGTCAGTGCCTACGAAGCATTTAAGGATATTTGTCAGGAAAATTTGACCGCAACCAATCGTTTTATTATTGATATGGCGGGGGCTAGTTATATGGATAGTTCTGCTTTGGGGATGTTGTTACTGCTACGTGAGAAAACGGCAGGTGATAAAAAGCGCATCACTTTAATTAATGTCAGTAAAAATGTTCAAAGTATCTTAGAGATTGCTCAGTTTCAGAAGTTATTTGTTATTCAATAGTCCCATTTCTATATAGTCCTATCTGTTTAGGCTTTGCCATTTTAATTAAATGGGATAAAGCCTTGTTGTCATAATTTTCTAAATATTAGGCTCTTAAATCTTAGCCAGCTCGTTAACTCAGTCTTAATGGCTTAGGTATTTTGAATCACAATATTCGGAAATAAGCTGGCATAGTTACGTTTTTGAATACCAATCTTGCCACTAATTTTGTGTGCCATTGTACGATATCTTTGCGCAATTTCACTGTTAGGATCGGCAGTCACTGTTGGTTCGCCTCTATCCGCTTCTTCACGAATACGCTTATCTAAAGGCAGTCCACCTAAAAACTCAATATCGTACTGTTTCGCCATCTCTTGCCCTCCATGCTCCCCAAATATGGCTTCTTCATGCTGACACTTACTACAGATGTGCGTTCCCATGTTTTCTATAATACCTAAAACAGGTATCTCGACCTTTTCAAACATCTTAAGGCCTTTTTTGGCATCAATTATCGATACTTGTTGTGGTGTTGTAACAATGACAGCACCTGTGACAGGGATCTTCTGTGCAAGAGTCAGTTGCACATCGCCCGTTCCCGGTGGTAAATCAATGACGAGATAGTCTAGATCTTCCCAGTTAGTCTCTTTTAGGAGTTGTGTGAGTGTTTGTGTGACAATCGGGCCACGCCAGATCATTGGTGAATCTTCTTCAATCAGTACACCAATCGACATGACTTGTAGGCCATAAGCTTCTAGAGGTTGCATGCTTTTACCATCGGTAGACTGCGGCTTTTCTTTGATATTGAGCATGGTTGGAAGGCTTGGGCCATAGATGTCTGCATCTAAAATACCCACACGGGCACCTTCTTGCTGTAGTGCTAATGCCAAGTTAACGCTAGTGGTCGATTTTCCAACGCCACCTTTTCCTGAGGCGATGGCAATAATATTTTTAATACCAGCTAATGGCTCGACACCTTTCTGCGCATCATGGGCAACAATTGCGGTTTCAAAGGTTATGTTAAGGGTGTTGACCTTATCAATCTGGCAAAGCTCATGTTTAAGCTTCTGTTCAATGCTTGGCCATAGGCTTTTGCATGGGTAGGGCATGGATACTTTGAGTTTCAACTCGTCTTTTTTTAGTTGTAGATCAGAGATTGCTTTGATTGACAGTAGGTCTCTCTGACTAATCGGATCAAGACAGTTGACTAATTTTTGCTCAATGCTTTTTTGCAATTCTTCAGAGATGCCATTGCCAAATAGCTTATTAAATAGTCCCATAATGACTCCTTTAAAAATTGGCTGAAAGTTTAGATAACAATCCAGCAGGTAACAACCCAGATGGATAAGGAAATAGGCAGGTATTCTATCAGGAATACAAAAGATAGAAAAACATACAATCTTAGTGGTTTATGGCAGGTTGAAAAGCATGATAAATTGACGCTGAGAAAATGTACCCCCTAGTCTATAAAGACAGGGGGACTTGTTCTTTGGCTGTTTTAGTTTGGTGTTATAATCACCAGCCTAATTTAATGCACATTAATTTATCTCACCTTACCCAAATCGAATAAAGTATTAATGAATACAGAAAGCAGATCCCCTATTGAACAACTTCCCTCTTACTTAGCCGATCAGATCGCTGCGGGTGAGGTAGTCGAACGTCCTGCCTCAGTTGTCAAAGAGCTGTTGGAAAATGCCTTAGATTCGGGTGCAACTCAGATAGAGATTGCTATTGAAGAGGGGGGAGAGAAATCAATTATCGTCTCTGATAATGGCTCTGGTATTCCTAAGAATGAGTTATTGTTGGCGGTAAGCCGGCATGCCACCAGTAAGATTAAAACAGGTGAAGACCTCGCTGCGGTAGCCACTTTGGGCTTTCGTGGTGAGGCGCTTGCGAGTATTAGCTCTGTTTCACGTTTTGAGATATCTAGTCGTCATACCTCTGATAAAGCTGCTTGGCAGTTAAACTCAGAAGGGGAAGGGGTTTGGAGTGAGTTAAAGCCTGCCGCGGGTATTATGGGAACACGCATCAGTGTGACGGATCTATTCTTTAATACCCCAGCGAGAAAGAAGTTTTTAAGGGCTGCCAAAACAGAGTTTACACACATTGACCAGTTGGTTAAGCGCGTTATACTCAGTCGTCCTTTAGTTAGCTTTAAACTGCTACATAATCAGAAAGTGGTTCGTCATGTCTCTGCGGTGGTCGATGCAAATAGTTTAACCAAGCGCCTGACGCAATTAATGGGCTTACCTTTTGTACAGCAGTCATTAGAGATTAGCTTTGAGGCTCAAGATATTAAACTATCAGGCTGGGTAGGGCTGCCAACGTTTAATCGCAGTCAGACAGATATGCAGTATATCTATGTTAATGGACGTATTGTTCGTGATCGCTTGCTCTCTTATGCCGTTAAGCAAGCTTATGCAGATGTTTTGTATCACGGTCGTCACCCAGCTTATCTGTTGTTTATAGAAATTCCAAATGAGTTGGTGGATGTGAATGTTCATCCCTCCAAGTATGAAGTACGTTTTGCCAATGGACGTTGGGTTTATGATTTTTTACGTCGCTCGGTTAGAGAGTCTGTTGGAAAGCCTGTTGTTTCAGAGTCTGGTAGTGGTGCACCACTTGGTGAGGTGTTACCAAATGCTGCACAAGGTTTAAGCCCGTTTGGTTCAAATGATTTCACACCAAATAACATGTCACAAATAGAAGTACAGACAGCGATGTCTTTTCAGCAACCACTTCCTGAAAGTTCAGCAGGGGGGGGGTATAACAGTGATCTGCAAAAAGTACTAGATCAAAGACGTTACTCTGATGGTGTTAGTGAATCTGTGCCTGAGTATGTTGCGGGTGAAGAGATGCCTAGATTGGGTTTTGCTAAGGCTCAACTTCAAGGTGTTTATATTTTGGCGGAGAATCAATATGGCTTGGTTCTGGTGGATATGCACGCTGCACATGAACGGGTGGTCTATGAGCGTTTTAAAAAACAGTGGAGCGAAGATCGTCTAATCAGTCAACCGCTATTAGTGCCGATAGCGATGGCTTTAAGTGTTTCGGAAGTAGCTGTATGGCAGCTTAATGAGGCGGGTTTTGAAAAACTTGGTTTTGCCATTGAGCTACTAGGACCAGAGCAACTTAAGATTACGGCTGTACCCGCACTGTTGGTTAAAACAGATGTGGTGGGGCTGCTTAACGATATGATTGCTGATCTGGCCGTTGCAGGGCAGACTCAGCAAGTTGAAGAGTGTATTAACGAGATGTTATCCACCATGGCTTGTCATGGTGCTGTGCGTGCAAATCGTCAGCTTAATTTAGCTGAGATGAATGCATTGTTGAGAGAGATGGAAGTGACTGAGCGCTCGGATCAATGTAATCATGGTCGACCAACCTGGGTACAGATCTCAATGAATCAATTAGACAGTCTATTTATGCGAGGACAGTAGTCTGCGTAACAATGAAAAAAATATAGAAGAGTTCGCATGAAATTAGTTCAGAAATTAATCAAGCAAAAGAAGTGTTTAGCGCTAATGGGGCCAACAGCTTCGGGTAAGAGTCAGCTCTCTATGGATCTGGCTAAAGTATTACCGATTGAAATTATCAGTGTTGATTCTGCTTTGATTTATAAAGACATGAATATTGGATCTGCAAAGCCCTCCGATGAGGAGCTCAATGCAGTGCCACACCACCTGATTAATACACATGATCCCATTGAGAGCTACTCCGCATCAGAGTTTGTAGAAGATGTGCATCGACTGGTTGAAGATATTTTTGCTCGCGGAAAACTGCCTGTTTTGGTTGGCGGTACTATGATGTATTACAACACTTTGCAGCAAGGAATGAATGATCTGCCTTCTGCCGATGAAACAGTTCGAGCAAGGTTACGCCAAGCGTGGCAAGATAATCCTGAGTCGTTGCATCAGCGACTGCTAGAGATTGATCCTGTCTCAGCTGAACGTATTCATCAAAATGATCCGCAACGTTTGGTTAGGGCTTTAGAGGTTTTTGAAGTTTCTGGAAAAACCCTGACTGAGTTAAGGGCAGAGCCTAAGCCAGAGTTAACTGCCTTTAAGCTGCTTAAGGTCGCGTTGATTCCAGAGGATAGAGCTAAGTTGCATAAACAGATTGAAGCTCGTTTTGAACAGATGTTAGCAGCAGGTTTTTTACAGGAAGTTAAGGGGTTGTACGAGCGTGGTGATCTAGATGTGGATATGACCTCTATGCGGAGCGTTGGTTATCGTCAAGCTTGGCTATTTTTAACGGGTGAGTATGATTATGAAACTCTGGTTTATAAAGGTTTAGTTGCAACCCGACAACTGGCAAAAAGGCAGCTAACTTGGTTGAGAAAAGAGACTAATGTGACGGTGATTGACCCTTATAAAACGACGGCTCAAGAGCGATTAGATCAAGTTGTGATGCTACTTGAATCTCAATAAGAGATGGTTAGCTCAGTTGTTATCATATTTTTTTAAGAAAATTAATTGATAAAAAGACAATAAGTCGCTATGGTATTCTTTGGCTTAAATAGAGATTAAGCCCAAACCCAAGCACTTAGATGCTTTACGACATCCAAATAATAAAAACAATAAATAATAATGATAGGAATAATCATGGAGAATAAAAAAGCGACTAAAGCTTTACCCATTCAAGACCCTTATTTAAATGCATTACGTAAAGAGCGTATTAGTGTTTCAGTCTATCTGGTTAATGGTGTTAAGTTACAAGGTAAAGTGGATTCATTTGATCAGTTCGTTGTTCTACTGAGAAGTAGTGTGACACAGATGGTTTATAAACATGCCATTTCAACTATTGTACCTATGCGTGATCCAAAGCCTTATGAAAATAGTGCTAATGATAATGACGCATTAGACTAACCCATTTAGTTCAAATCAATAGATCAAGTAAAGCCATCGTTTTTGCAGAAGTAGCCTTTTTTTAAGGTACTATATGCACCTTGTTGAACCATAGAGAGAAAGCGGTAGTATGGAATTATTTGATCGTCTAGATCGTAAAGAACTGGAACGTGCAGTTCTCGTTCATATAGACTTTTATCATGAAACAGACCGTGAAGATCTGGATGAATTTCATGAGCTTGTTGATTCAGCAGGTGCAGAAGTTTGTGCCCTTCTTACTACTAAGCGACAAAGAGCAGATCCTAAATACTTTGTAGGTAAAGGTAAAGCGGAAGAGATTAAAGATGCCGTTGAGCTTTATGAAGCAGATGTTGTTATTGTCAATCATGCACTGACACCCGCCCAAGAACGTAATTTATCAGAGTTAACCCAGTGCCAAGTGTTGGATAGAGTGGGTCTGATTCTAGATATCTTTGCACAACGTGCTCGTTCGCATGAGGGAAAGCTCCAAGTTGAGTTGGCACAGCTTAAACGCATGTCTACTCGTTTGGTTAAGGGGTGGTCTCACTTAGATAGGCAGGGAGGGATTGGTGCACGTGGACCAGGTGAGACTCAGCTTGAGTCTGATCGACGTTTAGTTCAAGGACGTATTAAGTCTCTAGAAGCTAAGATAGAGAAGGTACGTAAGCAGCGTAGCCTAGGTCAGCTAAAACGTAAACGATCTGATATTCCAGTTATTACCATTGTTGGCTATACTAATGCAGGTAAGTCAACGCTGTTTAATCAAATGACAACCGCAAATGTTTATGCCGAAGATCGTCTGTTTGCAACGTTGGATTCAACCCTTAGACGAGTTCACCTGCCTGGTGCTGGTAAAGTCATCTTTGCTGACACCGTTGGTTTCATTCGCCATATTCCACATGATCTTGTTACCGCTTTCCGTTCAACATTGGAAGAGACAAGAGAAGCTGATCTATTAGTTCATCTTGTGGATGCTTCCGATCAACATCGAGAAGAGAAGATCAAAGATGTCTGTGATGTCATTGCGGAAGTGGGTGCAGAAGAGGTACCGCAGTTATTGGTATTTAATAAAATTGATCAACTTGATCCGTTGGTTGAGCCCAAGATAGATTTTGATGAGCAGGGCGTTCCTATACGAGTATGGGTCTCTGCTAAAGATGGTCAAGGGATAGATTTATTGCTACATTCTGTCGCTTCCTTCTTTAAAGGTGAGTTTCTTAAAGTATCTCTCACGCTGAGAGTCGATGCGGGCAAACAAAGAGCAGAGCTCTATACACTGGGAACGATTCTGCAAGAGGGCTTTGATGATGAAGGCAATAGTCTCTTTGAAATGTCTTTAACCTCTTTAGAGTGGGATTTAATCAAGGATTGGCCTCAATTATTGAATGCCACAGTTTTAACTGAAGAAGTAACAGTATAATTTGAATTAGTGTGAAAGAACATATAAGGGGTTTATTGGGTATAAGTTATTTTAATAGGTGACTTTTAACCTTAAAATCTCTAAAATACGAGGAATCGTGTCTGTAAAATGGCAGATCAATAAGATTGTTAGCGCATTTTTAGCTTGTGGATTGATTTAAGATCAGTTGAAAATGAATTGTAAAACATGGAGATGTTTGGATGGCTTGGAATGAACCAGGTAAGTCGGAAGATCCTTGGGGTAACTCAGGGAACAATGGCGGCGGTGATCAAAAACCACCTAAGAAAAAAAATAATAATGACGATATTGATGAGTTACTGAAAAAAGCCCAGAACCTATTTGGTGGAGCGGGTAAAAAATTTGGTAATAACAATGGCGGTGACGGTGTAAGTAAGTCGGCTGTCTATGGTGTCATTGGTGTTGTGTTGGTTGGTTGGTTAGCGACAGGTATCTATAAGATTGATCCTGCTGAACGTGGTGTTGTTACTCAGTTTGGTAAGTTTGTTGAAGAGACGACAGCAGGGCCACATTGGCATATTCCATATCCAATTGAAACCGTCGTTAAGGTTAATGTTGATCAGATCCGTACTGCCGAAATTGGGTACCGTTCTGGTAGCAACCAAGAACGTAGTGTGAACGCACCAAGAGAATCTTTGATGCTCACTAAAGATGAGAATATTGTTGATCTAAAGATTGCGATTCAGTACCAGGTTCAGAGTGCTAATCAGTATCTATTTGATGTTTCAGACCCTGATTTAACACTTCGCGCTGTAGTAGAGAGTACGTTGCGTGAAGTAGTTGGTCAAAATACAATGGATTTCGTTCTGACAGAAGGGCGTAATGAAGTTGTTTCACGAGTTCAGTCTCTAACGCAAGAGCGTTTAAATGCCTATAAGGCAGGTTTGGTTGTCACCAGTGTTAACTTACAAGATGCTCAGCCACCTGAACAAGTTCAGTCAGCTTTTGCTGATGTTGTAAAGGCTAGAGAAGATAGAGAGCGTTTAATTAACGAAGCGGAAACTTACTCAAACGATATCTTACCTAAGTCTCGTGGTATGGCAGCACGTGAGCTAGAAGAAGCCAGTGCTTATCATGATAGAGTGATTGCAGAAGCAACAGGTCAAGCTTCTCGTTTTACAAGTATTGTAAAAGAGTACAAAAAAGCGCCTGAAGTAACACGTAACCGTCTCTATATTGATGCAGTATCTACCGTGTTAAGTAATACCAGTAAAGTCTTTATGGGTGCTGAAAGCAGTAATAATATGCTATTTCTTCCTTTGGATAAGATGATGGGGCAAGGTCAGTCAACGGCACCATTGCTGCCTGCTCAAGTAACACCTGCACCAGTAAACCGTGCACCAGCAGTGCAACAACGTCGTAATACATCAGGTCAGAGATCTAATATTCGTGATATTTTACAGACTAGGGAGTTACGTTAATGAAACAGCTATTATCAATTTTAGTAGCAGCAGTTTTATTTGTTGCAAGTAGCTCAGTCTATGTGGTTAACCAGTGGGAAACAGGGGTTGTTCTTCGTTTAGGTGAGATCGTTAAAGCCGATGTTAAACCTGGGTTACACTTTAAGACTCCGTTCATCAACAACGTGCGCAAGTTTGACTCACGTCTACAAACACTTGATGCAGCACCAGAGCGTTATTTAACCAGTGAAAAGAAAAACCTTATCGTTGATTCATTTGTTAAATGGCGTATTGCTGATGTTGAAAAGTTCTATACCACAATGAACGGTGATAACCGTCAGGCAGGTATGAAGCTAGGTCAAATTGTTAAGGATGGTCTAAGGGCTGAGTTTGGTAACCGTACTGTGAAAGAGGTTATCTCTGCAGAACGTGTTGAAATGGCTAAAAAAATTAAGTTAACTACTGCTGATGCTGCTAGGTCATTTGGTATTGAGATTGAAGATATTCGTATTAAACGTATAGATTTGTCATCAGATGTCAGTGAGTCTGTCTACCGTAGAATGGAAGCCGAACGTAACCGTGTAGCGAAGGATCTTCGCTCAAAAGGTTCTGAGGCGGCTGAAAAAATTAAGGCTGATGCAGATCGTCAAAGAGTTGTTATCTTAGCGGAGGCTTATAGTGAAGCAGAAATTCTTCGCGGTAAGGGTGATGCAAAATCAGCTGAGATTTATGCTAAAGCTTATAACCGTGATGCAGAGTTCTACTCTTTCTATCACAGTCTTAATGCTTACAAGAACTCTTTTAACAGTAAGTCTGATGTCTTGTTAGTTGATCCTAAGTCTGATTTCTTCAAGTACTTTAATCAGTCTAAATAAATAAGATATTCAATATTTAATAAGGTGGGGGTTCCCACCTTTTTTGTGAACATATGCTTGAAACAACCTTAATATCTGCCATTGCTTTAGTATTTATTTTAGAAGGGCTACTGCCTTTTGTTTTTCCAGGTTTTTGGAAGAAAATGATGACGCAAGCAATTCAATCATCAGAAAAAGACCTTAGAGTGATGGGTATTGTCTCCATTACCATTGGTATGGCGATTTTAATTTTTTTAAGTGAATGATTTACTTAGTGCATTTTGTTTGATTTACAATGCACTGTTCCATCAAATTTTAGTGATTAGAAAGAAGTAATAAATGCAACAATCTACTTGGTTTACGCCAGAGGGTCTTGAAGACCTTCTCCCACCACAAACACAGAAGCTAGAATTTTATCGCCGTCAGTTAATGGATGGTTTTCATCTATCTGGTTTTGAGCTTGTATTGCCGCCTTTAGCGGAGTTTACTGACTCATTATTAACGGGGACGGCACGTCATATGGCGGTAGATACTTGTCGTTTTGCCGATCAAGAGAGTGGTCGAATGATGGGTGTTCGTGCCGATATGACGCCTCAGGTTGCGCGTATTGTAAGTAACAGATTAAAAGCAGCGAATAGCATCTCTCGTCTCTGTTATGCGGGTGAAGTTTTAAAAACACGCAATAATAAAGCAAAAGGTTCTCGTAGTCCAATCCAAGTCGGTGCCGAGTTATTTGGTCACTCTGGTGTTGAGAGTGATATTGAGATTATTGAGTTAATGCTTGAGAGTATGCAAGTACTAAAACTACCAATTAAGATTAGTTTGGGGCATGTTGGTATTGCTGATGAGTTGATCTCTTTAGCGGGCTTAGATGAAAATCAGGCAGCTAAGTTGATTGATATTCTAGAGCGCAAGGCCGTTCCTGAGTATCAGGATTTTCTAGCAAACAATTCACTGCCTAAGTCAGTATCAGTTGCATTTGAAAAGTTATTAACTTTCTGTGGTGATGCAGAAACAGTTATTTTAGAAGCTAAGCAAGTGTTATCACCGATCTCTCCGGTGTTAAGTGATGCAGTCGCTCACCTAGATACCGTTATTTCTCATGTGATGACAACGCATAGTGCACCGATTCATTTAGACCTTGCCGATATCCGTGGCTACCAATATCACACAGGTATTATCTTTGCTTGTTATAGTGCTAATGGATTCCTTCTTCCTATTGCAAAGGGTGGTCGTTATGACAATATCGGTTCTGATTTTGGTTTAGCACTTCCTGCAACAGGTTTCAGTCTTGATCTTCGTTTAGCTCTTGATCTATTGGCTCCCGTAGAGAGTCCAGAAACGGACTCTATTTATGCGCCTTATCTTGCAGACAAAGCACTTCAAGAAAAAATGGTTGAACTAAAGTCTCAAGGGGTTCGAGTCATTAAGTCTTATGACATTTCTGGTTTAGAAAAAGGTGAGAAATACCTATCTAATACATCAGGTCAGTGGGCGATTGAAGGCGTTTAAATAGCGTACTAACTCAAATTAATTTAAAAGTGATTAAGAAGTAATTTATATGTCTAAACGAAATATTGTTGTTGTTGGTACTCAATGGGGTGATGAAGGTAAGGGTAAGATCGTTGATCTACTAACAGACCGTGTTGCCGCTGTTATCCGTTTCCAAGGAGGCCATAATGCGGGTCATACTTTGGTGATTGACGGACAGAAGACAGTGCTTCATTTGATTCCATCTGGCATCTTGCGCGAGGATGTTGAGTGTTTCATCGGGAACGGTGTTGTGCTTGCGCCAGATGCTTTAGAGCGTGAAGTAACACAGCTTGAAAAAACAGGTCTACAGGTTCAAGATCGTCTGAAGATCAGTGATGCTTGTCCATTGATCTTGGATTATCACGTCGCATTAGATGTTGCGCGTGAATTGGCTCGTGGTAACAAAAAGATTGGTACAACAGGTCGTGGTATTGGACCAGCCTATGAAGATAAGGTTGCTCGTCGTGGACTGCGTGCTGGTGATTTCAAAAACATGGAATCTTTCAAACTAAAGCTTGCAGAAACATTGGCTTATCACAACTTTATGATTGAAAATTACTATAAAGCAGAGCCCGTCTCTTTTGATATTTTATGGGAAAAGTGTGTTCGTTATAGCAAAATGATCCTACCCATGTTGGCAGATATTCCAAACCTAATTGATGTTTATAATCGTGAAGGTAAGAGCCTAATGTTTGAAGGTGCTCAAGGAACCTTGTTAGATATCGATCAAGGTACTTATCCTTATGTCACTTCATCTAATACTACTGCGGGTGGTGCAGCTGCAGGTGCCGGTATTGGGCCAACAGAGCTTGATTATATTTTAGGAATCACCAAAGCATATGCAACACGTGTTGGTAGTGGTCCATTCCCTACTGAGTTGGATTATGATTGTGACACTGATAAAGGTGATCCAATTGGTAAAGAGCTAGGCACACGTGGTCATGAGTTTGGTGCAACGACGGGTCGTCAACGTCGTTGTGGTTGGTTCGATGCCGTTGCACTGCGTCGTTCCGCTCAGATTAATGGTCTAACAGGTATGTGTCTAACTAAGTTAGATGTGATGGATGAGCTAAAAGAGATTCAGATCTGTATCTCTTATACACAGAATGGTAAAGAGATTTTACTTCCACCGACCAGTGCGGAAGAGTATGAAACCTGTGTGCCAAATTATGTGACTATGCCTGGTTGGAATACTTCAACGGTTGGTACCGCTTCATTAGAAGCCTTACCTCAAGAAGCGATTAACTACATTCGTTTCTTAGAAGAGCAAGTTGGTGTACCTGTTTCAATCCTTTCAACAGGACCTGATCGTGCAGAAACCTTAGTGATTACCGACCCATTCGCATAGGTTTCATAAAACACCTCCTCTAATTTTGAGCAGGGGGGGGAGGTATTAAAAAAGCCCGAATATTAAATTAATATTCGGGCTTTTTTGTTTTCAATATTTTGAATAAGTAGGCTATATCAACTTAATAGATTACGAGACGCGTTCAATCGCGCCGATTAACTTCTCTGGATCAAAAGGTTTTACAATCCAGCCAGTTGCACCTAATCGGCGACCCTCATCCTTCATCTCTTTACTGGCCTCCGTTGTTAACATTAGTGTTGGTGTAAATCGTCCATTGGGGTGTTGGCGTAGCTTTTCTAAAAACTCAAGCCCTGTCATGATTGGCATATTGATATCAGACAGAATGACATCAAATTTTTGAGTCTCAATAGCATTTAATCCCTCCTTACCATTCTCGGCAAAAGTGACATCAAAATGTTCTTTTAGTATCTGATCAACTAATTTTCGCATCGATCTAGCATCATCTACATAGAGTACTTTTTTCATGAGTTATCAGGCCTTAATTTAAATAAACTAATAAATAGTCTACCGCAGTTTAGTCATAGTTCTCTTGTGTAAATGAAAATATTAGCTATATTGCATTAAATAGTAAGAAACTTAACGTAAAAATGCATGAATAGGGTGAAACGCAGTGGTTAGCTTGGTATCATAGACAACAATTTTTTAGCTAATAGTATTATAGAGGAATCAGCATGTTACAAAGTATTCGTGATCACGCTCAGGGGTGGATTGCTTGGGTGATTGTCGGATTGATTATCTTAACATTTGCACTGTTTGGTATAGACCAGTATGCACGTGGAGATAAAGCAGTTGTTGTGGCCGAAGTAAATGGTCAAAATATTGGTGGAAACGCCTTCGTATCACTTTACAATCGCCAGAAAGAACGTCTTCAAGTACAGTTTGGTGAAATGTATGATCAAGTCGTTAAAGATGATGAGTTACGTATGCAAGTGTTAGATGCCTTGATCGAGTCAGAAGTGATGCGTCAGTGGGCTAATGATAACAACATGATCATCAGTGACCAGCAACTTGCTGCGGCGATTCACTCTGCAGATGCTTTTAAGAAAGATGGTGAGTTTTCTGAAGAAATCTATGAAGAAGTCTTAATGCGTAATGGTTTAAATATTGCCCGTTTTGAGTATGAGCAACGTCAGTATTTACTAGAGAGTCAGTTTCGTGCGCTAAGTATGGCGGCTAGCTTTGTAACACAGGCAGAGATTGACCAACTGGCAGCGCTACAGGCACAACAGCGTAATGTAAGTTACCTTCGTATTGATCAGCGTCCTTTCCTTAAGACTGTTGAGATTACTGAGCAGGCGATTCAAAAGGTTTACGAAAGCAACCTAGATGAATATCTTGAGCCAGAAAAGATCTCTGTAGATTACATTGATCTTTCACAGGCACAAATTGCTAAAAGCATTGAAGTGACTGATGAGCAGTTAAACGCTTATTTTGAGGATAACGTTGCACTATTTACGCTACCTGAAAAACGCCAAGCCAAACATATCTTAATCCCTTTAGAAGCAGATACAGAAGAGGGACGTGCAGCAGCGGAAGCAATCATTGCTGAAGTTCAAGCGAAGATCGCAGCGGGTGAGTCTTTCTCTGCGTTAGCTAAAATCTACTCTAAAGATCCTGGTTCAGCGACAACGGGTGGTGACTTAGGTGCTTTTGAGCAGGGCATGATGGTTCCTGAGTTTGATGATGCGGTTTTCACAATGGAAGTTGGTCAAGTGAGCGAGCCTGTTAAGACAGACTTTGGTTACCACCTAATCAAGCTAACCGCTATTACGGGTAAGCAAGTTCAGGCGTTCGAAACGGTTAAAGCTGATGTACTAGAGCAGTATAAAGCCCAAGAAGCAGAGCGTCAGTATTATGATCTACTTGAACAGTTGAGCACGATTGCTTATGAGCAGTCTGATAGCCTAGAACCTGCTGCTGATGCAATTGGTATTAAGGTTCAGTCTTCTGAGATGTTTAGTCGCGATGGTGGCCCTAATGAGATTCTGACCAATGGTAAAGTCTTAGCCGCTGCATTCTCTGAAGATGTGCTTAAGTCTCACCTAAACAGTGCAGCAATTGAGATCAGTGCTAACCGTTCGATTGTTGTTCGCGTTAACCAACACCAGCCTTCACGTCAGAAAGCATTAGCCGAAGTTTCTGCTGGTATCAAAGAGCGTCTAGTGCGTGAAGCGGCCATTAAAGAAGCAGCTAAGTTAGCGGCTAGTTTGATGACTAAAGTAGAAGCGGGTGAAAACCCTGAATCTCTAATGACTGATGGTGTTGAGTGGAATACCGTGGGTTGGATCGCACGTAACTCTCAAAAGCTGCTGCCGCAAATGGTAACTGAAGCATTTAAAGTTGCTAAGCCATCAGAAGAAGGTAAAGCAACTTGGCGTTCATACCAGTTGAGCACGGGCGATACTGTTCTAATCAGTGTGTCAGGTGTTAAAACGAATAACTTAGATAATGCTAATAAGGCACCGATTAAAGAAGCCTATAATGATATTTTTGCAACTTCTCAGTATGAAGCGCGAATTCAAGCGTTAATTACAAAAGCAGATATTGTAAAGTTACCTGTGTATGAAACGGTTAAATAGAACCTTTATTTAATCCATTAAAAATCCCGCGTAATTCAATTGAACGACGCGGGATTTTTTTTGCCTGCAAGAAATATATTTTGAGGAGGGGGGGGAATTGAACTATGTGTATATATATTATCTAGGTTTTTACCTAAGCCCAAACAACACTACCGACTATCTAAATAAGTAGTGCTTACAAATAGGGAGAGATCTTCCAATGACAACTCATTCTCTTAGGGAAGGTCACAAGGTCTCCTATGGTAATGGTTACAGGCTCACCACTATCTGGTGTAACGACCACATCGCAACAAACTTCTTCCATGTTATAAGTCTACGGAAAGTTAGAAACCTCTTTCTCTAAGAGTGACCAATTATCAACACCCAAATTATCTAAGGTTGCTTGAGAAGGATTCGATTCAACGTTGATTGGCATAATTAATTAAAGACGCTTAATCCTGTTTAAAAATACTGGTAACTTTGTCACTACGACCACTGTCACTATGATCATCATCGTTACTATTCTTATCAGCAATATGTAGTTGTAAACCCGTGGCTAGATACTTCTTACGTGACCAGATAAGCCCCCAACGAGAACCGCCCACTTGATGCCATAATAGAGAAGAGCGAATCCCCGCTAATAGCAGTACTCTGATCTTATTAGCCACACGTGCATTTTGTAAATGGCCATGCTGACCATTGACCATAATGCGTGGTTTTACATTGCTGACATTCTCTGTATAAGCGCGCGCAATAGAGGCGATGACATTATCATGCTCTTCACCAAACATCTGTTGCTGGCTTTTAGCGGTCTCTAGAATACCTGCAATTTTCTGCATAGGCTCGCCTTGTTCAACCAGCTTCTTCTCAAGAATCATCAGGCTTAAAGCGTAACGGGTAATCTCCATGTTTCGGCTTTGAATCGCTACATCAGAACCCATCTGAGCCAATAGTGTATTAACACCTACTTGGATATTTTTAAGATCACCGCCGTAAACATCTAAGGTCTCTTTTGGCTCGTCACAAAAAAGTGATTGTACACAAGTGTGATAAGCTAATTCATCCGCTTTACCTGTTGTGGCCAAATCATAAACTAATTGTGAGGCTTGATAGATACCGATTAAAGCCAGTGTGCGATCTCGTTGTATATATTCCGACATGGAAAAATTACCTTTAAATAAAATGGGCAGGGGGGGGTATCCCGTACTATATCTGTTTATTTATATTCGTTTGGGGTATGTAAACGCTGATCTATAATACCACCGCCTAAACAGTCATCTCCTTGATAAAACACCACTGATTGGCCAGGTGCCACCGCCAGTTGCGAGTTATCAAATTTCACAAGGATAGTACCGTCTGCTGCTTCAAGTATTTGGCAAGGCTCTTCAGCTTGACGATAACGAATTTTTGCTTTTAGAGGCATATTTAAAGCTGGGTATTTTCCTGAAACCCAGTCCAACGTATCTGCGACTAAATATTGATGTTGTAATAGAGGGTGCTGTTTACCTTGCACCGCAATCAGCTCGTTCTTGCCTAAATCTTTATCTGCGGCAAACCAAGGGTCATTACCCGTGCCGTGCCCTCCGCCTACACCAAGCCCTTTACGCTGGCCCAAAGTGTGATACATCAAACCATCATGTTGTCCGATGACATTACCTTTATCATCGACAATATCTCCCGGTTGTGCAGGTAGAAACTGTTGTAAAAAGTCTTTAAATTTACGTTCACCAATAAAGCAGATACCTGTGCTATCTTTTTTATCGTGGGTGATCAGTCCCGCTTCTTCTGCCATCTTGCGAACTAAAGGTTTCTCTAGTTCACCCACAGGGAACATCGACTTCTGTAACTGGTGCTGTTGTAAGGTATATAAGAAGTAACTCTGGTCTTTATTATCATCCAAGCCTTTTAATAGGTGGCAAGTACCATCTTCATCACGACCAATACGTGCATAGTGACCTGTAGCGATATAATCCGCACCTAGCTCTAAAGCGTGCTGTAAAAAGGCCTTAAACTTCACCTCTTTATTGCACAGAATATCAGGGTTTGGTGTACGACCAATTTTGTACTCTTCTAAAAAGTGCTTAAATACGTTATCCCAATACTCGCCTGCGAAGTTCTCGATATGTACAGGAATATCCAATGCCTCAGCGACCTTCATGACATCTTTGATATCTTCAGCGGCTGGGCAGTAGTCATCCGTATCATCGCCTTCCCAGTTTTTCATAAACAGGCCTTCAACATCGTAGCCTTGCTGTTTAAGCAGTAGGGCGGCAACGGATGAATCTACGCCACCCGAAAGGCCGACGATGACTTTAATTTTAGAATTATCAACTGAGTTAACCATTGGGAAAATTTGAACCTATTTTAAAGTTGGAGGTAATAATGTTGGCTATTTTAACAGAGCTTAAGCCACTATTCGATGAGTCAATTTGACTAAGTGTGAACAGTCACTTAAAAATGTTGAAACGATGCCCTAACTTTTGTTTTTGTGTCGGCTCGGTACACGTTTAGATGATCGCTTTGCAGTCGCTCTGCCTGCCGTTCTTTCCTTAGGCTGTTTAGCAGGATTAGCTGCTTTACTCTTTCCTGACTGTGAAGGTTTCTGTTCCGTTCTAGACCTGGGTTTGCGGCCTTTTTGCGGGGCTGCACTTTTATCGTCTTGCGTAATAAAATGTGCAGGGATCTTCTGATCATATAATAGCTTAGATTCGCCAGGCCCTAAGCCCTGCAATGTCCAATCGCCAATTTTAGCGCGCACCAATCGTAAAGTAGGGAAACCCACTGCCGCTGTCATACGTCTTACTTGGCGATTTTTACCTTCGGTAATCGTTAGCTCAATCCAGCTAGTCGGAATATTTTCACGCTGTCTAATCGGAGGGTTACGTTGCCATAGCCACTTGGGTTCAATCATTTTTTTAGCTAGAGCAGGGCGGGTTAAACCATCCTTCAGTTCTACACCCTGTTTTAAAAGTGCAATCACCTCTTTTGTCACATCGCCTTCCACTTGCACCCAATAGGTTTTAGGTAGTTTATGCAACGGATCAGAAATTTGGTGTTGTAACTTACCATCATCCGTCAGTAGTAATAAACCCTCACTGTCCCTATCTAATCGACCCGCCGCATAAAAACCTTTTTGGTCGATATATTTCGCCAGTGTCTCACGTTCTAAGGCCTGTTCAGCATCATCAGTAAACTGGCAAAGCACATTAAAAGGTTTGTTAAATAACAGCAAATGACTCATTGATTGGGTTCCTCGAAGAGTGATAGTTTGGTAATTTGAATATTTTTAACTTGTTTGTAACTTGAGTGCGTTAAAATAGCCCCATTCTAACATTTTTAAATATTTAAGCCTTTGTGTCTGCCTTATTTAAAGTAGACAAATAGGATCACCAGCAAGGAAACGCTATGTCAGAACAAGCTAAGATTATTTATACCTTAACCGATGAAGCTCCAGCACTCGCAACATACTCTTTGTTGCCAATTGTTAATGCATTTACAGCTGCCGCAGATGTTGCAGTTGAAACGCGTGATATCTCATTAGCCGGCCGTATCATCGCTAACTTCCCAGAAAACTTAACAGCAGACCAACAAAATGGGGATGCGTTAACAGAGCTAGGTGATATGGCTAAACAGCCAGAAACAAACATCGTTAAGTTACCAAATATTAGTGCCTCAATTCCTCAGTTAGAAGCCGCAATTTCCGAGCTTCAAGCTGCGGGTTACGACATTCCTAACTATCCTGCTAACCCAGTAACAGATGCAGAAAAAGCGACTAAAGCGACTTTTGCCAAAGTATTAGGTTCTGCGGTAAATCCAGTGTTACGTGAAGGTAATTCAGACCGTCGTGCACCACCCGCAGTTAAAGGCTACGCTAAGAAGAACCCACACTCAATGGGCGCTTGGTCTCAAGAGTCGCTAACCAATGTCGCCAGTATGACTGAGGGTGACTTCTATGGTTCTGAAACATCAACAACAGTTGCTGAAGCTACTACCTTCACTATTGAGTTTACAGGGGCTGATGGTTCTATAGAGACACTAAAAGGAGCATCACCTCTATTATCAGGCGAAATCATTGACTCTTCTGTTATGAGCAAAAAAGCCCTAAGAGTATTTTTAGCGGGCGCTATTGCAGAAGCCAAAGAGAAAGGTATCCTATTCTCTATTCACATGAAAGCCACCATGATGAAAGTCTCTGATCCAATCATCTTTGGTCAAGCGGTCGAAGTCTTCTTTAAAGACGTATTCGAAAAGCATGCTGAAACTTTTGCAAACTTAAAAGTTAACTCAAGTAATGGTCTAGGTGATGTATACGCTAAAATTGAAAGTTTAGATGATGCTTTAAAGGCTCAAATATTAGCAGATTTAGATGCAGTATTCGCAGCACAACCCGATGTCGCCATGGTCGATTCTGACAAAGGTATCACCAACCTACAGGTACCAAGTGACGTGATTATCGATGCTTCTATGCCTGCGATGATCCGTGCTTCAGGTCAAATGTGGAACAAAGACGGCAAGCAGCAAGATACGCTTACAGTTATTCCAGATCGTTGTTACGCAGGCGTATTTCAAGAGACAATCAACTTCTGTCGTCATTACGGAGCATTTGATCCAAAAACGATGGGATCAGTGCCAAATGTAGGCCTAATGGCGCAAAAAGCAGAAGAGTATGGTTCGCATGACAAAACATTCCAAATAGCAGCTGCTGGAACTGTGAAGATTGTTGCTTCAAACGGCGATGTGTTACTAGAACAGTCAGTAGAAGAAGGCGATCTTTTCCGTATGTGTCAGGTTAAAGATGCACCGATTCAAGACTGGGTAAAACTAGCTGTGAATCGTGCACGTGCAACAGGGTTACCAACGGTATTTTGGTTAGACACTAACCGTGCGCATGATCACCAGTTGATCGCTAAAGTAAACGAATACCTAGCACATCACGATATAACAGGTCTAGAGATCCATATTATGGCTCCAGAAGAAGCAACTCGTTTTACACTACGCCATATTAAAGATGGTAAAGATGTGATCTCGGTAACGGGTAACGTACTGCGTGATTACTTAACAGATCTATTCCCAATTCTAGAGTTGGGTACTTCTGCAAAAATGTTATCAATCGTACCCCTTATGAGTGGTGGTGGACTGTTTGAAACAGGTGCTGGTGGTTCAGCCCCTAAACATGTTCAGCAGCTAGTTTTAGAAAACCACTTACGTTGGGATTCACTAGGTGAGTTCTTAGCCCTAGCGGTCTCTCTAGAGCATCTGTCTGAAAACTTTAAAATGCCAAAAGCACAAGTATTAGCAACCGCTTTAGATGCAGGTACGGCTAAGTTTTTAGATAATGATAAGTCACCTTCACGTAAAGTAGGTGAGTTAGATAACCGTGGCAGCCACTTCTTCCTTGCTATGTACTGGGCAGAAGCGCTAGCAGCACAAAATGACGATGCAGAACTTAAAGCACGTTTCGCTCCTGTGGCAGAAGCCCTAGCAGCAAATGAAGATAAGATCGTAGCAGAGTTAAACAGTGCACAAGGTTCAGCAGTTGATTTAGGCGGTTACTACCACCTGAATCCAGCACTGGCTTCTAAAGTGATGCGTCCAAGTGTTACATTAAATGCGATTATTGGTGGGGTTTAACTTAACCAATTTAGAAGTGCTTTAATGAGCCGTTTTAATTTAGGAAGCCTGTAAAGCAGCTGTTTACAGGCTTTTTTATTGCCTGAACCTTCTCTTTTGTTTGGTTAAAAAGTACCAAATACATTTAATACCCTCACGGAGCACTAGAGCAGAGAGGGAGGTTTTAATTAAAGGTCTGCATCTGTTTTAGTGTGAATGATTACCGTGTGCCGATGACTCTACTGATGGTTGTTCTGACATTTCAGAGTCTATTGAGTGTTGGGCATCTATTTGGTGTGAGTGTCCGCCCTCACCGACTAAAGCCTTATATTCCGTCGAATGCATGCTGCCCATTTGTGAAACAAACGCGACTAGCTCCCAAATTTGTTCATCACTATGAAAATCTCCCCAGGCAGGCATCCCCGTCATTTTCAAACCGTTTTTAATGATCCAAAAAGTATCAACAAGCTTATGCTCATGGTGTTGATGCTCATCAGGCTCTTTATTAAATAATATCGGTGGCTGAGGATACAGTCCCAAGTGAAGCTCTGTAGGTTGCATATCAGGTGCTAAATGGCACTGAGAGCACATAGCATCATAATTTTTAGCCCCTTTGGTAATCATATCGGGATTGGATAGGGTTGTTGGAACGATGATGTCATTCGCGCGAACGGTGATAGATCGTTCTCGTATTAAAGTAAGGGCAGCAGTGGTGATATCCCAGTGTTTATCCTTTGCCGACATATTGAATGCGCCTGTCCAAATAAAGATGATGGCAGATATAATCATAGCGACTAATAGATAGCTTACTTGCTTCATATTTAATATTTTCCTAATTATTAAAACCTCTATTTGTAAGAGGTTTTTAGAAGTATTGATACTGATTGTGTAAAACAGCTGCTTATATGCGCACTAATAATGGTTATTTTAGATCAATATGATCAATGTATGTTTGATAGTTCTCATCAGTCCAAAAAAATGCACCTACAAGGGGCTTATGAGCAGGGGGGGGGCTATAGCTCTCTACCCCCGAATGCTTTGATAAAGCCAAGCGACTAAAGTGTTCTGTGATATATTGTTCATCGACTCATTACAAATAAAGAATGTAATTTTGGACAGTACCATAAACCTAATGGCCTGGTACTCAAAGCATTTTAAACGATTTAAGAAAATCAATCACAATAGAACTGTGGAATGGCAACACCATTTCGTACACAGAGACTAATTTATAGTGGCTACACTAAACCGACACAAAGAAATGAGATAATTTCAGAATACGAAAGGATGGCAAAAGAATTAGAAGCAGACATTGACTTTGCACATCCTTACAGCGTTTGGGAAAAGGGCATTCATGAAAACGCCAATGGACTGATTCGCCAGTACTTTCCAAAAGGAACTAGCTTTAATCTAGTCACCCAAGAACAAATAGATTTTGTAATGAATCGGCTCAACAGTTGCCCTAGAAAAACACGGGGAGTAAAACAACCTAGTGAGCTATTTTTAGGAAAATCTGTAGATTTATTATCAGCTTAAATACACTTGCACTTAATATGTGAATTTAAGGGTAGGCCGTTTTGTCGGTCGAGGAGAAAGCAGTCAATAGAAGTATGAGAGTAAAATGCTTGGCCTAAATTTATAAAACACTTGATGGATGTGAAGAGTCCATTAATTGAGTATCAAATAACTGAAAGTCGTCAGACAATAACAGAGGAAAAAATATGGCACAAGGATTTATAAGCGCACTTATTATGGGGTCGAAAGAGGAAGGGGCTGCACGTAAAGTAATTAAGGTTGCTGCGTATTTAGGTTTGATTAAATTAGCAGTCGTTTTGATATTGGTTTTTGTACCAATTGAGTTTATTCAGGAGATTCTAGATCAGGATCCAATGTCCAAATTAATAACAGTGGGTGTAGGACTTGTTGTGATGACTTGCCTCGTATATATGTTATTGGGTAGACTTTGGGCGCCGATCGTTTTAATCATCATGTTGCTGGCAGACATTGTTATCACCTATATTGAAAGCGAAGCGATGCCGGGTCTGGTTAAGGTGGTTGAGCTGTTGTTCTACGCTTCTGCAGCACAGGCGCTGCATTTTTTGAGTAAGCTAAAAGAAGCCTCTAGTGTTCAGGTAGAGCCGTAAACAGACTCATTAGTGAATACGGCTAATAAAAGCACCTAAATCAGGTGCTTTTTTTTCGTCTGGATATTTTACCCATAAGGGGCACTAGAGCAGGGGGGCGTGACGCAGTAAGAGGGGGTTTAACTTCCCTGTACTAAGCTGATCACTAACAGTACAAATAAAATACCAGATAAGCCCTGCCAAAATAGCAGTGGATTTCTTTTGAGTAGTGGCTCAAACTCCTCTTTTATGATCACATCCTGTGGTGTTTTTAGGTCATGGGTAAATTCAGAAATAAGTCCGTAGCGTTTTGTAGGGTTAGGCTCGCAGGCTTTCTTTAGAACCACATCTATCCATGCAGGTAGATCTTTTCTATAGGTGCTGAGGGGAATGTAGTGCATGTGGTCATAGCTTTTGAGCTGGAACTTATTGGCGAGCTTCTCTTTGTATGGCAGTTTTCCTGTTAGCATCTCGTAACAGATCACCCCCATTGAGAAGATGTCTGAGCGCTTACTACCCGGTTGACCCATCATGTACTCTGGCGCGGTGTAGTTGAGTGTGCCTTCTGGGTGTTGGCGCTGTAGTACGGTGGCGAGTTCGGCTAGGCCTGCTGCGTGGACAGCACCAAAATCGATAATCTTAATACGATCCTTGTCACTGATCATGACATTATCAGGTTTTAAATCTTGATGAATAACATCTTGACGGTGCATTGCTCTTAGAGCACAGGAGAGCTGATCTATATAACCTCGCACTACACTGATCTTTGGCTGTGGGTGTTCAGTAATCCACTGGCCGATGGTCTGACCTTTGATGTACTCAGTGGTGAAGTAGAGGAACTGTTTTGGTTTTTTTGATTGGTTTTGGCTTTGATACGTTTTCATCAATCCAGGGTGTTTTAGGCGTTGGCCAATCCACTCTTCTCTGACAAATCCATCCAAGTACCAAGGGTCATCGCTGTAGTTTGCTGATGGGGTTTTGAGCACCAGCTCTTGACCATTTTCAATATCTTTGGCGAGATAGATTTGGCTACGTGCAGAGAGGCTGAGTTCTTGAAGAATCTCGTAGCCCTCTAACTTCATACCCGGTTGTAAATCAGGTGGGAAGGGCAGCTCAAATAACTTGTTGTAAACCTCGGATTTACTCTCATTTGGTAGTTGAATTACCCTAGAAACTTGTGCAGAGAGGTTGTCATCTGATTGATTTGCAATGGCTTTCTCTACAATACGTTGTGCAATGTCTTGAACCGATTGTTTAGATTTTAGGTGAGTGATGATCTCCTTTTCAGAGAGAAACTCATGCACGCCATCAGAGGTTTGTAGGTAGATATCACCCGCTTGAATTGCTTCTCTTTTAAAGTCAATTTGTAGGGCTGAATCAACACCTAACGCACGACTTAAGTAACTGCGCTCTGAGTTTAACCAAGTGATATGATCCTTGGTTAATTGAGTAAGGTTTTCATCACGTAAGCGATAGACTCGTGAATCTCCGACATGGACAATATAGGCGGTAGTGGATTTGAAGATGATGGCATCAAATGTAGTGACCCAGCCTTTGAGTTCATTTGCATGACTACAGCCTTGTTTATAGAGCCAACCATTGATGGCGGTAATGATTTGCTGACAGGATTTTTTTGTACTCCAAGTATCAGGAGTGGAGTAGTAATCCTCTATAAAGGATTTTACCGCGGTATCACTAGCTTCTTTAGCCGCTTCACTGCTACTAACGCCATCTGCCAAAACGGCGACAATACCTTTGTTTTGTAGATCCTGATTTGTCGGTATGCAGAAATTGACTGAATCTTCGTTTTCGGCCTTTATGCCAGCAGACGTGTACAGACCTATGTCTATTTTTAGTTCTCTACTCATGAAGAATGTCTCAATTTTAAAAGCAAAAAAGCCAGTATAAACTGGCTTTTAGGCAAATGGTTAAATAGTACGGTTAGTTATGCGTGACTTACCACTGGATTACTTAACATCAAATTACTTAACATCAATCATTTGAACGGTTCCATCAGGTAGTACTTCGGTCATTTTACCTTCAGGCTCTTCTAAGAAGAAGACGATCATCGCTAGGACAATGACTGCTGCAACGCCAATCACCATAAAGAAGGCATCGTAATCTACTATGCTGTTTACGGTTAGAAACATAACAGCACCTACATTACCATAAGCCCCTGTCATACCCGCTATTTGGCCTGTCATACGACGTTGAATCAGTGGCACCATTGCGAATACAGCTCCTGAACCGGCTTTAGAGAAGATACCCGCCATAATTGTAATAGCAACAACCAGTTCAATTGACCAGCCCTTATCAACATTTCCTAGAAAAAGAAAGCTGGCTGCAATCCCTGCAAAAACCACTACTAAGGTTTTACGACGACCAAACTTATCACTGATCCATCCACCGCCTGGGCGGGCAAATAGGTTAATGAAAGGGTAGATACCTGCCAATAGCGCAGCAGTAATTTTAGGCAGCTCAAACCACTCAACATAGAACATGGCTAGAACAGAAACCACTGCTAGCTCAGTACCAAAGGTGATGAGATAAGCCCAGTTTAGGATGGCAACTTGTTTGAACTTATAGCGGTGTAGTTCTGGTACAGGTTCTTTAAGTATGTGTGCATTAACTGACCAGATTTTCCAAACTTGCATAGCATAGGTAGCAGCGAGTGCAAGATATACCGCATAGGTAGTTGCTTCAGTAATCAAGCCCATATTGGTTGGGGATAGCTTCCAAGCGAGTACCCCTAAAGCAAGGAATAGTGGGATGTTCATAATGATGTAAAGGAACAGGTCTCTCTTTGAAGTAACTTCCATTGCGCCTGTCTTTTTAGGCTTGAAGTAGGTTGAACCTTTTGGTGTGTCCGTTACACTAAAGAAGTAAATAACCCCGTAAACCATCGCAGCAATACTCGCAAAAGTAATTGCATAACGCCAACCATCATCACCTCCCATTGCGACAGCAATAAAAGGTAGCGTTAGTGCAGCACCTGCAGAACCAAAGTTACCCCAGCCGCCATAGATACCTTGTGCAATTCCCGTCTGCTTAGCAGGGAACCACTCGGAGATCATTCTGATTCCAACAACAAAACCCGCTCCGATGAAACCAGATAAGAATCTGAGTAGTGCAAGCTCTTCATAAGTCTCTGCCCATGCAAAGGCGATACTGACAACCCCCCCTAAAAGCAGAATAGAAGCGTACATGATTCTAGGACCATATTTATCAACCAGCATTCCAACAATGATGCGGGCTGGGATGGTCATGGCAACGTTTAAAATCAATAGAACTTTGGCTTGTTGGTTAGTGAGGCCTAAGGCTTCTTGAATAAAAGGCATCATTGGGCCTAAACCCAACCAAACAACAAAAGACATAAAGAAGGCAAACCACGTTAAATGCAGTATGCGGTAGTTCCCTGTAAAGGAGAGGGGGTTGAACTTATTACTATCGGTCGACATTTGAGCTCCAGAGACAACATTTTCTATTTTACAATCAGATAGACCGCATGGCCTAGCTTAGTTGAGCTGCATAAAGCATTTAGTTAGCCATAGCTGTATTTATTCTTCTAATTCAAGTAGATATATCTCTATAGGTTGCCTAATGCTCTTGTAAGTGCGCAAGTAGTGCTTGGTAGTGCACTATAGTGGTGCTTTTCTGGTGCGAATTAAAAATACTGGAGATAATTAATAAGGCATTAATATATTTATGTAATCGTAACTTGTTGTTTATTAAGGGTTAGTGTCTTTTGTTCTTGTTGGCATGTCTTGTTGGCATGCAACTTGTTATAAAGGCTCAGTAATATGGACGTGAAACTAAATGGATTTTCTACAGGTATCGTTATGAAGCAAAAAATAATATTAATTGGGTCAGGTATGGTGGGGGCTCGTTTTATAGAACGTTTACTGGCTGAAGCACCCGACCAATATGATATTAGAGTCTTCAATAAAGAGCCTAATGGTGGCTATAACCGTATAATGTTATCGCCTGTTTTAGCAGGTGAGAAGCCGCTTAAAGAGATTATGACGCATGATCATGACTGGTTTGAAGCGCGTGATGTTCACCTACATACCAGTACTGAGGTTGTAGCAGTTGATCAGTTTGCCAAAAAGGTTACGACTGATTTAGGTGCAAGTTACGCTTATGACAAGTTGATTATCGCGACGGGTTCATCCCCTTTTATTATTCCCGTTGAGGGTCATACTCTACCTGGCGTAGTCGCATTTAGAGATATCCGTGATGTGAATGCGATGATTGAAATCACTAAAGAGAAGAAGAAAGCAGTTGTGATTGGCGGTGGTCTTCTTGGGCTTGAAGCAGCAAATGGTCTGATCAAGCGTGGCATGGATGTTACAGTGGTGCATTTAGGCGATGTATTAATGAATATGCAGATGGATTCTGTTTCTGGTGGTTTGTTATTGCAGAGTCTTGAAGCGAATGGTATGAAGTTCATTATGGGTGGGCAGACCGAAGCTATTTTAGGTGATGAGTTTGTGACGGGCATCCGTATGAAGGATGGCCGTCAGATTGATACCGATATGGTGGTCATGGCGGTTGGAATCAAACCTAATGTCACCGTTGGTCAGAAGCTTGGATTGGAAATTAACCGCGGAATTGTGGTAACAGATCAGCTAGAGACCTCGGCAGAAGATATCTATGCACTTGGCGAGTGTGTTGAACATAGAGGGCAGCTGTATGGATTGGTTGCTCCCCTTTATGAGCAGGCACAGATTTTAGCTGAAGGGCTAGCGGGTAAAACATCAGCCTACCAAGGCAGTTTTATCTCAACCAAATTAAAAGTAACGGGTATCAGCCTGTTTTCTGCAGGGGAGTTTGAAGACTCTGATGATGCAGAATCACTGGTCTATCAAGATTTAAGTCAAAACATCTACCGCAAGGTAGTTTTAAAAGATAACAAAATTAAGGGCGCGGTGATGTTTGGTGATATCACGGGTTCAAATTGGATTTTTGAAAATTTAGTGTCACAAACAGATGTCTCTCAATATAGAGATACATTGGTGTTTGGTGAAGGGTTTGCCCCTTCTTGTCTAACAAGTGACAAGACAGTCGTAAAAGGAAAAGTAGCATGAGTAAACAGAAAATTGTTGTAATCGGAAACGGGATGGTTGGCCATAACTTTATTGAGAAGTTAGTGGCGAGTGAAGGTTATTCAAACTTTGAGCTTCACACTTTTTGTGAGGAGCCTCGTGTTGCTTATGATCGCGTTTACTTATCATCGTATTTCTCTGGTAAAACAGCAGATGATCTTTCATTAGTTAAGCCTAACTTCTATGAAGAGAACGGCGTAAAAATCTACATGAACGATAAAGCCGTTGATATTGATCTTAAGGGCAAAACGGTTACTTCTGAAGCGGGCGTGACCATCGCTTATGACAAGCTGATTATGGCAACGGGTTCATATCCGTTTGTGCCACCAATTGAAGGCAATGATCGTGAAGGGTGTTTGGTTTATAGAACCATTGAAGATTTGGACATGATTCAAGCAGCTGCTGACAAAGGTAAAGTCGGAGTGGTGGTTGGGGGTGGCCTTTTAGGGCTAGAAGCGGCGAAAGCCCTTAAAGATTTAGGACTAGATACGCACGTTGTTGAATTCGCTCCACGCTTAATGCCTGTGCAGTTGGATGATGGGGGGGCAGCGCTTCTTAAACGTAAGATTGAAAACCTAGGCGTACGTGTTCATAACTCGAAAGCAACTAATATCATTACTGATGGTGATAGGTGCCTGAACAAGATGGAGTTTGCTGATGGTGAATCTCTTGAAACCGATATAGTTCTATTCTCTGCTGGGATTCGCCCACGTGATGATCTAGCGAAACAAGTTGGTTTAACTCTTGGGCCTCGCGGCGGTATTTTGATTGATGATCAGTGTTTAACTAATAATCCAGATGTTTTTGCGATTGGTGAGTGCGCGTTACATGATGGGATTACTTACGGTTTAGTTGCGCCTGGTTATGCAATGGCACAGGTCGTTGTTGATCAGCTAAATAGCAAAGCAGCTGAGTTTAAACCTGCGGATATGAGTACTAAATTAAAGCTAATGGGTGTTGATGTAGGCTCAATTGGTGATCCACATGGTAACGATGAAGATGCGTTATCTTATGTTTACGAAAATGGCCCTGAAGAGGTCTATAAAAAGATCGTCGTCACACCTGATGGTAAGAAGCTATTAGGTGCGGTACTGGTTGGGGATGCTGAAGATTACAGTAACCTATTACAGATCATGTTAAATGATATGGATCTACCAGAACACCCAGATGCATTGATCCTTCCAAACCGTGATGGCGGGGGCGCTGATCTATTTGGTCCAGATGCTCTGCCTGATACAGCACAAATATGCTCATGTTATGACGTCTCTAAAGGCGATATCATCAATGCAGTTGAGGGTGGCTGTTGCACAATGGCAGATATTAAAGCAACCACAGAAGCCGGAACGGGTTGTGGTGGTTGTATTCAGTTAGTGACGAATGTCTTAAACAACGAGTTAGAAAAACGTGGTGTAGAGGTCAATACTGATATTTGTAGTCACTTCGCACATACCCGCCAAGAGCTGTATCACATCTGCCAAGTAGAAGGGATTAAAGACTTCGATGCTTTGTTAAGCAAGCACGGTAATGGTCACGGTTGTGGAGTGTGTAAGCAAGCAGTAGGAAGCATCTTTGGTTCTTTGTGGAATGCTTATGCATTAGAAGCGGATAACATTCAGTTACAAGATACTAATGATAACTACCTTGGAAACATGCAGAAAGATGGTACTTACTCGGTCATTCCTCGTGTGCCAGGGGGAGAAATCACCCCTGAAAAATTAATTGTCCTAGGTGAGATTGCCCAGAAGTACAAGTTATATACCAAAGTAAACGGTGGACAGCGAATCGTATTGTTCGGTGCGCAGATGAACGATCTACCCGCTATCTGGAAAACGTTGGTTGAAGCTGGTTTTGAATCAGGTCAAGCTTATGCTAAGGCGTTACGTACCGTTAAGTCTTGTGTTGGGTCTACTTGGTGTCGTTTCGGGTTAGATGATTCTGTCACCATGGCAATTGATTTAGAGAACCGCTACAAAGGCATTAGATCTCCCCATAAAATGAAGATGGGGGTTTCAGGTTGTACGCGTGAGTGTGCTGAAGCACAGGCTAAAGATATTGGCCTTATCTCAACTGAGAACGGTTGGAACCTGTTTGTCTGCGGTAACGGAGGGATGAAACCTCGTCATGCAGACCTGTTTGCAACCGATTTAACACAAGAAGAAGTCTTTAAGTATGTCGATCGTCTATTGATGTTCTATATCAAAACAGCTGATCGTCTACAGCGTACTGCGACTTGGATGGATAATATGGAAGGCGGCTTAGCTTACCTTCAAGATGTGGTCATCAATGACTCTCTTGGTTTGGCAGCAGAGTTAGAATCTGAAATGTCGGCGCTACAAGCAACTTATCAGTGTGATTGGAAGCAAGCGATTGAGAACCCAGAGTTTACTAAGCGTTTCCGCTCTTTTGTTAATGCTGACGATAAAGCTGAGCAACTGTTTGTTGAAGAGCGTGGTCAGCTACGCCCAGCAAATGAAGCTGAGAAGTTGGAAGGTATTGGCGTTGAGGTTAAGTCGTTAGCTTAGTCGTTAATATAGCTGTAAAACATTGTAGTGTGTCGTAAGACAGCAAAAGAGTAATTACCCCTCTAAAAAACCTTCTAAAATATGCTTTTTAAAAAGCGAGAATATTTTGAACAGGGGGGGTAGCAAGTCTAAAGGATTTAAAAATGAGTAATTTTGAAACAGTTTGTTCCGTAGATGATTTAGTAAAAAATTCAGGTGTTAATGCCTTAGTCAATGGCCAGCAAGTCGCCATTTATTATATTGATGATCAGGTGTTTGCCATTGGTAACTATGACCCAGTGGGTAAAGCCAATGTAATGTCACGAGGTATGACGGGCAGTATTGGTGACACGCTAGTGGTCGCAGCACCACTTTATAAAGAGAACTACAACTTAGCCACCGGTGTTTGTATTGAAGATGAGACGCTTTCAATCCCTTCTTATGAAGCTAAGATTGAAAATGGTTCGGTTTTAGTTAAAGTTTAGTTTTAAGCATACGTCAAAGCAATCGTTTACCAATTTACCGCAAATAATCAAAGCCTAAGAGTGATCAAATGAGTCAAAAAAGTATTCAAACAACCTGTCCTTATTGTGGTGTTGGTTGCGGCATGGAAGTCACCGCGCCAGTAGCCAAACCATCAAGTGTCGGTATTGAATCCTACCAAGTCAAAGTGATTGGCGATAAGTCACACCCCGCTAATCAGGGGCGCTTGTGTGTTAAAGGCTCGGCAGCGGGTGAGACGGTTGATTTTGACGGACGAATGCTTGATCCTCAAGTGAATGGTGAAGTGGTTTCTTGGGATTTAGCCTTAAATGTGGTGGCGGATAAATTTAAATCCACGATTGAAGAACATGGTTCTGATGCAGTGGCTTTTTATGTATCGGGTCAACTGCTAACAGAAGACTACTATGTTGCTAATAAACTGATTAAAGGCTTTATGGGCACGGCAAATATCGACACCAACTCGCGCTTGTGTATGGCATCGGCTGTTGTCGGTTATAAACGCGCATTTGGTGCTGATACAGTGCCTTGTTCTTATGAAGACCTAGAGCTGGCTGATCTGATTATTCTCGTGGGTTCTAATGCCGCTTGGGCGCACCCAATTGTCTATCAGCGCATTGTCGCCGCCAAAAAAGCCCGTCCTGAGATGAAGGTAGTGGTGGTTGATCCACGCAAAACAGCAACTTGTGATATCGCAGATCTGCATATTGCGTTAAAGCCAGGATCAGATGCGGTGTTATTTAATGGTCTCTTAGCGCAACTGTCACGAGCAGAAGTGTTGGATAAAGATTTTATCGATCAACATACCAATGGTTTTGATGAAACTTTAGCCAAGGTGATGGAAGGTCAAGCGACTTTATCAGAGGTTGCAAAGCAGTGTGAATTAGACGAACCTGATCTGTCAAAATTTTATGAGTGGGCTATTGCTAGCACTAAAATGGTGACGCTCTATTCGCAAGGTGTTAACCAATCCTCATCAGGGGTCGATAAATCCAATGCGATTATTAACTGTCATTTAGCGACAGGTAGGATTGGTAAGCAAGGCACAGGGCCTTTCTCAATTACCGGTCAACCTAATGCAATGGGCGGGCGTGAAGTGGGTGGTTTAGCCAATCAGCTAGCCGCACACATGGATTTTAATAAACCAGATAACATAGATCGTGTAGAACGTTTTTGGCAGGCTGAGAATATGGCTTCAGAGAATGGCCTTAAAGCCATTGATATGTTTGATGCAGTTGCAACCAGTAAGATTAAAGCCATCTGGATTATGAATACTAATCCAGTGGTCTCTATGCCCAATGCAGATACGGTTAAAAAAGCACTCATTAATTGTGACATGGTGGTGGTGTCTGACTGTATGCAAGATACCGATACCACGCAAGTTGCGGATATTTTACTGCCCGCGCTCGCTTGGGGAGAGACTGACGGAACAGTCACCAACTCCGAAAGATGTATCTCTCGTCAACGAAAATTTATGGATGGCCCAGATAATGCAAAAGCCGATTGGTGGATGATCACTCAGGTTGCTGCCAAAATGGGCTTTGCAGAAGCATTTAACTATCAAACAGAAGCAGATATCTTTAGAGAGCATGCGGCACTGTCTGGTTTTGAGAATGAGGGTCAACGGGATTTTGATATTTCTCTATTAGATCAGGTTAGCCAAACAGAATATGATGAGTTGACCCCTTTCCAGTGGCCTTTAAACGCAGCCAATCCTAAGGGCACGCCGCGCATGTTTACCGATAATCAGTTCTTTACACCAAATGGACGTGCACAGCTGATTCCAATTACCCCTAAAGCCCCGATCAGTCCCGTGACCAAAGAGCTACCCTTTATTCTTAATACAGGGCGTTTGCGCGATCAGTGGCATACCATGACACGTACGGCAAAAACATCTAAGTTAATGGCGCATACGGATGAACCTTTTATTGCAATACATCCAGATGATGCTAAAGAGCAGGGGTTAATTAGTGGCGACTTGGCTCAGGTTGAGAATGAGCAGGGGGCATTTATAGGCCGAGTTACACTTGATCAAGGTCAGCGTAGAGGTAGCCTATTTGTACCAATCCACTGGACAGCGCAGTATGCAAGTCATGGACGTGTTGATGTCTTGGTTGCATCAAAAAGTGATCCACTTTCTGGACAGCCTGAGTTTAAACACTGTCCTGTTAAAATTACACCTTACAAAGCGCAGTGGCACGGTTTTATTCTGAGCCGCCAGCCAATTCAAGTTGAAGGACTTGAGTATTGGGCTAAGGTAAAAGGCGAGCAATTCTACCGCTATGAGATAGCAGGTCAGAAAATAGTCGATGATTACACGATTTGGTCAGAGTCACTGCTGGGGTGTGATGGTGAAAGACTTGAGTATCAAGATGCTAAAGGTGCTCGTTACAGAGCAGCAGTGATTAAAGACGGTCTGTTAGAGTCGGTTGTTTTTATCGCACCAACGACAGAGTTACCCCCCAGAACATGGCTGGGCAGTGTCTTTGCAGCACCAGAAATTGATTCTAAGACCCGCTTGAATCTATTAGCAGGGCAGCTATCAGGCGCTAAGGATGAAGGTAAAACCATCTGCTCGTGCTTTGGTATCGGCATTAACACCATTGTTGAAGCTATCCATAAAGACAAGCTGACCTCGGTTGAAGAGATAGGCATCGCATTAAAAGCAGGGACAAATTGTGGCTCCTGTGTCCCAGAACTAACTGATATTCTAGCGACAGAATTAGTAACAGAGTTAACCTAATAACCATGAAAGAAATTCTACTGAAAATAGCTTCCCCCATTCTAAATCGGCTTGAAGTCGCTGACGATGGGTCAGAATACAACTACAGCCCTTCGCATCGTAAAATATTATGGGTGATGGGCATGCTGTTTATTGGAATTGCCTGTGTCGGGTTTTATTTTGCCATGCAACTGAGTCAAATAGCTGCGTTGTTTCCTGTTGTGCTATTCACTTCAATTGGTTTGCTGTGTTTAATTGTGGCAGGGCTGGGGAGTGATAGAGCCGTGGCTAAGTTATGGCGCAATCGAGATTAAGATCTCTTGATATTACGAATCCATAAGATAGACAAATAGCATCGCATTCTTTAAACCTCATTATTTATAAGCAATCAAACGGACTAGTAACGCCTTGCCCACCTTGCTTTAAAACATGAGTATAAATCATAGTAGTTTGCAAATCAGCGTGTCCTAACAGAGCTTGAATGGTTCGAATATCAGTCCCCGTTTGCAGTAAGTGAGTCGCAAAAGAGTGCCTAAAGGTGTGTGCGCTGACTTTTTTATGAATATCGCACTGTTTCACCACACGCTTTATCGCCTTATTGACTACCGACTGATCAATATGGCGGCGATGTTTCAAATCCGATCGAGGATCAACGGCCAAGTTACGCCCAGGAAAAACATACTGCCAATCCAGCTCTTTATTAGCGTGGGGGTATTTTTTAGTCAAAGCATAAGGCAGATAAACAGAACCAAAGCCCTTGTTTAAACCCTGAATGAGCAAGGTTTTGACCAGCTTTAACTGGTTTTCAAGCAAAGAAACTAAATTGTTTGCTAGTGGAGTGACACGATCTTTTTTGCCCTTACCATCACGCACCGTAATCTGCTTAAATCCGAAATCAATATCCTGAACGCGTAACCGAACCGCCTCGGTAATTCGAAGCCCACTCACCTTAAACAGTTTATTAATGAACAATAGTTTTTTACTATCAACTTGATAAATTTATTTCACTTCCATAATTTATCTAAGCTCTATAAAATGCATTACAAAAATAACAGCTTGCCACTATCGGAAGCTACGTAAGTATTAAAACCTAATAATAAAGAGAGCTATATGAAAATTAATAAGCTTATTTCAGTTGCTGTGTTAGCAACGAGTGTGACGGCAATGTCTGTACAAGCAGATGACTTAATGGACAAAGCTAAAAAAGCAGGACTAGCCCCAATTCCAGAAAGTACCACGGAGCTAATGAAGCTCATTGATGATCCAAAAGACCCTATTACTGATGCAAAAGTAGAGCTTGGTAAAAAATTGTTCTTTGATCCTCGTTTATCACGAAGTGGCTTAATCAGCTGTAATACCTGTCACAACCTAGCAATGGGTGGCGATGATGGAGTGCCTGCTGCGATTGGCCATGGCTGGGTTGCGAACCCACATCATTTAAACTCACCAACGGTGTATAACTCTATATTTTATAGCGCACAGTTTTGGGACGGCAGAAGCCCACATCTTTCTGATCAAGCACAAGGCCCTATTCAAGCTGTACCTGAAATGGCAGCGCCTGCTAACCTAGTAAAAGAGCGCGTTTTATCAATCCCTGCTTACATAGCAGAGTTTAAAGGTGCTTATGGCAACGATGTTAACATCACATTTCCAAAAATTGCGGACACCATTGCCACCTTTGAAAAAATATTGGTCACGCCTTCTCCCTTTGATGATTACTTAAATGGCGATGAAAATGCATTAACTGATGCCGAGAAAAAAGGGTTGAATACCTTTATTAATAATGGGTGTTCAGGCTGTCATACAGGAATTGCCATTGGTGGCACCATGCAACCATTTGCCCAAGCCGCTAAATATAAGTTTGCAAACATTGGAGACTTTAAGGGGGATGAAAGAGGATTTGTTAAAACGCCTACTCTTCGTAACATCACTGAAACGGCACCTTATTTCCACAATGGCGCAATCTGGACATTAGAAGAAGCCATTAAAGAGATGGGAAGCACACAGCTTGGAATTAAAATTTCTGATAAGGATGCTGCAGATATTAAAATCTTCTTAGGTGCTCTAAAAGGCAGAAAGCCGACCATTGTATATCCACAACTTCCTGAAGAATCTGATAGTACGCCAAGACCAACATTTGACTAATTCTAACGACTCAGTCAGTCTCTGAAAGGTTCTATCTGTGTTAAAAAATGGACATTTACAGGTGTAAACTCACATTTTCGCCTTGATATGCCTCTTTTGAGGCACTACCTGAATTGTTACCAATTCATTGACAGAATGTAAATCAAAAAAGCCCTTAAGAAAGTTTCTTAAGGGCTTTTTTATTGCTTAAAAATTGACCTTTACCATCCCCTTCTATGAATAAATTCAGGGCAAGCATTCTAATGTACTGCTGGTGTTGACCCCCTTGACCACTACAGTTCTGTTTGGTCAGGATATTTGCCAACTCGACTCTTCAACTAAGCCTGTCCAATTTGAAGAATTACTCATTATGTTAGCAACGAGCTATACAGGTGACTCTTTTAAAGAGCTTGTGGGAGATGGCGGTTTGAGTATCCCATCTATACCTAGCCCAGAAGCGACGGGCATTCTGCATATATGATGTAACAAAGAGACTCAGTTAGTGCTGGATACAGGTTTCTCTTTTTTTAAAGGCGCTTCTGATGTTATAGCGCCGTTCATTTCAGCCGTGACTGGAGCAGGTGAGCGCCGGAACAGTATTTTGTAAAAATAGCCGATGAGTGGGTCTTAGCGATTCAAGTACTGGAAGCTATACCACCAGGAATGTTGTTGGTGGGGCAGGTTTTCTTAGAATACGTTTATAGTATTTTTGATTTTGGCTCTACCTTAGTGGTTGGAGAAGTGGCAAGCAATGGGACTTTTCAGGGAATCTATGGGTTCTGACACGGGTGCGACGGGTATATACCCTGTAATGGGGGTTGCTGATCCTGATCCAGATACTTGTCAAACGGTCTCGTTTTCAGTCTCTTGGAAAAGTGAAACAGGAGAGGCTGACCCTAGTTGGCATTATGTATCAGGGTTTACAGGTGTCTTGACCTTGGTCGATGGAGAGGAGGTGTTGAAGGTTATTTTTCTACTACAACGAAATATTACCGATGATCTACCAGCCTATGAAGCATGCGCTGTATCGTCTTTAACTTGTAAGCGAAAGTGAACTGTCATAGCTAGGAATTTGGCTAGTTGACAATCGGGGTTAAAGTAAGATTAACTAGTGCTCAAAAAAAGCTTACTCTGATCTCAATAGTTTGAGGATGCCTTTTGTTCGATAAAAGTGTTTAATGTTTTCAGACCCATTATCAATTGGGCGTGTTTATGAAGTTTCCACCACTGAAGGAGAGAAGAATGAAAAGAAAGATGATTTCGTTAATGGGCGTTTTGGCGACGACTTGTTTGTTAAGTACACCTGTTTTGGCTGCCAGTGATTCTCACCATGGTTCTGTTAAAGCGCATGGCGATTGGTCTTCCATGGGTAATATGAGTAGTCATGGTAAACAGCATGGTAAAAGCTGTGTTTTACGTCACAAAGCTGAACTTGAATTAACTGAGAAACAGTTTGCTGAGATTAAATCACTCATGCGTAATGCGAAGAAAAAAACCATTGGCCTGAAAGCAGATATTGATATTGCTGAAATTGATCTTAAAGCGATAAAACATACGGATGTTGTAGATATGCAACAGGCTGCTAAGCTTATGAAAGAGATGGCGGCTAAAGAGGCTGATATTCGTATTACATGGATGCAGTTCAAAGTGGATTCTAAAGCCGTGTTAACCGATGCGCAGCGCGCTAAGTTAAAAGATATGCGCAAACAAAAATATGCAGGCAAAGGTGGCAAGAGTAATTAGATTTTAAGGTTACCTAAGCGTGGTCCCTCTCTGTTTATGAGGGGGGGGTATCATCTTTAATACCTATATGCCAACCAGTTCTTACTTTTCTTGCTCCTTATTCTCATACCTTTTGGCTATTTTTTATCATCATGATTTGTGCCGCTTTTGGCTATCTATACTCAGGTTTCGCTTAAATAAGCCATTGGGTATGTAATTTAGTAAAATCCTCCCCCCTGTTCAAAGATTAAGCGATAAAATAAACGCCTTAATTGTAAGTGCAAGGAATCCTCGTGGATTATTTACCAATATTTGTCGATATTAAAGACCAACACTGCTTGATTGTAGGTGGTGGTGCTGTTGCTGCCCGTAAGGCAGATCTGTTTATTAAATCGGGAGCGATTGTCACGGTGTTGGCACCTGAGCTTAAGACGGAGATGAAACATCATCTTGAGAGCGGTTTGATCTCCTGGCATCCAGCAGAATTTTCAGTCGAAGATATGGCAAATATTGAAAGACCTAAATATGTGATCTCTGCAACGGATAAACAAGTGGTAAACGAGGTGGTTTATCACTACTGTCAGAGTGAGGGTATTCCTGTGAATGTTGCGGATCAAACTGAGTTTTGTGACTTTATCTTACCTGCGATTGTAGATAGATCTCCTGTGACCATTGCCGTTTCAACAGGGGGACGTTCGCCTATCCTTGCTCGATTAATGAAGGCTCGTTTAGAAGCGCTTATCCCTGCGGGATTTGGTCGTTTAGCGGGCTTACTTGGCCGTTATAGGGGTAAGGTTAAAGCAGCACTACCTTCTACAGATCATCGTAAGGCTTTTTGGGAGAACCTGTTACAGAGTGCTTTTGTTGATAAAGCTGTGCAGGGGCGCGAAGCCGAGGCTGAATCAATCCTTAAAACTCAAATTAAACAGGCTGAGAAAACAGGCCAAGCGATGCCAACGGGTGAAGTTTACTTGATTGGTGCGGGGCCGGGTGATCCAGACTTAATGACGTTTAAAGGTTTGCGTCTGTTACAGCAAGCGGATGTCATTTTATATGATCGTTTAGTCGCACCTGAGATTGTAGAGATGGCACGCCGTGAAGCGGAACGCATCTATGTGGGTAAAAAAGATAAAGTTCACGCTTTACCGCAAGGGGATATCAGTCAGTTGATGGTTGATCTGGCCAAACAAGGTAAACGTGTTGCAAGGCTGAAAGGCGGTGATCCTTACATTTTTGGTCGTGGAGCGGAAGAGGCTGAGTTGTTGGTTGAGAATGGCATTCCATTTGAAGTGGTGCCCGGCATTACTGCTGCTGCGGGTTGCTCGGCTTATGCTGGTTTCCCACTAACACATCGTGAATTTTCGCAGTCAGTTTCTCTGGTCACAGGGCATCAACAAGAAGGTTCTAATGAGGTTGATTATGGCCGTTTAGCGCACTCTGGTGATACGATGGTTTTCTATATGGGGGTGAAGAATGCACCTAAGATTCAAGAAGGGTTAATCTCTCATGGGCTTTCAGCAGAGACACCTGCTGCTATTATTGAGAAAGGCACAACACCTGAGCAGCGAGTGGTGATTACGACCTTAGGTGGGTTAGCTTTAACCATTGAAAGCAGTCACATTAAACCGCCTGCTTTATTGGTGGTGGGTGAAGTGATTAAAGTCCGTAATCGATTGGTAAAGGCTTAATTAAATGAATAACTTAGAGCAAGAAGTGATTAAAGAGTCTAAGCCGTTTCAGTTCTATATACAGACGATTGGTCGTGGTCAAAAGCGCCGGAGAAGTTTAACGCAAGCAGAAGCAAAAGATGCCATGACATTGATTCTCAGTGGTGAAGTAACCCAGATGCAATTGGGGGCTTTTTTAATGCTGATTCGTGTACGTGAAGAGACTGCCGAAGAAGCGGCGGGGTTTATTGAAGCGATTCGCCACAAGATGGCTGCACCCCAATGTGAAGTGGATCTTGACTGGGGAACCTATGCAGGTAAACGCCGTCAGTTGCCTTGGTTTATGTTGGCACTGACACTGCTGGCTAGAAAGGGTTATAAGGTTCTACTGCATGGTATTGTTGGCAGTGAGTCTGGCCGATTATATACTGAAGAAGTTGCTCAATTATTAGATTGGCCAATGGCGAACTCACTTTTGGATGCCAAAAATAGAATTGAGCAGGGGGGGGTATGTTATCTGGGAGTAGAACACTTTGCCCCTGATATTAAAACCTTAATGGGCTACCGAGATGAGCTAGGCTTACGTTCGCCCATTCACTCTCTGGCGCGTATGCTCAACCCATTTAATGCGCGTTTGAGTGTGCATGGTGTGTTTCATAAGGGCTATGATGATATTCATCAGCAGGCCGCGTCTCTGTTGGATGATCAGATGACTGCGGCTTTTTGTGGGGATGGGGGCGAGGCGGAAGTTCGCCCTGATCGTAAAACTGAAGTGAAAATGGTTGAGAATAGCTTTACGGGTGGACAAAAGTCGAGTGAGCAGTGGTCATTCTTTATGCCCAAAACCTTTCTAACGGTTGATCCAACTAAAAAGTGTTTAGATACTAAAGTACTCATGGCAGTTTGGCAGGGTGAAACTCAGAATGATTACGGTGAGACTTGTGTGATTCAAACCATGACAATGGTATTGATGGCGCTTGAAAATCAGACCTATGAAGAGGCTAATCAAGCTGCACAAGCGCTGTGGCAGGCACGTTAATCAATTTAACCTTAAAATAGTTATTACAAACAAAAAAGGCTTTGATCTCTCAAAGCCTTTTTTAAATGTACCCGCAAGGGGCATAAAGGCAGGGGGGGGGTTAATCCTCTTCGTCATCTTCTTTATCTTTATAGCGTACAACCCATTCAGGATCAAACTCAGTTTGATTAAGCTCTAATCCTAGCTCAGTCATTTTTTCTTCGATCTCTTTTTTCTCTACTGTCATATCAATCAGAGCAGAGCTGTTTGCCTCTAGTTTGTGCATATGCTCTAGACCTAGGTGATAAAAGCGCATTACTTTGAGTGCGTGTGGGTCATTGTCTTTAGCTGCCTCTTGTACATGTCGTAGTACATTGGTGATGTGCATTAGGCTTCTTTTTAGTTGCCATGCATACATAGATTCTTTCATCCATGGCTTATCCGCAAAAAAGGTTTTTACGATATAGGCGGTAATGAGCAGACCAACAAAGGCACCCATGAGGTTTACAACCACCTTATTACTTGAAAAGTCTCCAAAGTTGCTGACCGCAATGCTTGCCGATCCAAAGCCGATCACAATAAAACCTGCCATTATAATCAAAGTCGCGTTACGGGTTTTTTTTCGATATATTGCGGGATCGATCTCTTGAATTTTAAACATGGTCATAAGTCACTCATAAGTAATTAGTGTGACGCATTCTACCGTTTCAGCAGAATGATTGCTATGATCATTTATGGAAGTCTTGTGCTGTGATGTGCTGTGATGTGCTGTGATAAAAAAATCTGGTTTAGATTAAACTTAAAATTTTGGATAGATAGATGAAAGAACAGAGACCAAAAGGCCAACTTTATTATGTAATAGGTGCATCGGGTGCGGGCAAGGATAGTCTGCTCAATTATGTACGCCCACTATTATGTCAGGCGCCGGTGCTGTTTGCTCACCGCTATATTACGCGCCCTGTTGAGTTAAGTGGTGAAAATCATATTAGCCTAACGGAAGCAGAGTTTGTCAATCGTCAACAATATGGTTGTTTTCTGTTTCACTGGCAGAGTCATGGTTTGCACTATGGGATTGGTCAAGAGGCTCAAGATTGGTTAGATGCAGGTTTGAATGTGGTGATGAATGGATCGCGTGGTTATTTGCCAGAGGCAACAAAACTTAAACCTGATCTGATTCCTGTGTTAATTACGGTCTCTTTAGATAAGCTACAGCAGCGATTAGAAAACAGAGGTCGTGAGAGTGCTGAACAGATAAAAGAGCGGTTAGAGCGTGCGAGTGAATTTGATCAGCTGAAGCATGCGAACCTCATTAAGGTGAATAATGATGAGCCACTGTCTGTTGCAGGAGAGTCACTATTAAGGATCTTACAGAAATAGTATTTAAAGTTAGTTTAGTGGGGCTTTTGAAAGAATTTTTATCCATCAATATTTTTGAACAGGGGGGGTAGGCTGATAGCCCTAGGGTTGTATCTCAAACCCATTGTCGAGTCCAGCGGCCTCTTTTGCAAAGCTAAAGTTGGCATCAAATTCAGCATAGATTGTATACAGCCAATCACCTTTATTGACTGAATCGCCTAAATGTTTATGTATAAGTAGTCCAGCAGCTTTATCAATGGGGGCTCCCGCTAGGCGGGCAATATGCGCGATAACAAAGTTATTGATACTGCTGATACTGCCATCACAAGTCGCCACTACATCAAACGTGAGTTGCCCAAATTGTAATGGATTAGGGTTTCGGCCTTGTGCATCAATGATCTTATTAAAGGTCTCTAAAGCACGACCTGACTCTAAAATATCTCTCGCTAGGGTGTAACCCTGTCCTGCTCGTACCTCTAAATCAAACTCAATAATTCGGCCAGCCAGTTGTAGCGATTTCTCTTGTAGGTGTTTAGAGGCCAAAGGGTCATTTTCAAGTACGCGCATCACATCACGCGCTTCTAGGTTGGGTCCAACGCCAGAACCGATAGGCTGTTTACCATCGGTAATGACCACTTCTAGATGTAACCCTAGATTATCACCAACATACTCAAACAGTTTACGCAGCTTGATCGCTTTGGCATAACTATGCACTTTAGCCGTTGGACCAACGGGAATATCTATGATTAAGTGGGTAACGCCCGCAGCGACTTTTTTAGAGAGAATAGAGGCGACCATCTGCCCTGGAGAGTCCATAGAGAGTGGGCGTTCTACTGAGATAAGAATATCATCAACGGGGGCTAATTTAGCCGTACCCCCCCATGCCAAACATCCACCAAATTGATTAACAATTTTTTTAAGGCTATTAATATCAAGCTCTACATTGGCTAGGGCCTCCATGGTATCTGCTGAACCAGCGGGAGAGGTAATTGCGCGGCTAGATGTTTTGGGCATCAGTAGGCCATAGGTAGCGATGATTGGCATAATCAGCATACTGGTTCGATTACCAGGGATACCGCCAATACAGTGCTTGTCTGCGACCATTGAGCCGTTCCAGTCAATGCGATCTCCCGTATCGATCATGGCGCGTGTGAGATAGAGCACTTCATCACGATCCATCTCTGACTCTGCACAGCCCACTAAATAGGCAGTAATCTCAATTTTTGAGTAGCGATTTGCGTTTATATCCTGAATGATCTCTAGATACTGTTGGTAATCTAAACGATTACCTGCGATCTTTTGATGTACATAGGAGAGGGATTTTGGTGGCGTGGCGTGGCGTACTTTGACAGCACACCCTTCATTTTGATCAAACTGTTTAAAGACTTGTTCACTCAGGCCTATCTCATCAGGGGCCGTTATTTCAGTATCATCCACTACATTAAGTACGGCAAAAACATGGTTTGGTTTGTTCTCTAGATAAATCTCAATTTTATTGAGTGCTTGAAAGCCTTGGCTTTGATAGATCTCACAATCGCGATGCAGGTAAGCCACGTTCTCCTTATAGGTATCAATGGCAATTCGTCTGAGCTTTAAGCTATCCATGGTGTTCTCCATAACATCTTTCATAAACTCTCCGTAACATGTTGATTGACTGAACTATTTAAAACCATAGCAGGTCATGATGAGCACTAACCTCTCAATAAACATTTTCTCTTTCAAAGGCTAGATAGTCAATAAAATAGAACATGATGAAGTATATCAACAGGTATTGATTCATTGCCGCAGAGATAGATGGACAAAGGCCATTGACCCCGTCATATCCCAGCAAGGAAGGATTAACCAGTATATCAAGCGCTGTATTAGAGATATCCTAATGCTCGGTCTTGCCTGTCTGCTCGGTCTTGCCTGTCTGCTTGTTATTGAGTTAGCACAAGTATGGGTAAACTATAATGCATGCCGTATAGAGCATTGTAGTTTTGTTGATAAAGGTCGTCGTTGTAAAAAAAGATTCTGTTGGCTGGTGAGCGGCTTATGCCGTCATATGAGTATTCAAGCAGTTTCTCGCCATTTCAACTGAGAGGGGTCTAATGACGGTTGTTTATGACATGATCAAAGGATGTCTGATTTGGGGTGAGGCGAGCCGCACAGTAATGCTTGTGAACCATCATTAAATTATAGCGCTAAGTCATTTATCGGTTGTTTGTGCTTGTTCTGCTCTTGTATATCAATATCATGATAAGCCATACAGCCTTCTAATACTTTTAAGCGGCACGATTCACTAAATAGGCTTTTAGCAACAGTTACATTTGCTTCGGTGCCAATACCGTGAAAATAGAAGTTGGCTAGAGAAAATAGGGCATTAGAAGATTTTTCAGTTGCAGCAAGTTTGAGTAATTCAAAGGCTTTTTTATCATTCCTAGGGAGTAACTTACCCTCTGAGTAAACCTGCGCTAAAAGTACGATTGCATCAAGCTCACCCGCATCAACGGCTTTATTAAGCCAATATAAGCTGGTTTTAGTGTCCGCTAGCACCCCATGACCATTAGAGTAGATCATGGCAAGTTTTAACATCGCAATAGACTCTCCACGACCAGCCGATTTTTTAAACCAGTAGAGCGCTTTTTTATAGTTTTGCTTAATGCCTAAACCTTCTGAGTAGAAGATACCCGTATTGTACATCGTCTCAGAGTAGAGAGGGTCAGCAAAGCCCATCTTATCAACGAGTCGTGACAGGCGTCTGTGCCAGTAAAAAGCTTGCGGGAGATCAACAATGTTTTGATCCATCTGGCCTACGTAATAGCGACCCATAGTATGTTGCGCTTTAGGGTCATTCAGGTGTGCTTTAAGACAGATGTTTTTTAGCTCACCTTTGAGCTCTTTTTTACACTTCATGGGATCCGTTGGTGATGCGGCAATACTAAGGTGTGAAAAAAGCAGAAGAGGTACTAAGAAGAGTGACTTAAGAACGATCTTTTTGGCGAACATGATGGTGAAAAACCTAGAAAATAAAATAGTCCTAATTATAATATTAGGAATTGTAAAAAACAATATTTAACCTAATTATTAGACATTATACCTAGCAACTGTTTGGTTAGATTATTAAGGCAGTTAATTTATCCATTAAAATTTTGCAATCAAGGGAGATCACAATTATACTGGCCTCAGTTTTGTCGGAGTGCCTTTAGGCTGAGATCGCGTAAGCGGGATCCGTAGAACCTGATCTGGTTAGTACCAGCGAAGGGAACAATCAGATATTTCTATGCTTCTGATTGCATCAGCATCACCGCTTTGAAGTTTAAGGAATGTAATATGACTTTGCTCAAGGTGGTTTAATTACTTGTTAATTTTAGAAAGCTTTTGCAAGAATAAATACATCTGTTTTCTACACTGTCTGAGAGCTTCGCCTACTTTTAATTTACTCTTAAAAAGGCTAAGCCATGAATAATACAACAAATCACAAATCCACAGATCGTCGAGAGAGGCGCGCTGCTGCTGAAGCATTTATTCAAAATGTATCAGGTCAATCATTTCCAAACTCTAAAAAAATCTATATCGAAGGTAAGCTTCATCCTATTAAAGTAGGCATGAGAGAGATTACCACCAGCGATACTTATGTCAGTGGTCCGCAAGATAACCCTGTTATGGAGCCCAATGAGCCAATCAATGTCTATGATACTTCGGGTCCTTATACAGATCTTTCCATTGACGTTGATGTTTACAAGGGTCTGCCAAAGTTAAGAGCCTCTTGGGTTGCTGAACGAAATGATACAGAAGTCCTTAAAGCTGTCACGTCGCGTTTTACACAAGAGCGTTTAGCAAATGAAGGTTTAGATAATATTCGTTTTGATAACTTACCAATTGTACGTCGGGCTAAGTCGGGTCAAAATGTCACGCAGATGCACTATGCTCGCCAAGGTATTATCACGCCAGAGATGGAGTACATTGCGATTCGTGAGAATATGAAGCGCGTTGAGATGGCTGATGAAGTCTTAAAGCTTCAGCATGAAGGTCAGTCATTTGGGGCTTCTATTCCAAAAGAGATTACACCTGAGTTTGTTCGTGATGAAGTCGCTCGTGGTCGTGCTATTATTCCATGCAACATCAATCACCCTGAGTGTGAGCCTATGATTATTGGGCGTAACTTCTTAATTAAGGTGAACGCCAATATTGGTAACTCCTCAGTTGGATCTTCGATCCCAGAAGAAGTAGAGAAGCTAGTTTGGTCTACAAAGTGGGGCGCGGATACGGTAATGGATCTTTCTACAGGCCGTAATATCCATGAAACACGCGAGTGGATCATGCGTAACTCACCCGTGCCAATTGGAACAGTTCCTATCTACCAAGCGCTGGAAAAAGTAAACGGCATTGCTGAAGATCTAACATGGGAAATTTTCCGTGATACCTTGATTGAGCAAGCCGAGCAAGGGGTTGATTACTTCACAATCCATGCGGGTGTGTTATTGCGTTATGTGCCTATGACGGCTAAACGTCTGACAGGGATTGTCTCTCGTGGTGGATCTATTATGGCCAAATGGTGTTTAGCACATCACCAAGAGAACTTCTTATATACGCATTTTGAAGATATCTGTGAAATCATGAAAGCTTATGATGTTAGTTTCTCTTTAGGCGATGGTCTGCGCCCAGGTTCCGTTGCGGATGCAAATGATGAGGCACAGTTCTCAGAACTAGAAACCTTAGGTGAGTTAACACATATTGCTTGGAAGCATGATGTTCAGGTAATTATTGAAGGGCCTGGCCACATTCCACTACACATGATCAAAGAGAATGTTGAGAAGCAGATTGAAGTCTGTGCAGAAGCACCTTTCTATACATTAGGGCCATTAACAACCGATATTGCACCAGGTTATGATCATATTACCTCTGGAATTGGTGCGGCAAATATTGGTTGGTACGGTTGTGCGATGCTATGCTATGTAACGCCTAAAGAGCATTTGGGTTTGCCCAATAAGGAAGATGTAAAAGAGGGTTTGATGACCTACAAAATCGCAGCACATGCTGGTGATTTAGCCAAAGGCCATCCTGGCTCTCAGATTCGTGACAATGCGTTGTCAAAAGCACGTTTTGAATTCCGTTGGGAAGATCAGTTTAATTTAGGGCTTGACCCAGAAAGAGCGCGTTCTTACCACGATGAAACTATTCCACAAGAGTCAGGTAAAGTTGCACATTTCTGCTCTATGTGTGGACCCAAATTCTGTTCAATGAAAATCTCTCAAGAGGTGCGTGAATACGCTGCCGCTCAAGAGAAAGTTGGACAAATTACAGAGATCTCTTTAGAGAGTATCCAAGATGGTATGAAAGAAAAATCTAAAGAATTTATTGCTTCAGGTAGTGAGATTTATCAAAAGGAGGCATGATAATGCCTAGCTCCAATACAAAACCAACAATCGCCATTTTAGGTGCCGGACTGATGGGCAGAATGCTCGCTGTTACTTTGAAAGACAATTTTGAAGTAGAGCTATTTGATCAGGATGATGGAGAGGGTGAGCAGAGTGCTGCATTTTTAGCGGCCGCTATGCTTGCGCCACTTGCAGAATCTGCTGACTCTTCTAGGGCGGTGATGGAGCTGGGGCAGTTGGCATTGAAACGTTGGCCTGAGTTTTTGAAAGAACTATCAGAACCCGTCTACTTTCAGCATGAAGGTAGTCTGATTATTGCTTTTGACCAAGATCAAGGGGATTTAAAGCAGTTTAAATCTCGTTTAAAAGGCGATGGTTATCAAGACGTTAATAATGCACAAATTGATGCATTAGAACCAGATCTTAATAAACGTTTTAATAAGGGACTCTTTTTGCCAAATGAAGGGCAGTTAGATAATCGAGATCTTCTGAAAGCACTTAAGCATGAGCTGAATGCAGCAGGGGTTAACTGGCATAAGAATGTCGTGATCTCAGCTTCTACTAGAGGCTACTTGCAAAATGGTGTGCCTTTAAAGGAATACGATTGGGTCTTTGATTGCCGAGGTTTTGGTGCTAAGAATGATGGTATTGTTGCAGAAGACGATGCTGGTGGTAAGAGTAACTTAAGAGGCGTTAGAGGTGAGGTTGCCCGTATTAGAGCGCCTAAAGTTAAGATTACACGCCCGATTCGTTTAATGCACCCTCGTTACCCAATGTATATCACGCCTAAAGCAGATGGTTTATTTGTTATTGGTGCAACACAGGTGGAGTCTGAAGATACACGTAATCCAACGGTTCGCTCTAGTTTAGAGCTATTAACCGCTTGTTTTAGTGTGCATACAGGATTTGCTGAAGCGGAGATTATCTCTATAGATTCAGGTTTAAGACCGGCCTATTTAGATAATGAACCTAAAATTATTGTGAAAGGTAATGAGATCTCTATTAATGGTCTTTATCGACATGGTTACTTGCTAGCACCCATGATGGTTGATCAGTGCGTAAGCATTATCAACGGGCAGCAAGAAAATTCGATTATCTCTAAAATCATGCCTGACTTGGTTAAGACCATTAAAGGATAATTACTTGAATATTTTAATAAATAATCAGTCCATGGAGCTCATGGACGGCATAGATCTAAGGCAAGCGCTGACCATATTCGGTGCGCTATTGCCCTATGCGATTTTACTCAATGAATCTTTTCTACCGCAATCAGAACACGGTATAACAAAGTTAACTGATGGAGATAAGGTAGAAGTTATTTCAGCCATTCAAGGTGGCTGAAAAGGTTCATTGAAACAGGACAAATAACTTATGAGTGATACAGTCAATATCTACGGAACGGAGTTGAGTAGTCGCATGCTAATTGGCAGCGCGCTCTATCCATCGCCAAAGATTATGAGTGATGCGATTAAAGCATCAGGTGCAGAGGTGGTAACCCTCTCACTAAGTAGACAGAACCCTGAACAAAAGGGTGGGCAGGATTTTTGGCAGCTAATTCAGTCATTAGGGTTACATCTTCTGCCCAATACCGCAGGATGTCACTCGGTGAATGAGGCGGTTAATATGGCACGAATGAGCCGAGAGATTTTCCAGACAGATTGGGTTAAGTTAGAGTTAGTGGGAGATGATTACAATCTTCAACCTGATCCAATTGAATTAGTTAAGGCAACAGAGATTTTACTGAATGAGGGTTTTAAGGTTCTACCATATTGTACGGATGATTTAGTCATTGCCCGTCATTTAGTGGATCTAGGCTGTGAAGTCTTAATGCCTTGGGGCTCTCCAATTGGAACGGGTAAGGGCTTGTTAAACCCTTATGCACTTCAGGCGATTAGAGATCGTTTCCCTGAGACAACCTTGATCGTTGATTCAGGGATTGGTAGACCATCTCACGCAACACAGGCATTGGAGATGGGCATTGATGCAGTTTTGCTAAATACTGCTGTGGCACATGCAAATGACCCTATTCTTATGGCCAAAGCTTTTGCTAAAGCGATTGATTCAGGTAGAGAGGGATATTTAGCAGGTACGATGACTGAGAGAAACACAGCGAGTCCAAGTACACCAACGATTGATTCTCCTTTCTGGCATCAGGAGGGCTAATCAACCTATTTGAGTAGGGGTATCCCCCCTGCTCAAAATAGTGTGGCTTTCAATTTCTAGATTGATTGCCAGCCAAAAAAAATGCCAGGGGTTCATATGAGCCTCTGGCATTTTTTTTGCCCTAAATCAGGGGGTAGTTGTACTTTTAGATTAACTGTTTTTCTTAATCTGTACCAGAATACCAAACAGCGGATGGTCTATATAGTGCAATTGACCCGGTTTGATTTTACGGCTTTCTTGTAGATTGAAACGCCAGTGTGTTGGCAGGTACTCAAGCGAGATCTGCTGATTATTAGCAAATGCTTCTCTGACTTTTTCTGGAATACGTTTTTCAACTTCAAGATCAAACTGAACGTGTGCAAAGCGGGTTTTATATAACTTAAGGGTGCCCGTTACGTTGGTATATTCTGACTGCTGACTTTCTATCAAGACCATTGGTGTTTCATCAGGCAGCATCGCATTTTGTGACCACGCTTTATGAAAGAGGATTTTATAGTCTCTTCTCATTCGATCAGTCACATCGGTTAGATTTTTGTTTTGTGGTTCAATCCACAATGGATGTTTACCATGCAATGCTAGGTCGACGGCCACCTCGGTTGACGGCAGCTCAATCTCATTTGGCCAAAGCTCTTCTGTCCAACCTTTAAGTGCATGATTTTCAAATATAATGACTTCGATTGTGTAGTTCGCAATGGGCTCCTTCTCAGCAAAAGCACTCTGGCTAACCAGTGATGCTGCAATGAGGGTGCAAGCACTTAAAAGTGTTTTAGCCTTTTGGCTTGAATAAGCGGTGAAAGCTGCATTGATATTCATTGGAACTCTATCCTTTTAAGATGGGCTTTGAATGCTACGAATAATCAGTTCTATAGCGGCTATTCGTTGAGTTAATTCAGGCATTGTATCTAAAAACTTAAGTTCCGTTTGGCCTTTTAATTGATACTGCTGAGGATGTGCCTGAATCAATTGTATTAACTTTATCGGATCTATATCGGGTTGATTGTTAAATTGGATACGAACCATCGCTTCAGAAGCATCCAGCTTGGTAATACCGATTGGCTCGATTAATAGCTTAATCTGTGTCACAGCCAGTAGATTTTTAACTTGATCAGGCAAAAGACCGAAGCGGTCGATCATCTCCACTTCCAACTCTCTTAAGCTACCCCTGTCAGAGGCGCTGGCAATACGCTTGTAGAAAACTAAACGGCTATGTACATCAGGTAGATAGGTATCGGGGATCAGTGCTGGAACTGCTAAATCAACCTCACTACCTAAGTGTAAAGTGGTGCTTAGCTCGGGCTGTTTACCTGACTTAAGTGCTTTAACAGCACGTTCAAGCAGATCACTATAAAGACCAAAACCGATCTCTTGGATCTGTCCTGACTGTCCATCGCCTAACAACTCACCTGCACCACGAATCTCTAAATCATGACTGGCGAGCATAAAGCCTGCACCGAGTGTGTTGTGTTTGGCAATGGCGGCAAGACGTTTTTCAGCATCTTTGGATAGGGATGATTTACCTGCCGTAAACATATAAGCGTAAGCACGGTGATGAGAACGACCAACACGACCTCGTAACTGGTGGAGCTGAGCGAGACCAAACTTATCTGCACGATCAATCAGAATGGTATTGGCAGTTGGAATATCAATGCCTGTTTCAATAATAGTAGAACAAACCAGAATGTTATAGCGGCGGTGATAGAAGTCCTCCATAACTGACTCAAGCTCACGTTCGTTCATTTGACCATGGGCAAAGGTGACCTTTGCTTCAGGAATCAGTTCTTGAATGTGTTCAACCATTTTTTCTATTTTGGCAACTTGGTTGTAAAGTATATAGACTTGACCGCCACGGCGGATTTCACGCAGGGAGGCTTCGCGCACAACATCATCATTCCACTCTTGCACAAAGGTTTGTACTGCTAAACGTTTAGCGGGCGCGGTAGCAATGATTGATAGATCTCGTAGATCGTTCATCGCCATATTGAGGGTTCGCGGAATTGGTGTTGCCGTCATGGTGAGAATATCAACCTCAGAGCGCATCTTCTTTAGCTGCTCTTTTTGACGGACACCAAAGCGGTGCTCTTCATCGACAATGATGAGTCCAAGATCTTTGTAACCGACATCTTTCTGAATCAGTTTGTGGGTTCCAATAATAATATCAACTTGACCTGCCTTAAGGTCTTCTAAAATTTTCTTCTGCTCTTTGGGGGTTTGAAAGCGGGACAGTACTTCAATTCGCATAGGCCAATCAGAGAAGCGGTTTTTAAAGTTTTCATGATGTTGGTGTGCTAGCAGGGTGGTTGGTACTAAAATAGCCACTTGTTTAGCATCATAAGCGGCGACAAAAGCGGCACGCATGGCGACTTCGGTCTTACCAAAACCAACATCACCACAGATGAGGCGATCCATCGGTTTATCAGAGTGCATATCGCTAACAACGGCTTCAATAGCCTGCTGTTGGTCTGGTGTCTCTTCAAATGGGAAGCCTGAGGCAAAACGTTGGTAAGCCTCATTGGGCGTATTAAAGGCATAACCTGGGCGCGCAGCACGCTGAGCATAAATGTCCAGTAGCTCAGCAGCCACATCATGAACCTTCTCTGTCGCTTTACGTTTGGCTTTCTCCCAGCGATCACTGCCCAGTTTGTGCAGGGGGGCTGTCTCTGGTGTCGCGCCGGTATAGCGGCTAATGAGATGAAGTGAGGTAACAGGGACGTAGAGCTTGGCTTCTCCAGCATACTCAAGCATTAGAAACTCTTTGGTTTCACCGTGGAATACTAGTGTTTCTAGACCTAAATAACGGCCAACTCCATGGTCGATATGGACAATGGGACTCCCAATGTCCAACTCAATTAGATTACTAATCGCTGAGTCAAAATCATTGTGTTTACGCTTTCTACGGCGTTTTTGTACAACGGTCTTACCAAATATTTGTGACTCAGAAATAACACAGAAGTCCTCTGTATAGATAGAGTCTTCGAGTGGGCTGACTAGAATAGAGGAGGCTTGTTTAGTCTCTAGTGCTTGTGCCCAATTCTCAATCACCTTTGGCTTGTATTTGTTTTTATTAAGTAGCGTTAATAGCGTCTCTCGTCTGCCTGTACTCTCGGCACTAAAAAGCACCTTGCCTTGATAATGATCTAGAAAGGCATTGAGCTTGGCCAATGGATAGTCATTTTGTGATTGTATATCTAGATCAGGCAGCGTCTTAGTCTTAAATTTGCTTGTACATTTCTCTGAAACATCTGTCTGTAGAGTGATGCGATGATAGCTTTTAAGCGCCGTCATAAAGTCAGTTTTGCCGATAATAATATCGTTAGGTTTTAGCAGAGGGAAGTCAGGATTGTGCTGACCAACTTGATAACGCTCATCATACTCATTGTGTATTTTGTCTATGGTCGTATCGAGTGAATCAAAGTCAAAGAACTGCGTTTTTTTAGGGAAGTAGTGGAACAGGTCGGTTAGGGATTCATGAAATAGCGGCAAGTAATATTCTAATCCACCAACAGACTGCTTGTCTGATACGGCTTCATAGAGATGGGCTTTACGTGCATCATCACCAAAGTAATCTCTAAACTTAAGTCTAAATAGATCAATGCCTTGCTGAGTAAAGTTAAACTCTTTTGCAGGGAGTAATTTGATCTCATCTACCTTGCTAATAGAGCGCTGTGTCTCTGGATCAAAGCTGCGAATGGTCTCTATTTCATCATCAAATAGATCAATTCTGAAAGGGGTTTTACTGCCCATGGGAAAGAGATCAATAATAGAACCACGAATGGCAAACTCACCGTGCTCCATTACTTGGCTGACTCGCTGGTAGCTACTGGCTTCTAATTTGTGCGTAAAGGGTTCTATCTGTAAGGTATCACCACAGGCGAGTAGAAACGTAAATTGTTGAATATAGTCTAATGGCACAATTTTCTGAATAATGGTCGAGATAGGCAGGATTAAGATGCCCTTGCTTAAATTGGGCAGACGGTATAGCGTCTTTAAGCGCTCAGAGATAATATCCTGATGGGGAGAGAACTGATCGTAAGGCAGTGTTTCCCACTCTGGGAAGGAGAGGATTTCATCCTCAGAGCTTAGAAAAAACTGCAAGGACTCTTGTAGTTGGTTCGCTGTTTGGCTATCTTGCGTTAAAACGACGATTAAACTAGGAGAGTGCTGATAGGCATTAGCGATGACCAAAGCGCTTTCAGAGTGGTTGAGAGGGCCCCAGTAGGAGCGGTTTCCTTTCAATTTTATCTGGTCTGTTGCTAGAGGTATTGGCAGCTTTTTCATAATAACAGGACATTCTTTTTTCAAAATATAGGCGTAATATTCTAAACTACCTGCCATCTAAAGACATCTCAATTATATTAATTAAATCGGACAGTTGTTTGAAAAAGAGCAGGAAGTTTTCATGAATGGCAGTTGGGCATTTTATTGGGTGCAAATTATTGGTCACAATAAGGGTGTGTTAACAATACTCTGGACTTTAATCAGCGGTTTATTACTCCTTGGCGTGGTATCGCTTGAAGGCAGTGCGATTTTCTCTCAAATACGTCTGTTGAGTTTGAGTCTGTTATTGATGGCTGTGGTCGTTGGCTTTTTAATGGATTCCGTTAAGATTGCATTCATCCAATTTTTGATGAGCCTGTATATCTTGCTCATGACATTTGGTGTGCTTGGCTTGTTTGAGATTGCCTTAACCGAGGAGTCTATTCTGGGTTTTGTGGTTGTCGTTACTTTAATTACCAGTAATTTAGTACATGTTTTAAGCACCTTGTTAAGAGAGATGGCACGTGGCTCTTTTCAGTATGATGCGGTCAATGAGGCGCTTAAACTCAATATCACTCCGCTGCTTCTTTCTAACCTAACAACTGCTTTAGGCTTTCTGTTTGCTGCCTGGTTTAATATTGATCTAATGGGTTTAGCACTGGTGGTCATGATTGGTGTTTTGATCAGCTCTCTCACTCTATTGAGTTGGTTGCCACTGCTACTGACTTCATGGTTATTGGAGTTTAGGGTCGGGAACAGCGCTGATCGTCATGGTTTATCGTTTATGGTGATTTGGTTAATCAAGCATACGCATTCGAGATGGGTTCTGGTTGGACTAAATATCTTACTAGGTCTGGGTTTGCTAGTTTATGGCTGGAAAATACTTGATTATTTTCAAGAGATACTCTGGCTATTTGGCCTTTTTTTCGTGTTATTTCTGGTTTTCTGGCAGGGGGGGCTGGCTTTGATTAATAGCTGGCTTAATCTAACCGCACTGCTTATGACAGCGGCCATCATGGGTTACTTTATAGAGTCACATCTTATGACCATGCTGGTGCTAATGATGCCCATCGGCTTAATTGTAGATGATGGTATTCACTTCTTCTCACGTTATAGCAAAGCAATTAAGCTTCTCTATGCTAAACCTAAAGATGCCACTCTTTTTGCGATGGCGAGTGTAGGACGACCAATTTGGATCACCTCTTGTGTACTTGTTGTCGGCTTAAGTGTCCTACTGTTTAGTCACAACGAGCAAGTGCAGGTGGCAAGTTTGATGACGGTGTTATCAATTGTTGTATCAACACTTATGATGCTAGTTTTTGCACCTGCACTGTTGATTTCTCAACAGCGCTTTAAAGAATAGATATATCTTATTTTGTGAAATAAATTGAGCTTATCCTAGGGTATTGTAATATTGATTATCCATTTAGATGGCTTTAGTCCATTATTCCCTGAATAAATAAAAAGGGTAGCTGTCTATCGCAATAAATCACTATTTCAATAGTTGATATTGTGATAGATAGGCAAAACCGTATATAGCTAGGAGAGGATTTAAAATGGCAACAGTGGTCGTAATCGGTGCAAGTACAGGCGGTCTACCAATGTCTTACGATATTCGTAAGCATTTGGATAATGGACATACCGTCAAAGTAGTTAATGCAATTGAAGAGTTTAATTTTATCCCGTCTAACCCTTGGGTTGCAGTGGGCTGGCGCAAACCTGAAGATATCTCCTTTAAATTAGAGCCATACCTTGTTCGTAAGGGCATTGAGTTCTTTCACCAGACTTGTGTTGCATTAGATCCCGCTGCAAACAAGATTACCTTGGATGATGGTTCTGATATGGATTATGACTACTTAATTCTTGCGACAGGGCCAACACTGGCATTCCATGAAGTAGAAGGCCTAGGGCCTAAGAGTATTGGTGGGCATACGGTTTCTATCTGCACTACACCACACTCTGTCGAAGCCTATGAGCAGTGGGAAGCCTTCTGTAAAGATCCTGGTCCAATCGTTGTTGGTGCGGTTCAGGGCGCATCATGTTTTGGCCCAGCCTATGAGTTCTGTATGATTATGGAGACTGACCTCCGTAAACGTAAAATCCGTAACAAGGTTGAGATTACTTATGTTTCTCCTGAACCTTATCTAGGGCATCTTGGTCTAGGGGGGGTTGGAGATTCTAAAGGTCTAATGGAGTCTGAATTTCGTCAGCGTCATGTTAAGTGGATCTGCAATGCTAAGGTGATAAAAATCACTGAAGGGTTGATGTTTGTTGATGAGCACTCGAATGATGGTCAGGTAATCAAACAGCACGAGCTTCCGTTTAAATACTCAATGATGCTACCTGCTTTTAAAGGCTCCAAGTTCTTGCAGGATATGATTGATAGTGACCCTAAAAAGATGGGTGGCTCGTTGGTTAATCCTAGAGGGTTTGTTAAGGTTGATAACTTCAGTCGTAACCCAACGCATCATAATATTTACGCGCTTGGTGTGGGAATAGCGATTCCACCCGTTGATACGACTTGCCCAATTATGTGTGGAACCCCAAAAACAGGTCTCATGATCGAGTCGATGGTGACAGCCGTTTGTCATAATGTTAAGGATAATCTAGAGGGTAAAGAGCCTTCTGCTGAACCTACTTGGAATACCGTTTGTCTAGCAGATATGGGGGATACAGGAGCGGCTTTTGTTGCGCTACCGCAGATACCCCCACGTAACCTGACTTGGGCTAAAAAAGGTAAGTGGGTACATTTAGCTAAGATCGCTTTTGAGAAGTACTTTATTCGTAATATGAAAGCAGGTAACTCTGAGCCGATCTATCAGAAATTTGTCATGAAGATGCTCGGTATTCATCGTTTGAAGTCAGATGAAAAATAGCTCTTAATCTATACAAGCGGCTTCTATAAAAAACCCTCTTAGCGAGGGTTTTTTTTCATTTATTCAAAAGACTCCTTATAATACGCCGATGATTCTTCAAACGACTATTCACTATCTTGACTATCTCGGCACAATCGTTTTTGCAATAACGGGGTTACTGGCTGCTAGCAGAAAACAGCTAGATCTATTTGGTGCGATTGTGATTGCAATGGTGACAGCGATTGGGGGAGGAACATTGCGCGATATCATTCTTGATCAGCCAGTATTTTGGGTGACGCAACCTATCTATATCTATATGGTGGTGGCTTCGGCGCTATTTATGTTCTTTTATGCCAAGTTTAGAACAGCCCCTATACGTTTACTACTATTTTTAGATGCACTCGGGCTTGCGGTCTTTACGGTAATGGGGGCACAAAAAGCAATGGATTTAGGTCTTAGTGATCCCATTATTATTATGACAGGTATTATGACGGGCGCAGTAGGCGGAATTATTCGAGATGTATTAGTTGGTGAAGTACCACTTATATTGCGTAAAGAGATCTATGCAACCGCCTGTTTTATAGGGGCAAGCGTTATGATTGTTGCCAATGACTATTTTGAACAGCAGGAGATTGCTGTTATATTAGCGATGGCTGTTGTTTTTGCCTTACGATTGCTGGCAATTATAAAAAACTACAGCTTGCCAGTATTTAATCCGATACAAAAAAATGAGTCTGATAAATAATGACTTCTATGAGAAAAATTGACCCATATGTTTAAACTTCCTTACGAACTGTTTTTAGGGCTACGTTATACGCGAGCCAAAAGACGGAATAGTTTTATCTCCTTTATATCTCTCTCTTCAATGATTGGTATCGCCTTGGGCGTAACCGCCTTGATTACCATCTTATCTATTATGAATGGTTTTCAGGATGAGTTACGTGAGCGCATTTTAGGTATGACTGCGCATATGACGATTAATGAGAGTAATGACCGATTACAGGACTGGGATAAACTCTATAACCTGATGATCAACCAACCGCATGTTGAAGGTGCTGCGCCTAATATTATGGAGCAGGGTATGCTAACCAGTGGTAATCAGGTAAAAGGGGTTGCTGTACGCGGTGTTTTACCCGCGTTTGAAGGTCAAGTGGCAGATATTGATACTAAGATGGTTCAAGGTAAATTGGCACTCTTGACACCAAGATCGTATAACATTATTTTGGGCAGTGAATTAGCACTTAGTTTAGGTGTTTCTATCGGTCAGAAAGTTACCCTGATCGCCCCTCAAGGCAGTATTTCACCCGTAGGTATCGTGCCACGAATTAAACGCTTTACGCTGGTAGGCGTCTTCGAAGCAGGTATGCATGAATATGACAGTGGTTTAGCCATTATCCATCTCAATGATGCTCAGAAAGTATTTAAGTACGGTAGCGATGTAGGTGGTTTACAGCTGAAGTTAGACGATCTATTTTTGGTTGGTAAGGTAAAACATCAGCTAGCGATGGTGGCTGATAAGACACTGTTCTTGAAAGATTGGACACAGCAGCACTCAAACTTCTTTAAAGCGATTGAGATGGAGAAGCGTATGATGTTTATTGTTTTAGCGCTAATTATTATGGTAGCTACCTTCAATATTGTCTCAACCATGGTGATGGTAGTGACGGATAAGCAGGCGGATATTGCTGTATTACGTACCATTGGAGCGACACCAGCCAGCATTCAGTTAATCTTTATTATTCAAGGACTGGTTATCGGGGTTTTAGGTTCCTTGCTCGGTTTAGCAGGGGGGTTAACTCTAGCCTTGAATATTGATGTGATTGTGCCATTTATTGAGTCACTTCTGGGTATCGAGTTTTTCCCAGCAGATGTTTACTATATTAGTACCGTGCCTTCTAAGGTAGATTGGAATGATGTTTGGTCGGTAACGGGTTTAGCTTTTGTATTAACCTTACTTGCGACACTCTATCCAGCCAGAAAAGCATCTAAAATACAGCCAGCAGAGGCTTTACGTTATGAGTAATTATGTATTAGAAGCCAGCGGTTTAACCAAGTCGTATCACGAAGCTTTGACTAAAATCACCGTTTTTTCAGATATTAATTTGGCGCTTGAAGCAGGGGAAAAGGTTGCGATTATTGGTGCTTCAGGTTCGGGTAAAAGTACCTTGTTACATATCTTAGCGGGTCTAGATACGCCTGATTCAGGTTCTGTATTGCTCAACTCTAAACCATTCTCTTCTGAGGGTGAGTCAGCACGAGGTAAGATACGTAATCACTCTATGGGCTTTGTCTACCAGTTTCATCACCTGTTACCGGAGTTAACCGCCTTAGAGAATGTGATGGTACCTTTAAGAGTTCGTCGTACAGATAGTAAGGTGGCACAGCAAAAGGCAGTGAAGCTACTTGAGCGTGTTGGTTTAGGGGAACGTATGCTGCATAAGCCAAGTGAGTTATCTGGTGGAGAGCGTCAACGTGTGGCGATTGCTCGCGCATTGATTACTAAACCACAGTGTATTCTAGCGGATGAGCCAACAGGGAATCTAGACTACGCTTCAGCCCAACAGGTATTTGATCTATTATTGGAGCTCAACCAAGAGTTAAATACAGCTATTTTAATTGTGACACACGATTTAGCATTAGCTGCCAAAATGGATCGCCAGCTCACATTGCTTGATGGTCGAATACATGATCAAAGCCAGATCAGCGAATAAGGAAAATACTTCGTGCTATCACTTCAAAACCTATCGGTTCGTGCCGGTACTAAGCCACTTTTTGATGGCGTCTCTCTTAATGTTCACCCAGGTCAAAAGATTGGTCTGATTGGCCAGAACGGGGCTGGCAAGACAACGCTGTTTAAAGCTATATTGGGCGAGGCGAACATTGATGCCGGTAATCTCGCAATTCCTTCAAACTGGTTAATCGGAAGTGTTGAGCAAGAGGTTCGAGAGCTAAATACCAATGCATTAGAGTATGTTTGTTTTGGTGATACTAAATATGCCGAAGCACAAAAACTGATCAGCAGAGCTGAACAATCCAATCATCAGGATGATTTAGTACATGCCTACGATATGCTAGACAAAATTGAAGGGTTTGCTGTTCCAAACAGGGCCAGTCAGTTACTTTATGGCTTGGGCTTTGAAGCACTTGATTTTGAAAAACCCATGTCAGAATTTTCTGGTGGTTGGCAGGTTCGATTAAAATTGGGCCGTGCTCTGATGCAACGTTCAGATCTACTGCTACTCGATGAGCCAACCAACCACCTTGATATAGAAGCGGTTGCTTGGTTAATTCAGTGGTTAAAATCCTATCAAGGTGCCGTTATGATTATCTCTCACGATAGAGATTTTTTAGATCAAGTGGTACAAGGTATTGCCCATATTCATAATCAAAAAATTGCTTTTTATTCAGGTAATTTTGCATCTTTCGAGCGTCAGCGTAATGAACAGTTGATGCAGCAGCAATCTTTGCATGATAAACAAAAGCAACAGATGCAGCACCTCAAGAGTTTTATTGAACGTTTTAAAGCCAAAGCCAGTAAAGCAAAACAAGCACAAAGTCGTGTTAAAGCGTTAGAGCGTATGGAAGAGGTAGCCGCTGTACAGGCAACAAATCCTTTTACCTTTCAGTTTTCACCACCACAACATCAGCCTGACCCGATGCTGGCAATGAAATCTGTTGATTTTTCTTATGGTGAAACAACGATCCTCAAAGCGGTCGATCTTGTATTGCGTGGCGGGGATCGTATCGGTTTGGTTGGCGTTAATGGATCTGGTAAATCAACCCTGATTAAATTGCTTGTTGGAGATCTTAAGCCTGATAGTGGATTAGTTCAGACCAGTAAAGGGGTTAAGTTTGGTTACTTTGCTCAGCACCAGCTGGAATCCCTTATCTATGAGAAGAGCCCTTTGCAACATATTTTAATGTTGCCTGATGCCCCAACGGATCAAGAGGCTAGAAATTTCTTAGGGAGTTTTGGTTTCTCTAACGAGCAGTGTTTGGATTCGATCGTCCATTTTTCTGGTGGTGAAAAAGCCCGTTTGGCCTTGGCAATTATCGTCTATCAAAAGCCAAATCTGATTATTCTAGATGAGCCAACTAACCATTTGGATATGGATACACGCGATGCATTAGATATGGCGCTGCAAGATTTTGATGGTGCGCTGATTATTGTGACCCATGACAAGCACATGTTGGCAAGCATTGCTGACCAGTACTGGTGGGTTCACAAAGGCGAAGTTTCTCATTTTATGGGGGATTTAGATGAATACCTGCAAGCACGCCTTAAAAAGCTTAAGCAAAAAGATGCCGAAGATAAACTGAGCAGGGGGGGGCAAGCCCCTTCTAAAAAAGATCAACGTAAAGCGAATGCGCACCAGCGTAAACAGATTGATGCACAATTAAAACCCATCACTCAGAAAATCAAAAAGCTAGAGAAAGAGCTTGATAAATTACAAGCCCAGCAGGCTGAATATCATGCAATGATGGAAGACAATACGCTTTATGAGGCTGCCAATAAAGCTAAACTAGCTGACTGTATTAAGGGGCAGGGGATCTGTGATCAAGCGCTCGAAAGCTGTGAAATGGAGTGGTTAGAGCGACAAGAGCAGTATGAAGAGGAGAAGAAGCGGGTAGAAGAGGTGTTACTGAAGTAGTCAGTTGCCCTTTATTTAACCAAAGACATTCACAAACTAAAAGGCCTAACTATTCATGAATAGTTAGGCCTTTTTTTATGATGGAACTTTTAGCAACTATTTATAGTGTGGTCCGTGCTTAAAGCCCAGCTTTCTTAGGATTTTAACAAGAGGACAGAATCCTGTTAAACCAGCAAAGAACAAGTTAGCCCCTACAAAACCAGTTAAATAGATCCACTCAGGTGCATGATAAGCACTCAAAACTGAAGAGAGTAAAACCATGGCTCCTGCCACTAATAGTAAAATTTTTTCAATTGTCATCGTTCAAATCCTTAGGCTTTGGCCGTATCCACTGCCTAAGAAAGAATCTCCTATACAGTTTCTACGAATTATCAATGGACTGATTCTAGCACTATTTATTTAAATTTAAGTTTCTAAACATAAGAAAACCGTGATTTATAGATGTTTTTAGCTATATTTAACGGGTTTTTCACGCTTTTTCTTTATATTTACATTTGAAATAAGTATAATTTTGAACTCTAATTTTTAGTTAACCTAGACTGAACCTAGACTATATTGACTAATATACCGAATTTAAAATGAACTTTGAGATTTAAAAATGCAAGTAACTGTAGAAAAACCAGAGCAAGGTCTTGAGCACAAGATGACTGTCACTTTCCCATCAGGTGATCTAAATTCAAACGTTGAGAAGCGTTTAAACGAGATTCGTCGTACTGTAAAAATGGATGGTTTTCGTCCAGGTAAAGTACCATTGAAAGTGGTTAAAGAACGTCACGGTGCTCAAGTTAAGCAAGAAGTGATGGGTGAAGCACTGCAGAAAGCATTTTATGATGCTGTTGAAAAAGAGTCTTTAAACGTTGCCGGATACCCAATGTTTGATGATCTTAAAGATGCTGATGGTGAAATTACTTTCACAGCACGTTTTGAAGTTTATCCAGAAATCGAACTTCCTGAGTTTGGTGGAATCAATGTAGAAACTATTAAGTCTGAAGTTGAAGATGCTGATGTTGATAAGATGATCAACCGTCTACGTGAGCAGAAGATGGCTTGGAAGCCTTGTGGTCCAGCTAAGAAAGCTAAAAAGGGTGAGCAAGTTATTATCGATTTCGTTGGTAGAAAAGATGGTGAGTTGTTTGAGGGTGGTTCCGCTGAAAATGCACCTCTAGAGCTTGGTTCTGGACGAATGATCCCTGGTTTTGAAGATGGCATCATAGGTATGAAGAAGAAAGAAGAGAAGACAATTGAAGTCACTTTTCCTGAAGACTACCACTCAGAAGACCTTAAAGGTCAAGCTGTGACTTTTGACATCACTGTTCACTCAGTAATGACTAAAGCACTTCCTGAAATTGATGAAGAGTTTGTTAAGTCATTTGGTATAGAAGCTGGTACTGAAGAAGCACTTAATACAGAGATCAAGTCAAGTATGGTTAGCGAGCTTTCACGTGCTGTTGAGAGTCAGAATCGTTCTTCAGTATTAGACTCACTACAGCAAGCAGTTGATGTTCAAATGCCTAAGTCATTGGTTGAGAAAGAAGTTAAGAACCTAATGGATCGCGCTGTTCAAAATATGCAGCAGCAAGGAATGAATCCTGCTGATGTAAATATTGAAGCGAGCCACTTTGAAGAAGAAGCACAGAAGCGTGTTAAGTTAGGATTGGTTCTTGGTGATATCATCAAAGAAAATAATATCGAAGCTTCTGATGAAGATGTTAATACTTATATCTCAGAACAAGCATCTTCTTATGAAGATCCTACTGAAGTGATTGAGTGGTACAACCAAAACGTAAGTGCTAAGAACGAAATTCGTTCAATCTTAATTGAAGGGAAGGTTGCTGCTAAGATTTTATCTGAAGCAAATGTGACTGAAGTGAATAAGTCTTTTGATGAAGTTGTTAATCCAGCGGCTTAATTCGCTCTAATTTAGCTTAAATTAGCGATAGAACGAATAAAAACTTAATTCTGGCGATAAATATGCAATTTGTCGCTGGGGTTAAGTTTTTTTTTGCCTAATAAAAAGCTAAGATACACCTTAAATGCAAATAGCCTTCACATAGGATGAAATACAGAATATGGATAATATGATTCACAATGCTTTAGTACCAATGGTCATTGAACAAACTAGCCGTGGTGAGCGTTCTTATGATATCTACTCAAGACTATTAAAAGAACGCGTCATTTTCTTAGTGGGTCCAGTTGAAGACCATATGGCAAACCTTATTGTCGCCCAGATGTTATTTCTAGAATCTGAAAACCCAGACAAAGATATCCATTTATATATTAACTCTCCTGGTGGGAGTGTCACTGCTGGTATGGCGATCTATGACACGATGCGTTTTATCAAACCTAATGTTAGTACCATGTGTATCGGTCAAGCCGCAAGTATGGGGTCTTTCCTACTTTCTGCGGGTGAAAAAGGTAAACGTTTTGCTCTACCGAACTCAAGAGTCATGATTCACCAGCCTTTAGGTGGTTTCCAAGGTCAAGCAAGTGATATTCAAATTCACGCGCAAGAGATTATGCAGATTAAGGGACGCCTTAATAAAGCGTTAGCTGATCACACGGGTCAGACGTTAAAAACAATTGAAAAAGATACTGATCGTGATAACTTTATGAGTGCGCAGGATGCTTGTGATTATGGTTTGATTGATAAAGTATTAAAGAGCCGATAGAGGGACGCGATATGAGTGATGATGAAAATTTAGACTGTTCATTTTGCGGTAAAACCCAAGATGAAGTCAGGAAATTAATAGCAGGACCATCTGTCTATATTTGTGATGAGTGTGTTGAGCTCTGCAATGATATTTTACGTGAAGAGTTCGGTGATAGTGAGGTTAGTCAGTTCGAGCTTGAAAACCTACCGACACCGCATGAAATCAGTGAGATCTTGGGTGATTATGTCATTGGACAAGAACAGCCCAAGAAAGTGTTGGCTGTTGCGGTATATAACCACTACAAGCGCCTACAGAATTCACATATGAAAGATGATGTTGAGCTGACTAAGAGTAATATTTTACTGATTGGACCAACGGGTTCTGGTAAAACACTTTTAGCCCAAACTCTAGCACGTCTCTTGGATGTACCATTTGCGATTGCTGATGCAACAACATTAACCGAAGCAGGTTATGTTGGTGAAGATGTGGAGAGTATTGTATTGAAGCTGCTACAGCGTTGCGATAATGACCCTGAAAAAGCCGAGCGCGGTATTATCTATATTGATGAGATTGATAAGATCACTCGTAAGTCAGAGAACCCTTCGATTACACGTGATGTGTCAGGTGAAGGTGTACAGCAAGCACTGTTGAAGCTGATTGAAGGTACTATGGCTTCAGTACCACCACAAGGTGGTCGTAAGCACCCTAATCAGGATATGATTCAGGTAGATACGTCTAAGATCTTGTTTATTGTGGGTGGTGCCTTTGAAGGATTAGATAAGATTATTGATCAGCGTACTGAGACAAATATTGGTATAGGTTTCTCTGCTGAAGTTAAGAGTGAAGAAAATAAGCTGACAATAACGGAAAAACTGAAGAAGATCGAACCAGAAGATTTGATTAAGTTTGGTCTTATTCCTGAGTTTGTTGGTCGTCTACCGATGATCGCCTCTTTAGAAGAACTTGATGAATCTGCTTTGATTCAAATTTTGACTAAACCAAAGAATGCTTTGGTTAAGCAGTTCCAAAAAATGTTTGAACTAGAAGGTGCTAAACTTGAGTTTAGAAAAGATGCATTGTCTGAGATAGCTCAGCTTGCGATTAAACGTAAAACAGGTGCGCGTGGATTACGTTCAATTTTGGAGCAGTTATTGCTAGACACGATGTATGACCTACCAAGCTTAAAAAACATTGAGAAAGTTGTTATTAATAAAGCGGTGATTCAGGGGAAGAAGCCCCCTATGTTAGTCATTCAGGAAGAGCCAAAAAAAGCTTTAAGTGAATAATTTGGTTTAAAAAATTCTATATTCGTACGCGATATATTGTTTTAAACCCAGCTTGTCTGGGTTTTTTTAAAGGCAATATTTGCCAATAGTGCTATTAAATAGCCCATAGAGGATTAAATGGATATTGATCAAGTCAGTATGAAAATGAATGTATTGGTACTTCCATTAAGAGATGTTGTCGTCTTTCCTGGAAATGTAATGCCTCTGTTTGTCGGGCGAGAAAAATCGATTCAAGCACTTAATGAAGCGATGAGTGGCGATAAACAGATATTTTTAGTCGCACAAAAAAGTGCAGAGCTAGATGTACCCTCTTTAGAAGACCTCTATACAGTTGGTACCATGGCCAATATTCTGCAACTGTTAAAGTTGCCTGATGGCACAGTTAAAGTATTAGTCGAAGGAATTCAACGTTTTGAATTAACTAGCCTTCATCATGAAGAGTCGGTTCTAGTGGGTGATATTCAAGAGCTTTTATCCGTTGAAGAAAGTAGTAGTGATATTCAAGCACTTATACGTACACTACGTACACGCTTCCAGGTATTTGCTGATCTTAAAAAGAAAATCCCATCAGAAGTTAAAACGACGGTACAGAAAGAGGGGGATCCTGATCGTCTTGTTGACCTTATCTCTGCCAACGTCAATCTAGATGTCAGTGACAAGCAGTCACTACTAGAGATTACTTCGACGAGTGCCCGCCTTGAGCGTATGCTTGGTATGGTTGAAGCGGAGCTTGAACTATTAGAGTCAGAACAACGTATTACAACACGCGTTAAAAAACAGATGGATAAGACTCAGCGTGAGTATTATCTAAATGAGAAGATTAAAGCAATTCACAATGAACTTTCTGATGGTGATGAGGAAGCTGTTAATGAGTTTGATCAGATTGAAGCACGAATTAATGAAGTTGGCTTAAGTGATCAGGCGATGGTGAAAGCGAAAACAGAGCTTAAGAAATTAAAAATGATGCCTTCGCAGTCTTCTGAAGCGACCGTTGTTAGAAATTATTTAGATTGGCTGCTTGATATTCCGTGGAAGAAGCGTAGTCGAGTCTCTAAAGACCTTAATAAAAGCCAAGAGTTCTTAGATAAACAGCACTATGGTTTGGACAAGGTTAAAGAGCGCATTATTGAATATCTTGCAGTACAACAACGTGTTCGTAAGATGAAAGGGCCAATTCTCTGTCTAGTAGGACCACCAGGGGTCGGAAAAACGTCACTGGCACGCTCTATTGCTGAAGCAACTAATCGTAAGTATGTGCGTATGTCTTTAGGTGGTGTACGTGATGAAGCCGAGATTCGTGGTCACCGAAAAACCTATATTGGTGCCTTGCCTGGAAAAATCATCCAGAAAATGCAGTCCGCTGGCACGACAAATCCTCTGTTTCTATTAGATGAAATCGATAAAATGTCGAGTGATATGCGTGGTGACCCTGCTTCTGCACTACTTGAGGTGTTAGATCCAGAGCAGAACTCAGCCTTCAATGATCACTATTTAGAGGTTGATTATGATCTTTCTGATGTTATGTTCGTGGCAACCTCTAACTCAATGGATATTCCTGAAGCACTGCTTGATCGTATGGAGGTGATTAACCTTTCAGGTTACACCGAGCCAGAAAAACTTAATATTGCACAGAAGCACCTATTACCGCGCGCTGAGAAGGATCATGGCCTTAAGAAGAATGAGTTAGAAATAACTAAAGAGGCTGTTCAGGCGATTATTCAAACCTATACGAGAGAAGCGGGTGTTCGTCTATTAGCGCGAGAGTTAGCTAAAATTTGCCGTAAGGCGGTTAAAAAATTAGTCACCAGTGAAGTGTCTGGAAATATCACCGTTGAAGAAGCAGACCTAGAAGATTATCTAGGTGTCGCTCGTCATCGTATCGGCCTGGCTGATGAAGAAAATCGTATTGGTCAAGTCTCAGGGCTTGCGTGGACTCGTGTAGGCGGAGATCTACTTAGAATTGAAGCAACAGCAATGCCAGGTAAAGGTAAACTGGATAGCACGGGGCAGTTAGGCAGTGTTATGCAGGAGTCTGTTCAGACGGCTATGAGCGTCATAAGAACTCGTTCTGCGGCATTGGGTCTAGAACCTAACTTCCACGAAAAGTATGATCTGCACCTTCACTTCCCTGAGGGCGCTATTAAAAAGGATGGCCCTAGTGCTGGTATTGCTATTTGTACGGCAATCACTTCGGTATTTACCAATACACCTGTGAGAGCAGATGTGGCTATGACAGGAGAGATCACTTTAAGAGGTGAGGTTTTACCCATAGGTGGTTTAAAAGAGAAGTTATTAGCTGCTTTACGCGGTGGAATTAAGAGGGTATTAATTCCGCACGACAATGTAAGAGACCTTGCTGATGTTCCAGAAGAGGTTAAAAGCCAGCTTGATATTCGACCTGTTCAGTGGGTCGATGAAGTGCTGGAATTGGCACTGACTGAGCTTCCTAAGTCTCTTGATACAAAGGGTGAAGCGACTGCATTTAAAGAGCCTGAGGCCGAAAAGATAACTGAAAACAAGCTTAATCACCATTAATCGGCTTAAAATGTTTTTTTTGCTTGACACTATCAAGGGTTGGTTGCTATAAATGCTAGGCCTAAGTGGTGGATATACATGGTTTTAAATGGACAAACATTAAATTATTAATACGTTACGGAGTAAATAATGAACAAATCTGAATTAGTAAGCGCAATCGCAGAAACAGCTGGGTTAACTAAAGCTGACGCAGCTAAAGCATTAGATGCAACAGTATCAGCTATTACTGGTGCTATGAGTAAAGGTGATCCAGTTGCAATTATCGGTTTTGGTACATTTAAAGTTGGTGATCGTGCAGCACGTACTGGTCGTAATCCTCAGACAGGTGCAGAGATGCAAATTCCTGCAGCAAAAGTACCTAAGTTCACAGCTGGTAAAGCCCTAAAAGAAGCGGTTAACTAAGTCATTTTAGAAATATGAAGTTTCTTCATAAATTTGATTGACAACCTCTCTCAGCTCTCTATAATACGCCACATCAATTAAGCACACAGACTTTGATAAGCCACTTGATCAGCTTACCGAAGGGTTTAATTGGGTGATTAGCTCAGTTGGGAGAGCATCGCCCTTACAAGGCGAGGGTCACTGGTTCGAGCCCAGTATCACCCACCATTGGTCCTGTAGCTCAGTTGGTTAGAGCGCCCGCCTGTCACGTGGGAGGCCGAGAGTTCGAGTCTCTTCAGGACCGCCATATTTAAAAGCTAGTCTTTGGCTAGCTTTTTTATTGCATGCTTATATAGGTTTGCAGTAAATAACTAGAGTGCAATTTGTGAGACATTCTAGTATTACCCAGGGTGATTAGCTCAGCTGGGAGAGCATCGCCCTTACAAGGCGAGGGTCACTGGTTCGAGCCCAGTATCACCCACCATACAATTTGGTCCTGTAGCTCAGTTGGTTAGAGCGCCCGCCTGTCACGTGGGAGGCCGAGAGTTCGAGTCTCTTCAGGACCGCCACATTTAAAGCTAATCTTGATTAGTTTTATATTGCAGGCTTTTAAAGTCTGCAATGAAGCTTTAGAGTAAGTTTATAGATACTCTAAAGTTACCCAGGGTGATTAGCTCAGCTGGGAGAGCATCGCCCTTACAAGGCGAGGGTCACTGGTTCGAGCCCAGTATCACCCACCATACAATTTGGTCCTGTAGCTCAGTTGGTTAGAGCGCCCGCCTGTCACGTGGGAGGCCGAGAGTTCGAGTCTCTTCAGGACCGCCATATCTTAAAAGCGATTATGAATTTATTCATGGTCGCTTTTTTCATTTCTGAAGTTTGAAGAGTTATTCAGTCACTCTTTGTAGGTACACTCTTTATTGACTCTCTTGTCATTAGATCTAAACACACTCCATATAATCAATAATTCATACCGTTCTTCTGCTGGTTAGGCAGGCTGCTCTAGTACGTTCTGAGTGCTTCAGTGTATCGTTAGAAACATAGTTTGATACATTGGGTTAGCTTTTGTTGGTTAAGTGGCTACTTGCTAGCTATATAGTATTTAATAAGTTTTTACATACTGCCTATGTATTAATTTTAGGCATAAAAAAACCGCAACAAGTACGGTTATTTTATACACTCAAAAGTTTTTGAGCAGGGGGGGGGGTTAGCTTGAAGCAGTGATATTGTAACCACCATCCACATAAGTGATCTCACCCGTAATACCTGATGCCAAATCTGAGCATAAGAATGCTGAAGTATTACCCACTTCAGTAATTGTTACGTTTCTACGTAGTGGTGTAGAAGCCGCGGCTTTATCCAGCATTGATCTAAAGTCTTTAATACCTGCTGCCGCTAAGGTACGAATAGGGCCTGCTGAAACCGCATTCACACGAATACCATCTTGACCAAGGTCTGCTGCTAAATAACGAACGGTTGCCTCTAAAGAAGCTTTAGCGATACCCATTACATTGTAGTTAGGGACTGCGCGTTCTGCACCGAGGTATGAAACGGTTAATACAGAGCCACTTTTCTGTTTAAGCATGCTGTAAGCTGCTTTAGTGCAAGCGGTTAAGCTGTATGCGCTGATATCGTGAGCAGTCGCAAAACCTTCACGAGTAGAGGCATCAATCATACGTCCTTCAAGTTCTTCACGCGGCGCAAAAGCAACCGAGTGAACAAGCACATCAAGTCCATCAGTCCAAGTTTTAGCCAGCTCTGCAAAAACGCTATCAATTTCGGCATCATTAGCCACGTCTAAAGGCAGTACAATTGAAGAACCTAGTTCATCAGCTATTTTCTCTACACGGCTCTTTAGTCTTTCAGTCTGATAGGTCAGTGCGATCTCTGCGCCTTGTGCGTGCATTTGCTTAGCAATTCCGTATGCAATTGACTTATTGTTTGCAACACCGATTACTAAAACTTTCTTTCCGGCTAGGAATCCCATTCTATTCTCCAATCTTTAGATATAAATACGTTATTTTCATCAAAAAATCACGTATGATGTGTGATAAATTGATGTGCATTATAACGCTAAACAGTCCCTGATACAGGCTGTAATTTGTAAAAAGCGATAAGCTTTAATTGAGTTTGATCTAGACTGATTAAATTTAACTATTTCTGTTAAAAATGAACACAATAAATTAACTTAATAAGAGTCTATTTTTGTTGATGCAAACTTATTTAAATTTTAAGCATAATCTTAAGCCAAACAGAGCAACGGTGAAGTCCTGCCTTTCTATTCTAATCTTGGCTTCATCCTTTAGTACACTCACTGCCCAAGCCAGTTTAAACAGCCCCTACAGTGCAGAAAAAGTAGAGTCTTCTACACTCTTTAGTTCATTTAGTCAGCCCCCTAAGCATCTTGATCCAGTCGTCTCTTATAACGCGAATGAGTGGGCAATACTAAGTCAGGTGTATGAACCTCCTGTACAGTATCACTATTTAAAACGACCTTACACTCTTGAGCCGTTAACGCTGTCTAAAATGCCTAGCCTGACCTATTTGAATAGTCAAAACCAAGTGGTTGATGCAGAGAGTACTTCGGTCGCTTTCACTCAGTATCACTTTACGCTAAAACAGGGCATTCAATACCAGCCACATCCTGCCTTTGCAAAGGATCAACAAGGCAAGCTACGTTATCACTCACTGAGTGCTGAGCAAGCTGACAATATTCGTGCAATTAGTGATTTTGACCAAACAGGCAGTAGAGAGTTGGTTGCCGGTGATTATGTTTATGCGATCAAACGCATGGCATTAAGACAGAATCATTCACCTATTTTAGACTCTATGACACAGTACATTGTTGGCCTTTCCGATTACTCACAAAAAGTAACCAACCAATTCCAGTCAGAGCTAAAGGCACATAATAGTAAAGCTAAACTGCTTAAATTTGATTTAAACCAGTTTGATATTAGTGGCGTTCAAGTTATTGATAAATATAACTATACCATTACTATAAAAGGACGATACCCGCAGTTTCTATACTGGCTTAGTATGAATTTCTTTGCGCCAATTCCATGGGAAGCAGTAGCCTTTTATAAACAAGCGGTTCTAGTAGAGAAGAACTTAACCTTAGATACTTCGCCCGTTGGTACAGGCCCTTACCAACTAATTGAGAACAATCCTAATAAGCGCATGCGATTGCTGGCTAATCCCAATTATCATCTAGACACCTATCCAACAGATGGATTGGCAGAGGGGGCAGATCCTGTGCTATTAGCGGATGCAGGTAAACAGATGCCGTTTGTTAAAGAGGTTATTTACTCATTAGAGAAAGAGAGCGTGCCTTTATGGAATAAGTTTCTACAAGGGTATTATGATGCCTCAGGTGTGAGCTCAGACAGTTTCGATCAGGCCGTTTCAGTCTCTAACTCAGGCTCAATGAGTTTAACGCCCGAGATGGAAGCCAAAGGTATACAGTTCTTAAGCATGGTTCAGCCAACGATTTTCTACTTTGCATTTAATATGGCTGACCCTGTTGTCGGTGGTTATTCAGAGAAACAACGTAAGCTGCGTCAGGCATTAAGCCTAGCGATTAATTTTGAAGAGTACATCTCAATCTTCTTAAATGGCCGTGGTGTCCTTGCGCAAGGCCCCATTCCTCCTGGCATATTTGGTTATCAAGCAAATGAACAGGGGGTTAATAAAACTTTGTTTGAATGGAGAGATAACCGTGTGCAACGTAAACCGATTGAAGTCGCTAAGCAACTGTTAGCCGAAGCGGGTTACCCTAATGGGCGTAATGCAGAAGGTGAGCAGCTTACTTTGTACTACGATACCGCAGCCACAGGGCCTGATAGCCAATCTATCCTAAACTGGTATCGTAAACAATTTACCCAAATAGGTGTTCAGCTGGTGATTAGAGCCACTGATTACAATCGCTTTCAGGATAAAGTGCGTGGTGCTAAAGTTCAGTTATTTTCGTGGGGTTGGAACGCTGATTACCCTGATCCAGAGAACTTTCTATTTTTACTTAATGGTGCCAATGCCAGCATTAATACAGGTGGTTCGGGGATTAACGGTGCTAACTACGATAACCCAGAGTACAACCAATTATTTCAACAGATGAAGACCATGGAAAATACACCTGAACGTATGATCATTATTCAGAAAATGTTACAAATCGTGCAACAGGATTCGCCCTGGGCATGGGGCTATTATCCAATGTCACTGTCGCTTTATCATAGTTGGCAGAAGAATGTTTGGCCAAACCCACTCGCGAACAATACTATTAAATATCGTAGAATCGATGTCGAAGATCGTCTTGAGAAACAAACCCTATGGAACAAGCCCGTTGCTTGGCCGTTTGTTTTTGTTATGCTTGGCTTGATTGGTGCATTCTACCCATTACGTTATGCATACCGTAACCGCCAAACAATGACGGTTAGCTTCGAAGATAAAGAAACATCAAATAAAAGGGGCTTGTAGTCAATGTTTGCTTATATTATTAGACGATTACTTTTCGCTGTACCTATCCTGATTGGTGTTAACTTCATCACCTTTACACTGTTCTTTATGGTCAATACGCCTGATGATATGGCACGTGCACAACTGGGTGCTAAACAGACGACACCTGAGATGATTCAGTCCTGGAAGGTTGATCACGGTTATGATAAACCACTTTTCTTTAATGGACAGGCTTCAGGGCTGGAGAGTATTCAACAGACGTTATTTGTTCAAGAGTCTTTAAAGTTGTTTACTTTTGATTTTGGTCAGTCTGATTCTGGTCGTCAAATTACCGCAGATATTCAAGAGCGTATGTGGCCAAGTTTAGCCATCGCACTACCCACCTTTATTATCGGGCTAGTGACCAATATTGCTTTGGCACTGTTGATTGTGCTTTTTAGAGGCTCTACTTTAGATACGGTCACCATGATGGTTGCGGTGGCAATTATGTCTATCTCCGGGCTCTTCTATATTATTGCAGCTCAGGTACTGTTTAGTAAGACATGGCATTGGGTGCCCATATCGGGCTATGCCGAGGGCTGGGAGGGGGTTAAGTTCTTGATACTTCCCGTACTCATCGGCATCTTTGCAGGGATTGGTGCGGGTATGCGTTGGTATCGTAGTATCTTCCTTGAGGAGATGAACAAAGACTACGTTCGTACCGCCAGAGCCAAAGGTCTTTCTGATATCAAAGTTCTGTTTGGGCATGTACTGCATAACGGCATGCTACCGATCTTAACGGGTGTGGTCGTTGTGATCCCAACCCTATTTATGGGGAGTCTGATTATGGAGTCATTTTTCGGCATCCCTGGCTTAGGTAGCTACACCATAGATGCCATTAATGCACAGGATTTTGGTATCGTTAAAGCCATGGTCTTCTTAGGATCAGTGCTCTATATTATTGGCCTGATCTTAACGGATATCTCCTATACTATGTTTGATCCAAGGGTGAAGTTATCATGAGTTTTGTATTCTTATGGACCGATATTATGGTTTGGTTACTGGTACTAGTATTGATTGGCGCTGTTCGCTCTATTAGACAATCCAAACAAAGCAGAAAGCAGTGGACACAGATATTTCAATCGCCAGTCGCGATGGCCTCGGCAATTATTCTCAGTTTTTATCTTGTATTTGCTCTGCTTGACTCTATTCACTTCGAATTTACCCAAAACAGCAGCATATCAGCACAAGCGTCTACTATAGAAGGGCAGGTAAAAACGGCCACAAATATTGAGCAGGGGGGGGTACTCAGTGTTCTAGATCTAATCTTTAGCCACCTTAAAGAAAACACAGAGAGAACCTATTCCGCACCCTTTGCCACACATGAACACAGCACATCGATCAGCTATGATGAGGATGGCAATGTCTCTCAGCAATACTTACCACTCAAATTTGGTGGTCAACATCTGAAAGAAAATACCAAAGTTTTTGATGACTTTATGGTTAAGTCCTCTATTCCATTTTTATTCAGTTTCTTTATTTTGGCCATTATTGCGTTTATCCACTCGTGGTTTAACTTCAAGAAATATGCCATTAAAACCCTTGATGGTCTCTATGAGTACCTACCCATTCCTGAGCCTCACATGCCATGGAAAACCGTCTACTTTACGCTATTTATCCTATTCTTTGCCGTCAGCTGGTTCTACTATTTAAGCCAGTACTATCACGTTCTGGGCACCGATAAAGTCGGCCAAGATGTACTTTATCAATCGATTAAAAGTATCCGAACGGGCGTGTTGATTGGCCTGCTAACCACCTTAGTTATGCTGCCTCTAGCGCTTATTCTTGGGATTAGCGCAGGTTATTTTAAAGGCTGGGTCGATGATGTTATTCAATACCTCTACACCACGCTAAACTCAATTCCAGGTGTGTTACTCATCGCTGCAGGCGTTTTAGTTATGCAGGTCATTATTGGCAATAACCCAGACTGGTTTAGCAGTACCGAAGAGCGTGCCGATCTAAGACTCCTGTTCTTAATCTTTATTCTTGGGCTTACTAGTTGGACTGGGCTGTGTCGCCTACTACGTGCAGAGACGCTAAAAATAAGTCAAGTAGAGTATGTTGCTGCGGCAAAAACGGTAGGAGTTGGGCCTTTTAAAATTATTAAAAACCACATAATGCCAAACCTAATGCACCTAATTTTGATTGCACTGGTATTAGATTTTAGTGGTTTAGTACTGGCAGAAGCAGTGCTCTCCTATGTCGGTGTCGGGGTTGATCCTACTACGGCTAGTTGGGGTAATATGATCAACCAAGCCCGTTTAGAGATGGCACGTGAGCCAATGGTTTGGTGGTCACTCTTCTCTGCATTTACCTTTATGTTTACGCTCGTACTAGCAGCCAACCTATTCTCAGATCGAGTCCAGGTGGTTTTAGACCCAAGACGTGCTAAATAATTAGCTAATTAAATTACAACAAGACTTTATAAAAAAAGATAATGCATATGGCTCAAACAAACGTACCAGTATTAAGTATTCATAACCTCAATGTTTCAGTGGGCAATACCCCGCTGATTAAAGAGGTTAGTTTTAATATTCAAGCAGGTGAGATATTTGCACTTGTCGGAGAGTCGGGTAGTGGAAAGTCACTCACCTCACTGGCAACCATGCGTCTACTGCCAGAAGCCCTTAAGGTTAATTCAGGTTCGATTAAGCTCAATGGCGAAGATCTGTTTCAACTACCAGAGAACAAAATGCAAAAGATACGTGGTAAAAAAGTCGCCATGATCTTCCAAGAACCCATGAGCTCCCTTAACCCCGTTATGACGGTTGGTGAGCAAGTGGCAGAAGTGTTAAGAATTCACCTAAATATGCACGGCAAAGCCGTTAGAAACAAAGTGGTTTCACTATTCAATGAAGTGGGTATTCCAGAACCAGAAGCGCGTTATGACTGGTATCCGCATCAGTTATCAGGTGGGCAGATGCAGCGTGTTATGATCGCCATGGCATTGGCTTGCGAGCCAGAATTGCTAATTGCTGATGAGCCCACCACCGCACTAGATGTGACCATTCAAGCACAAGTGCTTAAACTGCTTAAATCGATTCGTGACAAACGTGGCCTGTCTATCCTCTTTATCACGCATGATATGGGTGTGGTTTATGATATGGCAGATCAAGTGGCCGTTATGAAGCAGGGGGTCATTGTTGAGCTGGCCGATGTTAAGCACTTTTTTGAAGACCCAAGAGACGAATATACCAAACAACTCCTAGCCGATGCTGTGCCTAAGCATGAATTCAAAGCACCCATTGATACGCACTCTCTGCTGCAACTCAAAGACCTGAAAGTGCATTTTCCTATTAAAAAGGGGCTGTTTCAGCGTACCGTTGGTTATGTTAAAGCGGTGGATGGTGTCACACTTAATATTAAAAAAGGTCAAACTTTAGCATTGGTTGGTGAGTCAGGCAGTGGTAAAAGCACCATTGGTCAGGCGATTCTAAAGCTGGTGGATAGCACCTCAGGCGAAGTCAACTTCTCAAACCATTCTGATGTAGATTCACAAACTGAATCAGAGTCAGAAGCCGTCTTAGTCGACTTTACTAACCTGAATGAGAAGCAGATGAAGCCTTTCAGAAAAAAGGTACAAGTCATCTTTCAAGACCCATTCTCAGCGCTCAATCCAAGAATGACCATTGGCGAAATTATCCGCGAAGGCATGGTGAGTTTAAAAGTCGGTTCTGGTAATAGAGAAGATCAGGGCAAGCGTATCAGTGAATTACTAGAGCAGGTCGGTTTACTCTCAGAACACAGACACCGCTACCCACATGAGTTCTCAGGCGGACAACGCCAGCGTATTGGGATTGCCCGTGCCTTAGCAGTAGAGCCAGAGCTCATCATCTGCGATGAACCAACCAGCGCCTTAGATGTCACTGTGCGTGCACAGGTGTTGAGGTTGCTTGAAGATCTACAGCAGAAATATCAGTTGTCTTTCCTGTTTATTACACATGATTTGTCGATTATTCCTGCGATTGCGCATGAAGTGGCGGTTATGAAAGAGGGCAAGATTGTAGAGCAGGGGTCTGTTGAGCAGATTATGAAAAACCCACAACATGAGTATACGCAAGCGTTGTTGAGTTCTGCTCCTTCTTTGATTAAAGAAGCGATGGGGTAGTTTGAGCAAGATTTTGTAGAAGGTGATTTTGCACGGTTAGTTACTGTAACTAATTGATAGTAAAACTGTTAAGTTATGTGTAGAAATGGATATGCACATTAAATGTTTATAATAATTGTTAGGGGTAAAAAAGGAATCGAGATATGGGTTACATGCTGAATTCTCTTGGAAACTTGCCAATTGAAGATGATATTGAAGTTTATATATTTGTAGTAAACGGAAACTGGCAAGGTGGTTTCTATGATTTGATAGAAAAGAATTTTTCCAACATTGCAAGAAAGATAGGAAGTAATGCGATAATTGCCAAAGGACTGGATCAAGAGCAATGGACAAATGAAGTCGCAGAAAAATATTTTGGAGAAAATGCAGGGCAATTATTTCAAGCGTTACCTGCATTGTTGCTAACAAGCGATCATCCAGAAAATATTTCAAAAGAAAGTTACAAACTTATTGTTCCATTACGTGACGTAGAATCTCGTTTCGGTGATTGGGATGTTTTCTTTAAATCCTTAACAAAGTTGGCACAAGGCGATGACACAGAATTTTTGGAACGTTTTGAAGATGTTGAAGATTTAATTGATAAAGGAAATTCCGTTATTGAATTAAAGCCAAACTTCTTCGGCATAGGCATAAATTTAAATGCATTAATAGCAAAAGTTCGTGGTTAACAAACCCCTAACAATTCAAATTCACTCGGACAGTCAAAAGTGGCGTTTGTTTTGTGTCAGTCGCTATCGCTCCATTCTACACAAAACAAACGCCACTTTTGCCTGCCGGTGATTTGAGGCGTTACCTCGTCCTGCGGACGAGGTAACGGGCGCAGTTAAACATTTAAACAGCGTTGTCGCCCGCAGGCGGGTAACAACTCGTTCAAACGCACATTCGACTATGTCAAACGGTGCGCCTTCAATAAGAACCCTAACGAAAGCTAAAGCTTTCTAGGGATTCTAAGTTTCAGGTGGCGTTTAACTACGCCCGTTAGATTAGTTAGGAAAATTATGCCAGAAACAAATAAATCACCAATAACCTTATGGCTGAGCTATCCTCCATTACGTAATCCTATAGTGGCGGGTAGCTTTGCACTACTCGCTTTTATTCTTGAATATATAGAAGTCATCGGCGGAGATCTTTCAATATGGGTTTATCTCATTTCGATTATTTATGGTGGTTATCTCTGGGCAAAAGAGGGCATAGAAGAAGCTATCCATGAATATGAAATTGGTATCCCGATATTAATGATAGGGGCGACTATTGGTGCAATGTACCTTGGTATGTGGGATGAAGCTGCTGCATTGGTTATTCTATATGGTATTGCCGAAGGTATTGAAGAATATACATTTAACAAAACTCGAAATGCCATTCACTCACTTCTGGATCTCGCTCCCAAACAGGCACGTGTCAATCGCGATGGTAAGGAACAAGTCATTCCTGCTGAAGAAATCAAGTTGGGTGATGAGTTTATTGTTTTGCCTGGTGAATCTGTTCCTACCGATGGCATTATCCTAACTGGAGAAACAAGTCTGGATGAATCACTCGTTACGGGTGAATCAATTCCTGTTAATAAAAAGCCGGGTGATAAAGTATTTCCTGCAACCATCAATGGACAGGCTACTCTAATTGTTAGAGCAACCAGCACGTTTGCCGATAACACACTGTCTCGAATTATTGATCTTGTTGAAAATGCACAGGAACAAAAGGGACGCGCGCAGGCTTGGATGGAGCGTTTTGGTCGTCGCTATAGCCCTGTCATTTTACTGATTAGTATTTTGATGGTTCTCGCACCACTTTTTATTCAGCTTGATACTGCCTATTGGATTGAGAAGGCGGTTATTCTTCTGGTGGCAGCTGCGCCCTGCGCTTTGGTTATTTCCCTGCCGATTGCGATGGCATCCGGCATTAGTGGTTCAGCAAAACGGGGTATTTTAATTAAAGGTGGAGCCCATCTTGAACATCTTGGTACCATAAAAACCATTGCCATGGATAAAACGGGGACGTTAACGCACGGAAAGCCAAATGTAACGAATGTCATTACCTTGCAAGGCAGTGAACATAATGTCATTAGTTTTGCATCGGGACTGGAACAATACTCCAGCCATCCACTAGCACAAGCAATTCTCAGATATGCCAAACAAAAACAAATAGACATAGCCAATACTGAGAATACTGGCGCAATATTTGGTTCTGGAGTGAAAGGAAATATTAATACTGATATATGGTATTTGGGAAACCCGACATTATTTTTAGATATGGGAATAGAACTTGGTGAGCACGAAGTAATTATCAATAAACTCGAGTCTGAAGGTAAAACAGTGGTGTTGTTGGGAAATAACCAGATGATCACTGGCATTATCGCTATTCAGGATACGATTCGTGAAAATGCTATTGAAGTAATACGGCGCTTACATGTTCTGGGAATACGTACCGTTATGTTAACCGGAGATAATCGGCGAACGGCACAACGCATTGCCAAGGAGTTAGGCATTGATGATGTCCGCGCTGAACTAAAACCCGAAGATAAAGTCATGGCCATACAAGCGTTAATGAAAGATGGCCCTACATTGATGGTGGGTGATGGTGTTAATGATGCACCGGCCTTAGCTACGGCAACCTGTGGGATGGCGATGGGAGCTGCTGGTAGCGATGCAGCGATTGAAGCAGCAGATATTGCCTTAATGGCAGATGACCTCAGCAAGATTGAAGAAGCCATGCAGATTGGTCAAAAGGCACGATACATCAGTAAACAAAATATACTATTTTCAATTATAGTTCTGGCTATTTTAATCCCGGCAGGGGTGGGTGGCTTTATTACCATCGCTGTGGCTGTTTTGGCACATGAAGCAAGTGAGTTACTCGCAGTTGCTAACGGGATAAGAGCGGGACGTTTTATCAAACGATAGTGCTACTACAAAATCAGGTCATGAGGGTCAGGTCTTGCCTTTTGCCTTTATGAAGGCAAATTCAATAATCTAGGGGCGAATAACAAGACCTGACCCTCGATGGAACATAACAAAGCACTCAAGCTGATTGCGCTAATGCGTAGCGGCCTAGCTTAATCGTTACCTCGTCCGCAGTTAAACATTTAAACAGCGTTGTCGCCCGCAGGCGGGTAACAACTCGTTCAAACGCACATTCGACTATGTCGAACGGTGCGCCTTCAATAAGAACCCTAATGAAAGCTAAAGCTTTCTAGGGATTCTAAGTTTCAGATGGCGTTTAACTGCGCCCGTTATGTACTCAAGTTTCAAACAGAAAAGAGGGCTTAAAAAAATGAAACACCTTTATAAAGTTTCTGGAATGTCATGTATAGGCTGTCAAAATAGTATAGAACAAGCATTGAATAAATTAGAAGATGTCTTAAGTATAAGTGTTAATTTAAAACAGTTAGAAGTGTCGATTGAAATGCGCTCTCATATTCCATTAGAAAAATTGCAAGACGCTTTAATAAATGAAGGTCTGCATTATACCATTGAAATACCGAGTATCGAAGGTGAGCACCAATGCCAACATGAAATACCAAAACAAGAAAAAGGAAAAGGTATTTACTACTGTCCCATGCATTGTGAAGGTGAAAAAACTTATATTGAATTTGGTTCTTGTCCTGTATGTGGTATGGATTTATTAGAACAACCCAGCCTTGTTCAACAAAGTGCTGAATATACCTGTCCTATGCATCCTGAAGTTATAAAAGACAAAGCGGGGAGTTGCCCTATCTGCGGTATGGATTTAATTCCATTAAAGCCAACGGATAGCAATGAGCAAAAAGCATATAAAGAATTGTTTTTAAAAATGAAAATAGCCATTTTATTTTCTCTACCCGTTTTTTTTATCTCTATGAGTGAATTAATACCAGGAAAACCATTATCTCATATCATGAGTCAAGCCAGCTGGAATTGGGTGCAATTAATTCTGACTTTACCTGTGGTTTTTTATGCGTGCTGGATGTTTTTTGTGCGTGCCTACCATTCCATTATTACATGGAATCTAAATATGTTTACCCTCGTTGGTATGGGAACGGGGGTTGCTTTTATCTTTAGTGTCATTGCGATGTTCTTTCCCGATATTTTCCCCAGTGAATTTAAAACCGAAGCAGGAACGGTACATTTATATTTTGAAGCTACCGCAGTGATCTTAACATTGGTATTGCTAGGACAATTGCTGGAGGCAAGAGCGCATAGTCAAACGAGCAGCGCATTAAAAGAACTCTTAAAATTAGCACCTTCAGAGGCTACATTGGTGGGTAATGGAGAAGATAAGATTATTTCCATACATGATGTTAAAGAAGGTGATTTTTTGAGAATAAAGCCAGGTGATAAAGTACCTGTGGATGGGAAAATCACCCAAGGGCAAAGTAGTATTGATGAGTCTATGATTTCAGGAGAGCCTATACCTGTTGATAAAAAGAAGGGTGATAAAGTGAGTTCGGGTACGATTAATGGTACAAAATCTTTTGTTATGATTGCAGAAAGAGTTGGGACTGATACTTTGCTTTCTCAAATTATTCAAATGGTAAATGATGCGAGCCGATCACGCGCACCAATTCAAAAATTAGCAGATACTATTTCCAAGTATTTTGTACCGATTGTTATGACAATATCGTTAATAACTTTTGCTGTTTGGGCTGCTTTTGGACCTGAACCAGCATATGTCTATGCTTTTGTTAATGCTATTGCTGTGCTGATTATTGCCTGCCCTTGCGCTTTGGGTTTAGCCACTCCAATGTCTGTTATGGTGGGAGTAGGAAAGGGGGCGCAATCGGGTATTTTAATTAAAAGTGCAGAGGCCTTGCAGATGATGGATAAGGTCGATGTTTTGATTACCGATAAAACCGGAACGATTACCGAAGGCAAAGCCTCGGTAGAAAAAGTTTTTGCGATAGAGTCTCATGATGCCGATGATTTACTGCAAAATATAGCGTCACTCAATCAGCATAGTGAGCATCCATTAGCGGAAGCTGTCGTAAAATATGCGAAAGAGAAAGACATAAGCTTCATTGAGATAACAAATTTTGAAGCGATTGCAGGTAAAGGGGTTGTTGGTGTTGCGAATGAAAAGCAAATTGCTTTAGGAAATTTAGCGTTAATGGAAAAAGAAAATATAAGTATTCCAAGTGATTTAAATTCACAAATTGTCGCAGAACAAAAACTTGGAAAAACGGTTTCTTACATTGCAATTGATCGTCAAGCTTTGGGTTACGTTGCAATTTTTGATGCCATCAAAGAAAGTAGTAAAGTTGCTATTACAGCATTAATGAATAAAGGCGTAAAAGTGATTATGATGACAGGTGACAATAAGAATACTGCAAAAGCAGTGGCCTCTGAACTGCATTTAAGTCATTTTTTCGCTGAATGCTCACCTGAAGATAAATTGAATAAAATCAAGGAACTTCAAGCCAAAGGTAACATTGTTGCAATGGCTGGTGATGGTATTAATGACTCTCCTGCTTTAGCACAAGCAGATGTTGGTATTGCAATGGGGACAGGAACAGATGTTGCTATAGAAAGTGCAGAAATTACGCTGGTAAAAGGAGATTTGCAAGGTATCGTAAAAGCAAAAAATCTCAGTTATGAGGTTATGAAGAATATCAAGCAAAATTTATTTTTTGCTTTTGTCTACAATGTATTAGGAGTGCCTATTGCGGCAGGCGTTTTATTCCCTTTTTTTGGGATTTTACTTTCTCCAATGATTGCCGCTACTGCCATGAGTTTTAGCTCTGTTTCTGTCATTGTAAACTCTTTGAGGCTAAGAAAATTATCTTTAAATGGATAAGCATGCAATAAAACATATAACAATCACATGCAGTCGGACAGCAAAAATCGGCGTGGCTTTCGCTACGCTACAGCCACACCATTTTTTCTGCCAGTGATGTAAGCCGTTACCTTGTCCTGCGGTCGAGGTAACGGCACAGTTAAACAGCGTTGTCGCCCGCCTGCAGGCGGGTAACAACTCGTTCAAACGCACATTCGACTATGTCGAACGGTGCGCCTTCAATAAGAACCCTAACGAAGGCTATAGCTTCTGGGGGTTCTAAGTTTCAGGTGGCGTTAAGCTGCGCCCGTTAGGTGCAATATATAAAATTAACAACGGAGAAGAGAAGTGACTGATGAAAACAAAAGAATGCCTTTACTAGGAGATGATTTTCCTGAACTAAATGTGCAGACCACCCATGGTGGAATGTCCTTTCCAAAAGACATGAAAGACAAATGGAGCGTCTTTTTTAGTCATCCTGCTGACTTCACACCTGTTTGTACAACAGAGTTTGTGGCTTTTCAAAAGAGAAAGAAGGAGTTTGATGATTTAGGTTGCCAATTGATTGGTTTATCAATTGATCAAGTCTTTTCACATATAAAATGGGTTCAATGGATAAAGGAAGTACTTGATGTAGAAATCCAGTTTCCTATCGTTTCAGCAAATGACTCTATCGCTTCAAAGTTGGGAATGCTTCATCCGGATAAGGGCACAAACACTGTTCGTGCTGTTTTTATAGTTGACCCACAAACCAAGGTTCGGTTGATTATGTATTACCCTCAGGAGATAGGAAGAAATATTGATGAGATTATTCGGTCTGTTAAGGCATTACAGGTATCAGATAATCAAGGTGCAGTTCCAGCAGGCTGGCCAAATAATGAGTTAATTCAGGATAATGTTATTGTTCCACCTGCGCAAAGTGAAGCTGACGCCATAGCTAATGCGGAAAAATACGAAAATTATGATTGGTGGTTCTGTTATAAACCATTGGAAAAATAAGGCTAGAAAGAGTTTCTTCTTGAATGCAAAAAGTATTATTTTTTTTGCAGAATATAAAACTACCGTTTTTACGTTAGCCGAAACAATGGTGCCATTCCATAATTGTTAGAAGAATGTAATTAAATATAGATGAGGGTAATAAGATGCCAGAATTTGGAAATCCGTTTTCAGGACTTGCTAAAGGTCAAAAACTAACTGAAGAAGAGCTTATACGAGCAATAAGATTTATGGTAGCCGCAGAATATGAAGCAGTTCAACTATATATGCAGCTAGCTGAGTCAACTGACAATAAGCTAGCTATTGAAGTATTAAAGGATATCGCTAATGAAGAAAAGGTGCATGCGGGTGAATTCTTGCGGTTACTAAAGGAATTAGCACCAGATGAAGAAGGGTTTTACTTAGAAGGAGCAGGGGAAGTAGAAGAAGAAATAGAAAAACTAAATAAGTAATGCATCTAATAAATAGCTCCTGTGGACGAGGTAACGGCGCAGTTAAACATTTAAACAGCGTTGTCGCCCGCCTGCAGGCGGGTAACAACTCGTTCAAACGCACATTCGACTAGGTCGAACGGTGCGCCTTAAATAAGAACTCTAACGAAGGCTAAAGCTTCTAGGGCTTCTAAGTTTAAGGGGTAAATTCACGATTGAAGTGCAACACCTTTAGTGGTGAATTTAATATTTTAGGGGCAAATAACAAGACCTTGTATCTTAGAACTTTTTAGGTAGAGAACGTTCTGTGGTGTAGGTAATATGTTGTAATTAATTTGTAGTCTAAAGGGCATAAAAGCAGAGGGGAGTATAAACAATTGAGGCCAGGTCAAACTCATTCTGCAAAGAATAAATCTGATCCTGACCTCAGTCGTTGTGTCTTGATAGGTTCTCAAGCTCTTTTAGGTGATAACGATTAGACCGCTACAACCTTATTTGCACATGGCCCTTTCTCGCCTTGTCCAACTTCAAACTCTACTTTTTGGCCATCTTCCAGACTAGCATATCCACCACCACTTTGAATTTCTGAGTGATGAACGAATAGATCCTTGCTACCATCGTCTGGAGCAATGAAACCGAAACCTTTGTCTGAATTGAACCACTTTACTGTACCTGTACTCATGCTTAGTCTTCCTTTGTGCATTTAATGTTAATTGAAATTAGTTGTTTAGGGTGTATCGTTATTTGTTGATGTATTGTTTTCTGTGTCAGATTCATTTTGAAGAGCTTGCGGCTGACTATCGTCCAAGCCTGCTTTTAGCTTGCGCTTATCTTCCTTTTTCTTCTTTTTGGCAATCTCTTTTTGGCGCTTTTCAAAAGCGTAATTGGGTTTAGCCACGGCTATTCTCGTCTACATCATTCAATGAAGGATCTTTAGAATACGGCATTTTTAAGCTGTTTGTACATTTATCTTGCATCAATAACACAAAAAATCAAAAGTGAGAGCATACGTTAGAGCAGATATTGACTTCATATGGTTCCAAAATAAGCCTTTTTATTAAGGGGTATTGATTTTATTTGAGCCTATAAGGTCTTTATATATGCATTAAAACAATAGTTTATAGGTATTGGGCTACAAATGTTTATGTTGTTATCGTGCTGACTAATTGACTATAAAGAGGATCAGAATTTAATTTTGATATTTTATCCCCTCAAGAGGCGTTAGAGCATGGATCTTGATTTAAGCGCAAATCTTAAACTATTATTATTGAGGATATCAGCCTCTTTGTAACATCGATATGAATATAAAATACCATACAGTATTAATAGACCAAAGCTAGAGCCATAGTTAAGGCTAACGTCCATGCTGACAGCACCGACATTAATAGCCCCTATGAGCATTACAAAGATGAGAAAAAGCCAAATGATTGCAGCGACCGCAGCGTAGAGATAGCGACGGACATAGAGAAAGCCCACGAATGGCAATAGAAACCCGAGCAGTCCAGCGTAGAACGAGTATTTAACCTTGGACTCTCTCGATAAGCCACTGCTTCAAATAGCTCATCTGATCGTTAGGGACTTTTTTCGGGTTGTTTAATGTCACTGTGCTATCAAGCATTTTTAACTTAGACATTATTTAAGATCCTTGTAATCTTATTGGGGCTTTATTGTTGAAGTAGACAACGTTAATTTGACCTTGAGGCCAATTGTTTCAATGGCTATGTATGATTTAGATTGTTAGCTCGTTCAACTTCAGATGAATAGGTGAATTTTTCATCATAGAATGATTTGTATTCAATAATTAAGTCAGCATGATCAAATGAGAGATTAACCTCTTCAAGGGTAACTAATGTTGGCTCTGTGAATTGAATAGTAACAATAGCGCACTTCTCCTTTGCATGCATTGAGTAGCCTTGAGCCATGTGCCTCACATGAGATTTGTACTGATTAGTAGGAAATAATAATTCTAAGCTTTTTCGATTACATCGGTATTGTTGCCAGAAATAACTTTGCCATCAACTTTTACAGTAAAACTTTCAATTAGTGCAGGCCCTAATCCATTATTCATTACTTCTGTGACATATACACCGCTCTCAGAATTTCGATATGACCATGAAGTTATATGGGGTCTAAATGAAAGTTTGTTATGTTCTCGGGTTTGTATTCCTTGCCATGCAGTATATGCAAGTGCGCATAAGGCAATAATTGAGCTTGATATTCCTGTTATGGCACTCCAATCCAACTGCTGTCTCCTAAAAATCTAATAATTTCTAAACGGTATAGGACTTTAGCAATAAAGGGTTGTTAGTACGATAAGAATGATATTTTGAAAGATTTATGGAAAGACTAAACCCCAAAAGCATCCTGAATCCAATCGGGTTCTTTTTGATCACCTTCAAAGGTGATGACGTCAAAGCGCATCGCGTGGTGGTTGAGCTTGGGGTGCTTTAGTAGGAACAGCTCAGCTGAGTGGATAATGCGCTGCTGTTTTTGTGGAGTGACAAACTCAGCTGGGTGGCCGTATAGGCTGTTTTTGCGGTATTTGACTTCAAAAAAGATCAGTATTGGTTCACTGTTTTTAGGGTTGCATATTTTGGACAGGGGGGGATGTTCATTTGTCAGGCCGATCAGATCGATCTCGCCCCCTTTGCAGGTGAAGTTTTGCGCGATGATTTTGATCTTCTGTTTTTTAAGCCAAGCCTCGGCTTGTTGCTCTTTTTGCCGCCCGATTGAAAGGAGTTTTTTCAACATGACGGTCTCCTTAGAGGTTAAGGTAAATGAGGCTTTACCTGTTTAGAAGCTTGCCTAGAACAGTGAATAAGGTGAACTGCTCTGAATGGGTGCTTCTTCTATTCTTGCTTCTGGAATGTAAACGTTTTGAATGGTGACCTTCGCAGGTTGCTCATTACTCTCAGTGCTATTTGGTGCTGCCATTTGAGCCAGTGCTTCGGTCACTGGATCTACTTTTGGCTCAACCCAACGTTTGATCACACCTCGTCGATTATATTTTGTCCAAATCAGATTCTGTTTTAGCTGGTTGTCTTCTAACGTAATCTCACCTGTTTTACCTGATTTGAGGTAGCCGCCTAACCGTAGTTGATTTAGATGGTTGACTATCTGAAAGCTATCCCAGCCGAATGCTTCAAAGTTGGAACTTAGATTCTCAGGATTAAGTGTCACTGGGCGAGTTAAAAACTGTACGCCTTTCAGGTCACGGTTGGGTTTGATATTTTGTAGCTTTTTAGGTGACAGTTGCAGTGAGCCATATATAGGTACGTCTAGCTCGAAAAAAGCCAGTTGCGGTTGGAAGACGGCGATGCGTTGGCTGTTATCGATAATCACGATAGCATCAAAATCTTGACGTGTACGTGGGAAGAAAGATAGACGGTCTTTGGTCATTCGCTTAATATGCTGAAAACGCTGTTTGCTGGCATTTTCATTAATCAGTTCACCAAGTGCTTGACGCAGTTTGGGTTTTACATTGGGATAGGCGCTGATAACGGCAACGTGATTTTGATTTGCTTGCCATGCATTTTGTAGTGCATGTGCTGTTTTAAGATTAGAACGACTATCGTTGGTTAAAATACCAATATTTTGATAGTTTTTCTGTTCAAAGAGTCTGACCATTTGTGCAACTTCATCAGAACCTTTGTAGTTGAACTGTGGAAAGGGTGCTTCTTCAATACTGTTAAGTGCAAGGACATCTGGGTCTTCAAAGTCAGCAAGTAGCTGAACAGCTTCTTTGGTGAGAGGGCCAATAATAAACTCAGCACCGTCTAGTTTGGCATTTTGCCAGACTTCGCTGAAGTTCTCTAAGTCTGAGGTATCGTAGAACTTAAGCGTGATATTCTGTTCTGAGGCAAAAAAGGCTTTTAAAATCCCGTTACGAATCTGCTGGCTAACTTGTTTATACTTGCCTTCAAAGGGCAGAAGAATGGCAATTTGTTGAATCGTGGTGAAATTAGACATCTCACCAATCAAGCCAGGTAGCAGGTGCTTGGTGTAGATGGCATCAGGCTGGTTGTCTGCTAATACTTCTAGGTGTTGAACCAGGGTTTTAGCAGGCCCTTTAACAATAGAAAGTAGTAGCGCCCACTGCTTAACTGACTCTGCGTAGTGATGGCTAAGGGTATATAGCATCTCTTCGGTATCTTCGTGAGAGTGGCTGGTTAGCGTATCCCAAATCTGCTGTTCTATTACGGCTTGACCCCCTTCAGTAGAGATCTGCCATAGCTGGTTATTAAATTGAATATAGCGGCCCCAGTCCTGCTCTCTTTTAGCGATCTCAATCTGAAACTCCAGCTCATCTTTGGTTAAAGAGAAGAGCGATTCTGGCTTAATCTCTTCTTTAACTTGTGCAGGAGTCGCTTGTACGGGGTTTACAACGGGTTTAACAACAGACTTTGGTTGTTGTGCAACAGGCTTTGGTAGCTGGCTGGTACAGGCAGATAAAGCCAGAAAACTCGCTAAAGTGATACTTTGAATAAGATAAACTGGAATAGTTTTTTTCATTTTCGATAGAATACGCATAATTTAATATTATGCAAATTATATAGCAATCCTAGATAGGGTTTTATACATACCTCTTTAAATTTTACACAGTGCTTAATAAAGGTCTCTTATGACGGTTAAACCAACGCTCTCTTCAGGCAGTGAACAATATGCAGATGCGACACTTTTTATAGTGGCAACGCCGATTGGAAATCTAAAAGATATTACCCGCAGAGCGGTCGATATTTTGGAGTCGGTTGATTGGATTGCCGCGGAAGATACTCGCCATACTCGCCAACTATTACAGTCATTAGGCATTAATCAAACCTTGATTAGCTTGCATGAACACAATGAATCCAGCCGTAGCCAGCAGTTGTTGGAGCGTTTACAAAAAGGTGAGAAGGGTGCTTTAGTCTCTGATGCAGGAACACCTTTGATTAACGATCCAGGTTATCACCTTGTAAAACTATTGCGAGAGCAGCAGGTGAATGTGGTGCCTATTCCTGGGCCTAGTGCGGTGATTACTGCTCTGTGTGCGGCAGGGCTGCCAACAGATCGTTTTAGTTATGAAGGTTTTTTACCTGCTAAATCCACTAAGCGTACTTTGGCTTTAGAAAAGTTGAAAGAGGATGTGCGTACGCTGGTTTTTTATGAATCGCCACATAGAGTGCAGGCAACTTTGGCAGATATGCAATCTGTGTTTGGCGAAGATCGCACGATTGTGGCAGCGCGTGAGATGACTAAGAAGTTTGAGCAGTTTGTCTCAGGTAGCTTGGCGGAAGTGGTAGCTTACTTTGAAGAGAACTCAGATAAGGTACGTGGTGAGTTTGTCTTGATGGTGGGCGGTGCTACTGAGAAAGCCGCGGTTGAGCTATCTGAGTATGACAGCTTGATTGAGACACTGCTTAAACAGAAGTTGCCCGTGAAGCAGATATCTGAGATTGTTGCGGATTATGCTGGGATTAAGAAAAAGCCTATCTATAACCGTGTGCTTGCGTTAAAAGATCAAGACTAGGTTTAACGGGTTAAATAAGTCCTGCTGACTTTAACGCTTTAATAGAATAAATATCATAACGCGTGTTTGGGCTTGAGATATTGGCCGATGGGATAAGCTTCGGATTGTCCAATTCAATAATAGGTGCGCCTTTTGGGCGTTTAACCACTACTCGATAGCTTGCTGTTTGCAAGGCAGCACTCAAGAGTTTTTCACTATCACGATCAGGACCTACTAAGTTCTGTAGCGCTTTCATCTCTTTTTTAGTTGCGGCATTTTTCTTCTTCTCTGGATACATCGGATCCATATAGATCACATCGACTTTTGGTTGTTCACTGAGTAGGTAGTCCGCAGAATTAGCCTGCTTTATAGAGAGGCTATTGATGATACTTAGTAGTGCTTGCCTCTCCTTATTATCGTCATTATTATTTTTCTCATGATTGTCATCTTTACTATCACCGTCATTACTCGTTAAAGCAGCACCTGCTCGAGCTAGGCCATCTGCAAGTAGCGCGGCAACGGCAACTGAGCGTTCGATCATCTGCACTTGATGGCCTTGTGAAGCCAGTACAAAACTATCCCCCCCCATACCTGCTGTGGCATCCAAAATAGTTGGCAGTCCCTCTTTTAATTTACCCATTGCTCTAACTAACGGCTGACCTTTTCCACCACCAAAATGGCGACGATGGGCTTTTTTACCGCTAATAAAATCGATAAAAACTGGGCCACTCTCATTTTGAAAGAGGGCGAGTTTTTGAATAGGGTCTTTTTTAACAGTGTACCAACCTAGCTGCATATACGATGGCTCAGATAGATCATCGGTCAGTGGTAGGCTATATTTGTGGCTGAGAGCTAAAGCGGCTGACTGCGCTGCCTCACTGTAATCATAAGGGTTGATGATAATAGAGAGTGGTACTGTGGAAGGGCTGTTTGAGTCTGATGCTTTCATAAAGAGGTTTGAATTCGTTATCGTTGGTTGAATGCCTCTTATTTTAAGGCAATTGCATCTTTAAGGGTTTTTAATTGTCTTTCTTGACCTAAAGGCACTTTAATAAATGCCGTGCTCTTCTATAATAACAGCCATTAGGTCTCTATATTAAGAGTAGAGCGTGTAATAGAGTGGTTGATAAAGATGGTCAGTAGTTTCAGTTTAATGGCAGTGGAATTAAGTAGATGAGCTTTAAGAGTCGATTGTTTTTCAAATTAGCTATTTTACCGTGCTTTCTTCTCTTAAATGTATTACTGGGTACTGTTGTGCAGGCGGCTGAGATAAAATCAGTCGATGCTAAAGAAGGTTCTGCGTTAAGTTATTTTAACCAGCTAAGTCATTCAGGCATTGTGTTACAGGATGAACAGCAGAAACTATTGATCTCTAAATCAGCTCACGATTACTTTATCCCTGCCTCAACGACCAAGCTCATTACCGCACTATTGTCACTACGCCACTGGGGTGCAGACCACCGCTTTAAGACAGAGTTTTATCTGAGCCAACAAATTGAGCAGGGGGGGTACAAGCTACTGGTAAAGGGCTTTGGTGATCCTTTTTTAGTCTCAGAGGAGCTGGCTGTTGTGGCTAAGCAGTTAGCAGAAAAGTTGAAGCAGCAGCAGATTCACTCCTTGTTGGCGATTCAATTAGATGTCTCCTATTATAAGTCGGGCTTAAAACTGCCTGGAGCTAGTCTAAGTGACAACCCTTATGATGCGATTCCCTCAGCTTTAGCGGCAAACTTTAATACCATTAATATTCGTAAAACAGCACAAGGGTTTGAGTCGGCAGAACTGCAAACGCCAATGACACAAACAGCGTTTAAAGCGGCACAAAATATTAGGTCATTTAAAAAGATAAATAAGGGAAATAAAGTAGGTTTAGAGCAGCGAGTAAACCTTGGGCGTGATGAAAAAGTCGGCCAGCGTTATTTTGCAGAACTGCTGGCAGCCTTCCTAATTGAGCAGGGCATTCAAGTGGGTGATCAGGTTGAATGGCAAACCTTGGACTTGGCTGAACAAACACATATATATAGCCACTTAAATTCATTAAGTTTGGATGAAATGATTCGTCCGATGATGAAGTATTCGACCAACTTTATTGCCAATCAGTTGGCTCTTAACCTGAGTAGTGAGGTGATGGGTGGTGTGGCCAGTGAGCAGAAAGTTGCTAAGATCTATCAGCAGCAATTAAGTCAGTTTTTTGGCTGGCAGCAGTTTCATATAGAGGAAGGTGCGGGTCTGTCACGCGCCAATCGCTTAACGCCAACACAGTTAATTGAGGTGTTGGCAGCTTTTAAACCTTGGCATCATCTACTACCAGAGATAGAACAGGATGTATTTGCTAAGTCGGGTTCGCTAATTGGAGTGAGTACGCTGGCGGGCTATATCCGTAATGAGTCAGCGTGGTATCCGTTTGTTTTTATGATTAATCAGAAAGTCCCGTATCGTTTTCGTAACAGACTGGCTAAAGAGCTGAGTGAACGTTATTGATCACGTTATAGAATAAGATCGTGGTTGAGGCTTAAACTCTATTGAGAAGCGCAGGTTCTTTTACCTCGCCTTTTGAGTCGCTTTCGGGTAGTATACGCAGCTTAAAGTGGGTCGGACAATCGCGGAGGTATTTATACCTTGGAGGAAAGTCCGGGCACCATAGAGCAGGATTCCAGCTAACGGCTGGGCGGTGAGAGCCGACGGACAGTGCAGCAGAAAATAAACCGCCGATGGCTCGCTTGCGAGAACAGGTAAGGTTGAAATGGTGCGGTAAGAGCGCACCGCGCATTTGGTAACAAATGTGGCAGTGAAAACCCAATCCGGTGCAAGACCAAATAGGGAAACAACGTTGTTAAGCTTGCTTAGTGACAACCTGCTGCTCGCAGGAGTTTCCGGGTAGGTTGCTTGAGGTATGCAGCGATGTATATCCAGATGAATGATTGTCACTCTTCGGAGTACAGAACCCGGCTTACAGACCCACTTTTCCTTTTTACTTCTTAAATATACTCGTTTTTCTCGATTGTATCTTTTGGTCATTACTTCTTAATGACTCTCCCTTAAATTTGCTTATCCACTTTACGCTTTAGTTTACTTTTTAGGTGCTAGTTTTGATGGGTTGTCTTGTTTAATTTGATTCTTTTATCTAACTTTTTGAGTACTGTCTTTTTTTCGCTAAAGTTAAATTCCCCACTTTTTTTAAGTTTTTGATAAAAAAAGTAAAAAAATCCCCACTTTGGTTTTTTTGATGGAGAAAGTAGGTGTGTGATCGAACATGTTGTGCCAACCATCTCTTGGTTTAACTATATATAGTGCTTGATTCTAGAGGGCTACTGAGAGGGGTTTTTGAGGAAAATAGACAAAGCCTTGATGGATGATGTTAAAAACTACATTCTTAAGTGTCTCTAATTTATTGAAAAATAAGGCAATTAAAAACTTGGTCTAAACTTACATTTATAACAAAAACTAAGCTAAGTCGTTGTCTTGTAATGGAATTCTACTGTTTTCGCGGTTGACACAAGGGGGTAATATCCATATAGTGGCACTAAGTGGGAGAAAGTGGCGAAAAGTGGAGAGGGATGCTGTTTTTTAGAGGAATCAATTCAGTCAATTTAGATACAAAGGGGCGTATGGCGATCCCGAAAAAGTATCGTGAAGGGATTTCTGATGCCAGTGATAATCAGTTAGTCGCCACAATTGATCTGCACAGCCCATGTTTATTGATTTATACCCTCGATGAGTGGGAAATTATTGAACGTAAATTGGTTGCTATGCCAAATATGGACCCGCAAGCACGTTTAGTTCAGCGTTTACTATTAGGGCACGCATCTGAGATGGAGATTGATTCGCAAGGTCGAATTCTTCTACCAAGCCTTTTACGAGAGCACGCCAAGATAGAAAAACCAGCCATTTTACTCGGTCAGGGAAATAAGTTTGAACTTTGGTCTCAAGAAGCTTGGGATGCAAGTCGTCCTGAGATGTTAGAATCCGCTATGTCAGATGAAGTTTCTGGTGCATTAGCAAGCTTAAGTTTGTAATCCAACTAAGGATAGAACATTGGAATCAGAGTTTAATCATTATTCAGTGCTGTTAAAAGAGTCTATTGATGGTCTGAATATTAAGCCAGATGGCATCTATATAGATGGCACCTTTGGCCGTGGTGGGCACTCTGGAGAAATTCTTCGTCAGTTAGGGCCGCAAGGAAAGTTACTGGCGGTTGATCAAGACCCCGAGGCGATTAAGTTTGCCAATGAGAATATTAAAGATGAGCGTTTTGAAATTCAATACGGTAGCTTTGAAAATATTACAGAATATTGTGAAGCACGTGGTTTAGTCGGCAAGATTGATGGTCTGCTATTGGATTTAGGTGTTTCATCTCCTCAGCTAGACGATGCTGAGCGTGGGTTTAGTTTTATGCGCGAAGGTCCTTTAGATATGCGCATGAATCCAGAAGCAGGCTTGAGTGCCAAAGAGTGGCTTGAGCAGGTGGATGAAAAGACCTTAAAGCTTGTTTTACAGAATTACGGTGAAGAGCGTTTTTCAGGACGAATTGCTAGAGTAATCAAAGAAGAAACCGCTAAAGGCACTTTGAATACGACTTTAGATTTGGCTGAGCTAGTTAAGAATAATTCACCCAAAATAGATAAAAATAAACATCCTGCAACACGTACGTTTCAGGCGATCAGAATCGCTGTCAATCGTGAGTTAGATGTTTTGAAAAATGTATTGGAAGCAGCCATGACAGTGCTGGCACCTGATGGACGTTTGTCAGTGATTAGTTTTCACTCATTAGAAGACAGAATTGTAAAAGTTTATATTCGAGATCAGTCAAAGATAAAAGATCTGTTTCCAGAGTCACCAATCTTGATTGAGGTCATAGAGCCAGTGTTAAGAAAAGTAGGTAAGCCTATTTTTCCAAGCAAAGAAGAGCTTCAAGTAAACAAAAGATCACGTAGTGCAGTTCTAAGGATTGCAGAAAAAATTTAAACACACCGCACATACAGATTAACTAGGTCTGTATTATTTTCATCATGCTGATTAAGGGGAATTATCGCCATGAAATTTGTAGGGAAAGAAACAACGCCAGTACGGACACCTGGTATGCCTGTTATTAAAGTCATCGGATTAGGTGGTGGCGGTGGTAATGCTGTTGATTACATGGTTCGCTCTGATGTTCAGGGGGTTGATTTCATGTGTGCAAATACAGATGCACAAGCCCTGGATAACTCATCAGTTGAGATTTGTATTCAACTGGGTGCGGGTGGACTAGGTGCTGGTGCTGATCCTGAGCGTGGTAAGCAAGCAGCTAAAGATGATATTGACCTAGTTAAAGAGCAGTTAAAAGATGCTGATATGGTCTTTATTACTGCTGGTATGGGCGGCGGAACAGGAACAGGTTCTGCACCTGTTGTTGCTCAAGCTGCACGTGAAATGGGTATTTTGACTGTTGGTGTGGTGAGCAAACCTTTTAGTTTTGAGCGTCGTGATAAAGTTGCTGATCAAGGGATTAAGGATTTACAAGAGCATGTAGACTCTCTAATCGTTGTTCCAAATGACAAATTATTAAAAGTACTAGGACGTGATTTTGTTCTAGCAAAAGCATTTGATTATGCAAACGAAGTACTTCACGGTGGTGTGCAGGGTATCTCTGAACTGGTCACTCGCCCAGGTATGATTAACGTGGATTTTGAAGATCTACGTACCGTTATGGGTGAGCGCGGTATGGCGATGATGGGTGTTGGACATGCAACGGGTGAAGAGCGAGCTATAAAGGCAACTCAAAAAGCGATTGCAAACCCACTTCTAGAAGATATATCTGTCTCTGGTGCTAAAGGATTGCTGGTTAATATTACTAGTGGTTTAGATTTCACACTAGGTGAGTTTAGCGAAGTAGGTGATGCGATTCATGAAGTTGCTGCCGAAGATGCTCGTGTTATTATCGGTACTTCTGTTGATGAGACGATGACTGATGAAATTCGTGTCACCGTGGTGGCGACGGGTTTGTCTATAGCAGGATCTGAAGGTGCTAAGCCAGAAGTGGTTAAGCCAAACTTACAGGCTGTTCAGGCTAATAAAACTGAGCAGACTACGGCGACTGAAGTACCTGTGACAAGTCCAGTAGCAGAAATGCAGCAGCCTGAATTGATTCAACCTGAGCCAGAAGTTGTTCGTCCTAAAATGACTGTAAATGGTTCCGATGTTGGCAGTATGTCTAATTCTAGTTATTTAGACATTCCTGCATTCTTACGTCGTCAAGCTGACTAGTCTCTAGTAGGGCAATTTAATCACCTACAGTTGAATTGCCCACTAGAGAAATTCAGCAGCTTGAACGGATCAATATGCTAAATATATTCCCTAAGCCCACCCTCTTAATTGACTTTAAGTGGCGTGGGCTTTTTCTGTTTATCCTTGTGTCCCTTGTACTGGTTAGCCTAGTAGCGATCACGCGTGTACAGCATCAGGTGAGACATCTTGAAACTCAATACTACCACTCCTTAAAGCAATCCCTGCATGAAAATGAAGAGTGGGGGCGTCTACGATTAGAGCTAGAGCACCTTACAGCACCGGCAAAGGTGGAACAGATTGCAAAGGCGAAATTGAATATGACATCGGATAAATCAAATTTCCAAATTATTTACATAGTTGAAAGTACAGATGAACAGGGGGGGTAAGTTTAGGCGTGAAAATGCGGTCTTTATTTTGATTGCTTTGGGCTTTGTGGCCATTATTGTTCGTGCATTTTATGTACAGATTATTAAAACAGATTTTCTGCAGAATGAAGCGGATAAGCGTCAGATTCGTACCATAGAAATTCCTGCTTATCGTGGGGATATCTATGATCGAAATGGGAAGTTATTAGCCTTAAGTACGCCAATGGCCTCTGTCTGGGTTGATCCGAAAGTAGTGGTGGCACACGAACAGAAATATCTACAGTTTTTACGTCTACTGAAATTAACCGATACACAGCTGAATGAAAAGATAAAAGAGAATCGCCATAAGCGTTTAAGTTTTATCGTGCAGGTTCCTGATAAAACAATTATCAAAAAGTTAGCAGAGCTTGAACTGCCTGGAACCTATGCCAAGTATGTAGATCTGACTTTTCAAAATGGTGATAAGCAGATCGTAGTTAGCAAGCTGCTTCCATCGATCTGGGTTGATCAAAAATTGATTAATCGCTACCGCTACAGCTATGCAAAATTGGCACAAATTTTAGAGACAACGCCAGGTACTTTGGCCAAGAAAATACGTTCCAGTCCTAAGCGACGTTTTATGTATTTAAAACGTTCTATGGTGCCTGATCTAGCGAAGAGAATCGATCAGCTTAAGTTAACGGGTGTTTATACACAGGGCGAGTATAAACGCTACTATCCTGCAGGTGAAAGTAGTGCACATCTTGTGGGCTTTACTAACATAGATGATCAAGGTTTAGAGGGGGTTGAACTTGCCTATAATGAGTGGCTTAAAGGTACCCCAGGCAAGAAACAAGTGGTTAAAGATCGTGCGGGTCAGGTCGTGGATTTTGTAAAAGACATCCGTGCATCTGAAGCGGGTAAACCGATTACCTTAAGTATTGATAAAAATATTCAGTACTTTGCGTATCGTGCTCTGAAAGAGGTCATGATTAAGCATCAGGCTCAGTCTGCTAGCTCAATTATATTAGATGCGAAAACGGGAGAGATTCTCTCGATGGTGAGTCTGCCAGGTTATAACCCAAATGACTCCAGCCAGCGGGTGGGCAAGGCGATCCGAAATCGTGTGGTAACAGATCTGATAGAGCCTGGTTCGACCATAAAACCGTTTGTTGTGGCAAAAGCGTTAGATGAAGGTTTGATTACTGAAGAGACAGAGATTAACACCTCCCCTGGTTATATACGCGTTCAGGGGAACCGCATCAGTGATACACATAATAATAAAGTATTAAAGCCAAAAGGTATTGTTAGAAAATCGAGTAATGTTGGTTCTGCCAAAATTGCTTTGATGTTAACACCTGAGTCACAACGTCAGTTTTTATATGATGTCGGGTTTGGTCATGATACGGGGCTGTTTCTGCCTGGTGAGTCGTCAGGTTATTTGAAGCCAGAGTTTGACTGGCAAGAAATTGATCAGGTATCGGCCTCTTTTGGATATGGCTTTAGTACCAACTTAATGAATTTGGCACAGTCCTATTTACTGTTTTCTAACCAAGGCAGAATGATGCCTTTGAGTGTAATTAAGCGAGAAGTGCATCCTGAGGGTAAGCAGCTGGTTAAGCCTGAAGTGGCTAATACCGTACTCAGAATGATGGAGTCGGTTGTATCAATAGGTGGGACAGCACCTAAAGCAAGAATCCCTGGTTATCGCGTAGCGGGTAAAACTGGAACGGTGCATAAGACCAAAAGTATTGGGGGTTATGAAGAAAACTCATATCTTGCCGTGTTTGCAGGGATTGTACCTGTATCTGATCCTGACATGATTATGGCTGTTGTGGTTAATGAACCAAGTCGTGGAGTTTATTACGGAGGATTAGTAGCCGCACCGGTTTTTAAGAAAGTTATGCAAGAAGCTTTAAGGTTGCGGAATATCGCACCAGATCAAACCATTAAAGATAAAAGTAGGTTGAAAGAGTGAAGACCTTAAAGCAGTTAGCTCAGTTTATTAAAAATGCTTCACTGTTGAGTGAAGGGGTTGGCGCTGTTGAGGTAACACACCTATCTATTGATTCACGTCAGGTTCAAGCAGGTGACTGCTTTGTTGCCTTTCAGGGCTTAACTTCACATGGTCTCGACTTTTTAGAGTCTGTTTTAAAGCAAGAGCCTGCATTGATTTTATCGGATAGACCACTAACTGATAAGCAGAAAGTATTGCTCGCAAGCTACCCCCCCTGCTCATTTTGGCAGGTTGAAGATTTAGAGTCTAAATTAGCGGTGCTTGCAGACTGGTTTTACGATCAACCAAGCCAAAGAGTAAAAGTGATTGGTATTACAGGCACCAATGGTAAAACTTCAAGTGCATTTTATGCTGCTCAGCTATTAGATAGTCTAGGTGAAAAAGTGGCTTTGATCGGTACGCTGGGTAATGGGATATTTGGTTGTGGTCATTTGGCATCGACATCGAATACAACGCCTGATGTGGTTAGTGTACACCGACTTTTGTCTGAATATATTTCAGCAGGGGCACAGAGGGTAGTGATGGAAGTCTCCTCACATGCCCTTGAGTTAGGTCGTATACAGCAAGTGCAGTTTGAAACCATTGCTTTAACGCAAGTGACTCGTGATCATATGGACTTTCATGGCACGGTAGAAGCTTATCAATCGGCTAAGATGAAGCTGTTTACTGACTATGATAGCAAGTACAAAGTGCTCAATTTAAATGATGAAGTTGGTTGTCAGTTAGTTAAGAAACTAACGGAATCCCCTTTTGAAGAAGGGGGGGGTGTTTGGGGCTATCAGTTAGCGGAGCAAGCAACGGTTTCAACAGATTACTTGCTCGGTTTATTAGCAGGTGAAAAATGTCAGCTTAAAGCACATGGCTTTTCTATGACACTTAACTGCCAAATGTTGTCATCAGTACAAGGCCAGAAAGCAATGGTAGATGTACCACTGATGGGGGCTTTTAATGTTGAGAACTTACTTTGTGCGCTGTCTATCGTTTTGGTTGGTATGGATGAGTCTAAGCGGAAAGATAGATGGCCACATCTGATTAAGCAGTTGCAAGTTCTGCAATCTGTAGAAGGACGAATGCAGCAAGTAGAGATGGCTAAAAATTGCCCAACCATTATTGTCGACTTTGCGCATACCCCAGATGCATTAGGGCAAGTTCTTTCTGCTGTGAAGCAGCATTTGTCAGGCGAGCAAGCAGGGCAGTTATGGGTCATCTTTGGTTGTGGTGGTGATCGAGATCAAGGTAAACGACCATTGATGGCTAGGATTGCAGAAGCCATAGCTGATCACGTTTTAGTGACCAGTGATAACCCACGATTTGAAGAACCTCAGCGGATTATTGAACAGATTATGCAGGGCTTTAATCGTCCGACAGTTGTTCAGGTTGAAACGGATCGAAAAATAGCTATTCAATGGGGTCTGACTCAGGCATCGAAGCAGGACATTGTTGTTATTGCAGGTAAAGGTCATGAAGATTATCAGGATATAAAAGGTGTGAAAACCCCTTTTAAAGATGAACAGATCGTTTTGGACTGGATGGAACAGAATGGATTTAAATGATCAGCTGAAAAACGGCTCCCCTGAGAGGCTAGTCGAGAAGATGCAATCTCAAGTAGGACATTCACAACAAGGACAAATTGCTATGAATGATCAGCATCATTTTTCATGGACACTTGAAGCGCTGTTAAACAGTGTTGACGGCGAGTGGATTGGCGCAATTGACTCCGAAAATAGTGTGCAATTTACCAGTATCAGTACTGATACCAGAACGCTTGAGTCAGGTGCGCTCTATATTGCGATTAAAGGTGAAAACTTTGATGGGCATGCCTTTATTGCACAGGCTATTCAGCAGGGGGCGGTGGCGGTATTGGTTTCTGATGACATTGAATCTATTGTGCCTGGCGTATTGGTTGAGGATACACGCATTGCTTTAGGCCAGTTTGCCAAGTGGCACCGTCTACAGATGCCAGTTAAGAAACTGATTGCGGTGACAGGCAGTAATGGAAAAACTACCAATAAAACATTGTTGTTGAATATTTTTAGTGCCGTTGGAAAGACTCTGGCAACCGAAGGTAACTTAAATAATGATTTTGGTGTACCACGTACACTACTAAATTTAAGACCAGATCATGAGTATGCAATCATTGAAATGGGGGCCAATCATCCCCGTGAAATAGGCTATCTGACTAACCTAGCCTTACCCGATATTGCGTTGATCACTAATGCATCAGGAGCGCATCTAGAAGGGTTTGGCAGTCTACAGGGGGTTATAGATACCAAAGGTGAGATATTCCAAGGTCTGAACCAGCGTGAAGGTGATGCTTTAGGTGTGGCGATTATCAATACGGACTCCAATGGTTATCAAGACTGGTTAAGTATGATTGCTGATTTTGGCATTCAAAACCTAAGCAGTTTTGGGTCAAGCGAAGAAGCGGATGTTTTAGTCACGCATTTCAGATCGATAGAATCAGGGATTAAGTTTGATCTAACATTTGATGGACAGTGTCACTCCGTTAGCATGCCTGTACTCGGTCAACATAACGCACAAAATGCAGCAGCGTGTGTGGCAGTTGCTTTAAATGCGGGCTTAAATTGGCAGCAGATTAAAGCAGGTCTGTTAAGTTTTACTGGCGTGGCGGGACGACTACAAAAACAGGCAATTAAGAGTGGCTGTTTAATTGATGATAGCTATAATGCCAACCCTGAATCTGTGAAAGCAGGGATTAATGCATTAGTGGCTTTGCCTGGTAAGTCTATTCTCTGCTTAGGTGCGATGGCAGAGTTAGGTGAACAGAGTGAAATCATGCACCAAGAAGTTGCTCAATATGCCAAACAGAATGGCGTTGATTACCTATTAGTCTATGGTGAAGCTGCTCAGACAATGCCTGACATTTTTGGTAAACAGGGCTTTGGCTTTGACTCACATCAATACTTATCAGAGCTAGTTCTGGATATTTTACAGAAGAACAGTCAACAGAATTTAAGCGTGAATGTCTTGGTTAAAGGCTCACGTAGTGCTGAGATGGAGCGTATTACGCAAGCCATTTTGAGTGTAGAAAAACTGAATAATCGTTAGTGATGAGTAAAATTTATTAGGCTCTTTTGAGCAGGCAGCATCATAGCAATAGTGAACACAGAGACAGAAAAATATAAGTCCATCAGGGCGAAAGGATAAGGCAATGCTCATTTACTTAACTGAATACCTTCAGCAGTATATATCAGGATTTGGTGTGTTTAGTTACATCACCATGCGCGCCATTATGAGTGTGCTGACAGCACTGTTACTCTCATTTATGATTGGTCCTGCGATGATCCGCTGGTTGACGCGTTTAAAGGTTGGACAAACTATTCGAAAAGACGGCCCGCAGACTCACTTGGTAAAAGCAGGTACACCCACCATGGGTGGCACCATGATTATCTTCTCGGTTGCCATGGCGGTTGTTCTCTGGGGAGACTTAAGCAACCACTATCTATTAATTATTACCTTGTCGATGCTTGCTTTTGGTGTGATCGGTTTTATCGATGATTATCAAAAAGTAGTTTACAAAGATCCAGAGGGCATGCGATCTCGTACTAAATTTTTACTACAGTCTATCATCGGATTTGCCACCGCTTATGCACTTTATGCGATGGCAACAGTGCCCGCAGAAACAGAGCTGTTAATCCCCTATATGAAAGATACCGTTATCTATATGGGTGCTTGGACGGTAGTCTTTAGTTATTTTGTAATTGTTGGAACCTCTAATGCTGTGAATCTAACCGATGGGTTAGATGGCTTAGCCATTATGCCAACGGTTATGATTTCAGGGGCTTTAGGGGTCTTTGCCTATCTTTCTGGACATGTCTATTTTTCAGATTATCTGAATATTCCTTATATACCAGGAGTGAGTGAAGTGACTATTTTAGCGGGCGCTTTGGTTGGTGCTGGGCTAGGATTTTTATGGTTTAACGCTCACCCTGCACAAGTCTTTATGGGGGATGTCGGTTCGCTAGCGATTGGTGCTACCTTAGGTGGGATGGCGATTGCGGTGAAGCAAGAGTTAGTACTAGTCATAATGGGCGGAATCTTTGTTGCCGAAACGGTCTCTGTTATTTTACAGGTGGGCTCCTACAAGTTAAGAAAGAAACGTATTTTCTTAATGGCTCCGTTACATCATCACTATGAGCAGAAGGGTTGGCATGAGTCACAGGTTATTGTGCGTTTTTGGGTCATTACGATAATTTTAGTACTAATTGGCTTAGCCAGTTTGAAACTTAGATAGAGAGTTGAATTGATATGTATCTAGTAGCAGGGTTAGGTATTACAGGGCAGTCCGTTTTACGTTATTTTGAAGCGCAGGGAGAGCACAGTTTGGCTTTTGATACGCGTGAGGCATTTGACATTGAAGTACTTCAGTCTGATTTTAGTCATATTGAGTTTGCATTAGGCAAAGTGCCTAATGACTGGCTACATCGTTTTAAGACCATTGTCTTAAGTCCGGGGATATCCAAGTCGGAGCCTTGGGTGCTTGCGTTGATCAAGCTGGGTAAGCAGGTGATAGGTGATATTGAGCTATTTGCCAGAGCTGTTGGAGCACCTGTGATAGCGATTACGGGTTCTAACGGTAAAAGCACCGTCACCACTATGACAGGCATTGCATTGCAAGAAGCAGGTTATCAAGTGGGTATTGGCGGTAATATTGGCGAGCCTATTTTGGATCTGATTCTGGATGATATTGAGTACGATGTTTTTGTTTTAGAGCTATCAAGCTTTCAACTAGAAACAACCTATTCTTTAGATACGGTTGCGGCAACGGTTCTGAATATTAGTGAAGACCATATGGATCGCTATGACGAGATTGAAGATTATATTCAGGCAAAAACCAAAGTATTTGCGACCACTGATCTAGCGATAATCCCTGAAGGCTTTAGTGATCAAGGTATTATTCACCATGCAAAAATCAGTCATTTTGGTTTGAGTGAGCAGTTTATAACCTCTGACAGCGATTTTGGTCTGATTCAAACTGAGCAGGGGGGGGGGCAGCCATGGTTGGGTTATGGATCAACACCTTTAGTCCCTGTTGCAGAGATGAAATTACAGGGTGCGCATCATCAGCTCAATGCATTAGCGATGATGGCACTTTGTCAGCCATTTGAAGTTAAGGCTGAACACTTTTTATCTGTCGTAAAGAATTTTGGTGGTCTGCCACATAGAACACAATTGGTTGGCGTTTACAGTGGTATTGAGTGGGTGAATGACTCAAAAGGAACCAATGTCGGTGCGGCACTGACCGCCATTGAAAGTATTGGTTCGCAGATCACTGGCAAGCTAGTCCTGATTGCCGGTGGTGTGGGCAAGGGGGCAGATTTTTCTGACTTAAAACCTTCAGTTAATCACTTTTGCCGACACACGGTGTTGTTTGGTCGTGATCAACAGATTATTGGTGAGCAGCTTGCAGCGGGTGAACTAACCTATGTTGAAAATATTGAGCAAGCGGTAGAAGCGGCTCAATCTATTGCACAACCGGGTGATTGCGTTCTATTTTCCCCAGCTTGCGCGAGTTTTGATCAGTTTGCTAATTATATTCAACGAGGGGATATTTTTATGCAGCTCGTTGAAATTTGTCATCAGGACGTTTCTGAAAAACTATGCTAGCGGAGTGGCGTGAAAAAAGTAAACACTGGCCTTTAGATTATTGGCTACTGGGCTTGATCATTGTTCTTGTTGTGATTGGTTTAATGATGGTAGCGTCCAGCTCCGTCTCAATTAGTGAAAAGCGTTTTGGTGTGGCTGATCACTACTTTTTGAGACAGCTAATATCGATGGGCTTAGGTATTTTTGTTGCCTATGCTGTCTTTCAGGTTCCGCTCTCTGTCTGGGAGGCTAATCGTGGTAAGCTGTTTCTGTTTGCACTAGTTCTGCTTGTAGCAGTGTTGATTTTTGGCCGAGAGATCAACGGTAGTAAACGTTGGCTCCCTCTGGTCATCATGAACTTTCAACCCTCTGAATTTATGAAATTTATCATCGTTGTCTTTATGGCGGGCTACTTAGACCGTCACGCCTCTGCGGTAAAAGAGAACATTGGTGCTTTTATGCGTTTAGCACTGCCTTTTGGCATCATGGGTGTTCTGCTATTATTGGAACCTGATTACGGCAGTACTTTTGTGATTGCCGTGGTGATTACTGGCATGCTATTTATCGCGGGTGCACCTTGGCGTTACTTTGTTTTAACAGTACTGCCACTTGTGGTGATCTTGGTCACGTTGGTGGTTACCTCAGAATATCGTATGGCGCGTGTGAGTAGTTTTTTAGATCCATGGCAAGATCCTTTTGGTGCAGGGTATCAGTTAACTCAGGCTCTGATCGCCTCAGGCAGTGGTGAGTGGTTCGGTACGGGCTTGGGAGGTAGTATTCAGAAGTTACTTTATCTGCCTGATGCACATACCGATTTTCTCTTTTCTATCTACGGTGAAGAGTTTGGTTTTGTCGGTGTTGTTTTCCTTGTTTCCCTCTATGTTGCTATCCTCTACCGCCTCTTCAGAATTGGCCGTAAAGCGCTGGATGCCAACCACCTCTTTGGTGGTTTAGTCGCCTTTGGGATTGGTATTTGGATTATTCTGCAAGCGGGTATTAATATGGGGGTTAATCTAGGGGCTTTCCCAACCAAAGGATTAACACTGCCGTTTATGAGTTACGGGGGCAGCAGTGTTCTAATGCTCAGTGTCGCTCTGGCGATGGTTTTTAGAATTGATTATGAAACACGTTTTTTCCCTAAAGAGAAGCCCGTAGCAAAAGAAGCCGAGTCAGAAGCGCTTAAAATATCTGAATCTTCTGAGAAGCCTGTTACAAAAAAGAAGACACTCGTTAAAAGAAAAATGGTTATCAAGCCAAAGCGTGCGAGTTAAAAAGGATGAGCAAAGGTGATTAAATGAGTAAAGTGATGATTATGGCGGGTGGTACAGGTGGGCATGTATTTCCTGGTATTGCTTTAGCATCCGCATTAAAAGCGCAAGGTATAGAGGTTGTCTGGCTGGGTACGGTAGGCGGTATGGAATCTACTTGGGTAAATAATGCTAATATTCCTTTTAATGAGATCAGTATTAAAGGTTTAAGAGGTAATGGTCTGCTAGGCTGGTTACAAGCCCCCTTCAAAATTATTAAAGCTTGGCAGCAAGCCAAAGCGATTATTAAAAAAGAGCAACCAAGTCTCATTTTAGGCATGGGGGGCTTTGTCTGCGGGCCGGGTGGTTTAGCGGCTAAGTCCTTGGGTATACCGCTAGTTTTGCATGAGCAAAATGCCATTCCTGGTTTAACCAATAAACTGTTAGCGCGCTTGTCAGAAAAAGTCATCACAGCCTTTCCGCAAAATATTATTAAAGGTGCGAATGTTGTTACGATTGGTAATCCTGTCAGAGCAGGGCTAGAGGCACTGCCAGAGGTAGAAGATACTCAGCCCTGCCACCTCTTAGTGATTGGAGGCAGTCGTGGTGCTTTAGCTCTGAATGAGACGTTACCCAAAGCACTTGCCCTAATGGCGGAACCAGATCGGCCAATCGTAACCCATCAAACAGGTGAAAAAACTTTTCAGCATACCGAACAGGCTTATGAAGTTACGGGTATGCAGGCCAATTTGGTGCCGTTTATTGATGATATGTTAAAGGCCTACGCTAAAGCAGATCTAGTATTATGCCGTTCGGGCGCCTTAACAGTCAGTGAATTAATTGCCGCTGCAAGACCTGCAATTATGGTGCCTTATCCGCATGCGGTAGATGATCATCAAACGGCCAATGCGAATATTTTGGTTGCTTTAGAGGGGGGAGAGGTGATTCAGCAGTCAGAATTAACCGCTGAAGCTTTAGCAAAAATATTGCAAGCTTGGTGTAAAAACTCAGCAAAGCGAGCACAGGCTTCACAGAGTATTCGACAGCAGTCAGAGACCAAAGCGACGGATAAGATTGTTTCACTATTAATAAACATTATGGATCGTGGCCAGTAGAGCCGATCCTGTATTTGAAGAGCGAATGACCCGATGAAAGGTTTAGCAGGCAAAAGAGTTTTGATTACTGGCGCATCAAGTGGTATTGGTGCGGGCATGGCACGCGTCTTGGCGCGAGAAGGTTGTCGTTTGGTATTGCATTACAACCGTAATCAAACAGGTATATAGAAGACACTGCAAGAGGTTTCTCAGTTAGGTGCTGAGGCGATAATACTCAAGTGTGACTTTAAGTTACTGGATAGTCTCGATGGTTTCTTTAAACAAGCATGGTCTGTCTATGCTGGCTTAGATGGTTTGGTCAATAATGCCGGTATTGTCTCCAAAACAACGGCTCTGAAAGATCCAGCAGGTATACAGTTTAGCGAGACGCTAAAAGTCAATTTACACGCTCCTTATCAACTTAGTACTGCATTCGCGCAAGCTTGTATCAATAGTGAGCAGGGGGGGGTAATTGTTAATAATAGTAGTATTCATGGTCAAGCATCTTGCGAATGGTTTTCCGCTTATGCCGCCTCCAAGGCCGCATTAGATGCCATCAGTAAAGTGCAGGCGGTTGAGTGGGGGCAGTATCAAATTCGCGTTAATGTACTAGCACCAGGGGTTGTACCCGTAGAGCGTACTGATAAAATTTTATCTGAACCGAGTATGGCAAAGAAGTGGCACGACAAAATACCTGTAAATCGCTATGGCCTAACAGAGGAGATGGGTGAGGCGACAGCCTATCTATTATCGGATGCAACAGCTTGGATGACTGGCAGTGTACTCACTTTAGATGGCGGCCTCATTGCTCGCGGTAACTACCCAAGTCGCTAATGATTAGTCACGCTTAAGTTCTAAGTGATAAGCGTGTTATCCCCCCATTCAAAATAACCAATTATTTCACCACTTTTTCCTCCCCGAGTTGTTAAATCTACGACTATTTTAGTTTTATTCTAGTAATGGCATTTATATTGCTTTAAGCAGGCAACTGTCAAAAACTAACAAGTTATCGCTATGAATCAATTCTTAAAAACACTCACCATTAAGCAGAAAATGCGCTTCGGATTTGGTGTTATCTGGGCTGTATTGGCTATTATTACCATTCAAGCCGCTGTTAATTTAGCGGTTGTGCGCTCTAATGTTTCGGAGATGGTTAAAGAGAAGCAACCGCTTGCGATAGAAGCGACCGAACTTTCTTTCTTGTTAGAGAAGAGTCTTAATGCATTAACACAATACATGCTGACCAATAATGAGAAATCTATTGAGCGCTATCACTCGGGTATTTCAGAAGTTGAAAGTAGACTTAAACAGACACAGACAAAGTTGGCTTTAAAGAGTGATCGAGATGGACTGCTGATGCAAGAGTATCAGGCTTTAAGCAATATACTATCTGAGCTTCCGCCACTGGTTGCACAAATTACAGAGATACAATCCTCTCAATCTCTTAAGTTTCCTGCATTTGGATATGTTGAACAAAATATGCAGGGTATTGCGCAGGAGATGCAGCACACAATTTCACTCATGATTGATTCAGAGTTATCGGAATTATCTCCTAAAAGAACGCAGTTAGTAGAGAAAGTATTAGACCTTCAGAAGGCCTGGTTAAATGTGACCAGTAGCCTGCGCGGCTATGTCGCTTTTAGATCAGAGGTAATGGCCGAGTCAACTGATAACTACTTAAATATGTCGGAAAGCTTGATTGATAAGATTAGCGTACAGAATAGAGTAGAGCTTACCCTAGAAGAGGAAGAGGGTATTGAGACACTTCAGCAACTTTACCAAATCTATCGTGAGCACTATATGGTGTTAAAAGGCATTCATGAAGGCGAAAAGTGGCGCATGGATACTTGGTTGATGGAGACGGAGATCTCCCCAGTTGTCAAACGATTAGAGGCGGGACTAATAGCATTAACACAGATCTCAGTGTCAGATATGAAGCGGGAGAGTGAAAGCGTACTCTCTTCAAGTTTGAATAATATTCTTCTTCTTTTATTCCTATCACTATTAGGTCAAATACTGGGGATGATTGTTTCTAGAAAAGTCACTCAAGCAGTCATTAGTCCTGTACAGGATATCTCAAAGGTGATGAAGGATATCTCAGAGGGGGAAGGGGATTTAACAAGACGTTTACCAGTGAAAAGCAGTGATGAAATGGGTGAGCTGGCGGGCTACTTTAATGAATTTGTCATTAAAATTCAGACGATGTTGCAAGCCGTTTCTCAGACAACTCAGCAGTTAGAGGCTGCATCGAGCAAGTTGTTAACTATTACCTATGATATGAAAGAGGGTACGCAGCAACAACTGTCAGCAACCAGCCTGCTTTCGGGATCAATGATTGATATGGCAAGTCAGTCAAAAAGTGTTGAAGATCACTCACATAATACCTCTCGTGCCACTCAGCAAGCGGCTGATCGCGTTAAAGAAGGGGGGGGCAAAGTACTTGGTACCTCAGATCAAATTCATAAACTGTCTCTGGGCATGGATGCCATGACAAGCTCTGTTTCACAACTGCATCAAGACAGTGACAATATTGGCTTAGTGGTGAATGTGATTAGAGAAATTGCTGACCAAACAAATCTACTGTCGCTTAATGCAGCAATTGAAGCTGCTCGTGCGGGTGAGCATGGACGTGGCTTTGCTGTGGTGGCTGATGAGGTAAGAGCCCTTGCACAACGTACTCAGGATTCGACCGTACAGATTGAGAAAATTATTGATAAAATTCGTAAAAACACCTTAACAACGGTCAATATCGTTGAAGAAGGGCGTGAGACAACACAATCAAGTTGTGAGGCGATTGCTGAGACGAAAGAGACCTTGCAGCCAGTCACGCTGTTGATGGAGGATATTAATCAAATGAGTGAGCAGATGTCGAATGCAGCGCATGCCCAGAGTGTTTTAGCACAAGAGATTAATCAGAACATTGGTCAAATTCATGAAGTCACAGAAAAGGCTGCCGAAGGGGCAGGCAAAACAGAAAAAGCAGGGCATGATCTGCAAGGGCTAGCAGATAAACTCGATAAGCTAGTCAAACAGTTTAAAATTTAGTCTCAACTTTAGTCATTTACCTTGCTGGTAAACCCTTTGTGCTTTGGTAAGAGCTTGGTATAAAACAGCGACAAGCAACCACCAGAGATTTAGATCTCTTGGTGGTTTTTTTGTTATGATCCTTAGTTATTTTAAAATGGATTAAAGGGCAGTACTTAAGTGTAATTTGAGTGTACTGTTTCCAGTCTGATTAAATATAAATATTCAATTAAAAATTAAGCAGAAAGAGTTTTTATGTGGGAATACCCAACAATCGATCCCGTCGCCCTATCACTAGGTCCTCTACAGGTACACTGGTACGGTTTAATGTATCTACTGGCCTTTTTAGGCGGCTGGCTTTACGGAAACTATCGCGCTAAAACGATCGAACCATGGAATAACGATATGGTCAGTGACCTACTGTTCTATGTGGCGATGGGCGTTATTTTAGGTGGCCGTTTAGGCTATATCCTCTTCTATGATTTAGCAATCTATGTTGAAAATCCTCTGTTGGTCTTTAAAGTCTGGCAGGGGGGGATGTCTTTCCATGGTGGCCTAATTGGTGTGACGATTGCAATGCTGCTATTTGCCCGCAAAACCAAACAGAACCTCTTTCAAGTGGCAGACTTTGTTGCACCGCTGATCCCAATTGGGTTGCTAACTGGCCGTATTGGTAACTTTATTAATGGTGAGCTATGGGGCAAAGTCACCGACTCCCCATTGGGAATGGCTGTCTATGACCCTTCTCTACAGGCCGTTGTGCATAAATATCCTACTCAGTTGTTAGAAGCACTATTAGAAGGTGTTGTACTCTTTATTATTCTGGCAATCTATGCGCGTAAACCAAGACCGCCAGGTAGCATTGCAGGGCTGTTCTTAATTGGTTACGGGGCTTTCCGTTTTATCGTCGAGTTTTGGCGCGTACCAGATGCACAGTTAGGCTATCTGCTGTGGGACTGGTTAACCATGGGGCAGTTACTTTCAGTACCTATGTTGATTGTTGGACTAGGCTTAATGGTTTGGGGCACTAAAATTCAAGACAAACTTCAGGCAAACAAAGTAGTCTGATCAAATTAATTTAATGTGTGAGTCATTATGAAACAGTATTTAGAGTTGTCTAAAAGAATTATAGATGAGGGTGAGTGGGTACATAATGAGAGAACAGGCAAAAGGTGCTTAACGCTTATTAATGCAGACTTACAGTATGATGTTGGTGAAGGTAAATTTCCATTAATCACAACTCGAAAAAGCTTTTATAAGGCAGCCATTGCTGAAATGATCGGTTATATTCGCGGCTATACCAGCGCAGCAGACTTTAGAAAATTGGGCACCAAAACTTGGGACGCAAATGCAAACTTGAATGAAGCATGGTTAAACAATCCTCATCGAAAAGGGGAAGATGACTGTGGTTTTATCTATGGTTCGGTTGCTAAAAACTTTCCAAAGCCAGATGGTGGCAGTATTGACCTTATTCGTAAAGTCTATGACGACCTAAAGGCTGGTAAGGATGATAGAGGAGAGATAATTACGTTTTACCACCCTGGCGTTTTTCATATGGGCTGTTTAAGACCCTGTATGCATACACATCATTTTTCGTTGCTTGGGGACACGTTATATTTGAATAGCTTTCAAAGATCTTGTGATGTACCGCTTGGGCTTAATTTTAATCAAGTACAAGTCTATTTTTTATTAGCGATCATGGCTCAGATTACTGGACATAAGGCAGGTAAGGCTTATCATAAACTTGTCAATACACACATTTATGAAGACCAACTTGAATTGATGAGGGATGTTCAGCTTAAAAGAGAGCCATTCCCATCTCCTAAGCTCATTATCAATCCAGATATCAAGACCCTTGAAGACTTAGAAACTTGGGTAACGATGGATGACTTTGAGGTGCAAGACTACGAGTTTCATCCTGCAATCAAATACCCTTTTTCAGTTTAAATTCTAAAAAACGTTGAAGTAGAGGGGGGAGTTTCCCCCTATCTCTCACGATGTAAAAATAAAGGTTTCAGAATGAAGATAGCGATGATCGCCGCCATGGCAAAAAACCGAGTCATTGGGTTAGATAACGATATGCCATGGCATCTACCCGATGACCTTAAGTTTTTTAAAGCCAACACCACGGGTAAACCTGTGATTATGGGGCGTAAGACCTTTGAATCCATTGGTTCACGCCCACTGCCAAATCGCCCAAATATCGTTATTAGCCGCAATCCTGATCTTAAATTAGAAGGCGTGCAGGTGTTTCAATCGATTGATAATGCAATCGCTGCTTATCAATCGGTAGAAGAGGTGATTATCATGGGGGGTGGTCAGCTCTACAAGCAGATGTTAGAACGCGCAGACCGCCTTTATTTAACCTTGATTAATATCGAATTAAATGGCGATACTTTTTTCCCCGATTGGACGGTTTATCAGTGGAATGAGTTAGATCGTGTACCACACGCCAAAGATGAACGTCACGACTATGCTTTTGAGTTTGTCACGCTTGAGAGAGCTTAGTTAATCATTTAGTTGTTCTGACTGGTTTGATTTAGACAATAACGCCCGCTTTTTGTGGGCGTTATTTGTTTTGTACCCACAGGGGGCACAAAATCATAAATCCAAAATTGAAGACATCAAAAACCTATATTAGCGACTATAAAGCGCTTATTAAGGTGCCTTTTTAGCCAACAGCAGCAAAAACAAACAAGTAGCAACCAAAACGATTGCAGGGCCTGTCGGTAAGTCGGCGAAGAAGGAAGCTGTGAGGCCTAAAAGAACTGAGATCAGACCTAGTAGGATACTGATCCAAAGCATCTTCTCAGGCGTGTTGGAGAGCCTTCTTGCGGCGGCGGCAGGAATAATCAGCAACGAAGTGACGAGCAGTACCCCGACTATCTTCATCGATAAGGCGATCATCAACGCGAGTAGCAAAACAAATTGCAGTTGTACTCGTTTGACCTTCACACCCTCTACCTGTGCTAACTCTTGATTGAGCGTGATATTGAGTAGGTCATTCCAGTGAAGTCGATAGAATATCAGGATCAGAATGCCAACTAGTAAGATGAGCAGTAGGTCGATGCCTTCGATACTTAATACATCCCCAAAAAGATAACTCATCAAGTCGATCTGCACATTGTCTTGCAGGCTAATAATGATTAGACCAAACGCCAAACTGCTGTGTGCGAGTATGCCGAGTAGGGTGTCGGTAGAGAGCTGTTTGTAGTGGCTTAACTGCGTGATTGCCCATGCGATAAAGAGCGAGGTCGCGATAATGGTTAGGGTGAGGTTGGTCTCTAAGAACAGACCAATGCTTACACCTAAAAGGGCAGAGTGGGCGAGGGTCGCACCAAAGTAGGACTGTCTCTGCCAAACAACAAATACCCCCAAAGGTGCTGCAATCAGTGCAATACCCAAGCCACCGAGCAGGGCGAAAACCATAAAGCTAGGTAACCAATCCATTACTTGGACTCCTTCTGTTGCGAGTCATGAGTGTGGTCGTGCTTATGGTTATGATCGTGTTCTTCGCCATGGGTATGTTGGCAGGTTTGTGAATCATGATGATGTTCATAGATGGCAAGGCCTTCGCTATTATCATCAAATAGTGCTTTGTATTCGGCAGACTGACTGACATTGACGGGGGGGCCTGAACAGCATAAATGTTGGTTTAAGCAGAGTACTTGATCGGTGTGCTCCATGACAATATGCAGGTCGTGACTGACCATTAAAATTCCGCAGCCATGTTGGTGGCGAATTTGATTGATATAACGATAGAGCTCCGCTTGGCCTTGAATATCCACGCCTTGCACAGGTTCATCTAATACTAAAAGATCGGGCTCTCGCATTAAGACTCTGGCTAATAGAATGCGCTGCATCTCGCCACCAGAGACTTTCTGTATAGGCTGCTTGAGCAGGGTGTGAATATTGAGTTCATGCGCGATTTTATTAAGTGCTGTGGTATCATAATCAGCGTTTAAAAATAGCCGTGAAAAAAAGCTTTTTTTAAGCACTTTTTGCAGGGGGCTGTCGGTGGAATTAGTGCCGCTTGATTGATTTAATCCCAACTGTAAAAAGCGCTCTACTGACATAGGCAGCGTGGGATCAATATGGATTTTTTGTGGCATAAAACCAATTTTAAGGTTGGCTGCACGTTGCACGTTTCCAGCATCGGGTTGAATCAAACCTAATAAAACTTTAAGTAGGGTTGATTTACCTGCACCATTTGGACCAATTAGAGTGACGATCTCTTTGGGATGAATGCTTAAAGAGACATCGTTTAACACCTTTTTATCACCAAACTGCTGGTAGATATTTTGGGCTTCGATCAGGGGAACGGTGTTTGGCACGGGTTGAGTCTCTTTGGTTGCCCAATACATTTGAAGTATTAGAATGACATAATGCTCATTATTTTATCGATATTTAAGAGTTAAGGAATAAAAGTTTTTATGAATCGCTTATTTATTACATTTACAGGGTGTTTGAGTGCGCTACTGTTATCGACTTCAGCATACGCTGCAAAGGTGACGGTTTCTATTCCACCTTTGGCGGGCATTATTGCACCGCTTCTAGATGAAGACGATACTTTAGAGGTGATTCTAAAGTCGGGTGTTTCACCACATGGTTTTCAGTTAAGACCATCGCATATGATGGCCGTTGCCAATAGTGATTTGGTCGTGACGGTTGGTTTTGGTGCGGATACTTGGTTGCAAAAAGCCCTTAAATCATACAAAGGTGCGCAGGTTAATATGGCCGATCTATCTCGCATGAGGCTCTACTCTGTGCGAAGAGGGGGTGTTTGGCAAGCGGCAGAGATAGGCGGGCATGATCATGAAAAGGCTGCTGATATGAGTGGCGTTGATCCACATTTATGGACGGCGGCGAGTAATGCGATTGAAGTAGTGATTGAAGTCAGTGATCAGTTGATCGCATTGTCACCAGAGAAGACAAAGGTCATTACTGAAAGACGAGATAAGTGGCTAGCGAGAATCAAGCAGGTGGATCATGAGGTATTTATGGTGTTAAACCCAGTGAGTCGTACGCCTTATTTGGTGTTGCACGATGCCTTTCAGTATTTTGAGAAACGTTATTTAATGACTGTGGTGGGATCGATTAGTTTAAACCCTGAGATTGCGCCAAGTTTAAAGCGTGTTTTTGAGTTAAGAGAACGTATTGAAAAAGATGAAATTAGCTGTGTATTTAAAGAGCCACAGTTCTCTGATAAACGTGTGCAACCTGTTGTGGATGGCCTAAATGTAAAAGTTGGGCAATTAGATCCAATGGGCATCAACTATGATGCAGATGGTAGAGCGACAGGTTATCTACTTTATGATGACTTTTTAAAGCAGACGGCTTTGCAGTTTGTTAATTGTTTAGCTGATAAGTAGGTTGTTAATTTGTCATTAGAATCAATTGCACTGCTTGGTCTGCCAGGAAGTGGTAAGAGCCGAATTGAGCAAGCGTTATTAGAGTCACAAGCATCGCAAACAGCAGACAATATTATTCTCGCTCAAAACGTGAAGGTTGTTGAGGTAAGCGGGCAGATTATTCAGGGCAAACAGGCTGATCAATCGTTTGATTTAGTACTGTGTATTCTTGATGTGCGTTCAACTTTACTTGCTGGGCGTGATGATTGGTTAGAGGTTCAGTTAAAAGAGATGCTGGCCGCTTCTCATGCAGTTATCTATAACTTTCTTGAAGCCAGTAGTTTGGATGAGCAATCTTGGTGGGGGCGTTGGATTAAAATAAATGCACCTGAGTTAAGCGTGTTTAGAGTGCTTAATGGCGTGCTTCCAGACTCACTTTTTTCTCTGTTCTCAAGTTTTGAACAGGGGGGGTATCCTCCTAAAAAATTACCACAACAGGCTTGGCAGAATTTTGAGTTTGAAGTAGGGTGTATTAGCCTAGATCATCTGCTGTTTGGTTTAGATAGCTCAAAGCAGAATTTGGGTATGAAGATCGCACGAGTGACAGGAGTAGTTGAAACTTTAGAGTATGACAATCTAGTCACGCTAGAGGGCAGCGCCTTACGCTGGGATATGTTTGCAGCGAAGCAAAGTGCGGCTTCTGGTGTGATAACTATTCAAGGTCAGGCATTAGATCAGGCTTGGTTAGAAGAGTTAATCAAAGCTAGCTTAGTTTAAGTGTCGTATAAAATATTTCAGAAGCCACTGATGTATTCGATTAGAACGGATCTTTCAGTGGCTTTCGATAGACATTTGAGTAATAACCCACTAAAATACTATGATATTAAAATTTAGGCGATTAAGTGAATGGCTGGATCAGAGAATATAACGGAATTAAATGCGACAGAGCCTCAGTATCAAGAGATTGATGATCTGCTGCAAAAAAACCAACATTATAAAGAAGGTTTTGTCACGTCAGCAAAGGTTGAAACCTTTGATAAGGGACTTAATGAAGCCGTTGTTCGCGCTATCTCAGCCAAGAAAAACGAGCCTGAGTGGATGTTGGATTTCCGCCTAAAAGCCTTTGCTCATTGGAAAATGCTTGAAGAGCCACATTGGACTAAAGCGGAGTACACGCCGTTAGACTATCAAGATTATAGTTATTACTCTGCGCCAGAGTGTGGGGCTTGTGATTCAGGTTCATCAACTGGTGAGCCTGATGTCGATCCTGATGTCGCTAAGGCTTTTGCGGAACTGGGCGTACCGATTATGGGTGAAGACGCCAATATCGCGGTGGATGCAATTTTTGACTCTATCTCAGTCTCAAATAATAAGCGTGAAGACCTTTCTGAGTTAGGCATTATCTTCTGCTCATTCTCAGAAGCGGTACAGGATTACCCTGAGCTTATTCAGAAATACATGGGCACAGTCGTGCCATATCACGATAACTTTTTCGCTGCGTTAAACTCTGCGGTTGCCTCAGATGGCACCTTTGTTTATATCCCCAAAAATGTCCGCTGCCCGATTGATCTCTCTACGTATTTCCGTATTAATGAAGCAAAAACAGGCCAGTTTGAAAGAACCATTGTGGTTGCGGATAAGGGAAGTTATGTCAGTTACTTAGAGGGTTGTTCTGCGCCCGTAAGAGATACCTATCAGCTACACGCCGCGGTTGTTGAGGTGGTTGTGCTAGATGATGCAGAAGTGAAATACTCTACCGTACAGAACTGGTATCCAGGGGACGATGATTGCAAAGGTGGGATTTTAAACTTTGTAACCAAACGTGGTATTTGTGAGGGTAAGAATGCAAAACTCTCTTGGACACAGGCTGAGACAGGTTCTGCAATTACTTGGAAGTATCCTAGTTGTATCCTAAAAGGCGATCATTCAATTGGAGAGTTCTACTCGGTTGCCTTAACCAATCGTCGTCAGCAAGCTGATACGGGCACTAAGATGATCCATATTGGTAAGAATACGCGTAGTACGGTTATATCTAAAGGCCTTTCAGCCGGCAAGAGTGATAACACCTACCGTGGTTTGGTTAAGATCTTACCCAGTGCAGACGGTGCAAGAAACTTTACTCAGTGTGACTCTATGTTGATTGGTGATCAGTGTGGTGCACATACCTTCCCTTATATTGAAGTTGAAAATTCGACGGCTCAAGTAGAGCACGAAGCAACCACATCGCGTATTGGTGAAGACCAGTTGTTCTACTGTAAGCAGCGTGGGATCTGTGAAGAAGATGCGATCTCAATGATTGTGAATGGTTTCTGTAAAGAGGTCTTTAGCGAGTTACCACTTGAGTTTGCTCAGGAAGCAGAAGAGTTATTAGCGATTAGTTTAGAAGGCTCGGTTGGTTAAGAATTTACATCAATCATCTTAAAGTAGCTTAGTTTCGTTAGTCACGACTAAGACATCATAAACATTTAAAAAAAGTATTTGCCATGTTATTAAAAATTGAAAATCTTCAAGCTGAAATTGATGAAAAACAGATCCTTAAGGGATTAAACCTTGAGATAAAACCGGGTGAAGTACATGCCATTATGGGGCCTAACGGTGCTGGTAAAAGTACTTTAGCAAGCGTTTTAGCGGGTCGTGCGGATTATGAAGTGACGGGTGGTAAAGTTGATTTTCTTGGTGAAGATCTGCTCGATTTAGCACCAGAAGATCGTGCCCGCAAAGGTATTTTTTTAGCATTTCAGTATCCTGTAGAAATTCCGGGTGTGAGTAATAAGTTGTTTATGCAGACGGCAGTGAATGCGGCACGTGAAGAGCAAGGGTTGTCTGCTCTAGATATGTTTGATTTTGATGAGTATGCTAAAGATAAAATTGATCTATTAGAGATGCGCCCTGACTTACTTGAACGCTCTGTTAACGTAGGGTTCTCGGGTGGAGAGAAGAAGCGTAATGATATTTTTCAAATGGCACTTTTGCAGCCTAAACTTTGTATTTTGGATGAGACAGATTCAGGGCTGGATATCGATGCACTGCGTTTGGTGGCAAACGGTGTGAATGCCCAGCGTTCAGCGGATAGAAGTTTTATTATAGTAACGCATTATCAGCGTTTACTTGACTATATCAAACCAGATTTTGTACACGTTTTATATGATGGTCGTATTGTGAAGTCAGGTGGTTTTGAACTGGTTCATGAGTTAGAAGAAAATGGCTACGATGAGATTATTAAGCAGAGCCAACAAGCTTAGCTGAGTTAAGGTTCGTAACGGTTGAAGCCTACTGGTTACATTAGCGGATAAAAGAAGTCTAATAATATGTCAAAAAAGATCACTAGAAAAATATCGCCTGTTGCTCAAAAAGCAGTCGCTCACTATATTGAACAGTCTAATGTGTTGAATAACCGTTTTGATCGTTCCGATGTGGTGGCAGGGCGCCTTCGTGCTCAAGCTATTTTTGCTGAGCAGGCATTTCCTACTCAGAGAGATGAAGACTGGCAATATACCAAGCTAACCGATTTTGTTCAGAACCACTTTAAAGTCTTGAATAAGACCATGGTTGAACATAGTGATTTACACGCTTACCACCCTTCTTTTGCCGTTACCCGTATTGTTTTTGTAGATGGCTGGTTTGATGAAGAGCTGTCTGATGATCTGTCAGAATTGAGCAGGGGGGTGACGATTGAGTCACTGCGTGATGTTTATGATATTAAGGATGGTGCAGATCACCTTTTTGCACGTGAGTCAGCGATTAATAAAGAACCATTTGGTGTATTAAACAGTATGTTGTTAGCGGATGGTTACTACCTTCAGGTCGATGATCATGTCGCATTAGAACAACCTATATTTATCCTGAATGTACAGACCCAGCAGAATCATATTTCTAATATCAGAAACCATGTTGTCTTAGGTGAAAATGCTGAGCTGACGTTGGTTGAGAAGTATGTCAGTTTAAATACGACCGAGGACTTTAAAGCCTGTACTAATGTGCTCTCAGAAATAACCGTTGCTAAGTCTGCAAGCTTTAAACAAATCGTGATCCAACAGCAAGGTGCTGGCACTTATTACTTTAATAATCAGTTTGTTTACCAAGCAGAACAGAGCCATTTTAATAGTTTTTATGCTGGTTTAGGCAGTGTGCTTTCTCGTCATCAAAATCATCTGTCGATGGATGGAGAGCACATAGAAAGCAACCAGAGTAGTGCCTGTTTAGGACGTGAAAAACAGGTGGTGGACTCGCGTACTGATACGCTACACAGTCAAGTTGGTGGTATCAGTCAGCAGTTACATAAGTATGTTTTGGATAATTCTGCGGTAGGTGTTTTTAACGGTATGATCTATGTTGATAGGCAGGCACAAAAAACAGATGGTCAGATGGATAATAAGAATTTATTGTTATCTGAAAGAGCCAAAATGAACAGTAAGCCTCAGTTAGAGATCTATGCGGATGATGTGAAGTGTTCACATGGTTCAGCGACCGGGCAAATAAATAAAGATCAAATCTTTTATCTTCAAGCAAGGGGAATCCCTAGAGCGCAAGCGATGGAGATGATTACTCAAGCATTTTTAATGGAGCCTGCAGAGATGATTACGAATAATCAAATCCAGCAGTGGGTAATGGATATATTGGCTAAGCAGTTAAATGCTAAAAAAGGCTTAAAAGATGTAGAAAAGGTTACAGAGTAATGTCAGAACAGTTTGCAGACTTTGCTCAGGTTAGAGCGCAATTCCCTATTTTAGATCAAACCGAAAATGGTCAGCCACTAGTTTATTTAGATAATGGAGCCACTTCACAGAAGCCATTAGCCGTTATAGAGGCGCTAGATACTTACTATCGTGAGCAGAATGCTAATGTTCATCGTGGGGTTTATGGCTTAAGTGAACGTGCAACTGAGCTCTATGAAGACTCTCGTGAAACGGTACGTCAGTTTTTAAATGCGGCATCAACCAGAGAGATCGTCTTTGTTCGTGGTACCACAGAAGCAATTAACCTAGTTGCTCACAGTTGGGCACGAGGTAATTTAAAAGAGGGTGATGAAGTTATTGTCACTGAGATGGAACATCATTCTAATATTGTGCCTTGGCAGTTATTGCGTGATGAATTAGGCATTCGCTTATCGGTGTTGCGAATAAATCAGCGTGGAGAGGTTTGCCTAAATGCTTTGAAGGGCATGGTTTCTGAGAAAACTAAGCTGTTGTCCGTGACTCATATGTCTAATGCTTTAGGTTCGATCAATCCGATTAAAGAGATGGTTGAAATTGCACATTCAGTGGGTGCGAAAGTGATGGTTGATGGTGCACAAGCAACCCCACATATGGCGGTGGATGTGCAGGATTTGGGTTGTGACTTTTATGCGCTTTCTGGTCATAAAATGTATGGCCCGACAGGGATTGGTGTACTTTACGCTAAAGAGGCATTATTAGAAGCGATGCCGCCTTATCAAGGTGGGGGGGATATGATCTACTCTGTGACCTTTGAAAAGACGGAATACAATGTACTGCCTTATAAGTTTGAAGCGGGTACACCTCATATCTCGGGTTCAATAGGCTTAGCAGCGGCGATTAAATTTATACAGGCGATTGGTTTAGATCGTATTGAGGCTTATGAAGCAGAGCTTTTAGCCTATGCAACTGAGCAGTTAAAGCAGGTTGATGGTTTAAGAATTATTGGTGAAGCTGAAAATAAGGGTGGCGTTGTCTCTTTTATTATTGACGGTATTCATCCGCATGATATGGCTACTTTAATGGATCAAGATGGTGTTGCGGTTAGAGCGAGTCATCACTGTGCGATGCCTGTCATGCAGCACTTTAATATTCCTGCGACGGTTAGAGCTTCATTTGGTGTTTATAATAACTTTGAAGATATTGATCGCTTGATTGCCTCTATTGGTGAAGCACAGGTGATGCTGGCTTGATTACTGGCTAATAAGTTAGGTTTCATTCACTTAGAATTGAGGTGCGACTTTATAAGGTGGCGGGGGGTATTATGGCAATACAAGATGCGGATATTGACTGGATTCAACTTGAATTAGTTCCGCTGCCTCGTTATGAAGAAAAGCTGTCTAGGTTGTTGCTCTGGTGGAACCCCACGGATCGTAAAATTGTTGGTGAGGGTGCAGAGAGTATTTTAAGCATTATTCTGTCTGCACTCGATGCTGACACCTTAAAGGGATCTGTTGCTTCTGGTCTGGCTGACTTTAAGTTAGTAGATCCCTTAAGTAGTCCCACTGAGTTAGCTGCAATACTAGCCCAGTATTTCTGGGTTATTCCTACCCCTGTTAAAAGTGAAAACGCCTTAGATTATCACACTGAAGCTAGTGATCGACTGCAGTAATACTACTTGTGCTGTTGAATGCTCATCTTATGTTTTAACATCCAGCTCCCCTAATAAATGTACGCTCTATTGATAAAGCGTTGTATCATATGGCGCATAAAATAAATAACTAGAATGAAGTCGTATTTACTATGAAAGATCAGGTTAAACAGATACATTTTGTGGGTATTGGTGGTGTCGGTATGGCTGGGATTGCCGAGGTTTGTTTAAATCTTGGTTATGTTGTAACGGGTTCTGACGTTAAGCACAACCCAACCGTCGCTCGCTTAGAGTATCTAGGTGCACTTATTCAATTAGGGCATGAAGCCTGTCATGTAAAAAATACTGATGTTGTCGTTGTTTCAACCGCTATTGCGGAGGGTAATCCTGAGGTTGACTGGGCAAGAGAAGCGCGTGTGCCAGTTATTCCTCGTGCTGAAATGCTGGCTGAGTTGATGCGTATGCGTTTTGGGATTGCCATTGCGGGTACGCACGGTAAGACAACTACAACAAGTTTAACCGCAGCAGTATTAACACAGGGGGGGATTGATCCTACTTACGTTATCGGTGGTAAGTTAAACCAAACGGGTTCTAATGCGCGTTTAGGTTCTAGTAAATACCTAGTAGCAGAAGCCGATGAGTCTGATGCTTCTTTTCTACACCTCACACCAATGATGTCTGTCATTACCAATATTGATGAAGATCATATGGATACCTATCAAGGTGATTATCAGAACCTAGAAAATACCTTTATTGAATTTATTCACCGTTTACCTTTTTACGGTATGTCTATTGTCTGTATTGATGATGAGAATATTCAGGCAATGCTACCTAAGCTGAGCCGTAAAATAAGCACCTATGGGTTTTCTGAAGAGGCCGATATCCGTGCGATTAATGTTGAACCAAGAGGCTTGAAAATGTATTTTCAAGTATTGGTTGGGCGTGAGAAAAGTTTTGATATTGTGCTAAATTCTCCTGGCCGTCATAATGTTTTGAATGCCTTAGCGGCTATCTCGATTGCTTTAAAATTGGATGTACCTATTGATGCTATTCAGCAGGGGCTACTTGAATTTGCAGGAGTAGGTCGTCGTTTCGAAGTCTACACTGAACGTACTGTCGGCAGTAAACTGGTGACATTGGTTGATGATTATGGACACCATCCAACAGAGCTGTTTGCAACGATTGAAACGGCAAGAGCGGCATTTCCTGATCAACGATTGGTATTAGTTTTTCAACCACACCGTTATTCACGCACAAGAGATCTATTTGATGAGTTTGTAAATGCATTATTAACTGCTGATTTAGTCATTCTAACTGAAGTCTATTCAGCAGGAGAGGCGGCGTTACCTATGTTTGACTCTAAGGCACTCCTGCAGGCGATGAGAGTCAGAGGTGCACAGGGTATTTTTGCAGAAAGTTTTGAAGCACTAGATGATATCGCTGCTGATATTTTACAGGATGGTGATGTTCTGTTGGTCATGGGGGCTGGTGATGTTGGTCAGGTTGCTAAACAGTGGCAATTGAATGCCGTTCAGTTATAACGAAGTTAACAAGGGTTAAGAAGTAATGGATTTTGGCAAGGTCGCAGTACTGATGGGTGGTAAAGCTGCAGAGCGTGAGATCTCTTTAAAGAGCGGTGCTGCGGTGACTCAAGCGCTTAAGGCGCAAGGCATTGATGCAGCGGGTTGTGATGTACAGTCATTAGATGATCTTAAATGGATTGCTAAGCAGTATGATCGTGCTTTTATTGCACTACACGGTCGCTGGGGAGAAGACGGGGTTGTTCAGGCGATCCTGAGCGATCTTGGCATGCCATTTACAGGTAGTACAATGGCCGCCTCAGCAATTGCGATGGACAAGTTAAGAACCAAGTGGATGTGGTTAGGAGCTGGTTTACCGACACCAAAATTTGTTTGGATCTCAGAAGAGAATCCTTTAGTACTTGAAAGCTTTACGATTCCATTTCCTGTTATCGTTAAACCCTCTCATGAAGGCTCAAGTATTGGTATGCGTAAAGTAGATAGCGCAGCTGAATTAGAGGAAGCAGTTATTTATGCACAAAAGTTTGATTCTGAAGTATTAGTTGAGCAGTGGATTACTGGACGAGAGTACACAGGTGCTGTCTTAAATGGGGAGGCACTGCCCTTAATCCAGTTAAAAACTTCACATAGCTTTTATGATTTTGAAGCGAAATATCAGTCTAATGATACCCAATACATCTGCCCATGTGGTCTTGATGAAGCTCAGGAAAAAGCCATTCAGTTATTAGTGCTTAAAGCGTTTAGTGTGCTTGGCGCAGGATCATGGGGGCGCGTTGACCTTATGTTAGATGGTAATGATCAGCCTTGGTTAATTGAGTTGAATACCGTTCCAGGAATGACCGATCACAGTTTAGTACCTATGGCGGCAAAAGCAACAGGTAGATCATTTGAAAACCTTGTTGTTGAAATTTTACAGTCAGCAGTTTGAAATTAGGATAATAGATAGAATGAAGCGTAATATTCTAGGCGGCGTATTATTAATGACGCTTTTGGGGTTGATCGTTTCTGTATGGTTTCTTTTTCAGAAAGGTTCCATTTTGTTTAGGCCAATACAAAGTTATGTGATGCTTACAGATATAGAGTATGTAAAGGCGACTGAAATAGATGCTGTGATGGATAGTTATTTAGGTCTGTCTTTTTGGGATGTTGATCTAGAGAAGATTCAGTCAATACTCACTCGTCTTGATTGGGTAAGCAGTGCTTTAGTGAAACGCAGCTGGCCAGATAAGCTGTATGTCAGTCTATATGAGCAGAAGCCTGTTGCTAGGTGGGGCGAGTCTGGCTTAGTTAATCATGAAGGGGCGGTTTTTTATCCTAAAAATTTAACAGGTTTTAGTAATTTAGTTACCCTAAATGGACAGCTGTCAGAATCATCTAGTTTATTGTTAGCACTTTCAGCATTTCAAAAAGAGTTAAATAAAATTCAGTTTACGGTGTCTTTCCTAACAAGACAGCTTGATGGTGTTTGGCGTATTTCACTGCATAATGGATCACAGATTATTGTTGAGTCACAGGGCAGTGAAGATAAGCTCGGGGTATTTGTTAAGGCTTATCCCAAGTTATCAAAGGCATTGAGAAAGTCACCACAGATATATGATTTACGCTATAGTAACGGTTTTATTGTAGGGAAGTCTGTTTCACAGAATTCTCCAGAATAAAAAGCAGTGAATCCCGAATGGATAGCGTTGATTTAAGTAAAGGTAAAGCAGAGCATGGCGCGTAAACAACAAACTTCAAATATGGTAGTCGGGTTAGATATTGGAACCTCAAAAATTGCTGCGATTATAGGCAAAATTAAACCAGACGGTGAAATTGAAGTAGTCGGTATGGGGACGCACCCATCTCGTGGTTTAAAGAAAGGGGTTGTCGTCAATATTGATACGACCGTCGAATCTATTCAGCACGCGATTGATGAAGCTGAAAGAATGTCTGGTTTTACTGCTGAATCTGTCTATGTTGGGATTGCTGGAAGCCATATAAAAAGCTTTAACTCCAATGGAATGGTTGCTATTCGCAATCAAGATGTTCAAGCAGATGATATTGAGCGTGTTATGGATGCCGCACAAACCATTGCAATTCCTGGAGATGAGCGTGTCCTGCATATCCTTTCTCAAGAGTACATGATTGACAGTCAAGGTGGTATTCGTGAGCCAATTGGTATGTCAGGTGTACGCCTTGAGGCCAAAGTACATATGGTCACAGGATCGGTTAGTGCAGCCCAGAATATTACTAAATGTGTAGAGCGCTGCGGTTTAGAAGTTGCTGATATTATTCTTGAACAGCTTGCTTCAAGTGAAGCTGTTCTGTCTGAAGATGAGAAAGAGCTGGGTGTTTGTCTCGTGGATATTGGTGGTGGCACGACTGATATTGCAGTCTTCCATAATGGTGCCATTAGTCATACCGCCGTTATTTCAGTTGCTGGTGATCAGGTAACTAATGATATTGCAGTTGCATTACGTACACCAACCCAAGCAGCAGAAGAGATTAAAAAGAAGTATGCTTGTGCGCTCCCTCAATTGATCGATAAGGATGAAGAGATTGAAGTGGCCAGTGTTGGTGACCGTCCTGCTCGCTGTCTATCAAGACGCACACTGGTAGAAGTGATTGAACCAAGGTATGAAGAGTTATTTCAGTTGATTCAAGCAGAGCTTCGTAGTTCTGGTTTTGAAGATATTTTGGCTGCGGGTGTTGTTCTAACGGGCGGTAGCTCTTTAGTCGAGGGCGCAGTAGAGTTGGCTGAAGAAGTGTTTCATATGCCTGTTAGACTTGGTTATCCTCAAGGGGTTGAAGGGCTAAAAGATGAAGTGAATAGCCCGTCTTTCGCAACAACCGTTGGGTTGCTCATGCATGCAAAAGAACATATTGGGCATGTTGTCGTCGAAATGCCTTCTGAGTCGCGCTCTATGGGTGTTGGACAGGTTTTTTCAAAGATGAAAAGCTGGTTTAATTCTAGTTTTTAATCTGGTACTATGCGAATGCTTTTCTTTATCTTCTCCTGAATAGTGAAGAGTCAAGTTATGGTAAAATACTTCGCTTAAAATTTTAAATGATGCCTCACTCTGTTGAGAGCTAAGAATATACGAGTTTCCATTGAATCAAAGAACTGTTGCAAATCCAATCAAAGCCAAAGGAATTGGTCTTCATACGGGTCATGAATCCGTGATGGCCTTAAGGCCTGCACCTGTCGATACGGGCATTGTTTTTCGTCGTGTTGACTGTGATCCTGCGGTAGAGTTTAAGGTTTCTCCCGATATTGTTGGTGAAACGATGCTCTGCACAACGATTGTTAAAGAACAGTCAGGTGAGTCCATTAAAATTGCCACAATAGAGCATCTTATGTCTGCTATTGCAGGGGTTGGTATCGATAATCTATATATTGATATTACCTCTGATGAAGTACCTATTATGGATGGAAGTTCATCTCACTTTATTTTCTTACTGCAGTCTGCGGGGATTAAAATTCAGGATGAGCCAAAACAGTTTGTCCGCATCTTAAAGCCTGTTCGTGTTGAAAATGACAAGGGGGGGTTTGCAGAGTTCAAACCTTATGAAGGTTATCGTCTGAATTTTTCGATTGCTTTTGAGCATCCCGCTTTTCAGGCAACGGCTGAGAAGATGACTTTAGAATTCTCTTCAACCTCTTATTTTAAAGAGGTGAGCCGTGCACGTACTTTCGGTTTCATGAAAGACATGGAGATGTTACGTGCTAGAAACCTAGGTTTGGGTGCAAGTCTTCAGAATGCCATAGGCCTAGATGATGAAGGTGTGATGAATACTGAAGGTCTACGTGATAAAGATGAATTTGTACGTCACAAAATTTTAGATGCGGTTGGTGATCTATATATGCTGGGTCATCCAATCGTGGGTGAGTTTACAGCACATAAATCGGGTCATGCGTTGAATAACCAGTTGTTAAGAGCTTTAATGTCACAAGCAGATGCTTATGAGTCAATCACTTATCAAGAGGGTGAGCAACCGATTAAATATGGCAGTAGCAAGGTATTAATGTAATCTTGATTAGTTTTTAAATAAAAAAGCCCCTCTATAGGGGCTTTTTTTGTGCTCGCAGACTGAGTTTTTGTAGGGCAGCTTTTAAGCCTTCAGACTCTACTTGTTGGCTGATGGTATTCATATCTATGGCATCAATTTCTGAGGGGAAGCTGGTAACCTCTTTTACCTTTTTTACCTTTTTTTGTTGAGGTAAAATTTTAACCTTGACTCGATTGAGTTCTAGGTGCGGAAAGTGGTCTTGAAATATGCTCAACAAGTTGGATTCATAGAACCTCAATTGTGTTGCCCAGATACTCTCATCTAATTGAAGAATAAGGGTCTGTTGATCGAAGCTAACACCGATTAAATGGGGGCGGAGAGCATTAGGTAATGCTTCCTGTCCCACCTCCAGCAGAGCTTGAAATAGGTGGGCATTTTCTAATAAATTATGGAGTGCGCCGCTTGCTTGATTTAATAGTGGTTTCATGATCTTGTTATCGTGAGATATGTTAGAATGTCTGCTCATTTTACCGTATTATTGTAGCGGCGAGAATTGAATCTTGATCGTAGCTCGTTTTATAAAATTATTGTTTAAATTTTAACCGGAAAATACCCTTAATGGCCTTAAATATCTTTCAGAAAATCTTTGGTAGCCGTAATGAGCGCATGCTTAAGCAATACCATAAGACAGTACAAAAAATTAATGAGTTTGAACCTGCATTTGAGAAGTTATCTGATGAACAGATACAGCAAAAAACAGTGGAGTTTAAAGCCGCTCTTGAGTCTGGTCGTAGTGTAGAAGAACTTCTTCCAGAAGCATTTGCAGTGGTCAGAGAAGCCGGTAAACGTGTCTATGGTATGCGCCATTATGATGTACAGATGATTGGTGGAATGGCGCTTAATGAAGGTCGAATTTCTGAAATGAGAACAGGGGAAGGTAAAACCCTTGTTGCAACACTGCCTGTTTACTTAAATGCGTTAACAGGAGAGGGTGTTCACGTTATTACCGTCAATGACTATCTTGCCAAGCGTGACTCGGAGTGGATGGGTAAGATCTTTGAATTCTTAGGCTTGTCTACAGGTGTTATTTTAAGCGGTCAGTCACAGCAAGAGAAGCAGTTAGCTTACTCAATGGATGTGACTTACGGAACAAACAACGAATTTGGTTTTGATTATCTAAGAGACAATATGGCGATCTTCTCTGAAGAGAAAGTCATGCGTGGTCAAAACTTTGCGGTAATTGATGAAGTCGATTCGATTTTAATCGATGAAGCACGCACGCCACTGATTATTTCAGGTCCTGCAGAAGATAAGGCTGAAATATACAGACAGATCAATCCTCTGATTCAACACCTAGAGCAGGGTGAAGAGGATAAGGAGTCTAAGACATCAACGGGCGACTTTACCATTGATGCTAAGGCCAAACAGATCTATTTGACTGATAGGGGGCATGCTAGAGTTGAAGAGTTATTGACTGAGCAGGGGCTTCTTCAAGAAGGTGAAAGCCTTTATGATGCAACTAATATCGGTTTAATGATCCACGTAAATGCTGCTTTACGTGCACACTTATTGTTTGAAAAAGATCGTGACTATATCGTTGCGGATAACGAAGTGGTTATTATTGATGAATATACTGGACGTAAGATGTCTGGTCGTCGTTGGAGTGAAGGGTTACACCAAGCGGTAGAGGCCAAAGAAGATGTAACGATTCAGCAAGAGAGTCAAACTTTTGCTTCGATCACCTTCCAGAACTACTTTAGACAATACAATAAACTATCTGGTATGACGGGTACTGCGGATACTGAAGCAGGCGAATTTCTATCTACTTATCGCTTGGAAGTGGTGGTTGTTCCACCAAATCAACCACCTAAACGTATCGATAAGCCTGATTTGGTTTATCTTGATATGGAAGGTAAGTTTGCAGCAATTTGTAAGGATATTGCTGAGATCAATGCAACTAAACAGCCAATTTTAGTGGGTACGGCATCTATTGAGATGTCTGAGTTACTCTCAAGGTTGCTAGATCAAGCTAAGGTTAAGCATAGTGTCTTGAATGCTAAGCACCACGAAAATGAAGCGCATATTATTGCTAATGCGGGTATGCCAAGTGCGATTACCATTGCAACCAATATGGCAGGTCGTGGTACAGATATCGTTTTAGGTGGAAACCTAGATATGGAAATCTCTCAGTTAGACAGCCCATCTGAAGAACAAATTGCGGAAGTTACTAAGGAATGGCAAGCGCGTCATGATGCAGTTCTTGGTTATGGAGGTTTAATGGTGATTGGTTCTGAGCGCCACGAGTCACGTCGTATCGATAACCAGTTACGTGGTCGTTCAGGTCGTCAAGGCGATATTGGTATGACACGTTTCTACTTATCTCTTGATGATGAGCTGATGCGTCGTTTTGCTTCAGATAAAGTCAAGTCAATGATGAAGCGCATTGGTATGACTTCAGATGAAGCGATTGAACATAAAATGGTTAGTAAGTCGATTGAACGTGCGCAAAAGCAGGTTGAACGTCTACACCAAGATGAACGTGCAAACTTACTGAAGTTTGATGATATTGCTAATGAACAACGTAAAGTGGTTTATGCACAGCGTAATGATCTAATGAGCTCAGATGATGTTTCTGATGTAGTGGATGATCTCCGTGCACAAATTGTTGAAGAGTTAGTCGCAACACATGTACCTGCAGGTTCTTTAGAAGAGCAGTGGGATATTCCGAGTTTAACAAAATCAATTCATGAAGAGTTGGGTGCTGATTTTGATATTCAAGGCTGGTTAGACGAAGATAAAGATCTTTATGAAGAGAAGCTCGTTGAAAAACTGGTTATTGAGTTAGAAACAGCTTATAAAGAAAAAATGTCAGTCGTTGATGATAAGACTGCTCATCACTTTGAAAAAGAGGTGCTATTACGTACTATTGATAAACAGTGGCGTGAGCACCTGTCTGAGATGGATTACCTGCGTAAAGGAATCCACTTACGAGGTTATGCTCAAAAGGATCCGTTCCAAGAGTATCGTCGTGAATCAAGTGATATGTTTGCTAACTTTTTAAATGAGGTAATGTTTGAAACAGTGAAAATATTATCACTGGTGCAGATTGAAGGTTCTCAAGATGTTGATGAATTTGATGAGAAAAATGCTGAAGAGCGTAATCAGAATCTTGAAGCAACGCACCCTGACGCAGAGAATGTGACGGGTCATGCTAGAGCAAATATAGCTGAAACGAATGAGTCCGAGGCGAACACCTTTAGAAGAGAAACACCTAAAGTTGGGCGAAATGATCCATGTTCATGTGGTTCGGGAAAAAAATACAAACAGTGTTGTGGTAAATTAAGTTAGTGATATTGGCTAACGATTTATAGATATACTGATTACAAAGCCCACCTTTTATGGTGGGTTTTTTAGTTTAATATCGAGCTAATTAATCTCTTTGCTGAAAGACAGTCTAAGATTGTGGGCTAGAAGATGGACTTTTAAGGAATAAAAATGAGTGAACTAACACAAGCTATGCACCCTATATCAGGTTTTTATTTGGGTGCTTGTGCTGCTAACATTAAGAAAAATGGTAACTTAGACTTATTGGTGGTTGAGTTAATAGAGGGTGCAACAACGGCAGCGACTTTTACGCAGAATGCTTTTTGTGCTGCCCCGGTTACATTAGCTAAGCGTCATCTAACAGAAAACAGTCCAAGAGCTTTGGTGATTAACAGCGGTAATGCTAATGCGGGTACAGGTAAGCAAGGTATGTTAGATGCTGAACAGACTTGTGCTTGGGTTGCTAAAGAACTGGGTTGTGAAGCCAATCAGGTGCTGCCATTTTCGACAGGCGTGATTGGTGAAAACCTGCCGATGGATAAACTACAAGCTGGAATTCCAGAGGCATTAGCCAATCTTTCTGTTACAGGTTGGCCTGATGCAATGTCAGCGATTATGACCACGGATTTAGTACCTAAAGCTGTTAGTCGCGAGATTGATATTGATGGTCACAGTGTCATGATCACAGGGATTTCAAAAGGGTCTGGCATGATCCATCCTAATATGGCGACCATGTTAGGTTTTGTGGCGACTGATGCTAAGATTAGCCAAGCGTGTTTGCAACAATGCTTGAGTGATGCGGTTAAGCTCTCTTTTAACCGTATTACAGTGGATGGAGATACCTCTACCAATGATGCTTGCACGCTAACGGCGACACATCAAGCTGATATGCCTTTGATTGATTCTACCGACTCTAAAGCCTATCAGACATTTTCTTTGGCGGTAAACGAGACCATGATTGAGCTAGCGCAGATGATTATCAGAGATGGTGAGGGGGCAACTAAATTTGTCACCATCACTGTCGAGAACGGCCTAAGTGAGGAGGAGTGTTTAAAAGTGGCACATACGGTTGCACTGTCTCCGCTGGTTAAAACAGCCCTGTTTGCTTCTGACCCTAACTGGGGTCGTATTTTAGCTGCTGTTGGCCGTGCAGGGGTTGAAAACTTTGATATTGATGCGCTGAAAATCTTTTTAGGCGATGTTTGTATTGTTGAAGATGGTGGAAAAGCACTTAGCTATACAGAGGAAGCGGGTCAAGCGGTGATGAATGAAACAGATATTTCAATCACAATACAGCTGAACCGTGGAAATCAAAAAGAGATAGTTTGGACCACTGATTTTTCATATGACTATGTAAAAATTAATGCGGAATACCGTAGTTAAACCTGTTGTAGTTAATAACAATAATTGGATTTAATTGAAAGCCTGCTGATTTGATTCAGTGGGCTTTTTTTTGACTTACATAAATGGTAGCGAGAATATCCCCACCCTGTTTTTATACCTTTAGGGTACATTTAATAAAGGTTTAAAAAAAGGGTTTCTATGAGGCCGTTTAGCGTGATTAAGGGCTGCTTTGGATGATCTAACTAACCATTATTAATAATGATCGTTAGGGCATCACAAAGTTGCTGATTCTCGAGATCTGTTCCGATTGTGATGCGCAAATATTGATTAATTCTTGGTTTATTAAAGTAGCGCACAATAATTGATTTTTCACGCAGTGCTGCGGCAATCTGTTCTGCTGGCATGGTTGTATGAGAAGTAAAGATAAAGTTAGCCGCGGATGGGATCACATTGAAACCAAGTTGTGCTAAGGTTTGAGTCAATTGATCACGCGTATTGATGATCTTTTGGCAACTCTCTTTAAAGTAAGCGTCATCTTCAAATGCCGCTTTAGCAGCATAGATAGCAAGACGGTCGAGGGGATAGGAGTTAAAGCTGTTTTTTACACGCTCTAGCGCATCAATAAGATCAGGATGCCCCAAAGCCAAGCCAACTCTAATACCTGCTAGGGAACGAGATTTGGATAGGGTTTGGATAACTAATAGGTTGTTATATTGTTTGACCAGCGATACAGCTGTTTCACCACCAAAATCAATGTAGGCTTCATCAACAACAACGACTTGGTTTGGGTGTTGTTTTAGCAGGTTTTCAATAGTATCTAAAGTGAGTAGACGACCTGTTGGTGCATTTGGATTTGGAAAGATGATTGCGCCTGCATTCTGATGATAATCATTGATATCAATTTCAAAATGTTCTGTCAGTGGAATTGTTTCGTAATCCACTTGAAAAAGGCCACAATAAACTGGGTAGAAGCTGTAAGTAATATCAGGAAAAAGCAGTGGTTTATCGTGCTTTAAGAGTGCTTGAAAAGTGTGTGCAAGCACTTCATCTGAACCATTACCCACAAAAACCTGATTCGTGTTGAGTTGATAGTAATCTGCAATCGTCTCTTTAAGTACCTCTGCACTCGGATCTGGATAGAGTTTTAGACTCTCACCATTTTGTGCCTGAATTGCCGCTATAACTTTTGGAGAGGGGGGGTAAGGATTTTCATTGGTATTAAGCTTAATTAAGTTGTCTACCTTAGGCTGTTCACCGGGAACATAAGGCGTTAAGGTGTGTACGATTTGACTCCAAAATTGGCTCATAAGGCTAAATCCATCTGTTATGTGAACGAAGTAATGTATAAAATATTAGGTTAAGTTTTACTAAGAAATACTATTTTAAAAGGATTTAAAGAGCCTCTCTCAATAGCTGTGCATTTTACCGTAAAATAGGGGAAATTGCTGATTTAGAAGTGGGATTAAATGGAATATAAAGAGATCGTGATTGGCGTGCTTAAGCGCAAGCAGACGGTTTGTTTATGCTTACGCCAGAGAGAGCAGAGTTTTGCAGGGTGTTGGGAGTTTCCAGGAGGCAAGGTTGAGGTGGGTGAATCACTTACTGAGGCGCTGCAACGTGAGTTCACAGAGGAACTTGGTTTTGAGACAGAGTACTGGTCTCCTCTGATCACCGTTCCATGGCGGTACGATACGGATAGTGTGCGACTGAATGTTTTTGTGACAGAGTGTGCAGGTGATAAGTTTACTGATGAAGTTGCTTCGGATCAGATCACTGGTAGAGAGGGGCAGCAGGTTAAATGGTTGGCTATAAGTAAATTACAGAACATTAATTTTCCACAAGCAAATAGAGGAGTGGTTATGGCGTTACAGTTAGCTGACAGATATATGATTTCAGGTCGTTTTAATAGTGAAGAGGATGCGCTTAGCCGATTAAAGAAAGCCTTTAATATGGGGATTAAATTGTGTCAACTGCGTGCTAAGAGTATGGCAGAAGTGGAATTTATCTCTTTAGCAAAGCAGGCTATTCAATTGGCACATCAATTTGAAGCAAGTATTCTACTAAATGGTTCACCTGAACTATTATCGACACTGCCAGAAGCGGACGGGATTCAGTTAGCATCTAATGTTATTTTTGATTATGAAACACGTCCGATTGCAAAGGATAAGTTGCTAGGTGTTTCAACACATACTAAAGCAGAAATAGAACAGGCACTGAAAATAGGCGCTGACTTTATTCTGCTTTCTCCAGTTAAAGAGACCTGTTCACACCCTGGAGTACCTGGGATTGGTTGGCCGGAGTTTGCTAAGTTGGTTAAAGAGATTCCTGTACCGGTGTTTGCCTTGGGTGGTATGAAACCGATCGATATTGAAACGGCTAAGTTGGCAGGGGGGCAGGGCATCGCCGCTATCTCTGGCTTTTGGCCTAGTTGTGATGATTAGTCACCTAATTTTAGAGTGTTTTTTTTAATTTTGATAAATTGCAGTGTAGAGGGTGTGCAATCAGGTGGGGGGGGTAAAGCTGATATTTATTGTTGGTTTTTTTCCTCTTCAACAATAAGTTTAACCTGTTGCTTGAGCTGTTCAAGTTCTCCGCGGTTATCAATAACACGGTCAGCGATGTCCCGTCGTGCTTGGCGAGACGCTTGTTGATCGATAATCTTCTGTATTAGTTCTGGGCTTGCCCCATCTCTTTGACTGGCATGTGCTAGTTGCTGTTCAACTGTTGTATCAATGACCCAGACCTCATCAAGGTAGTCAGGTTTGCCGCCTCTTTTTTGTATGGTCTCAGTGAGTAGAGGGATTGCTACTAAGATGAAATTAATCTTAGGCTCTTTAGTTTCCTTCAATACCACTATTTGATGCTGGGTCTCGGCTTGAATGAGCGGATGAAGCATCGCCTCTAGCTGATGTTTCGCAGTGGCATCATTAAAAATAATCTCACGTAGCTTTGCTCGATCAAGCGTGTGATTCTCATTGAGAATGCTGTGTCCAAATTGCTTAATAATAGCATTGAGCCCAACTGAATTGGCTTGAACAACTTCACGGGCGATTAAATCGGTATCAATGGTCGGAATGCCATAGCCTGTAAATAATTCACTTAGGGTTGATTTTCCTGAGCCGATTCCGCCCGTTAGACCGATGGTCTTGATGGTCTTGTTGTCTAATGCGTTTGAATTAGCCATAAATTACATTGGATTTTTGATTTCAGGAATAACGTGTGGCTTACCGAGTAGGTAGCCCTGTATATGGGTTGCACCTGCTTGTTTAGCTTTCTCAAGCATATCTTCATCTTCAACCCCCTCTAGCACGAGATCATAGCCAGAACGGCGTACCATCTCTGCGGTCGATTGAATGATGTTTTTGGTTTTTTCATCAGCACGTAGCGCTAGCGTCATACTCATATCAAACTTGATAATATCAATGGGCATATGTGCCAGATAACGAATAGAGGAGTAGCCACTTCCAAAGTCATCTAAGGCGATTAAAAAGCCTTGTTCACGCAGAATATTCAAGACACTTTTTGCATACTCCAGATGATCAATCAGCGTATTTTCAACAATTTCAATAACAATTTTGTACTCTTTTAAATAGGGAATAAAGGGTTCAAATAGTGAGACAAAATTATTTTGTAGGAGTGTTTTACCAGATACATTGATTGAGACTCCTGTATTTTTTGGAATCACCCCTTTACCTATAGCGATTAAAATCTGTTGGATAATTTGGGTATCAATTTCAACTTCAAGACGACGGCGCTCTACCACTGAAAAAATATCGTACGGGTATATTAACGTATCAATTTTTTTGATACGAATCAGTGACTCATAGTAGAGCTGGTTATCAGAAATGGCCTGGATGGGTTGATAGTGCATCTGGATATTGTTGCCCGTATGAATCGCTTCTACGATGGTGTTGACAAGCTCATTGGAAACAAGTGAATGGGTCTCAGAATCAAACTCGGCCTGATAAGTCTTAATTTTATACTGGTGGGATTGCTTCGCTTTGTACATGGCGATATCCGCCTGACGCGGTAGGTTTTCAATAGCATTGCTTATCTGATCTTCTGATCGAGGGTTGGTGTGGCTGATACCCACACTGAAAGAGAGCTTCTCTTTAATACCAATCCCGCTAAAGCTATGCGCCTGCAGCGCTTGTAAGCATTTAGAGGCGATATCAATTGTCTCTTGCATAGATTTGTTCTGAATAATTACTGCAAATTCATCACCTCCAATACGGAATACGGGGTGTTCCATAGGTAGTGCTTTCTGAATTGTCACTGCTGATACACGAATAACATCATCACCAACTTCATGTCCATAGGTGTCATTGAGTGCTTTAAAGAAGTCACAATCAAATAGCATGAATGCGGTTTGGATAGGTTTTTTTTCATAGCTCTCAAGTACCTCGTTCCAAGCCTCATCAAATGCACGTCGATTACTGATGTTTGTCAGTACATCACGACGAGCTTGATCCCAAACAAGGTGGTATTGATCATTTAATGCCTTTTGAGTAGTCAGCAAATCCCCATGATAGTCATGAATGGAGTGTTTTAACTCTTCAAACTCAGTCAGAAAGAAGGTCTCACTTGGCTCAGGGTATGCTTTTTTAGGGCTTTTTTTAAGTTGCTGTACATAGAGTGATAAAACTTCTAAAGGGTGACTAAATACAGCCTTAAATGAGATGGCAACGACTAAGATCCCAATGAATAGTAGGATTAATGCTGTCAGAATAAAGTCATTAATTAATTGCCACAAGGCGTCTGATACAGGATTAGTAATCGGCTTGTATGCAATATGTTGACTAAGTTCTGAGAGCGGAGCACTTCCTATGCCAGTTAAGTGGAGTGAGAGTTCATCGGTGTATTTAAAGCTGTACTCTGTGAGCAGGTAAGGAAGTAAGTTAACTGAGATGCCAACATAGCCTAATATTTTGTCTGAATCACGCTCAACGATAGGCTCAAACATATGAAGTACCGCGGTGTCATTCTGTGTGAAAATAATTTGTGTTGATAGATCTTCGATATTTAAAGGGAGTTCGAGAGGGGATTCTCTTTGTGATAGAACAGAAATTAACAACCATTTGTTTTTATCATAGATCTCAACTTGAGCATAATTTTTTTTGAAGTATTCACTGCCTTTTAGGCGGTCATCCTGCCAGTAAAAATAGAAACTACGGTCACTAATTTGTTGCCTCACTTCATCCCAATCGGCTAATTCAAGAATATTGCTAGTGAGATTAATAATGGTCTCTTCAAGAATGGTTTCAATCTCTTGATCAGCGAGTAATTGCGCTTTAGAGTGCATTGTGTTCTGGATTTCAGAGATCTCTTTATAGAGGGAACCAATCAGTAGTAATAATAGCAATGTACCTGTTACTAAGAATGTAATAAAGTAGATTTTGATGGATTGGATTAAAATTGCTGGTGGGCGCATGTAGGGTTCCTAGGTCAGACCTTTAATATCCATTTATAACATTAATAAGACTATCTTGAAAATCAAGTTCATACTCACCAGAGAAGAAGTGATTTGTACCGTTTATGATAACCAACTTGGTTGAGGTCGCCCTTAGTTCTTTAAGCCACTCCAGACCTACTCGGTTGTAGCGTTTATCTTCACCCGCCATAATTGTATAGTTTGGTATTTTAAGGCTGTTTAGGGTATCAAGTGTATACTGTCGATCCATTTTTAAATAGGATAGAAAGCTATTAGGGGTAGCATAATAATTTTTTTGACAGAAGTTAAAGCTATAGTTTCTAGGGTAGTTGTCTTGTGCTGCTACTGCAAGTTTAGCCGCTGCAATATCGCTGTTTTGAATGCCGAGTTCAGCCCCGTTTAAATAAAATAGACTTGTAAAAATGGCTAATATAATAGCTGAGTCTTCGTTTTCATGAAGATATTGCAGTAGGCTACTACTGCCACTGGAGTGGCCCAGTAAAATTATTTTTTTATGCCCCTGAGCTTTCAGCCAATTGACCCAATCCTTCACTTCAATAACATCATCTTCTAGCGTATTAGTATGGATTGAATTGCATTTAATGGAGTCACGCCGTTGTGGAATCCTGAGTGTTAAGTTAGGTGCCAGTGTTGAGAATTCCTCTTCTTGCAGGATATTAGAGATTGCTGTGATGGTGTGAAACTGGTTCGTGGTTAAAAACCCATGCAAAATCAGTATTGCAGGTTTATTTGGGTCTCCCACCACATAATCAGCTACTGCTTTGATTTTTGAAGGCTGAATAATCTGTGAAACAATTTCAGCTTTTACTGAACCAAAAGCCGTAAGGATCAGGAGACAAACACTTAAAAGTGTTGTTTTGGACAGTTGGCGAATCATTAGTCAGTTTTTTTCCAAATAGTAGGTTAAATCAATATCATTTTGAGCGTATGAAGATACTGAGTAGACAGGCTTTTTATCAAAAGCTCAATCCTATTAAAACTTAGACAATTTCCCCTAGGGTAGCAAATTATATAGTAGTGGTAAACAAAATGATTTTTATATATTTCAATGGCATAAAAAGGACTATAGATTGCTCGTGTATTTATACTTAAAAAGTATAGCTTTTGGGTTTTGGAGGTTTAATCACCTTTAACTTAAGGGCGAAACAGTTAAAATAGCGCTTATTTAGTGTTGATCGGTTAAGAGAGTTGTTGCTATGTGTGGAATTTGTGGTGAAGTTTATTGGAATGGACAGGATTCAAGTGTTGATCGCTTGAGTACGATGTTGCAAGAGATGGAAAAACGCGGCCCTGATGATTATGGGATTTGGCAAGACCAGCAGGTTGGGCTTGCTCATCGACGCTTGTCTATTATTGATCTATCTGATGCAGGTCATCAACCGATGTTGGACTGTGAGTTAACACTGGTTTTTAATGGCTGTATCTATAACTACCAAACGCTAAAGGTTGAATTAGAAGCGCTGGGTCAGCAGTTTAAATCTCATTCTGATACCGAAGTGATTCTTAAGGCTTATCGTCAATGGGGTATGGAGTGTGTACAGCATTTTGAGGGGATGTTTGCTTTTGCCATCTGGGATGACCATCAGCAGCAACTTTTACTAGCTCGTGATCGTATGGGAATTAAACCGCTCTACTATGCTCATGTCGATGGTGGTTTACGTTTTGCCTCAAATACACAGGCATTAATGTCGAGTGGTGGTATTGATACTAGTATTGACCCTATTGGTCTGCATCACCAACTGACACTGCATGCAGTGATCCCCGCGCCTCATACAATTCTAAAAGGTATCCGTAAGTTAGAGCCAGGTCACTGGATGATTATCAATCCAGATGGGCAGATGTATAAAAAGCGTTACTGGCATCTAGAAGCGACACAAGAAAATCTAGTTAATGGTAAACCAGCACCACAAACAGAGCAGGCTTGGATCGACTTAATTCATGAGAGCCTTAAAGAAGCGGTACATAAACGCCTAACTGCAGCAGATGTCCCAGTTGGGATTCTGCTATCAGGAGGCTTAGATTCTAGCCTTCTTGTTGCCATGTTAGCGGAAGCGGGTATCGAAAATATTAAGACCTTCTCGATTGGTTTTGAAGATGCACCAGAAGAGAAGGGTAATGAGTTTGAGTTCTCGGACTTAGTCGTTGAGCGCTATCAAACGGATCATCATCAGTATCTGATCTCAAATGAAGATGTACTTCCACGTTTGCATGAAGCAGTAGAAGCCATGTCTGAACCGATGGTTGGGCAAGATGCAGTGGCTTTTTATCTACTGTCCGAAAAAGTCTCTGAGAAAGTTAAGGTGGTGCTGTCAGGCCAGGGAGCAGATGAAGTTTTTGGGGGGTATTCTTGGTACCCTAAAATGCATCAGGCAGGTTTAAATGCAGATTTATCAACTCCAGAAGCAGCTGTGGGCGCATTTGCACCACATTACTTTGATCGCTCACATCAAGAGTGGCTTGAGGTGGTCAATCCTGAATATCATATTAAGGATGTTACCTCTCAATTTGTCGGGGATGCTTTAACAGAAGAGGGGGCGGATGAGTTTCTAGATCAAGTTTTGCGTTTTGATGTGACGACTTTGATTGTTGATGATCCTGTAAAGCGAGTTGACAATATGACTATGGCTTGGGGGTTAGAAGCGAGAGTACCTTTCTTAGATCATAAGTTGGTAGAAGTGGCCATGGCTGCACCCGCAGAGTTGAAGGTAAGGAATAATGGCAAGCATATCTTAAAAGAGATTGGGCGAGGTATCGTGCCTGATGAGATTATTGATCGCCCTAAAGTGGCCTTTCCCATGCCAGCCCTAAAGTATGTCAGAGGTGAGTTTTTTGATTATATGAAAACGTTGCTAACCTCTCCGCAAGCAAAGGCTCGCGGCATTTTTAATCAGGGTAAATTGGAGCAGTTGCTAGCGAATCCTGAAGTGAAGGAGAGCTTCACTGCGATTCAAGGTAGCAAGCTTTGGCATGCGGCCTTATTAGAGTTTTGGCTACAAAAACATGTAGATAAAACGATTTAATAATGACTGAATATTAAACAATACGAAATAAAACCCTATATTTTTCATCTATAACCTAGTAAAATACTAGGAATTAATAAAGTTAAGATTTAAGTAAGGAAAATAGTATGGAAAACCAAGACCCAATCGTTCAAGAAACATTAGACAGAATTCATGGTCAAGTCTCAAACAACCCAGTTGTTTTGTATATGAAAGGTACACCACAAATGCCTTCTTGTGGTTTTTCAAGCCGCGCGGCTCAGGCTTTAGCAGATACTGAAGAGAAGTTTGCTTTTGTAAATATCTTGGCAGATGCAACCATTTTTGAGCACTTACCAAAGTATCAAGATTGGCCAACTTTTCCGCAGCTATATATTGATGGTGAGTTACAAGGTGGTTGTGATATCACTTTAGAGCTAGCAGAATCTGGAGAGCTTAAAAAGATGATGGCAGAAGCTATTTCAAGTAAAGCTTCTTAAGTTTTGATTTAGGTTAAAACTGTTATAAAAAAAAAGCACCCAGAGGGTGCTTTTTTTATGTCTAAGATTTAGGTTTTGTGCTGTTTAGAAATACAAAATAGAAATGAGCAGGGGGGGGTTAGAACTCAGACTTGGATAATGGCCATTGATTAACAATCTTACAGAATAGATCTGCTGTCTGTTCTGTGTCATAAACAGCAGAGTGTGCTTGTTTATTGTCCCACTCCATGCCCGCTTCAACAGCTGCTTTAGCGAGTACCGTTTGTCCATAGGCCAGTCCTGCTAAAGAGACGGTGTCAAAGGTACTAAACTCGTGAAAAGGTGATTTTATCTTACAGCGTTCAGCGGCCTTTTTTACAAAGCCTAAATCAAAAAAAGCATTATGCCCCACTAAAATTGCACGTGTACAGCCAGTGATTTTAAGTTGGTGATTAATGGGTTTAAATAGAGCGGTTAAAGCCTCTTTTTCTGAGATGGCTTCTCTAAAAGGGTGGAAAGGATCATCCATTCCTATAAATTTTAGAGCTGCCTCTTCAATATTGGCACCCTTAAATGGCAAGATATTCTTGTCGATAGTATTGCCTCTAACAAGGTGACCTGCGGCATTCATCTGTACCATGACTACCGCCATCTCTAGAAGTGCATCAGTTTCACAGTTAAAACCTGCTGTTTCGACATCAACCACAACAGGTAGGAATCCACGGAAGCGGTCTTTAATATCAGTAATTTTTTTCATTTATTCGCTTTAGCTGCTTATGACAGCGATTTTAGTAGTACTTTGGATTGTCTTTGTAGATTGTACAAAGTTCTTCTTTCGGATGGTAGTATAGAGGTAGATTCAAGATGAAATCCATGTTCTATAAACCAGTGATGTGTGTGTGTGGTGAGTAAGAAAATCTGCTGCAATTGCTGACTGGTTGCTTTAGCCTCAACCGCTTTAAGTAGCTCTAAACCGAGTTCTTGACCTTGATAACTCGGGTGGACAGCCAAGCAAGCAAGCTCACCCGTTGAGACCGAAGCTGGGTAGAGTGCTGCACAACCAATAATATGTTGGTCACGTTCAATGACGATAAAGTTATCAATCTCAAGTTCAAGACGCTCACGAGAGCGTTTTGCTAGAATTCCTTGATTTTCTAGAGGAGAGATAAGGTCGATTATGCCGCCAACGTCTTCGATACTGGCAGGGCGTAGTTGATGATAGCGATCACTAAAGATAAGTATTCCATGACCATCGCGTGTGAATAGTTCAGGTAGCAGTGCATTTGGTTCTGCTTGGCTGATAATATGAACACGCTTAACATGATGGTTAGTTGTAGAAATCTGCTGTAGAAAATGGCCTTGTAGGTCGTTATTAGGTGCATTTAAAACAGTCTCTAACTCTGGAATGCTCATCTGTTTAGGTAGGTCTTGTATCTGTTTATGACTCCCAAAAACCATCAGCTTATCTGCTTGAAGGGCATTGGCCACTTCACAAGCTTGTTCAAAGGTGTTTAGATTGAAGACTTCACCCGTAAGTGAGTAAGTCAGTGGTGTTAGCAAGACGATCTGCCCAGAATCTAAGCTGGCAGAAATGGCTTGATGATTGATTTTTCTAAGTTTTCCAGTATGTTGAAAATCAACCCCGTTCACAACGCCCTTAGGCTGAGCGATGACCCAGTTACCAGAGATAAGCGTTAGTGGATTGGCTTGCATTGCACTGGCCTGGCTAAAGACCGCTTCCATCTGGCTACGAACCATGCCTATGGTCTGTTGAAACACAGTGGTCATCTCGGTAGTGGTAATACGAAACTGCTGGTGAACATTCCAAGAGATATTCTGAGCCTGAAGGGCTCTATCAATTTGTGCGGTTGCACCCATAACAAGGACAATTTTCAGACCTAAATTATGTAGTAATCCTATGTCTTGAGTCAGCTGTTTGAACGATTCTGCTTCCAGCATTAATTCACCTGGTAAATAGATGACACAAGTTTTCCCACGGTGCTGTTCGATATACCGTGAGGATTGTCTTAATGTATTGATAAAATCTAATTCAGATTGCTGCATGAATGTGCGAAAATAGCCTAATAATTTTGTAAGTATAAACAGTCTCATGGTGAATGTCTAAATTGTCCGGCATCACTATGATGTTTCAAACATATCAAACAAGGAGTTTTTAATGCCTGAATATCGTTCAAGAACCAGTACCCATGGTCGAAATATGGCGGGTGCACGTGCATTGTGGCGTGCGACGGGAATGCAGTCAGAAGATTTTGGTAAGCCGATTATTGCTATTGCAAACTCATTTACACAATTTGTACCAGGTCATGTCCATTTAAAAGATATGGGGCAGTTAGTGGCTAGAGTAATCGAAGAAGCGGGTGGCGTGGCTAAAGAGTTCAATACTATTGCGGTTGATGATGGAATTGCGATGGGGCATGACGGTATGTTGTACTCGTTGCCTTCGCGTGACTTGATTGCCGACTCTGTTGAATACATGGCCAACGCACATTGTGCGGATGCTTTAGTGTGTATCTCAAACTGCGACAAAATTACTCCGGGTATGATGATGGCTGCAATGCGCCTAAATATCCCAACCATCTTTGTAACCGGTGGCCCAATGGAATCTGGTAAAACGGTTCTAGGTGGCGAATCGATTAAACTAGATCTAGTTGATGCGATGGTAATGGCAGCAGATGATGCTTGTTCTGATGCAGATGTGGAAAGTGTAGAAGTTTCTGCTTGTCCAACTTGTGGTTCTTGTTCTGGGATGTTCACAGCAAACTCAATGAATTGTTTAGCAGAAGCTTTAGGGATTGCGCTGCCAGGTAACGGTACTATGTTAGCAACTCATGCAGATCGTAAGCACCTATTTGAAGAAGCAGGTCGTCGTATTGTGGAGATCACCAAACAGTATTATGAGAAAGATGATGTCTCTGTTCTGCCTCGTTCAATTGCAACCTATAAGGCATTTGAGAATGCGATGGCATTAGATGTTGCGATGGGGGGGTCAACCAATACCGTGCTTCACCTATTAGCGATTGCCAAAGAAGCGGAAGTACCGTTTACCATGGCGGATATGGATCGTATCTCTCGTAAAGTACCGTGTCTTGTAAAAGTAGCGCCTAACTCTAAAACTTATCATATGGAGGATGTTCACCGCGCAGGTGGCATCATGCGTATTTTAGGAGAATTAGAACGTGGTGGCCTAATCAACACAGACGTACCAACAGTACACTCTTCAAGCATGGGGGCAGCTTTAGATCTTTGGGATATTCGTCGCTCAGATAGTGAAGGCGTTGAAACCTTCTTTAGAGCAGCACCTGGTAATATCAGAACCACTGAAGCGTTTAGTCAAAATAAGCGTTGGAAGGATGTTGATGAAGATCCTGCATCAGGTTGTGTTCGTGATATGAAACATGCTTATACCAAAGAGGGTGGTTTAGCCGTTCTTTATGGAAACATCGCTTTAGACGGCTGTATCGTTAAAACAGCGGGTGTAGATGAGTCTATTTTTAAATTTAGTGGTTTAGCTAGAATTTTTGAAAGTCAGGATGCTGCTGTGGCAGCTATCCTAGGGGATAAAATTAAACCAGGTGATGCTTTAATTATTCGTTATGAAGGGCCTAGAGGAGGGCCTGGAATGCAAGAGATGCTTTACCCTACGAGCTACCTTAAATCTAAAGGGCTTGGTGAGGCGTGTGCACTGTTAACAGATGGTCGTTTCTCAGGCGGAACTTCTGGTCTGTCAATTGGTCACGCTTCTCCTGAAGCGGCTGAGGGTGGGAATATTGGATTGATTGAAGAAGGTGATACAATTGAGATCGATATTCCAAATCGTACTATTCAGGCAGCTTTAACTGATGAGGTTCTAGCAGAGCGTCGTCAAGCAATGGTGGCTAAAGGTAGAGATGCTTGGAAGCCAGTTGAAGAGCGCCCACGTAAAGTAAGTGCAGCACTGCGTGCTTATGCAGCAATGGCAACAAGTGCAGCATTTGGTGCTGTACGTGATGTTGACCAAATAGAACACAGATGATTCTAGGAGAATACAGGTATGTTTTCAGATAGATTAACTCATGAACAGCGTCAGGTTGTCTTTGATTTGGCAGCTAATCTTGCAGCAGCAGATAATGATGTCTCAGAAGAAGAAGTTCAGTATTTAAAAGATTTTAGTGAAGCTCATGGTATTGAGTTTGATTTGGATAAGGGGGCTATGGATATCGATGCTGCTTTAACTAAATTAGACACTAAAGAGGTGAGAATTATTACATTACAAGAAATGATTAAAATCTCTTATAAAGATGGACACTTTGGTAAAGAAGAGCAAGATAAGGTTTTCTTAATTGCTCAAAAAATGGGTTTAAATAATCCAGAGTTAATGATACGTATTGAGAAGTGGGTTCGTCAAGGTTTTGATTGGATCTATGAAGGTGAGCAGATGCTTGAGCTTAAATAAGCCTTCAGCCCCTCTGTTTATAAAAGCCAGCTAATTGCTGGCTTTTTTTGTATCTATGGAAAGAGCTGAATAAGCTGATCCATATTTTATTTTTTATCCCTCAATCCTAGGCATAAAAAACTCAGCTAAGGCTGAGTTCTTTTAATAGAATCTAGAAGTTATTCGCGGTAACCAGGACCATTTATTTCTAGACCTTGTGAGGTATATGCTTGATAGAACTCAAGGTTACGATAGGTTTCACTTTGAGCCTTATAAGGTTTTGCACGCATATTTTTCTGACAACCCTCATAACGACGATGCAATGTACCTAACGCTTTCCACTTAGCACGGAAAACCGGAAAGTGTGTGACATGCCCTAAAGAAGCCGAAAGCGTATTTGAACGCGCTTGACGACCTGCATTATAGGTATGACACTTTGCGCATGATAAGTTCAGTTGTCCGCGAGGTTTAATGAAAAAATCACGACCTTCTGCATAGGCCGCTTTAGCGGCATCAGATTCAATCTTGACATTAATTTTTTGGCCACGGGCATTATATGCAAGATAAGCGCTTACTTGCGCTAAAGCACCTTTTTTCCATTTATATGCTTTTAAACCAGCATCTGTACGACACTTATTGATATCCCCTTCAAGCGTAACAACTTGTTTTGCTACCTCGTCAAAGTAAGGATATTTAACACGAATTTTTGAAACATCTGAGCCAAAGCATTTAGTGAAAACAGCCAAGTCTTTGTTATAGAGTTCTTCACCCGCATCAATTTCATCTAAATATGGAGGGAAATCTTCAGCGGCTTCCCATTGAGCCATCTTGTCTGCTGAATAAATATAAGCACCATTAATATATTCATCTGGTGTGATATTTGGGTTTTTTGCCTTAAAGTAATCAACTAATTGTTGACGATCTTTTTCAGGGTCAATTGTAGTTGCCATTACTGAGGTAGCTGCAACTGATACACCTAAAGATAAGGCGATTAGTAATGTGTTTTTCATTCCAATCCTCCGTCCGAGAGCTCTGTATATTTTAGTTTTTATTATATTGGTATCAGCTTAAGAGCCGATACCATACGAGCTTAGATTATTTTAATTTAAGTTTTTTAGACCCTTTATCGCCTGTGTTGTCAGTTAAAGAGATAACAATCTCATCACCTGACTCAGCTTTAACTTTAACCGCAACATATGGGTTAGCCGAAACTGCACCAGACCACTGAGCATCAACCGCTTTTGTACCATTAACGGTAATTTCTACATTATCGATGAATTTGGCAGGGTAAGGCTTGTTCGTTTTTTTGTTCATGCGCACTCCCGATTCCATAGGGTGCTTGACAAGTGCTTTTACTACCGCAATACCATCTTTGGATTTTCCACGCATTCTGATTTTAATAGACATAATGACTTCCTTTTCGAATTTTTTAATCGCTGTGTAAGCGTAAACTTAAATAAAGTTTAGAGTGGATTAACCACCACAACCACCGATTGTTACTTTTACTTCCTGCTCAGCTTTAAGTAATTTACCACCAGCTTTAACAATTGCGACAACATTCATTGTTTGACCCATTTTGATACGAGTTGAAACAAAGCCTATTGCACTTGCAGCAAATGAGTATTCACAAACTAAAGGCATTGGATTCTTTTCGGCAAGGATGGCAATTGACTCAACACCACTGATGCCAGAAGCATCAACTGTAATAGGGGTTACAGCACCGTTTTCTGCAATTGCAGGTGCTTTAAGTTTAATATCACCAGATATCGTTGCATTACTTGAACCATAAACAGTTGAAAGAGCATCTTCAGGTGTTTTTGAATTAAAAGCGTCTTTATTCCAGCTTGCAAGAACTGTATTTGGTACTAATAGACCAGCATTAACTGCTACGGCTGCTGCACCAGTTGCTAATGTTCCTTTAAGGAATGATCTGCGTTTCATAAGTTTTAACTCCCAGTTAAGGTTTGAAATTTATAGAGTATAAATGAAATCAGCAATTTTATTGATTTCACTATCAGACAGAATGCCATGCTTTCCAAAAGGAGGCATCATACTGTTGGGAACGGTTTGGCTATCAGATGTTCCAGAAATTTTATTGACTAAATTTTGCTTGTCAGGATAGCGTAATTTCATAGCGATGAGAGCAGGACCTATATTACCTGCTTGCTGTCCACCAGCAATTGCATGGCAAGCCAAACAATTACCTTTAGATCGGCTAAAAACGAGCTTTTTACCTTGATCAATAGTAGATGCACCAGAACCAGCTGCAAAAGCTGAAGTTGGTGCTGAAATGACGGCAGTTGAGATTGCTAGGGCAGTCAATAGTTGCTTCATTTTAGAATGCATTATTCTTTCCTCCTAAAGTTGTCTTGCGACATTCCCATTATATGTTGGGATTTTATTTTTTGAACAAAATTGTTTGCTCTTAGTTTCGTAGCTTACGCAGTTAGGCACTAAACGCAAGGTTTTTGCCCTATTTGCAGCTATAGTATTTTTAATCTGCGGAACATAAAATTTTATGGCTTATTGATTTTATTGGGGTTTTTCGATAGCTTTCAATAAGTTGTTGCTAATATTAGAGAGCAATGTTATTTGTCTGGACATTATTTTGTTTTTGGAGACGTTGTAATTCTCTGCTTGCTCTAAGAGGTGAATGGTTCTTTTTAAATTGCCAATATTGAATTCAGATTTAGCTTTATAGAAGTAGGCTTGAGTGAACTGTTGTTGTTTAGCATAAATTTCAGAGAGCTTTTTATGAATAAGGTATTTATATCGACGACCTTTGGTATATTGCACGAGCAACTCTATCGCAGAGTTGGTTTTATTGAGTTTTAGAAGAAGCTCGCTATAACGGATTAGTGTAGCATTATTTTGTGGGAAGAGTGCTATTTGAAAGCTGCCTTGTTGGAGTGCAAATAACTTTAAGTTGCCATTTACATGATCTGATTGCTTTATCAATTCTAAAAGTAGATTGGTATAAAGTGACTGTTCGGGGTGCTCCTGAGTGATTTTTTTAATGCAGTCATAGTTTGGGGTATGGCTGTTGCTCTTTATAGCTAATAGGTTCTGTAGATAACATCTGCTTTCAATTTCGAGGTCAGTGAATAGATAGTTATTGTCTTTAGTAATCTGTTTGGGTTGGAGCAGTCTATGTTGAATCAGCTCCAAGCTGTTGTCCTGTTGTGTGACGGGCTTTCTAATCATTAATTGGGCTCGATTTTCAGCTTGTGCAATTCTACTGTCGGTAACAGGATGGCTTAGAAGTATCTCTGGTAGTTGATAGAGATGATTTTGACTACTGTTTGCGAGACGATCGAAAAAGGTGGCCATGGCTCGCGGGTTGTATCCTGCTTTTTGCAGTAGAGTAATACCAGCACTGTCTGCTTCAGCTTCATGCTCTCTAGAGTTTTTAAGTTGTTTCTCTATGTTAAGGCTCATGCCTGCCATAATAGTTGGCATGACCGCAGTCGGTTCGTAAGCACCAATCAGTACCGCTGCGAGTATGGTTGCAAAACTGGCTAAATTACCTTGGCTACTGTTTTGTAGGTGCTGCCTAGATAGGTGTCTCTGGGTAATATGTGCAATTTCATGCGCTATGACGGATGCAAGCTCATCTTCACTGCGAACGGCTTGAATTAATCCTGTATGAATGCCTATAACGCCATTGGGGCCTGCAAAGGCATTGATTGAAGGGTTATTAATAACATAGAAGCTAAAGTCTCTAAGTTCTCCCGTCTGGCTGGCTATTTTATGGCCTATACGGCGGACATAGCTGATCACTTCCGGGTCATAATTTAGCTGGTATTGAGTATGCAGGGCAGAGGTAAATGCACGACCAAAATTTTTCTCTCTTTCTACATCATAGGCAACTAAATCTTGTGAACCAAGCTCAGGTAGCTCGACGGCATGCACGGTAGATGTTGATATCGCTAGAGCAAAGAAAATGAAGGCGACTTTGATTTTGAGAGTTTTGGTGTATTCCATAGCTTCTTATTTGACTATTGTCTCCGTTTTAATTGTAAAGCATTTAAATTCAGGTACATTACACTGCATTTTTTAGAGTTGCTTTTAGTTATTATAAGTAACCTATCGTGAATGAAAGATAATATTGTATATTTGTGCTTATGTTATATAAATAGTGCATATCAAGTTATTGTGGAGGTTTTGTTGGATATATTAATTGATACAAAAGGCTTAGCGTGTCCTATGCCGATTATTAAGCTTAAAAAATCCTTAGCAGAGAACCCTGAACTGGATAATCTATTCTATATAGAGTCGACGGATAAAGGTGGCCTGCAAGATATCCCAGCATTTTGCCAACAGCAGTGTTTAGTGTATGAGTTATTAGAAGAGCAGCCGTGTATTATTTTTAAAGTGTGGCGAAGCACTTAATATCGAGTAGATTGCCTTAAGTTGATAAGGCTCCAAGATGGAAGTAGTCAAATGGAAAAGTTAGCAGAAATAAAGCATCTACCAGACCAGTTTAGTGTTATCCAAACTAAAGGAACTCTGGATTGGGCGTATCCCGCTTTTATTTTAGCCAGTACGGCTGCGGCAATGGATAAAGAGGTTGAGTTATATTTCACCTTTTATGGTTTGAACTGCATTTTGAAAGATAGTAGTGGCTTAAAGGTTTCTCCCTTAGCGAATCCCGGCATGGTAGTAAAAAGTCCCGTTGGCCCCGAATGGTTGCAGGAAATTGATTGGAACAGAAAACTGCCTGGTCTTGTGTGGACGCTGCCTGGTGCATCTATGTTGGCAACTTGGGGTTTTAAAAAGCGCATGCTGTTGGAAGGACAAGTACCCATTGAAGAGTTAAGAGACCTCTGTTTAGAGTTGGGGGTGAAAATGACTGCCTGCCAAATGTCGGTGGATCTGATGGGGTATAAGCCAGAGGATTTTATCGACGGGATCTCTTTTGCAGGCGCTGCTTCTTATTTTGCACAAACGCCCAAAACTCAAAGTCTATTTATATAGGTTTAGACCTTTTGAGCAGGGGGGGGTAGCAGTGAATTAAACTGTGATCTGCAAAATAAATTGATAGAATATCGTGATATTTAATTAAAGTAATAAAGTGATCTTATGAAGCCTTTTGAGAAAGGGATTTATCTCCTGCCAAACTTAATGACGACTGCTGCGCTATTTGCAGGGTTTTATGCCGTAATTGCAGGTATACAAGGGCAGTTTGAGATGGGGGCAATAGCCATCTTATTGGCGATGATTTTAGATGGTTTAGATGGCCGTATTGCTCGAATGACAAACTCTTGCAGTGCATTTGGTGCTGAGTACGATAGCCTGTCCGATATGATCTCTTTTGGTTTAGCGCCTTCTTTACTGATCTATCAGTGGGCTCTACATGACTTTGGCAAACTAGGTTGGCTGATTGCTTTTGTTTATACGGTAGCAGCAGCACTGAGACTGGCGCGTTTTAATACACAGGTTGGTATTGCAGATAAACGTTATTTTCAAGGTCTACCAAGTCCAGCAGCGGCAGCAGTTTTAGCCAGCCTTATCTGGGTGGTAGAAAGTAACCAACTTAATACAGGGTTTGAAGCCGTTGCTGCGCTTGTATTGACTGGATTTACAGGCGTTATGATGGTGAGTAATGTACGTTTTAGCTCATTTAAAGAGATCAATTTAAAGGATAAGGTACCTTTTGTAACACTATTGGTCATTGTGTTGGTCTTTGTCATTATTACGTTAGAACCAGCAGTTTTACTCTTTGTTATTTTTATGGGTTACGCTTTTTCTGGCCCTGTAGTGACTTTGGTCACCCTAAAGAAAACACGTGCGATGCGCCAGCAGCAGAGAGATGAAGAGGCGCGTGAGAAATCACAGGCCACTGAATCAGAATCAAGTGAATCAAATGAGAAGAATAGTACAGCAGAAAGTAACGTATCAGAATCACTAGAAACAGCTAAACCCAATGACGGAGATAAGGCATGAAAGATCATTTAGTTATATTTGATACCACTTTGCGAGACGGTGAGCAGAGCCCTGGTGCCTCTATGACCAAAGAAGAGAAGGTCCGCATTGCCAAGCAGTTGGATAAATTAAGAGTTGATGTTATTGAGTCGGGTTTCCCTGCCGCTAGCCAAGGAGACTTTGAATCGGTTCAGGCTGTCGCATCCGTTGTTAAAGATAGTATTGTTTGTGGGTTGGCTCGTGCAGTAGAGAACGATATCGTTCGAGCAGGAGAAGCGATTAAACCTGCCAATGCAGGACGAATTCATACCTTTATAGCCACCTCTCCAATCCATATGGAAAAGAAACTGCGCATGACGCCGGATGAAGTCGTTGAACGTGCAGTCTGGGCGGTTAAAAGAGCGCGTGACTTTACGGATGATGTTGAATTCTCACCAGAAGATGCTGGTCGTTCAGAGCTAGATTTTTTATGTCGTGTGATTGAAGCAGCCATTGATGCGGGCGCTACCACGATTAATATTCCTGATACGGTCGGTTACAACGTGCCGAATCAGTTTGGTCAGCTATTTAAAGACCTAATCGAGCGAATTCCTAACTCGGATAAAGCGATCTTTTCAGCGCACTGTCATAACGATCTAGGTTTGGCAGCCGCCAACTCTTTAGCCGCGGTGCGTAATGGCGCACGTCAGGTAGAATGTACTATTAACGGTCTTGGTGAAAGAGCGGGCAATACTGCATTAGAAGAGGTTGTTATGGCAATTAAAACGCGCCAGGATATTTTTGATGTTGATAGTCGTATTAATACACAAGAGATTTTAGCAACATCACGCCTCGTCTCAAACATTACAGGTTTTGCAGTACAGCCAAATAAAGCGATTGTCGGTGCAAATGCATTTGCGCATGAGTCAGGTATTCACCAAGATGGTGTTCTTAAGCATCGTGAGACTTATGAAATTATGCGTGCCGAAGATATTGGCTGGAGCACTAATAAGATGGTGATGGGCAAACACTCTGGGCGCAATGCATTTAAAACACGTCTTGAGGAGCTCGGGGTTGATTTTGAAACTGAGCAAGAGCTAAATGATGCTTTTGTGCGTTTTAAAGAGTTAGCAGATCTCAAACACGAAATTTTTGATGAAGACTTACAGTCTCTTGTGACTGATAACAATAATCAACGTGTTGAAAATGAGATCTACCGTTTAGTCTCTCTAAAGGCGGCAACGGAGACAGGCGAACTTTGTCAGGCGGAAGTTACTTTGTGGGTTAAGGGTGAAGAGCTAAGTGCGGTTTCTGACGGTGCAGGGGTTGTTGATGCAACCTTCAAAGCGATTGAGTCTTTAGTCGGATCAGGCGCAACATTAGAGTTGTACACTGTCAGCAATGTCACAAATGGTACGGACGCTTTGGGTAAAACCACTGTGCGCTTAGAAAAAGGTGGGCGTATTGTGAATGGCCAAGGTTCTGATACTGATATTGTTTTAGCGTCTGCGAAGGCTTATGTTAATGCATTGAATAAGATTGTAGACAGTAGCGCTAAAGCACATCCACAAGCAGCAGTTTAAAGACTGAAGCGTAAAATTATCTAGCGGTCTACTATCTGTAGGCTGTTTCAATAAGACCTTGGCTTTTGCTGAGGTCTTTTAATATGGGATGGCTGAAGTTCATGTCTAAAACTCGTTTTTCATCTGCATTGTTTGAGCAGATCGGTGGTGTTAACTGGCAGGCTAGAACGGATATAGAGTTCTCTCTGCCGCAGCAAGTACCGTTGGATGTATCTTTAGAGCCAGTGCTTAATGAGGCACTTGATCAAGTTTCTAATCGAACTTTAAATCAAGCTGAAGCTCAGAGTGAGGTAGGTGCAGGTTCTCTAGATCTAGTTTCGGGCTCAATTTCAGATCCATCTCATGATTTAACCACAAGCCACTCTATAGAGATCAAAGCAGTTTCTGAAGAAGCTTTTGAAGTTAATATCGTTGCAGAGACTAGTCTATTGACCCCCCCTGCTCAAAAAGATGTTGTACCTTCTGGGAGAGAGCCGGAGGTTGTTATTCAGGAACCATCTGCTGAATATAAGACCTCTCAAGTAACTTCGTCTGAAGAGTTAGTTAGTGTCGTTGTTCTTGGCTCGGGTTTAGATTCGGTTTGGCAGAATGAAGAGAATATTGCTTGGTTACTTTGGCAGAATATTATGCATGCTTTTAATTGGGGTGAATCGAGTGTGGTATTTTTTGATACCGCTAACTTAGTTTCTGAGGATATGGTCTTTGAGACGATGGAAGAAATTATTGAATTAGGTGTTGAGCAGGTTTTTACCATGGATGAGGAGCACCTTATCTCAGAGCAGTTACAAGAGGGGGTGCAAGTTATTAGTGTACCTGATCTAGAGTCTATGCTCTCTGATCCATACGCCAAACAGTCTTTTTATCAGTCTGTTATGATGTCGAGCACACTCAATTAGATGCGGTTATTTTATCGTTTTATATTGTTAGGACTCGTCATTGTCATCTTTTAGTTATCTACAAAATATGCAAGATTCTGATATCCCTTGGGTGTTGGCGGTGGAGCAGCGTGCATATGATTTTCCTTGGACGCAGAAGGGGTTTGAAAATAGTATTGAGCAGGGGCTTAATTATCTTTTTCAGAGTTCAGAAGGCCTCTGTTTGGGCTACTGTTGTATCTTGCCTGTACTAGATGAAGCACACGTTTTGAATATCTGTGTTGCCCCAGAATTTCAGGGAGGGGGGGTCGCCAGGGCTGCTTTCAATAAAATTGTTGAGAAGTTGCAGGAAAATGATTATCGAATTATTTTATTAGAGGTTCGTGAGTCTAATGAACCTGCTGCAAAGTTATATGAGTCATTAGGGTTTTCTAGAGATGGTGTCCGTAAAGGCTACTATCGTGCGAATGTTTGGGATGAGGTCTTGATGGAGTTGGTTGAGGTGCGCGAAGACGCAATCTTAATGTCATTTTCGTTAGCGTGATTTAACAGGCTAATGTGTGCAAAGGGATCTATGTTGAAGAGATGCGTGTTGAATAGGGGGGGAGTCGGCGTATGCCCACAGTGGTTTGTGGGCACAACTTGCTTAGTTAGGACTACTTGCGTAGTTCAATAGGTACTGTTTTTGTAATAGTTTGAGCCATCTCTTTAAACAGCTTAGGGTTAGCTGCCATAATGTTTCCGCTCTCTAGGAAGTCTTCTCCCCCTTTAAAGTCTGTTGCTAGCCCGCCAGCTTCCTTGATAATCAAAGAACCCGCCGCAATATCCCAAGGCTTTAAGTTAAACTCCCAGAAGCCATCTACACGGCCACAAGCAACGTAAGCCAAATCTAGTGCCGCAGAACCCGTTCTACGAATACCCGAAGTTGAGATCATAAACGCTTTTAAACTTGCCATGTAACTATCGATATAACTAAAATCATGGTATGGAAAGCCTGTTGCTAGAAGTGAGTTTTCTAGGGTTTTCTGCTGGCTTACACGCAATCGTTGGTTGTTTAGAAATGCACCACGTCCACGAGATGCTGTGAACATCTCATCTCTTACGGGATCATAAATAACGGCGTGCTGAAGTTGACCCTTCTCTCTGATGGCAATAGAGACACAGAACTGAGGGAATTGGTGTAAGAAATTAGTGGTGCCATCTAGAGGATCAATAATCCATTCGATTTCTGAAACACCATATTTAGTCTTTTTAGCTTTTTGAACGCCACTCTCTTCCGCTAAGATTGCGTGATCAGGGTAGTATTTTTTAATAGTGGTGATAATGGTTCTTTCAGCTTCTTTGTCCACTTCACTGACATAGTCATTGATTCCCTTCTGTTCAACGTTTAATTGGTCGATACGTGAAAGGTGGTGCATAATGTTGCCGCCAGCAGCACGGGCAGCGATGGTAGCGATATTCAGTAGAGGGTGCATAGTGGCCTTTGTATTTGTATAGCGTCATGCTTATTGTTGATAACGCGGTTAGAAATGTAATAATAGCGCTATTATAGTTGAATTGAATTAGAAAGAACGGAAAGAAAGTATGAATGAAGACTACACTCTCAACCCCGCCTTGGCGAATATTAGAATTGTATTAATAGAAACATCACATCCAGGTAATATTGGAGCGATTGCAAGAGCAATGAAAAACATGGGACTCAGTCAGTTGGTCTTAGTAAGCCCTAAAGAGTTCCCTAGTTCTGTGGCATCGGCAAGAGCGTCAAGTGCGGCAGATATCCTGAATGGCGCGCGCGTTGTTAATACGCTTGATGAAGCCTTGGTGGGAACCAAGTTGGTCTTTGGAGCAAGTGCACGTTTAAGAAAGGTCTCATGGCCTCAAGTAGGTGTGCGTGAAACCGCTCAAATGGCACTTGAATTAGCCGATGAAGCTGAGGTGGCTCTGGTGTTTGGCCGTGAAAATTCTGGATTAACGAATGCTGAGATGGATAAATGTCACTATCTTGCGCACATCCCATCTAATCCAACTTACTGTTCTTTGAATATCAGTGCGGCAGTGCAAGTGTTTGCCTATGAGTGTTTAATGGCTTCGCAGATTAAGTCCGTGCAGAGTAAAAATGATCGTGCAAAGCTAGCCAGCACAGATAAGCTAGAAGGGTTTTATGATCACTTGTTTCAAACGCTGCAAGATATTGAGTTTTTAGACCCTAATAAAAATGCCCGTTTTATGCGTCGTATGCGTCGTATGTTTAATCGAACAGAGTTAGATGTTAAAGAAATTGATATCCTGAGAGGGATCTTGTCAGCAGCACAAAGAAAAGCTGAAATGGCAGGGAAAAATAAAGATGTTTAAAAGGTTAAGATCTGATATTCGTTGTGTCTTTGATCGTGATCCAGCGGCTCGTAATACATTTGAGGTACTGACAACCTATCCAGGTCTGCATGCTCTTTTATGGTATAGAGTCGGGCACTCATTATGGGGTATGAAGTTAAAGTGGTTAGCTCGATTTATCTCAACTATTGCAAGGCTGTTTACTGGGATTGAGATCCACCCAGCGGCAAAGATCGGTGAACGTCTCTTTATTGATCATGGTATGGGCGTGGTGATTGGTGAAACGGCCGAGATTGGTAATGATTGTACGCTTTACCACGGAGTTACCCTTGGTGGAACTTCATGGCAGAAAGGTAAGCGTCATCCAACTCTGGGTGATGGCGTTGTGGTGGGTGCGGGTGCAAAAGTACTTGGGCCGATTGAGGTTGGTGATAATGCACGTATAGGCTCTAATGCGGTTGTGGTAAAGGATGTCGCATCGGGTAAAACAGTTGTTGGTATCCCTGGTCGTGAGGTTGAGCAGAAGGACAAAGACCTGGATACTCGACGAGCTAAAATGGCTGAGAAAATTGGCTTTGATGCTTATGGGGTTGGCCAAGAGATGGCCGATCCTGTCGAAAAAGCTATCTATGGTTTGCTTGATCATATTCAGGCTCAGGATGAGAAGTTAGAAAAAATTGCTGACGAATTAGCAAAGTTAGGTGGAGAGTCAATTGATATGAGTCTGCCTAAGCTTGATGGTGTAGTGATGGAGCCAGATGATCCAGTTCAAGCGGCACATTTGAAGCAGAGTGATATTTAGTTTGTAATTGAACCGGATATTACACATAGTTAATGCTAAAAAGGGTGAATAATACTTGAGTTAATTAGTGGGTTATTATAAAATCTTCGACATATTTTAAATTAGCTAGGCTTGTGAACATGAAATTAACCTCAAAAGGGCGTTATGCGGTTACCGCAATGATTGATATTGCACTAAATCAGGATAAAGGTGCGATCACTTTATCTTTGATATCTGAACGTCAAGGCATCTCTCTCTCTTATTTAGAACAGCTATTTTCTAAGTTAAAGAAAGCTGGATTGGTCTCAAGTGCTAGAGGACCAGGCGGGGGTTATCGTTTAAGTCGTCAGGCTTCTGAAATCTCTGTTGGTCATATTATTAATGCGGTTGATGAATCGGTTGATGCGCGTAAATGTGAAGGTAAAGTGAATTGTCATGGTGGTGAGCGTTGTTTATCTCATCATTTATGGACTGGCTTAAGTGGTATGATTGCATCCTTTTTAGAAGATATTACGCTACAGACCCTTGTTGATAACAAGGATAATGTATGCAAAGATGAGACAAAAGAGATCTCTTTTAGTTAAATCTTACAAATAACAGGGTAAACGAATGGCAGTAACATTAACAGAAGCCGCTTCAGAGCGCGTTAGCAAAATGCTTGAAAAGCGTGGACACGGTATTGGGTTGCGCGTATCTACCAAGGTGAGTGGTTGTGCTGGCTTCTCTTATGTTGTGGATTATGCTGATGAGGTTGCTACGGAAGATTCTGTTTTTGAAAGCTTTGGTATTCAGGTGATTGTTGATCGTAAAAGCTTAGAAAATATTGATGGTATGGAAATTGACTACGTTCGAGAGAGTCTTTTGAATGAAGGTTTTGACTTTAAAAACCCTAAAGTAAAAGACAGTTGTGGTTGTGGCGAGTCATTTACCGTCTAGCTGAAAAACCAATTTCAAGACCAAAGAGACCCGGCCAGTGTGCCGGGTTTTGTTTTTCTGCAGTTTTGGTTAATAGTTGTTAAAATAGTCCGACCAAATTTTTATAAGGAATACCGACGTGGAACGTACATTCTCAATCATTAAGCCCGATGCAGTAAAAAGAAATTTAATAGGCCAGATTACTCAGCGATTTGAAGAGAATGGTTTGCGTGTTGTTGCCTCTAAGATGAAGCGTCTAACGCAGGGTGAAGCACAGGGCTTTTATGCTGAGCATGACGGGCGAGAGTTCTATGAAGGGCTGGTTGAGTATATGACCTCTGGGCCTATTATTGTTCAGGTGCTTGAGGGCGATGACGCCATTGTTAAGAATAGAGAAATTATGGGTTTAACAGATCCAAGTAAAGCTGAGGAAGGCTCTATTCGATCAGATTTTGCTCTGTCGCTAAGAGAGAACTCAGTGCATGGTTCAGATTCGCCAGAGAGTGCACAAAGAGAAATTGGCTATTTCTTTAATTCTAATGAGTTGTGTGATAGAGCTTAATGGAAAAAGATAATTCAGTCGGCGCGATTGGCGTTGAAGTTGTAGATGCAAAGGTTAAGGGTAAAGTCGATCTTTTAGGGATGGATAGAGAGGCTATGGGCGCCTTCTTTATTGAAATTGGCGAAAAGCCATTTCGCGCAACTCAAATTATGAAGTGGATTCACCAGTTTGGTGAAAGTGACTTTGATGAAATGACCAACTTGAGCAAAGCCTTGCGTGAGAAATTAAAGCAGGTTGCACAGGTTCGTACGCCAAAAATTATTGAAGAACAGCACTCCGATGATGGCACTATCAAGTGGTTGATTGAAGTTGATAATGACAATGCGGTTGAAGCGGTCTTTATTCCTGAAAAAAACCGTGGAACTCTGTGTATTTCCTCTCAGGTTGGTTGTGCTTTAGAGTGCAGCTTCTGTTCAACTGGGCAGCAAGGCTTTAATCGCAATCTTGAGAATTGGGAAATCATTGCTCAGATGTGGGTTGCTAATAAGGCACTAGGTTGTAAGCCAAAAGAAGAACGTCGTATCTCTAATGTCGTCTTTATGGGAATGGGGGAGCCACTACTCAATGTAACACATACGTTTCCTGTCGCTCGTATATTAATGGATGACTTTGCCTATGGTTTGTCTAAGCGTCGAGTGACGATTAGTACTGCGGGTGTGGTGCCTGCTATTGATATGATCAAAGCTGAAGTTGATGTTAGCTTGGCAATCTCTCTGCATGCACCTAATAATGCACTGCGTGATGAGTTGGTACCTATTAATGTTAAATACCCTCTAGAGGTTCTCATTCCAAGTCTGTATTGCTATGTTGAAGGAGGACATAGTAAAAAGCATGTCACTATAGAGTATGTCATGTTGGATCAGGTAAATGATCGCAATGAACATGCGCATGAACTCGTTAATCTACTTGGTGACTTGGCTTGCAAGGTGAACTTGATCCCATTTAACCCATTTCCAAACACGCCCTATAAGCGCTCTTCTAATAATGCAATTCATCGTTTTAGAGCTATTTTAGAAGAGGGGGGGGTAAATGTGACAGTTCGTAAAACACGTGGTGAAGATATTGATGCTGCTTGTGGACAGTTGGCAGGTAAGGTTTCAGATAGAACCAAAAGAACGGTACAGCGAGTATAGTTTAAGCCTGCTGTGAGAAGATAAGTTGAGTGTTGTCTAAAAGGAATAAGGGAATGGCTAGCGAATCAGAAGTGACAGTTGTTGAAGTACCTTTAAACGAACTGTTTATAAAGTCACGTGAAGCTAAGGGGCTGAGCTTAGATACAGTCGCTAGTCAGCTTAATATGTCGGTTGAGCAACTTGAAAAGTTAGAGGGTAATTCATTTAATCCTACAAACTTAACTATTTTTGAACGAGGCTATGTCAGAAACTATGCTGCTCTATTGGAGATAGAATCAGATGTTTTTGAACTCTATTTCCCAGAGAGTAATAGTGTTTGTAGCGAGCTACATTCGGTGCAACGTTATAGTGGTCCTGCTAATAAGCCACTTTTTAATACGGCTTTATTTAAGGGCTTATTTGCTATGGGTATAGCTGGTTTAATTGTACTGTTAGTTTGGATTAATATGCCTGTGCTAGACCGTGCACTTAGCTCTGCACCTGCTACTGAAAAGTCTATAGGTATAGTCTTGGAAAAACCCAGAATAGATAATAAATTAGAGAAGTAATACCGTTTTAATTGATGGTGTTTATTTAAGAGTTAAGAACTAATAAAGAGTAAAGAGTGATTATGGCAAAGCAAATTTCAGCGGTTCGAGGTATGAATGATATCCATAGTGAGGGTGCAGATGCTTTTGATTATTTAGTAAGTACAGCTGAAAAAACATTTAAACAGTATGGGTATCGCTCTATTCGTCTACCTATCGTTGAAAAAACAGAACTGTTTTGTCGCTCTATTGGTGAAGTGACCGATATCGTTGAAAAAGAGATGTATACTTTTCCGGATCGAAATGATGAGAGTTTAACCCTTCGACCTGAAGGAACCGCCGGCTGTGTTCGTGCAGTTGTACAGAATGGGTTGGCTTACAATCAAATTCAAAAGTTATTTTATACTGGTCCTATGTTCCGCTACGAGCGACCTCAAAAGGGGCGTTATCGTCAGTTTAATCAGGTAGGTGTTGAAGTTTTTGGTTTAGCAACACCTGATGTAGATGCAGAACTAATCGTATTGACGGCTAGGCTTTGGGATAGAATCGGCCTAGATAATTTGGAGTTGCAAATTAACTCTCTAGGGAGCCAGGAATCACGAGTTGCCTATAGAGAGCTGTTAGTTGCTTATTTGAATGATTATAAAGATCAGTTAGATGAGGACAGTTTGAGACGTTTAGGAACAAACCCTCTTAGAATTTTAGATACTAAAAATCCAGATTTAAAGTCTATTGTTGAAGGGGCGCCTAAACTCATTGATCACTTAGATGAAGCATCTATTGTGCATTTCGAAATGTTGAAATCCCACTTGGATGACTTAGGTATTGAGTATGTCGTCAACCCAAATTTAGTCCGTGGATTAGATTACTACAATCGTTCAGTTTTTGAGTGGGTGACCACCGAGTTAGGTGCTCAAGGTACGGTTTGTGCAGGTGGGCGTTATGATGGTCTCGTTGAGCAGATTGGTGGTAAGCCAACACCAGCGGTTGGTTTTGCTATGGGGGTTGAGAGACTGACTGCGTTATTAATGGATCATAATAAAGTACCTATGATTGCCAAACCTGATCTCTATGTTGTCTTAGTAGGCGATAAAGTAGAACGTCCTGGAATGGTTATCTCAGAGATGCTTAGAGATGCCTTGCCTGAAGTCAATGTTCAGATGAACTGTGGTGGTGGTAGCTTTAAGAGTCAGTTTAAAAAAGCTGATAAATCTGGGGCAAGCTATGCCATCGTTTTAGGTGAGCAAGAGGTTGAAGATAAGGTTGTTTCAATTAAACCTTTGAGAGAAAAGTCAGAACAACAAATAATTTCTTGGGATGATTTGACGGTCCATATAAAGCAGTTATTGGCTGTTTAATCAGGCTCGAAAGAGTTTAGTGTTAATTTTTTTAGTAGATATATTAGATAAGGGTTTTTTGAGTTATGAGTCGTTACGAAACCGAAGAAGAACAAGTTGAGGCAATTAAAACTTGGTGGAAAAAGAATGGTACACAGGCTTTAGGCTTGTTATTAGTAGGTGTGATTGCTTTTTCAGGATGGCGTTATTGGACTAACACTCAGTATGTTTCTTCAGCAAATGCTTCTTCACTGTATGAAATCTTGCAGATGAATGCTCAGCAAGGGTCTTTTGGTGAAGTTTCAAGAGAAGCTCTTAAGCTAATGCAAGAGCAACCTAATAGCCCATATGCAGTGGGAGCTGCGATGTTATATGCAAAGTATAGTCTTGAAAAAGGTGAGGCAGAAGAGGCTTTAACCCAGCTAAATTGGGTGACAACACATGCAAAAGATTTCCAGTTGAAGAATGCAGCTCATCTGACGATCGCACGAGTGCAAATTGATTTGAAGGCCTTTGATAAAGCTCGTGAAAGTTTATCTGCGTTGACAAAAGCAAATCTGCAGGGTGCTGAAAAGGCAAACCTTGACTACGTAACGGGCCTAGTAGCTTTAGCAGAATCAAAAGAAGGTGAAGCTAGAGCTGCATTCACCAGTGTTATCTCTAATATAAAAGCTGAAAAAAGTTTAATGGGTTTAGCACAAATGCAATTAGACGATCTTGCACAGTAGTTACCATTTAATAATGAAATGTTCAATGGTGTTTGAAACAGTACAAATAAAGGTTGTTTTTAGGAAATGAAAATTAGAATCGCTTATATAGGATTGCTCTCTATTGTGTTGACGGCTTGTTCAACCCCTAAAGTGATGAAAGAGCCTACTGTACTTGCTCCATTAGATTCACACTATGCTTTAGATAAGCGTTGGCAGGTTAAGATGGAAACTATGCCAAACCTAGATTCTGAAGGGCTATTTTTTTCTGAAGACGCAGATAATTTATATGTTGCTGGCGCGACAGGACACATTGTTGCTCTGAAAAAACTAGCAACCACTCGCTGGCAAGATCAGGTTGTTTGGGAATCAAAATTCTCATCTCCAATTGTATCGGGGCCTGCGAAGCATGGTGATCAGCTAATTATAGGATCTGCAAAAGGCCAGCTAATGTCTTTGGCGGCTAATAGTGGTCAATTAGAGTGGCAAGTTCAGCTATCTAGCGAAGTGATGAGCCATGCGACCATTGCTGAAGGTAAGGTATTTACTCGAACTGTTGATGGAAAACTTTATGCGGTTGATGTCGCGACGGGTGAAATTATCTGGGTCGTTGAACACCAGATGCCAAACCTGTCCTTACGTGGTGCACCAGCTGTTTTATATAATGAAGGCAATCTTTTTGTTGGCTGGGAGAGTGGTGTTATTCAAGCGCTATCTGCACAGTCTGGTGCACTGCTTTGGGAGGCACGTATCGCTGTTCCAAAAGGCAGAACAGACCTAGAGCGAATGATTGATGTTCAAGCAAGTTTGGTTATTCAGCATGATCGTCTATTTGCGCTTGGTTTTCACGGTAAATTAGTGGCAATTGACCCTCAGAATGGTAATTTCTATTTTGTTAAAGAGGTCTCAGGTTACAGTGATTTTGTCATTGATGGATCTACTATTTATGTCGTTGATGACACGGATGTGTTGCATGCGTTTGACTTAGTCAATGGTGCAAATTTATGGAAGCAAGAAGCCCTGAAAAACCGTTTAGTTGGCGACTTAAACTTCTATAAAGATGAGTTATTGGTGTCCGATAGCTGGGGCTATTTACACTGGATTGATAAGTTACAAGGCATTGAGACCGCTCGTGTTAAACATAGTAATGACTATGGCGATGGTAATCGGATATTACGCGTAAAAGTCGATAATGAAAATGTTACTCTTCTAGATGGAGAGGGAACAATTACTCGCTATGAAGTTAAACCTTCTAATTTGGTGCTGTTTAAAGCAGAGCATGGCGATCTCAGTTTATTAGATAAATTGATTAATTTTTTTAAATAGGTATAGCACTCAATGAGTAAACCGGTTATTGCTTTAATAGGTAGACCTAATGTAGGTAAGTCAACTTTATTCAATCGCTTGACGCGTACACGTGATGCAATTGTTGCTGACTTTCCAGGGCTGACACGAGATCGTCAGTATGGCACTGGCCGAATGGGCAGCAGCCCTTATATCGTTGTTGATACGGGTGGCTTGAGCGGTGAAGTTGATGGGGTTGATCCGCTAATGGCGGGTCAGGTTTCATCTGCACTTGAAGAGGCCGATTCTATTATATTTTTAGTCGATGGTCGTCAGGGTCTTGTACCTGCTGATGAACAGATTGCTAAATACATTCGACAGTTTGATAAACCCATTCAGGTCGTTGTGAATAAGGCTGAAGGTCATGATCATGACGTGGCAACTGCAGATTTCTTCCAACTAGGTTTAGGTAAACCCTTAGCAATCTCATCTGCGCATGGTGATAATGTTGTTGCTTGTATCGATAAGGTACTGGGTGAGTTACCTACGGCTGAAGAGTCTGATGAGGCAGACTTAGATGATCATCCAGGTATTCGTGTTGCCGTTATAGGTCGTCCGAATGTAGGTAAATCAACGCTGATTAACAGAATGATCGGTGAAGAGCGTGTTGTCGCATTCGATCTACCTGGTACTACTCGAGATAGTATTTTTGTACCTTTTGAAAGAGATGGTCAAGAGTATACAATGATCGATACGGCAGGTGTTCGTCGTCGTAAAAATATTACTCAAAAAATTGAAACATTCAGTATCATAAAAGCTATTGAAGCGATGGGTGACTCTCATGTAGTTATTCTTGTTATTGATGGTTCAGAAGGTCTAACAGATCAAGATCTTACACTGCTAGGTTTAGCGATGGAATCTGGTCGTGGTCTGGTCCTAGCCGTTAATAAGTGGGATAACTTAGACGAGTTTCAGCGTAAAAAAGTTAAGCATGAGCTGAGCTTCCGCTTGTCGTTTGCAGATTATGCAAAACAGCACCTTATCTCTGCTTTACATGGTACGGGTGTTGGGGATCTGTTTAAAACGGTGAATGCCGTTCACATGGCTGCATTTAAGCGCGTTTCAACTTCAGATTTAAACCGCGTCTTAGAGCAAGCAGTTTTAGATCACCAGCCACCACTGATTGGTGGTCGTCGTGTTAAGTTACGTTATGCTCATCTTGGTGGCTTGAATCCACCTCGTGTGATTGTGCATGGTAATCAGGTTGATAAACTTCCTCAGGCCTATGTTAGGTACTTAGAGAATGTTTTCCGTAAGGCATTCAAGTGGGTTGGTACGCCGATCACGATTGAATTTAAAGCAACTGTTAACCCTTTCGAAGGGCGTAAAAATAAACAGTTACACCGTCACAAAAGAAATGGCGCTGATGATGATCAGTTTAAAGCTAAGAAAAAGAAAAAACAGACAAAGCGTCGTTAATTGAGCAGGGGGGGGGGGAGATACCCCCCCTGTCCAAAATCCTGTTGTATTATTAAATCCCTTATTTCTAAGAGAATCTAGGTAATCCTATGAACCCAAGTCCGATTAAACGTATTCGTGAAATCCCATATAACTATACCTCCTTCTCAGACAGAGAGATTGTCTTAAGATTTTTAGGTGAGTCCAGTTGGCAGGTTATTCAGTCTCTACGTGACTGTCGAAACACAGGGCGCTCATCGAGAATGCTATTTGAAGTGTTGGGTGATATGTGGGTAATCTCAAGAAATCCTTATATTCAAAGTGACTTGATCGAAAATCCTAAGAGACGAGATGCATTGATCGCAGCGCTGTTTCACCGTCTGAATGAAGTTGAAAAGCGTCTGAATGGTAACGAAACAGCTGAGAAGTTATTAAATTCAGTTCGCGGTGCTGTTGATGATTTTGCAGAGTGGTTTCCGCTTCAGGTTGAATTAAGAGCTAAGGTCAGAAAACGTTTAAAGAAGGTCTGTCCAGATGACAATGTTGATTTTAGTGGCTTAGCGCGTGTCTCTCATGCAACGGATGCAACAGATTGGCGTGTTGAGTTACCGCTGGTTGTTTTAACACCCGATACAGAGCAGCAAGTTATTGATATGGTACAAGCCTGTATTGATTTAGGTGTGACGATCATTCCGCGTGGTGGGGGAACAGGCTATACCGGTGGAGCCATCCCGTTGCATGAAATGACTGCGGTGATTAACACTGAGAAGCTTGAGTACCTTGGACTAGTTGAGCAGGTTGAGCTGCCACAGATTGGTAAAGTGGCGACTGTTAAGACGGGCGCAGGTGTGGTCACACGCCGTGTTTCTGAGCTAGCAGAACGTGCAGGTTATGCCTTTGCTGTTGACCCAACCTCTCAAGATGCCTCTACCATTGGTGGAAATATTTCAATGAATGCGGGTGGTAAAAAAGCCGTATTATGGGGAACAACGCTGGATAACCTAGCCTCATGGAGAATGGTAACGCCTGATGCTAAGTGGTTAGAGGTTGAGCGTGTAAATCACAACTTGGGTAAGTTACAGGACCAGCAGACAGTCATTTTTGATATTCGTCGTTTTGAAAAAAATGGTACGACTCAAATTGGTGAGGCAGAGCGCCTAGAAATTCCTGGCTCTTCTTTTAGACAAGCTGGCCTTGGTAAAGATGTAACGGATAAATTCTTAAGTGGTCTACCTGGTATTCAGAAAGAGGGGTGTGATGGATTAATTACCTCAAGCCGCTTTATTCTTCATCGTATGCCAAGTCATACCAGAACCGTTTGCTTGGAGTTTTTTGGTACGGACTTAAGTCTTGCGGTACCAGCGATTGAAGAGATTATTGATTACGTTGAGTCCAAAAAGAAAGAGGGGCTTTTGCTAGCGGGTCTTGAGCACTTGGATGACCGTTATATCCGTGCGGTTAAATACAATACCAAAGCCAATCGTAAAGAGCTGCCAAAGATGATTCTATTGGCGGATATTTGTGGTGAGAACGGTTTTGAGGTTGCCAAAACGTGTACTGCAATTGTTGAACTGGCTAATAAACGCGATGCCGAAGGGTTTATCGCCGTTTCGGATGAAGCTAGAAAACGTTTCTGGTTGGATCGCTCACGTACAGCAGCAATCTCTGCACATACCAATGCGTTCAAGATCAATGAAGATGTGGTCATCCCGCTTGAAAAACTCAATGAGTACAATAGCGAAATTGAGCAGATCAATATTGAGATGTCGATTAAAAATAAACTCGATATCCTAACGGATTATGAATCCTATTTCTCAGGCGATATCCCAGAATTTGATCAGGAAGATGATTTTGAAGATGCACAGGGGCCAACGGCTTTCTTTAAAGATAAGGTAGAGCACACAAAAAATAAGCTGCAGGCTGTTAGAGCCCGCTGGACGGGTCTGCTAGAGAGTCTTGAAGGGCTAGCTTCTGACCATTTAGTATTAATTCCAGAGGCTGATCAGTCTAAGATTAGAGCAGATGATACGCTGCTTACTCTCTTCTTGCGTAGAGAAGTTTTGATCTCCTATCGCCAAGAGGTGAAGCAGTTCATTCAAGAGACCTTTATGGGTCACGATTTTGAGCCAATGCTGAATCGTTTAGATGAAATACATGCCAATATTCGTACAGCACGTCTATTTGTAGCACTGCATATGCATGCGGGTGATGGAAATATCCATACTAATATTCCTGTCCACTCTGGCAACTATGAGATGGTACATTTAGCAGAGGTCATTGTTGATCGCATTATGAAGATCGCCACTCGTTTAGGTGGGGTAATCTCTGGTGAGCATGGTATTGGGTTAACTAAGTATCAATACCTTGAAGTCTCTAAGGTCGAGAGCTTTATTAAATATAAAAATAGAGTCGATCCTAATGGTGTCTTTAACAAAGGTAAGTTAATGCCAGGTTCAGGCTTGGATAATGCCTATACGCCTTCTCTAAGTTTAGTGAATCAAGAAGCAATTATTCTAGAAGCCAGTGAGTTGGATGAGCTTAATAACGATATTAAAGATTGCTTAAGATGTGGTAAATGTAAGCCAGTCTGTCAGACACATATTCCGCGTGCAAACTTACTGTACTCACCACGTAATAAGATTTTAGCGACGGGTCAGGTCATTGAAGCCTTTCTTTACGAAGAGCAGACTCGCCGCGGGATCTCATTACAGCACTTTGAAGCTATGAATGATGTTGCTGATCATTGTACGACTTGTCATAAGTGTGAGGCACCTTGCCCTGTTGATATCGACTTTGGTGAAGTCTCCATGCGTATGAAAAATATTCTGACCAATATGGGCCAGAAGCGTTCATCGATTATGATTAAAGCAGCGTTATTCTTCTTAAATACTAAGCATCCTTTAACCATTAAAGTATTGCGTAAAACCATGATTGGTTGGAGCGCTATTGGTATTACCTTAGCGCATAAAGTGGCTAAGGTATTTGGGCTGTTGGGTAAAGAGAGTGATATCCCTCCTAAATCAAGCAAAATAGCGCCTATTCAACAGCAAGTGATTAACTTCGTTCGTAAACCCCTCAATACAGGGCCAAATCAGGCAACGATGCGTGCGTTAATGGGGGTAGAGGAGCCTAACCTTGTACCTATTATTAGTGACCCTAATAAAGTCACAGAAGACTCTGATGCTGTATTTTACTTCCCAGGCTGTGGTTCAGAGCGTCTGTTTAGTGATATTGGCCTAGCAACGATTGCGATGTTATCTGAAACAGGTGCTCAGACCGTATTACCACCTGGCTATTTATGTTGTGGTTTCCCGCAGACAGCGGCAGGTCAAGCAGATAAGGGTGCTCAGATTACTGCGGAGAATCGTGCTTTGTTCCATCGAGTTGCAAACACCTTGAACTACTTGGATATCAAAACAGTTATTGTCTCTTGTGGAACCTGCATGGATCAGCTGCTTAAGTATGAGTTTGAGCTTATCTTCCCAGGTTGCCGTTTACTAGATATTCATGAATATCTACAAGAGAAAGGTATGGGTATCGAGCGTGCCACGGGTACCAAATATCTATACCATCAGCCATGTCATGATCCAATGAAAAAGCAAGATGGTACAAAAGTGGCTCAAGAACTTTTAAAGACAGATGATGTACTATTGTCAGAACGTTGTTGTAGTGAGGCAGGAACCTTAGCGACAGCACGTCCCGATATTGCGACTCAGTTACGCTTTAGAAAAACTGAAGAGCTGCAGAAAGGCATTATGGAGTTAACAGGGGACTCAAAAGCCAAAAAAGGCAATGTTAAGATTTTGACATCCTGTCCTGCTTGTCAGCAAGGTCTAAATCGATATGAAGGTACGACAGGCATGAAGACGGATTATATTGTTGTTGAAGTCGCCAAAAGTACATTAGGTGACAACTGGCAGAAAGAGTTTGTTGAAAATTTGAAAGAGGGGAGGGTTGAAAAAGTACTTCTGTAGTCAGGTTTCTTTCGAGCACAAAAAAAGGCGCTTATTAAAAGCGCCTTTTTTTTACCTAAAATAAATCTAGGTTAGAACTAAATAATTAAGTTCTTATTTAGTAGGTTGTGATGAGAACCAAGCTGCAAGCTCTTTGATGTCTGTATCAGATAGACCAGCAGCAAAAGGTGCCATTGTTGCATCTTTACGGAATCCACCACGGAAGTCTTTAAGCTGCTTCTCAAGGTAAGCAGCGTGCTGACCAGCAAGTTTAGGGAAGTTAGGTACAACACTGTTACCGTCTGCACCGTGACAACCTACGCAAGTAGCCTGTTTAGCAGGTGCATCCATTGCGTTTGCTGAAGCTGAAAATAGTAGTGCTGTTGCCATTGATGCAATTAATAGTTTTTTCATTGTTGCTCACTTTATTGAATTGGGGTGGATAAGTAATTGTGTCAGCCTATTTAAAGCGATGTTAATTATTAAATCAAGCTAGAAACTTAACAACCCTTATTAATATAATTTATATGATGATTCACTTATTTTTGGCAAAAAAAAACCGTCATAAATGACGGCTTTTTTACTTAAGCTCTATAAATCATAGAGTTGAAACGTATGCAGCAATATTAGCTACATCAGTATCAGATAGACCAGAAGCCATTGGAGCCATCATAGAAGTCATAGGACCTCTCTGCTTGCCAGCTTTATAGTCATTTAACTTAGAAACGATATCTGCAGCAGCTTGACCAGCTAGCTTAGGACCAACACCACCTTCAGCAGCTGAACCGTGGCAACCTACACAAGTAGCAAAAACAGACTTACCAGCTTCAGCGTTACCAGCTGTTGCAGTTGCACCAAAAGAAACTAATCCAGCCGCAGCTAGAGCAATAATTGTATTTTTCATGATTGTACTCTCCTAAAGCACTATTAAAAATAGTTAGGGCCTTATCCCTGATTGCTATTACAGTCGAAAAGCACATTGGAGTCAAGGTGGAAAGTTGGAGCAATGGTGAATATTTATTGTAAAGCTGTAACAACCAGTGATAGCAACTATAAACTTTGCTATAAAAGGCAAGAATTCATGGTGAAATCATTAATTTATAAATTTTTTTAGACATTTTTAGGTAATTAAGTGCTTTTATGGCTAAATAGAATCAGTTTGTGATTCTAATGTAGCCATTTGTGAATTAGCTTAGAATTATATTAAAATGATGTGCTGCCCCTAAAATAATTTATAGGGCTATAGGGAGAGGTTTGTTGTGATTAGAATATGGGTTTTAGTGGTCATTATTACTGTCATTAGCTATCTGGTTTTGAAGTTAATTAAGAAACCAGTGCATATTGCTTGGGTATTTCTATTTTGGGCAGCGGTTATATTTGGCACGATACTTTTACTTTATGGTGCTTCCGTTTGGTTCGCTGGTCAATGATCAAAAATAGTCATCTATAAAATGACTGTTAGTGCTCAGGTTCGCTCTTAAACTCTTCAAGTAAACGCTGAAAGCTTTGATAGCGGCTTAAGGCGATATGACCGGTATCAACAGCGTCTTTAATTGCACAGTTAGGCTCTATGGTGTGGGTACAGTTGTTGTATTTACACAAACCAAGAAATGGTGAAAAGTCAGGGTAGTAGCAAGCCAACTCATTTAATGGACAGGGGGTAGGGCTGAACTGGCGAATGCCGGGTGAGTCAATGAGATTACCACCATGCTGGTCAGACTCATTAATACTGGGAAGGTGATAGAGGATGCTATTGGTGGTCGTATGTTTTCCAAGTCCTGTTGATTCAGAAAGTGTTCCGACACGGATCCCTAAATCTGGAATGAGTGCATTGATTAGAGAGGACTTTCCTGCACCTGATGGCCCAACAAATACACTATTCTTACCATTCATAAACTCTTGCAAATCTTGCAGTCCCGCATTAGAGATGGTCGATGCAGGGAGTAACTCAATACCTAGTTCAGCGTAAGGTTCAAGCAGGGCTGCGATGTCTTCCCAGTCCTCTTCCCCTGATAGTAGATCTACCTTATTGATAACGATAATAGCAGGGATATCTAGCTGGTTAGCAGCGACAAGATAACGATCGATCATATCAGGATGAATACCAGGCAGTACAGGCATCACAATACCAATAAAGTCGATATTGGCCGCAATCATACGAGTTTGACCTCTGAAGCCAGGACGGCTTAACTCATGTCTTCTGGGAAGCACACTAATCACAACGCCAGTACTCTCTTCAATATCGGTTTGCCAAATAACCTCATCACCCGCGACAAGCTTGCCAAGATGTTGACGAATAGCACAGCGATAATGCTCTCCCGTTGCAGATTCAACTAAAACGCGCTTACCAAAACTGGTAATAACTAAGCCTGTCTGCTCAGCACCCAATAGAGAGTTATCTGACTGACTACTTTTACCATTGTGCTCACTATTACGTTTATCTAGCTGATTGCTAACACGACGTTTCTGCTGTTGGGTGAGTTTACGTTTTGCCATAAGTTTTTAATAACCTTGTCTGCTGATTTTACTTTAACGGGATTGCTGTGTTTGACCACTCAACGAGGCTTGCTAGCTTAATAAGTGATTGATTTTAGCCGCCATAATCATATCGTTTTGCGAAAGGCCTTTGGCGTTAGGTGTCGTTAAAGTGACCGTGACACTGTTATAGCCAAAGCAGATTGTTGGGTGATGATCTTGCTTACCAGCTAACCAAGTGATTGCATTTACAAAAGCAACAGTCTGGTGATAGTTTTTAAAGCTAAAGGTTTTATTGATCTCAGCATAATTCAGTGGCGTATTCCAACCATCTAACTGGCTTAGATTACTCTCTATCGCAGGGATAATGAGGGCTTTAGAGCCTTTTTGAATGTCTTTACAATGTTGATGAATCAATGTTTGTGCATGGGTCATTTCAGTTGACATTTCTACTCACCTTTACTCTGTTGTTTGATGCTTTCTTGGGCACTATTTGTCGCTTCGGTATGGCTGTTTGAAAGTGACTTTAAATGGTCAATACGAATCTTAGCAGGGGGGTGGCTATCATGATAACCAGAGTAGCTTGGATCTGGCGTCAATGTACTCGCATTGTCTCTATACATTTTAAGCAGTGCTGAGATTAGATGTTCTGACCCCACATGTTCTGCCGCAAATGCATCAGCTTCAAACTCATGCTTTCGGCTTTTCATGGCACTAATAGGGCCCATAAAAAAGAACAGTACAGGTACCGCTGTCATAAATAGTAGTAACGCAATCGCGGGTGTTTGCGATGACATACCAAGGCCTGAATAAAACTCAGGAAGCTGAATTAACCAACCAAGCAGAGCAAGTCCTGCCAATGTTAGTACAGTATTCTCAATTAATCGCTGGCGAATGTGACCATGTTTAAAGTGGCCTAGTTCGTGGGCTAAAACAGCTTCAACTTCTTCTGGTGTTAAAGTTTCAAGTAGCGTGTCAAAAAAGACGATACGTTTGTTCTTCCCCATACCCGTAAAATAAGCATTACCATGACCAGAACGTGAGGAACCATCCATCACAAAGATACCATTAGATTCAAAACCCGTTCTCTCTAACAGTTTGGTAATACGTTGCTTCATTTCTTCATCTTCTAGTGGAGAGAACTTGTTAAAGATGGGGGCAATCCACTTAGGATAAGCCCACATTAGAGTAAACTGAAAAGTCATCCAAACCGCCCAAGTATAAAGCCACCAAGCTTGGTCGATAAAGTTATTCATAATGCTTAAAACGACCCAAATAATTGGCAGGCCAATGATCAGCATTAACACCCATTGTTTAAATAGATCGGTTAGATATTTGGTAGGTGTGGTTTTATTAAACCCAAACTCTTCTTCAATTTTAAAGGTGCTGACCACAGAGAAAGGTAGGTGTAGCAGCGAAAGAATCCACAAGGTAGAAAGCAAGAAAGCAATATCTCGCCAAATCGGAGAGAGCTCAGCTGTTAACCAGATGCTATACAGGTCTTGGAAACCGCCACCTATGGTCATAAATACCAAAATAGCAGCATCATAAAAAAGACCTAAACGACCTAGCTGAAGTTTTGCACGGCTATAGTCAGCGGCCTTTTGATGTGCCTCAAGGGTGACTACTTCACTGAACTCTTCAGGCACAGTATCGCGGTGCTTACCTATGTGAAATTGGTTTTTAATATTTAACCAAACTTCGATGAGTAGATTGATTGAGAGAGCGATTAAAAATAGCGGTGTAATCCAGTTCATGGTTTTCTTTCTGATAATTAGTTAATATAAACGCATATTGTATGTGAAAAGAGAATCTTTTATGAAGTCTGATAAGAATTTAATTTGGATTGATCTAGAAATGACGGGTTTGGAACCGAAAACAGATCTTATTATTGAGATCGCTTCGGTGGTGACAGACAGTGAGTTAAACATTCTTGCAGAGGGGCCAGTATTTGCGATACAAACCCCTAAAGAAGCGCTTGATAAGATGGATGAGTGGTGTACAACGCATCACGGAAACTCAGGTTTAACTCAGCGTGTATTAAACAGTAAAGTGACTATGGCAGAAGCGGAGCAGAAGACTATAGAGTTTCTAAAGCCCTTTGTTTCTGCGGGTAAATCACCTATGTGCGGTAATAGTATTGGGCAAGATCGTCGTTTTATGGTCGGTCAAATGCCTGAATTAGAAGCTTATTTTCATTACAGAAACTTAGATGTCAGTACGCTAAAAGAGCTTGCCAAGCGTTGGGCGCCAAAGGTTTATCAATCGCATAAAAAGAGCGGTGCGCACCTTGCTCTAGCAGATATTTTAGAGTCAATAGATGAGTTACAACACTACCGTAAATTCCTTTTTAAAAGTGAATATAACGCCTAAAATTCCCCTCCTTGCTGCCGGCCTTATAAAATAAGTGGTTTTTTTGCATCAAAATGCACTAAAAAAGAACCGCTTAGAGTTCAAATGAGTAGCAAAATCTTATATAATCCTCCTTTTTCTTTACGCTAAAAATTCGGTGTAAATTTTTATATTTAAATATCGTTAATTCTCCGCCTGCAATATCCAATTTTTACGGGTTAAACTCCGTGCCAAAAAAATGAGCAGGGGGGAGGGACGTTATAACTTAGAGAGGACCGATGTTGTGGAAATGACTGGTGCCCAAATTCTTGTACATTATTTGGAAGATGAGGGTGTAGAACATATATGGGGCTATCCTGGTGGGGCTGTATTGCCTATCTACGATGCCCTAGATACGGACGCTAAAAAATTAAACCATATTTTAGTGCGTCACGAGCAAGCTGCGGTACATGCTGCAGATGGCTATGCGCGTTCTACAGGTAAACCAGGAGCGGTGCTTGTCACATCAGGACCAGGGGCAACGAATGCTGTCACTGGTATTGCAACAGCCTATATGGATTCAATTCCAATGGTATGTATCACGGGTCAGGTCGCTACAGGCATGATCGGATTAGATGCATTCCAAGAGATTGATACTGTTGGTGTGACAAGACCTATCGTAAAACACAACTTCTTGGTCAAGAATGTCGATGACCTTGCTATTACGCTCAAAAAAGCATTTTATTTAGCAACAACTGGCCGACCAGGCCCTGTTGTGGTCGACATTCCAAAAGATGTACAAATGGCCAAAAGCACCTATGAATATCCGCAAGAAGTTGATATGCGCTCCTACATGCCTGTGGTAAAAGGCCATAGTGGACAGATTAAGAAAGCCGTTGAGATGATGCTTTCTGCTAAGCGACCAATTTTATACACTGGTGGTGGTGTGATTTTAGGAGATGCGTCAGCAGAGCTCATTGAGCTGACACATAAACTAGGCTTCCCAATTACACAGACGCTAATGGGGCTGGGTGCTTTCCCAGCTTCAGATAAGCAGTCTGTTGGTATGTTGGGAATGCACGGAACTTATGAAGCAAACCTATCAATGCATCACAGTGATCTTATTATTGCCATTGGTGCACGTTTTGATGATCGTGTAACGGGTAACTTAGAAAAATTCTGTCCTGACGCAAAGATTATTCATGTTGATATAGACCCTGCGTCTATTTCTAAAAACGTCCTTGTCGACATCCCAATTGTTGGGCCTGTTAAACAGGTGTTAACAGAGGTGATCGCTGTTTTAGATAAGTCTAAGCAATCAAGTGATGAAAAAGCTTTAGAAGACTGGTGGCTCCAGATAGACGGCTGGCGTGCAACAAACTGCCTTCGTTATGATACAACGGGTGCAAAAATCAAGCCGCAAGCGGCGGTTGAAGCCGTTTGGCATGCGACTAAGGGTGATGCCTATGTTGCTTCTGATGTGGGTCAGCACCAAATGTTTGCAGCACAATACTACCCGTTTGATAAACCACGTCGTTGGTTAAACTCAGGTGGTCTTGGTACAATGGGCTTTGGTCTACCAGCAGCAATGGGCGCTAAGATGGCGCATCCGGATGCAACCGTTGTCTGTATTACAGGTGAAGGTTCTATTCAGATGAATATTCAAGAGTTATCAACCTGTTTACAGTACGGTCTTTCAGTAAAGATCATCTGCCTAAATAATGGTTTCTTGGGTATGGTTCGTCAGTGGCAAGAGTTCTTCTACGAGCGTCGTTACTCGATGTCTTATATGGAGTCTCTACCTGATTTCGTTAAGCTGGCTGAGTCTTATAGTCATGTGGGTGTTCGTATAGATGATCCAGCGACATTAGAATCTCAGTTAGAAGAAGTGTTCTCTGAGAAGTACAAAAACCGTTTGGTCTTTGTTGACATTATTACAGATCAGCAAGAGAACGTTTATCCAATGATTCCAGCCGGTGCTGGTTTGAACGAAATGATTTTGGTATAGGAGAATAAGATGAAACATATTATTTCTATGCTAATTGAAAATGAATCAGGTGCGTTATCTCGTGTATCAGGGCTTTTTTCGGCTCGTGGTTATAACATTCATGCCTTAACGGTAGCACCAACAGAAGATGACTCTCTATCTCGTTTAACACTTGTGACGAGTGGTACATCTCAGCAAGTTGAGCAGATTGTAAAACACCTAAATCGTCTGATTGATGTTGTAAAGGTTTTAGATTTAACAGAAGGTGTGCATATTGAGCGCGAGCTAATGTTAATCAAGCTTTCAGCAACAGGTGATATGCGCGAAGAGTACAAGCGTCTAGTTGATATATTCCGTGCGGATATTATCGATGTGACAGCGACAACCTACACGGTTCAAATGATTGGTAAGTCTGAAAAACTAGACGCATTTATCAGTGCGATTGATTCTGGATTAATTCTAGAAACAGTGCGTTCAGGAACCATGGGTGTTATGCGCGGCGAGAAGTGTTTACACGTTTAAACACGGCCTCGACCAATGCCTGTTACTGAGTGACAGGCACCAAATCCAAATTAAATATTAATATTAACAACTGAATGTAAAACTTGTTTTATGTTCATAAAATTTTAAGGAATAACTTAAATGAACGTTTATTACGATAAAGACTGTGATCTATCAATCATCAAGAGCAAAAAAGTAGCCATTATTGGTTTTGGTTCTCAGGGTCACGCTCACGCAGCTAACCTAAAAGATTCTGGTGTTGATGTCACTGTTGGTCTACGTGCTGGTTCTTCATCTATTGCTAAAGCTGAAGGTTACGGCCTTAAGACTGCTGATGTTGCTACTGCAGTTGCAGGTGCTGACGTTGTTATGCTTCTTACGCCAGATGAGTTCCAGTCTGTTCTTTATAAAGAAGAGATTGAGCCTAACATCAAGCAAGGTGCTGTATTAGCATTTGCTCACGGTTTTGCAATCATCTATAACCAAGTTGCGCCGCGTAAAGATCTTGATGTCATCATGGTTGCTCCTAAGGCACCTGGTCACACAGTACGTTCTGAGTTTGTACGTGGAGGGGGTGTTCCTGACCTTATCGCTGTTCAGCAGGACGCTTCTGGTAATGCAAAAGAGATCGCTCTATCTTACGCTTCTGGTGTGGGTGGTGGACGTACTGCAATTATCGAAACAACTTTCCGTGATGAGTGTGAAACTGACCTTTTTGGTGAGCAAGCGGTTCTTTGTGGTGGTGCAGTTGAGCTAGTTAAAGCTGGTTTTGATACGTTAGTAGAAGCTGGATACGAGCCAGAAATGGCATACTTCGAGTGTCTACACGAGCTTAAGTTAATTGTTGACCTAATGTTCGAAGGCGGAATCGCTGACATGAACTACTCAATCTCAAACAACGCCGAGTACGGTGAGTATGTTACTGGTCCTCAGGTTATCAACGCTGAGTCTCGTGAAGCAATGCGTATTGCGTTGAAGAACATTCAATCTGGTGAGTATGCTAAGCAGTTCATCCTTGAAGGTCAGTCTGGTTACCCATCAATGACTGCTGCGCGTCGTAACAACGCAGAGCACGGTATTGAAGTAGTTGGTAAGAAGCTTCGTACAATGATGCCTTGGATTGCAGCGAATAAAATTGTAGATCAAGACAAAAACTAATTTTTTTTAGCGGCTTGTTTTGCCCAGCTCTGCGTTGGTCTTTGGTTCGTTTAGTTTACTAAACTTCACCCAAGACCGCCTTGATCTGAACAAAAACGCTCGCTAAAATTGTTTGTTGAAAGCCCGCCTAACGCGGGTTTTTTTGTGCCTAGATATTTTGAGCAGGGGGGGTAAGGTTTTATTCATAACACATGCTTCAATATCGTCAATAATCCCTTCGCTTCTATAGACCTTTTTAGAAACTCTTTAATACCCATGCTACAAGCACTTCGTTATGTTCATCTTCCTCAATTCTATGGACAGGTCAATATACTTATTGAATGCAGGGTATTGGATATTCTGTCGAACAGGATGGGGGTATTCAAGCGCGGTAATCAGAATTTTAGTGAGGACATTAGTTGTGGAAGAAAAGCTTTTATATACTGAAGAACAGTCCAAAGAGACAAAAAAATGGCCGCCAGCCATGACTCGGCAAGCATTTTACTTTCCAGTCGTGTTTTATATCATGATCAGTGGGTACTTGTTGGCCACGCCAATGGACGAGTGGATGCCAATATTTCTGTGCAGTACCGTGAAAAGATGACTCTGTTGTATGTCATCTTTCAACTATTTTTCTGGTACAGATTATTGAAAATACTACATGAAATATATTTGAATCGAACTAGATTTGCTATGGTACATTCCTGTTAAAGCAAACTTATGTAGTAAACCTAGTTTTATGATATTCAGTTTAATCATATTTTTTTCTGTATCTTATTTGGTTTGATAGGCAATATTTATTTGGGTTCTGAGGTTTATCTAACACTTGATCAGCTTGATAATATAGCTACTCATTGGATTGATGCTGATGCGGCAAAGTTGAATTTAATATTTGGTTTTTTGCTTATGAAGTTTGGGCATATTGCTCTAGAATCTCAAATGATAATTGAGGTTGTTAAGCTATATTTGGTCATAAAGTTTTGTAGTAGATTCTTTTAGTCTTTATACATAGTCTAGAATTAGATTCTGTACCCTAAAGGGCATAAAAGCAGGGGAGGCACAAAAAAGGCCAGATAACTGGCCTTTTTGGATTGGATTAAACTAGGTGTTCGAAATTAGAACTCGAAACTATCGCCTTTAGCACTATTTGTTAATGGTGCTAGCTCTGTTTCAAACAGACTCTCTAGCTCCCACTCGTCGTTGCTGACGCGGGTTAAGACTTGTGCGGTCATTACGGGAGCTTTTCCTGCGACTACACATAGTCGGCCACCTAGGGTTAATTTCTCTTTAAAGCCTTGTGGAATTGTTTCAACTGAACCCGTTAGGATAATTACGTCATAGTCTTGACCATCATTCCAGTTTTGCGCGCCATCACCAATTTGATAGGTGATGTTGTCAAAATCTGCTAAGCGGGTTTTAGCGGTTTTCTGTAGTGCTTCGTGAAGCTCAACTGTGGTAACAGAAGCAGCTTGTTTGGCAATTAATGCGGTTAGATAACCACTACCTGTCCCAATCTCTAGAACGGTGTCTTCAGCGTCGATATCTAGTGCTTGCAGAAGTTTGCCTTCCACGCGTGGGTGCATCATCGCTTGATTATTACCAATGGGTAACTCAATATCACTATAGGCTAGGCCTTCTTTTCCAACTTCAACAAATAGATGGCGCGGTGTGTCCATTAGTAAATCAAGAATCTTTGGGTCAAGTACATCCCATGGACGAATTTGTTGTTCTACCATGAAATAACGAGCTTGATCTAAGTTCATATATTGATCCTTTTCTATTGCGTCTCAAGCCCCGTGATAGGGCTTTATAGTGTTTAGTTAAGTCGGCTTTCTGTTCGGTCAAATTTTGACCTAAAAAATAATTCAATGATTATAGCCAAAAAACCAAACTTTATAAACGTTAATCTCGCAAAGTCTATTAGTCAGGCGTTTAAATCCAGTTTAAATCAAAATCAAGCGTGGTAATATTCTCCCTATGAGCCAGATAATCACAGTACCTTTTATAGGTCGTATCTCCCCTGAATATCACTATCTATTTGCACAGATTGATGAAGTAGTGCCTATAGAGCAGTCTTTTGCAGACAGCACACATGTGCTTTGGCATTTTGAGCAGGGGGGGGGGCAACAGTTTCTCAAGCTGTGTGACCATAATAAGTGCCTATCATCGGTATTTTGGCAGTTAATGAAATCCCTATTCTCGTTAGATTTGCCCGTTGCACTGGGGTCTTATGATGAGGTTTATGAGCTTATTGCAGATAGATCCCTTTGTAGGCTGCCAAAATTAATTGTCTCGGCTTCTTGTGAGGTCTCTGAAGATGATCATTTCTCTGCATTTATATTGACGGATTTTATTCAGGGTTATGCACTTGATCCATTAACTATTTCCAATCAGCAGGTTGAGCAGTTGGCGGGGCATATAGCCTCTTTACATCAAAGCAGTTCAGAAACTGCGGGGCCTGTGTTTGCCACACCAGAGAGCCAGCGGGCAACGATAGACCAGTGGCAAGTTCGGCTTAAGTCAGTGTTAGTCAGTCTTGCAGAGCAACGGACGGATGAGTTTGCCGTGAGTGCTGTTGATTTGGTTGATCAGTTACGCTTGGATGATTTTCAATTGATTATGCCCGATCTTCGTTGGGATCAGTTTTTGCAGCTTGAAGATGGTAACTTGGCGCTGGTAGATTTAGATGCGTTTGTCTGGGGGCCTAAGGCCTTAGAGTTGGTATTGCTTGAGTATCTGTTGGATGGCGAGCAGGCTGAGGTGTTTAAAACTGTTTATAGCCAAAAACATGAATTACCAGATTTAGCTCTGGAACGACTGGTTTATCGAGTGGTGTTGTTTCAAATGAATGTACTTGGAGAGAGTGATTTACAAGTGTGGATGAACCACCCTAGTCGATTTTAATCTAAAACTGACTAGAGTGATTGTTGTAAGTGGCTTAGTTGGTTTAGAGGGTTTAGAGGGTTTAAGTCGCTAAAGCCGCTTTCTGCTGAAGCTTTTTCCAGTTCAAATATCCGTAAACCGCCAGAACCAGATAGACTAAAAACATAATAATGGTCACGTAGTAACCTGTTTGCAGATAGAGCACTATGGCTGCCGCATCAATCACAATCCAGTAGAGCCAGTTTTCAATAACCTTTCGCGCCATTAAGATGGTGTTCATTACCGAGAATACGGTAACTGCGGCATCTAAGTAGGGCATTCTTGCTTCAGCGTTGTTTGATAAGTAGAATCCAATCAACCCTGTTAACACGACCCCTGTACCAACAAAAATTATATGGAACTTGATTGGACGGGCAGTTATTCTGAGGGTGTTTTCAGACTCAGCCTGTTTACGCCATAATATAAAGCCATAGACCGCCATCGCCATATAGTAGGCGTTAAGGATAGACTGCATTGGTAGTTGGCCTTCCCAAAACAGTAGGGTATAGATCAAGGTACTTAATAGCGCTGTTGGCCAGCACCAGATGGACTCTTTAGAGGCGAGTATCACATAGATAATACCTAAGCTTGCTGCCAGCCACTCCCAGCCAGATTGACCGAGTAGAGAGCTAATGATGGACGTAAATAGGTTCTCATCAACAGGCATGGATATTGGCCTTCTCTCTATCTGTACCGATCAACTTAAGGACAAAAACCGTTTCTGGAATTTGTTCTAAAACATGCAAAATTTCACTGTCTATTGCATCCATCACTGGACGGTAGTTACCAAACACTTGCGTACTCATGCTATTACGTTGAATGCTAATATTAGGTTGTTTTTCAATGCGCTCAATAAAGTCAATAATCGGCTGGCAGAACTGATCTCTTAAAGGGTACATACTAATATCGATTGAAACTTTCATCGTTCTTCCTATGTTTGGGTGTTATAAATTTAGAGATAAAAAAAGGGCTCGTTTAAGAGCCCCTAGTTTAACTGAGTATTAGAAATATACTCTAGCGGTTACACCAAGTTGTCTTGGGTCGCCTAGGCGAGTGTAAGTTGAAGGATTAGTGTATGGAGCATTAAAGTCAAAGTGGAATCCACGAGTTGCATAAGCTTCATCTGTTAGGTTTTTACCCCATAGGTAGACTTCATAAGCATCTGTTTCATAGCCAATTCGAGCGTTGATGATATGGTAAGCTTCTGATTTAGCATTATGTACATTGTCAAAGTAGAAGCTATCCATTGCGGTTACGTCAGTCTGTGCAAAAAAACCATTGCTAGCACGATACTTAGCACCTAAGTTGATTTGGTAGCTTGGAGCATGTGCTTGCTCACGACCGTCAACGGTAAATGAGCTGTTAAGTGGTGTGCCTGATGTTCCTGTTTGGATTAAGCCAATGCTTCCGTAGGTGTTGAAGGCTGGGTTAAGTTGGAAGTTAAAGTCCGCTTCTAAACCAAAGTTTTGTGCACTATCAAGGTTTTCGGTATAGAAAACCCAGTTTGTTCCTGAAGCAGGATCATAGGTGTAACCATCAAACTGTGGATTGGTTCTATCCATATAGAACGCGGTTATATTAGTTTGTAGACCAATGGCACTGTAGTTGGTTTTTAAACCAATCTCATAGTTTATTAGGGTTTCAGCATCGTAGCTAAGGTATTTAGCATCGGTACCTGCTGGTTGACCAGCATTAAACCCGCCTGCTTTATAACCACGAGTCACGCCTGCAAAAGCAGTATAAGTATCGCTGTATTTATAGTTGTACGTTAAGTTAGCACCCCATAAAGCTTCACCGGGAGAGTATACTTCGCCAGCACTGTTGCTGAATAGACTCGAGTTTCTCTCTGCTCGTGCACCCGTTGTCAGCGTAGATTTAGAGCTGATTGAGTAATCTAACTGACCAAAAGCAGCCAGTTTATCTAGTGTGTAGTTACTGTATGATGCCCCCCAATACTCAGTTTGGTTAGACTCATCTAGTTTGGATGCATAAACACCTACAAGCCAATCGGTACTGTCATTGATGCGCGACTGCGGTGTTGATACCCAGCGTAACTCTTGGCTTGCCGTTGAGCGTTGCTTGTCATTTTGGAAAGTACCACCTGAAGTGGCTGTCCAGTCATCATCATAGCTATAAGTCATATCTGAAAATGCCAGGCTTGTTTTTGAGATAAGCTCATAGTTGGCATTACCTTTCCAAGAAACCTTGACTGATCCAGCATTAGAGCGTTGAGTATCTTTACCAGGTTCATTAGTTAAGGTCGTTAGCGTATTATCTTTAGCCCAAGCATCATAACCATTATCTAGGTTTGCATGAACTAACGAGATATCAACTTTCGTATCGTTGTTAGGTGTGATACGGAACTTGGCACGTAGATTAAGCTCGTCACGTCCATTGGTATCAGTCAGGTTTAGCGTCTCATTAGAACGGAAGCCGTCGCTCTTATGTTTAAATGCCGAGATGCGATACTGCGGGGCATTCGCTTCTGAGCTAAATGGGCCGCTAGTCATGAAACCAAGCTCTTTTAAATTGTCTTGACCCGCAGAGGCTTCAATCATGCTTTCGCGTGTTGCTGTTGGATCATTTGTTTGGATATTAATTAAACCTGCGATGGCACTCTGTCCGTAGCGTGTATTTTGTGGGCCACGAAGTACTTCAACTTGCTTCACATCAAATAGGTTACCCGTCATGCCAATACCACTAAAGTCAATATCATCAATGGCAAAACCAACACTTGAATTTGGCGCACCAGTATATTCATCTCTTTCACCAATGCCACGAATCTGAATGTGACGGGCACGGGAACTCTGTCCTGAGAAGTTTACGTTTGGCGTTTTAAGGAGAATGTCATCAAGGTGTATAGCGCCTTGATCCTGAAGCTCAGTACTGCTTTTGATATCAATACTGGTAGGCATATCTTGTTCTGTAGCTTCACGAAGATCTGCTGTCACAATGACTGGTGCTAATTGGGTTTCAGCATAACTAGCTGCAGGCATTAAGCAGACCAAAATTGCTGCATGAAGAGAGTGTTGTTTAAATCGCATGGATTTGATATTCCTTTTAGCAAATAAAAGGACAGGAGTCGTAAGCATTTTGTGAAATAAAGAGTGACAAACTCAACTATTTCTTGTAACAGTGGAGTTCCCCAAAAATGCATTTAGCCTGTCCCTACGCCAGTATTATCTGGATCAGGTTCATAGAGTTTTCATGGCTGAAATCTCAGGCTATTAAAGTAGCCGCCCCTAGGCATAAGAATTTTTTTTATAGTTATATAAAAAAACAAGGGGATTTTATCTCATTTTGATCTGAAAATTAAGTTAAATTAAATGGCAGGGCTTCGATAGAGTAAGTAAATATCTGTGTATTGGCTTTAAGAGAAAGGTTTAAGGGAATCAATGTCTAAACAAGGTAATAATTCAAGTGCCAGTCAAGAAATCATAGAGTGTATGAAGGCTGTGGATGATCTGCCGCACTCTCCCGCTGCGCTGGTTAAGCTTGAAAAGGAGTTGGCGACCAATCCAGACGTTAATATTGGTGAAATTGTCCTGCTTGTGGCTCAAGACCCTAGTTTAGCGGCAGGTATCATTGGTGTCGTTAATTCAGCAAAGTATACGACGGGAAAACTGGTCTCTGATCTAAATGAGGCGATTGTCAGAGTTGGGGTTAAAGATGTCCGCGCGATGGCGCATGCTATCAATTACAAGTCCTCTATTAGAAGAAAGCCGCCATTTGGTGAGGTTGAGTTTTTAAGGCATGCGCTGGTTTCAGCCTTTATTTCGCAGAATCTGGCAAAGCATTTAAAACTGAATAAAGGTGAGGCCTTTTTGTGCGGTTTGATGCATGATATGGGGGCTTACCTGTTAGCTGTTGAAGACCGTGATAAGTATGTGCAGGTTATTAAATTAGTGGGTTTTGAAATTGATAAACTAGTCAGTTCAGAGAGTAGAATTTACGGTACACATCATGCAATGATGGGTGCTCGACTGCTTAAGGAGTGGAATTTTTCTCAAAAGGTGATCATGGGAGTCGCTTTTCACCATGCGCCTAATCTGGCTGAGGATCGATTTAAAGACTATGCTTATTTGACCTGTTTGGCAGAGCAGGGCACATTTAGAGTTGGTGTGGAGAATGGTATCGCAGACCTGTCAGATGAAGATAGAGAGACGCCCTCCATATTTCTTTTATCTGCGCTGAGCTATTTTGATCTATCTTTAGAGGTCTTTGATAAGTTGGCTCAAGAAGGCATAGATGAAGTTGGGCTGGTCGGAATGTAGTATTGTCATTACATTAACGTGTTGTTAAGTCGCGGTATAAATTAATTGAAGCCACCTATTTGAATAAATAGGTGGCTTTTTTTGTTTTTAGGTTTGTATGAAGTATTTGTTAACTGTTTTAGCTTAATCTGTTTCTGAAGGGCGGCATAAAATGTTAGAATACTCGGCTAAATTTCATACAAGTATCTTAAAGAGAATTAAATCGATGCCAATCATTACGTTACCCGATGGTTCAACTAAACAATTTGACGAAGCTGTTTCAGTTATGCAAATAGCAGAAAGTATTGGAGCAGGGCTTGCAAAAGCAACTATTGCAGGTCGCGTAGATGGACAACTTAAAGATGCTTGTGATCTGATTAGCGAAGATGCACTGCTAGAAATTGTGACTATGCGAGATGAAGATGGTGTTCACATTATGCGTCACTCCTGTGCCCATTTAATGGGGCATGCACTTAAGCAGCTTTATCCTGATGTAAAAATGGCCATTGGGCCTGTTATCGATAATGGATTTTATTACGATATCGAAATGGATCATAAAGTAACGCCAGCTGATTTAAAACAGATCGAAAAGCGTATGCTAGCCTTGGCGAAAACGAAGTACCCTATCGTTAAGAAAATGTTGTCACGTGATGAAGCTAATGCAACTTTCTCTGAACGTGGCGAAGAGTACAAGTTAGAGTTAATTCGTGATCTGCCCAATGAAACAGAGTTCGGGTTCTATTTTCACGAAGAGTACGTTGATATGTGTGTAGGGCCTCACCTGCCGCATATGGGCTTTGCTAAAGCGCTAAAGCTAACGCATGTTGCAGGTGCATACTGGCGTGGCAACTCAGATAATAAAATGTTGCAGCGTATTTATGGTGTGGCCTTCTCTGATAAACAGGCGTTAAAAGATTACCTATTGATGATGGAAGAATCTGAAAAGCGTGATCACCGTAAACTAGGTAAGACGCTTGATTTGTTCCATCTTGAAGAAGTTTCCCCTGGAATGGCTTTTTGGCACCCAAAAGGCACCACATTGTATCGCGTAGTAGAAGAGTATATGCGTTCTCAGCTAGTAGCACATGACTATGAAGAAATTCGTACTCCACTGATTATGGATCGCTCTCTGTGGGAGAAGTCTGGTCACTGGGACAAGTTCAAAGACAATATGTTCACAACTGAAACAGATAATCGTGATTATGCCGTTAAGCCAATGAACTGCCCAGGACATATTCAAGTATATAACCGCCACCTACATAGCTACCGTGATCTACCAATCCGTATTGCTGAGTTTGGTACGGTTCACCGTAATGAGCCGTCAGGGACACTACACGGTCTAATGCGTGTTCGTTCATTTACACAGGATGATGCACATATCTTCTGTACTGAAGAGCAGATTAAAGCTGAAGTACGAGCTTGTATCGATCTAGTTTTTGAAACCTATGCTGATTTTGGCTTTGATAATATTGCGGTTAAATTTTCAACACGTCCTGAACAACGTGTTGGTGCAGATGAAGTATGGGATCTTGCAGAAGCTGCACTAGAAGAGACTTTGAAAGAGTCAGGCTTAGATTATAAATTACAACCTGGTGAAGGGGCATTTTATGGCCCTAAGATAGAGTTTCAACTGAAAGATTGTATTGGTCGTGTTTGGCAGTGTGGAACAATTCAGTTAGATTTTTCAATGACGCGTGCAGATCGTCTAAATGCAATCTATATCGGTCAAGATAATGAGAAATATCACCCTGTCATGATTCACCGAGCAATTTTAGGTTCACTTGAGCGCTTTGTTGGCATTTTAATAGAACATTACGAAGGTAAGTTCCCAACGTGGTTAGCCCCAACTCAGTGTGTAATTGCCTCAATTTCGACAGTTCATAGTAAATATGTGGCCGAAATGACAAAAAATTTGAAAAAACAGGGCTTTAGAGTCGAATCGGACTTGAGAAATGAGAAGGTAGGGTTTAAAATTCGCGAGCATACTATGCAACGTGTTCCATATGTTTTGGTCGTTGGTGATCAAGAGATGGCAGACGGAACAGTAAATGTTCGAGCACGAGGCGGAAATAACCTTGGTAGTTTCACATTTTCTGAATTGATTCAGTTATTCAATGATGACATTGGTAACTTGGGTCGAGTGGTTGAAGCCTAACCACAAGTAATACAAAATTTTTTAATAATTGGAGGAGATTGCCATCGCAATTCGTAGAGGCCGCGGCCGACCACAACAACCTGAAGCACCAAAAGATAGAATTAATGCAGCGATTACATCACCAGAGGTTCGATTAATCGATTCTGAAGGTGAGCCTTTAGGCGTTGTTGTTATTAAGGATGCTTTAGAGCAAGCGCAGGAAGCGGGTCTGGACCTGGTAGAAATTACAGCGAAAGCAAACCCTCCAGTTTGTAAAATCATGGATTATGGTAAGTACCTTTACCAGCAGCAAAAAAAGAAGCACGAAGCTAAAAAGAAACAGAAGCAAGTGCAGCTAAAAGAAGTTAAGTTTCGCCCAGGAACTGAAGAGGGAGATTATCAGGTCAAACTACGCAACCTGCTGAAATTCCTAGCTCATGGAGATCGCGTCAAGGTAACCATCTGGTTCCGTGGCCGCGAAATCACACATAAGGAACTGGGATTGAAGATGTTGGAACGTGTTAGGGATGATATTCAAGAGGTCGCGACCATTGAACAAATGCCTAAGATGGAAGGCCGTCAAATGCAAATGATGGTTGCTCCAACGAAGAAAAAGTAATTTTTTTAAATTATTTTTTATACAACAGTCGGGATTTACTAATTACGTAAGCGATTAATAGATTACTGGTGCAGCTCCTTCAGTGCTGTTCGTTGTGCCGAAGTAGATTGTTTTAAACAGTCTTATTACAAACCAAGTTACCCATTAGGGAAGACTTAAATGCGGAGTTTCATGCTATGCCTAAGATGAAAACAAATAGTAGTGCTAAAAAGCGCTTCAAGAAAACAGGCTCAGGTCGTTTCAAATGTAAACAATCTCACCTTCGTCATATTTTGACCAAAAAGTCTACTAAGCGTAAGCGTCAGCTACGTTCAGGAAGCATGATCCATGATCATGATGTGGCAATGGTTCGTCGTATGTTACCGTACGCTTAAGGAGAGATTGAAAAATGGCAAGAGTTAAAAGAGGTGTCATCGCACGCCGTAGACACAATAAAGTATTAAAGCAAGCGAAAGGTTATTACGGAGCTCGTAGTAAAGTTTTCCGCGTTGCTAAGCAAGCAGTTATTAAAGCTGGTCAATATGCATACCGTGACCGTCGCACTAAAAAGCGTCAGTTCCGTCGTTTATGGATTGCGCGTATCAACGCAGCGGCTCGTATGAATGGTATGACGTATAGCCGTTTTATTAACGGTTTGAACAGAGCTGAAATCGCAGTAGATCGTAAGGTTCTTGCAGATATCGCTGTTCATGATGCAGCAGCATTCTCAGCAATCGCTGAAAAAGCAAAAGCAGCATTAGCGTAAAGACTTTTAACTAGGGTAACCTAGTTATTTGAATAGGGGGCTTCGGTCCCCTATTTTTTTCCTTTTGAAATATAAATCCTCTATACGTTAAAACACACATAAAAATCATATAGCTATTAAAGATTATACTTTTCAATACCTTAGAGTGAAATGTTTAATATTTATCAACGCATTTTTAGGATAGTCACAACATGCAAGAACAACTCCAGAAAATAATTTCTCAGGCTCGGGAAGCGGTTTCTACCGTCACTGAACTGGCTAAGTTAGATGAAATTCGTGTTCAGTACCTTGGTAAAAAGGGTGAGCTAACCGGAATGATGAAAATGCTTGGTAAGCTTTCAAATGAAGAGCGTCCTAAAGCAGGTCAAATTATCAATGAAGCCAAACAAATTGTTCAGAGCACTTTAAACGCTAAGAAGAAAGAATTGGATGATGCTAAGTTAGCCAAGCAACTTGCTGAAGAGAGTATTGATATCACGCTACCTGGTCGTGAAGTAGACCTAGGAAGTTTGCACCCAGTGACTCGTACGCTAAACCGTATTGAGACGTTGTTTTCAAAAGCAGGTTTTGATGTTGAAACAGGGCCTGAGATTGAGGATGATTGGCATAATTTTGAAGCATTGAATATTCCAGAGACACATCCTGCGCGTGCAATGCACGATACTTTCTATATTAATGAGAATACAGTATTAAGAACTCACACTTCTGGTGTGCAGATTCGTACTATGGAAAACAAAGAGCCGCCTCTGCGTATTATCGCTCCAGGGCGTGTTTACCGTTGTGATTCTGACCAAACGCATACGCCAATGTTCCATCAGGTGGAAGGTTTGATCATTGAGAAGAACGCAAGTTTTGCACAGCTACGTGCCTTATTAATAGAGTTCTTACGTCAGTTTTTTGAAGATGAAAATCTAAAAACACGTTTTAGACCATCTTACTTCCCATTTACTGAGCCTTCGGCTGAAGTAGATATTGCGACAGACCTATTTGGTGATGGTCGTTGGATTGAAGTGCTTGGTTGTGGAATGGTTCACCCAAATGTATTGAAGAATGTCGGCATTGACCCTGATGAATACACTGGATTGGCATTTGGTTTAGGGGTAGAGCGTTTAGCAATGCTTCGTTACAACGTTAAAGACTTACGTCAATTCTTTGAGAATGATCTACGTTTTTTACAGCAATTTAAATAAACCAAGCCTGACGAGAATAACAAAATGAAAATTAGTGAAAATTGGTTAAGAGAGTGGACAAATCCAAATTGGGATACCAACACCTTATCAGAAGAATTAAGTTTGGCTGGCTTGGAAGTAGACGGTGCAGAACCTGTAGCAGGAGCCTTTACTAACGTTGTTGTGGGTCATGTTATCTCTATTGAGAAACACCCTGATGCAGACAAGTTAAATGTCACGCAAGTTGAAGTAGGTGAAGATGCCCCTGTTCAAATTGTTTGTGGTGCTAAGAATGTTTTTGTCGGCATGAAAGTTTGCTGTGCAAAAGTTGGTGCAAAGCTGCCTGGCGATTTCAAAATTAAGAAAGCCAAGTTACGTGGGGTACCTTCACATGGAATGTTATGTGGTGCATCAGAACTTGGTCTACCAGATGATGGTGTTGATGGACTACATGTACTGCCTGCCGATGCGCCAGTGGGAACAGATATTCGTGAATACCTAGATTTAAATGATATGAGTATTGATGTTGATCTAACACCAAATCGTGCTGATTGCTTCAGTGTAATTGGTCTGGCGCGTGATGTTCATGCAGTTAGTGGTATTGAGTTTACTCAGCCGTTTGAAGACAAAGAGATGGCTGGTTCTACCGAGTGTTCACAGTCAGTCGTCGTGAATGAATCTGAAGCGTGTCCTAAATACCTAGGCTGTGTTGTGACTGACTTTGATACGCAAGCGGTAACACCAGCGTGGATGGTTCAAAAGCTACAGCGTTCGGGTTTACGTCCTTTGAGTCTTGTTGTTGATATCACTAACTACGTGCTATTAGAGTTGGGTCAGCCAATGCACGCTTTCGATTTTAGTTCCCTGAAAGGTGCTGTTCAAGTTCGTAAAGCTAAGGCTGGCGAGAAGCTAGTAACATTAGATGAAAAAGAGATCACCTTAACAGATGATACGCTTGTCATCGCTGATGACTCTGGTGTTATCGCTTTAGCAGGTATTATGGGTGGCCTGTCTACATCTGTGACAGATACTACGAGCAAGATATTTTTTGAGTGTGCACACTTTGCACGTTTAGCTATTACGGGTAAAGCGCGTAAGTATGGTCTGCATACAGATTCATCAATGCGTTTTGAGCGTGGTGTAGATCCAATGTTACCTGAGCGCGCGCTTAACCGTGCACTCGCTCTATTTATTGAGATTGCTGGTGGACAGGTTAGCCAGATCAGTGCAACAATTTCTGAAGCAAACCTTCCACAGCTGAACACGATTGAATTACGCCGTGAAACAATCAGTAAGCGTTTAGGGGTTGAAGTAGCTGATGAACAAGTTGTGCAGATCTTTGAACGTCTTGGTTTTTCTATTCAAACAACTGCCGCAGGTTGGAAGCTAACTGCGCCAAGCTACCGTTTTGATATGTCTATTGAGATGGATTTGATTGAAGAAGTAGGTCGAATCTATGGTTATAACAACTTGCCAGAAACACCTGTTAGCGCACCAATGACACTGAATGAACTACCTGAGTCAGATCAGTCATTGCTAGCTCTTAAAACTGCTTTTGTACAGCGTGGTTATAACGAAGTAGTTACTTACAGTTTCGTTGAAGAAGCTAAGCAGAAACTGCTTGAGCCAGAACTGCCTTATGTTTTACTAAAAAATCCAATTTCAGACGATATGAAAGCGATGCGTACTAGCCTTTTTCCAGGTCTACTGCAGTCAGTTGCTTACAACCAAAATCGTCAGCAGCCACGCGTGCGTATTTTTGAGACAGGCCTAGTTTTCTATAAAAATGATGCTGATCCAACAGGGGCAACTCAAGTGCCTATGCTGGGTGGTGTGATCGTTGGTAAAGCAGCCGCTTCTGGTTGGGATGAAGTTGAACGTGCTGTCGATTTTTACGACCTAAAAGGCGATATTGAAACCCTTATTCGTATGAGTCATCAGTTGGCAAATATCCGTTTTGAAGCTTGCAATCATCCAGCATTACACCCGGGTCAGTCTGCAGCGTTGATCAAAGATGGTAAAGAAGTTGGTATTATGGGGCAGCTACACCCATCATTAGTTAAACCAATGGGCATTACGGGTAACGCCTACATGTTCCAAATTCGTCAAGACGCACTCATGACAATGCAAGTTCCAGCAGCACAGGCAATTTCTAAATTCCCAGAAGTACAGAGAGATCTAGCATTTGTTGTTGATGAAAACATCTCAGTTCAATCACTGATCGATGCAGTTGTGTCAGTGAAGTCAGAGATCTTTAAATCAGTAGATATTTTTGATATCTACCGTGGTCAGGGTATAGAAGACACACAAAAGAGTATTGCATTAACGCTTAAAATACAGCACCAAGATAGAACACTTCAAGACGAAGAAGTAGAAGCGCTGGTTACAGAAGTTCTAGCCTCGGCTAAACAAGCTGTTAATGCAGAATTAAGATAAAGAAAAACCTCAGTAATAAAGTAGTAAGTAGGACATGAATATGACTTTAACTAAAGCAGACATTGCACAAAATTTATCAGATACTTTTGGCTTTAACAAAAGAGAATCTAAAGAACTGGTAGAACAGTTCTATGAAGAATTGAGTGAAGTTCTAGTCGCTGGAGAGCAGATTAAGCTTTCTGGTTTTGGAAATTTTGAGCTACGTGATAAAGCATCACGTCCAGGTCGTAACCCAAGAACGGGAGAAGATGTTCCAATTTCTGCAAGAAGAGTGGTAACATTTAAGCCCGGACAAAAATTACGTGCGCAAATAGACAATCATGGCAGATCTTAATCAGGACAATACAATCTCTTCGCAACTCGAGATAGAGTTACCAGACAAAAAGTACTTTACCATCGGTGAAGTGGCTGAGCTGTGCCAACTAAAATCGCACGTATTACGTTATTGGGAGCAAGTCTTCCCACAGCTTGAGCCTAGTAAACGTCGTGGTCGTCGTTACTATCAACGTGTTGATGTTGAACTGGTTTTGGAGATCAAAACGCTGTTACACGATCAAGGGTTTACAATCCCTGGTGCAAAATCTCGTCTCTCCAAAAAAGGCGGCGATCTTAACATCAGTGCCTTAAGTGCCGAGCAACAAAGTTCAGTAGAACTTTTGAAAACAATGCAACAAGAGCTACAAGAGTTTCGCCAATATATTCAAAGTCGTTTTTAACAGGCGCAATTAACAGATTCAACTAAGTCCTTATGAGTGCTATAACGACTCTAATAAGAGCTTTTTAAGGACTCTGTTAATTCCAAATTTCGGGGTGTAGCGCAGCTTGGTAGCGCACTTGACTGGGGGTCAAGTGGTCGCAGGTTCAAATCCTGTCACTCCGACCAATTCAACACACTCTTCACAAACGCTTATCACCTTCCTTTTTAAATACGCGTAAAATAAAATGATACTCACGGTATTCTAGGAATCAGTCTATGTCCAATTTTGCTGCTGCAAAAACCTTAATTATTATGTTTGCCACACTGGTATTGTTATCAGGTTGTAGTCGAGTCTATGTTTCACAAGATTACGATACAAGTTCACCGCTTAAAATCCATGCTACCTATCAATGGTTACCGATTTCAATGCAAGCTAAAAGGACCACGGAGCGAGTGGAGAAAGCGTATCCATTTGAAGCCAAACGTATCCAAAAATCGATTATGAATCATATGATTAGCAAAGGAGCGGTATTTGTAAAAAAGTCCCCTGAAGCCTATATCTCATATCACTACTCACAGAGTGAAACTCGTAGTATGGAGCCTAGTGCCACCATCGGTTTTGGCTGGGGAAGTCGCTACCTCAGTGTTCGGAACATATTTCCAGTCAATTACACAGAGGTAGTCACCAGTGATGCCACATGGCAGGTTGATATCTACAGTGCAAAGGGCGAGTTAATCTGGCGCGGCGAAAGTACGGGTGCTACTCCCGTTTTTAATACCGCACAAGAGAGTCAAAAACATACACAAAGTGTCATTAATAAAATCCTTCAGCAATATCCTCCTAAGTAAGCTCTTAACTCCTTATATTCAAAGCTCTTAAGTTTAAACCTTGTTTAAATTTCACCCAGAATTTTGAGCAGGGGGGGGCTATACCGTTCTCTGTTTAAACTAATTTGGCCAGCCTTGATTTACAAAATTGACCTCTATTAATTAATTCGCAGTCAACAGGTGTATGTACTTATTCTGTGTGGGAGCATTATTGCTCAGCTTCAACTGGCTAGTTGATGTGGCTGTAAAACATCACTTGCATAGCAAAAGCTTCTTTTATAGAGATTAAGGATCGGAGTTTTAAGGTGGTTGTCGGAGAGTGAGTCATGGAAGTTCCTGCTTGGTGTATTGAATGACATACACGCCCGGGGCGTAAAAGATATTATAGTCACTTGTGTGGATGAACTAACGGGTTTTCCAGAAGCCATTAATACCGCTTTCTCTTAAACGGATGTTCAGCTATGTATCGTACACATGGGTAGAAATTCTTTAAAATACGTAGGCTACAAAGAGCGTAAAGTAGTTGCTGCTGCTTTAAAGCGGATCTATCAATCCATTATTAAGAGAAAGCTCTTTTAGAGCTTGATCAATTTGAAGAGCAATGGGGATCTAAATTTCCGAGCATAGCTCGATCTTGGCGTAGTCATTGGGACAATATATCTACGCTATTTTTATACCCTGAGGCGATAAGAAAAGCCATCTATACAACGAATGCAATAGAGTCTCTCAACTCAGTTATTCGAAAGTCGACGAGGAATCGAAAGATTTTTGCGCGTGATAATTCGGCGTTTAAGATTATCTTTTTGGCGATTGAATCGGCATCACGAAAATGGACGATGCCGATAAGAGATTGGAATTCAGCAATGAATCGGTTTATTATTTTGCACGACGAACGCCTTAAAGATTACATTTAACCAAGTAGGCGTTTACACTTGTTACCCGAATTCAAGAAGTAATTTACAGGCTCTTATGGTTGTTAATTAAACAGGTTGTTTAGTTAGTGGCTCACTTTATAAATCACACCATCAATAGCTTCTCTGCTATCTATACACTCCTCCAGTCCCATAATATTTATAGTTCTCTGGTCTGAACGGTTAACCCATATTAAGCAAATAATAGTTATTTACTCAAAGAAATATATTTAAATATTAAAGCTAGTAATTTTTCGTAGTGCGCTCTATAAATTGATCTCTGAAAAGGATTCTTCCTCTTTAAAGCTTGATCTCCCTCAACCAACCTCTTGTAAATAATCATTAAAACAATGGTTTACCCGTATAATGACAGGCTGTTATAGGTCACTAAATAAGCGGTTCAACTATGTCAGATCAACTCCGTAATGCGGTTCAGGCTATTCGTGGGATTAAAATTCCTGAATTGTCTGAAGAGATTATTATGCTGGAAAAAGAGATTAAGAGTCGGTTTGCAAATGCAGCCAGAATTACTGAAATTATCTCGATGAATACGACGCTTTCTGGTGAAGTGATGCGGATTGTTAATTCGCCTGTGATGAAGCTAAAAGAGCCTGTTAACTCTATTCGTGATGCGGTTGCCGTGATGGGCTTTGATAATATCTATAACTTGGTGATCGCCGCAGCACTGAAAAATGTCTTTGGCAGCAAAGGCCTACATAAGGATATTATGGAACACAGTGTTGATGTCGCTTTTTGTATGGCAGATTTAGCAGACTGTGTGGATGATATCAGTCGAGATGAGGCTTATATGTTGGGGCTATTTCACAATGTAGGCGCACTGATGTTGGCGACCAAAGATGACGAGGGCTATGATGCTCTTTTCCGTAACTCACTATCTCGCCCGACTTCTGTTATTAAGAAAGAACAAGAGGCTTACCACTCAGATCATGCTGTCATTGGTGTCATTGTCGGCAAGAAATGGCGTCTACCAGTCGATATGTTGACGGCAATTATGTTTCATCATGATGTTAAATGTGAAGAGATAAAGTCAGATAGAGTACGTGCCATGGTGGCGATGATTAAAGTGGCTAGCGGTATTGTTTCTGAGATCTCTTTAGGGGCATACCGAGGTGGAGAGATGACGGAGTATGAGAACGATGGATTTGAGGATCTCATGTTACCTGAGGGGATGATGACAGAAATTAGAAGAGCCTTGATGTCTTACTCTTTTAAGGAGAGTGCCGTCTCGGCATAGTAGTTTAAATGGCCACGTTCTGACCATTTTTATTTTGTACCCTCAAGGGGTTTTATTAAGCAGGGGGGGGTAAGTTCTTTTAAGTGAATGGCTTTGCAGAATGATTAGTGCTGAACCTTAATGTCGCTTTTAATGACCTCTTCGGTGGCTTTATTCGCAAGGAAGGTTTTTAACGCCAACGATTTAGAGCGGATATTAAATGTTAAGCGAGCAACATCATCAAAGTGTTTTGCAAAATGAACCGTCATGCCCTCTTGTAGATAGTCAGGCAGCTCCTGATAATCTTTACGATTATCCTCTGGTAGTATCAACTCTTTAATCCCAATACGTTTTGCCGCAATGACCTTCTCTCTAATCCCGCCGACAGGTAACACTAAGCCCGTTAAACTCAGCTCACCTGTCATGGCTAAAGGGGCTTTAATCGCTTCATTACGTGCTAATGACAGTAGGGAGGTTGCCATGGTCACGCCCGCACTAGGCCCATCTTTAGGCGTAGCGCCATCAGGAACATGTAGGTGAACAAATGCCTTATCGAAGAACTCTGGATCGGCTTTATATTTTTCTAAATTTGATGAGATAAAGCTATAAGCAATGCCCGCAGACTCCTGCATCACATCGCCTAACTGACCCGATAACTTAAAACCACGGTTTAACGTATGAACACGACTGGCTTCCATTGTCAGCGTGGCACCACCCATAGATGTCCATGCCAGTCCAGTTACCGTCCCGATCTGTTGATTAATTTTCTCAGGGGCAAAACGGGGTTGGCCTAACATCTCTTCTAGTTCATTGACGTGAATACGGGCAGATTTTAAATCCGTGGTGACAAACTTAACCGCCAGTTTACGAATCAATTTACCGAGCTGCTTTTTCAAGTTACGCACACCCGATTCACGTGCATAGCCATCAATGACTTGGCGAATTGCAGGCGGAGTAATCTGCACCTGTTCTTTGCTTAAGCCCGCGTCTGCAAGTAGGCTTGGCCATAGATGGTGTTTAGCAATCTGAATCTTCTCTTCAGTGATATAACCTGACAGACGAATTACTTCCATACGATCAAGCAAGGGGCCTGGGATTGAGTCTAGCGTATTAGCGGTACAGACAAACAGAGCCTTAGAGAGATCAAAACGCAGATCCATATAGTGATCCATAAACTCACTGTTCTGTTCTGGATCTAATACTTCTAGTAGAGCAGAAGCGGGATCACCTTGGTATGAAGAACCAATTTTATCAATCTCATCCAGCATGATGACAGGGTTAGCGGTTTCACAATCTTTTAAAGCTTGCACAAACTTACCGGGCATAGCACCAATGTAAGTGCGTCTATGACCTTTAATCTCCGCTTCATCGCGCATCCCCCCTACTGAGAAACGGTAGAACTTACGCCCCAACGATTCTGCAATCGATTTACCGATAGAGGTTTTCCCCACACCAGGTGGACCAACTAAGCAGATGATTGAGCCAGAAACTTCACCTTTTAAAGCACCCACGGCTAAGAACTCTAGAATACGGTCTTTAACCTCTTCTAGACCATCGTGGCCTTTATCCAGGATTTTTTTGGCACGCTTTAGATCAAGTTTATCTTTACTGTGTTGTCCCCAAGGCAGTTGTGTTAACCAGTCTAACCAACTGCGAACCACATTGTATTCAGGCGATTGGGTATCGAGTATTTTAAGTTTTTTCAGCTCTTCATCGGCTTTTTTAAGTGCTTCTTTAGAGAGCGTTAACTTAGCAATTCGTGCTTCAAAACGCTCAGTATCGACCGTTTGATCATCTTTAGTCATCCCCAGCTCTTCTTGAATTTCAAGCAGCTGCTGGCGAAGTAAAAACTCACGTTGGTGATCAGAGATGTTCTCTTCAACACGTTCACGAATACTGAACTGAATTTTGGTGACTTCAATCTCTTGTTTAAACAGCACCAAGACTTTTTCCATACGCTCAACAAGATCTAGTGTCTCTAAGACATCTTGTAATTTACTGTTCTCAGCAGAGGTAAGAGCTGCTGCAAAATCGGCAAGCTGTGATGGCTCACTGGCATTGTAGTGATTTAAGAAGTATTTCAACTCTTCACTATAAAGAGGGTTGAGCGGTAGCAGCTCTTTAAAGGCATTCATAATGGCTAGACCATAAGCCTTAAACTCTTTATCAGAGCCCTCTCTGATATCTTTAGGGTAGTTGACGCTTGCTCGATAAGGTGCTGATTCACTGAGCCAATCTTTGATCTCAAAGCGTTTAACGCCTTCGGCAATCAGTTGAATGTAGTCCTCTTTGATCTTAGGATCATGAATCTTAACCAGTGTGCCCATACAACTAAAGTCTTCGGGGGTGGCTTTTTCATGCTCTTCACGATCCACATAGATCAGACCAATATATTTGCATTTACCAGATTTAATCGCATCAAAGGTGTCGCTCCAGTTCTTTTTATTGAGCAGAACAGGGAGTTGCTGGCCAGGGAAGAAAGGGCGCTCTTTAACGGGTAGCATAAAGATCTCGCTGGGCAGGATCATGTCAGACTTTTCGATATAACCAAATACACTGCCTGGGTCACTGGCCAGAATGTGCTCACCCTCTAAAGCATCATCGGTAGAGATAATGAGCGGCTCAGCAAGTGCATCACTAACCACAGGTTTTATATCCGATTCATCATCATTTATTGCATGTTCTTCAATAACAGGACGGGTAATTTGATTGGTATGAATCGCATTAATTACTTCCATAATGGTGCCGTCATCATAAGACTCGGGGGGAGTAATGGCTTCTACAGGCTGAGTTTCGGTCTTTTTATCTTCTTCTAAATCGATAGGAAGATCGTATGGTTTTTTGGTTGAATCAGTCATGAGCTACTTCGTAAATTTCTCTGGTTGTTAGACCCTTGCGGTGCTTTTAAAAGGCCCACTAAAGGAATCACCGCCTGTAATTACAAGGAATTATCAAGGGCATTAAATAATACGGTATTATATGCGGACTATAGTAAAGCGATTCAAGGGCTAGGCATGCAAAAGTGTGAAATAAAAGTTGGGTTTATAACCGTTTCTGATAGAGCCAGTCGTGGTGAGTATGAAGATTTGGGTGGCCCTGCCATGCAAGCGTGGGTTGGTAAGGCGTTAAGCAGCGAGTGGACAGCAGTCGCTAAGGTGATTGAAGATGATCAAGCACTGATTGAAGCGGCGCTAATTGAGTTAGCAGATCAAGAAAACTGTAGCTTAATTGTCACGACGGGGGGGACAGGGCCTGCTAAGCGCGATGTAACCCCAGAAGCGACAGCCAATGTATGCGATAAAATTTTAGATGGTTTTGCTGAACAGATGCGTTCTGTCTCGTTGCAATATGTACCAACCGCGATTCTATCTCGCCAGATAGCCGGTACCCGTGGTTCAAGTTTGATTATTAATCTACCGGGTAAACCTTCAGCGATTGGAGAGTGTTTAGAAGCGGTTTTCCCAGCAGTGCCGTATTGCATTGATCTGATTGAAGGGGCTTATTTGGAAACAGATGAAACCTTTATTAAAGCCTTTAGACCAAAGCATGCGATCAAGAAATCATAAGACATCGTAAAAAAGAGCAAGGAACCTCAAATGACCAATCTTAATTACCAGTACGACGGCTTAGAAAGCATTACCGACTTTGTTCGCTGGGGTGGCTCGCTGTTTAATCAATCGGATCTGTTTTTTGGTCATGGTACTGATAATGCCTTTGATGAGTCAAAAGTACTAGTTTTTCATGCACTGCAACTACCGCTGAATGTGCCTGACAATTACTGGTTATCACGTTTAACAGGTCATGAAAAGCAGATGGTGACAGAGCTATTTATGCAGCGAATTGAGACCCGTAAACCTGCCGCCTATTTAACGGGTGAAGCGTGGTTTTCTGGCATTCGTTTTAAGGTAAATGAGTTTACACTTGTACCACGCTCGCCGATTGCGGAGTTGATCGCACAGAAGTATGAGCCGTGGGTTAATGCCGAAGAAGTGACTAATGTACTAGACCTTTGTACAGGCAGTGGTTGTATTGGTATCGCTTCGCTACAGGCTTTTCCAAATGCAGAGGTTGATCTGGTTGACATCTCTCCCGAAGCTTTGGAAGTAGCGCAACAGAATGTCGAATTATACAGCTTAGAAGAGTTTGCCCACCCCATTCAGTCGGATCTATACTCAGCATTAGAAGGCAAACAGTATGATCTAATTGTCTCTAACCCGCCTTATGTTGATGAGATTGAGATGGATTCACTGCCCGCGGAGTTTCAGCAAGAGCCGCGTTTGGGATTAGAAGCGGGTCATGATGGTTTGGATTTGGTTCGTAAAATCTTAGCAGAAGCACCTAAGTATCTAAAAGATGATGGTGTTCTGATTGTTGAGGTAGGCGTGTCACAGTATTTTGTAGAGCAGGTTTATCCTGAGCTTCCACTGTATTGGTTTGATTTTGAGCAGGGGGGGGAGGGTGTTTTTGCTATCCAGAAATCTGAGTTAGAGCTGTTTCAAGATATTTTAAATGAGAGAGCAGAACCTGTTTCTGCTTAGATTCCTCGCTAAGTTGCTACTTAGGTTTTAACTAAGACTGATAGGTAAAATGCGTGCTTTAGCCACTTAATGGCAAGCTGGTCAGTTTTTTGCTTTGCTTAATTTAATCGATAGGTTTTAAAATCAAAATTAAATTTAATGTTGGGAATTTAGCATGAAGAACTCTGCTTTCAAATGTTTGACTGTATCACTCTGTTTCGCAGGTTTATTTTCAAGTACAGCATCCGTCGCATCGACACCGGCTGCCGCACCAACCAATGTAACCAAAGCAACGATTAGTGATGTGCCCTTAATTAATCTAGGTTCTGAGCAAGGGGGAACTAACTCAATCTCTGATATGAACTCGCATCACTCAGTACCCGCCAAAGGTCAACAGCATAAGCCAGCCGTTAAGCATGATCCCTATAAAATAACAAAACCAGCGGTGCGTTTTGAGTCAAAACCGAAAGCAAAAAAACCAGAACAAGTGCATAAGGTAATTCACACCAATAAAGTAGATGAAAAAGAGGCAGTTCATTGGGGCTATTCTGGCGATACAGGGCCAAAGTACTGGAGTGAGTTAGCCGCAGAGTATGCGACTTGCAAGCAGGGTAAAAATCAGTCGCCCATTGATCTTAAAGATAAAGCAGGGGTGGGTACAAATGGACTGGCTTCGCTGGATATTGCTTATCGCGATGTTCCTTTAAAAGTGATCAATAACGGTCATACCGTGCAAGTAAACTACCCTTTGGGCAGTTATATTAAAGTGGGTGGGCACCGTTACGAGTTACTCCAGTTCCATTTTCATACGCCAAGCGAGCATATGAGAGAGGGCTTTAATTACCCGATGGAAGTGCATTTAGTCCATAAAGATGGCGATGGGAACTTAGCGGTTATCGGTATTATTTTCCAAGAAGGGGAAGAGAACGAGGCTTTAGATAATTTACTACCTTATCTGCCTAAAAAGGTCGGTAGAGAGATGATGCATCGTGGTGAAAGCCTGAATCCCGTTAACTTCTTCCCTGGCAATCAGGAGTTCTATAAATATAGTGGTTCTTTAACCACGCCGCCATGTTCTGAAGGGGTTTACTGGATGGTCTTTAAGCATACGATTGAAGCATCGTACGAGCAGATCCAGCAGCTAAATGATCTGATGGGGGACAACTCACGCCCAGTACAACAGCTTAACTCTAGAACACTGTTAAAGTCTTGGGCTGCTCCCGTTGAAGAGCCACGTATGTATGAGTTCTATTAACCACTGATAGATTAAGCTAGATACAAAAAGTGTAAAGCGTAAGGCCTGATAAAACCCTAACCATAGGTGCTTTTATCAGGCCTTTTTATTGGCTCAGCTTTAATAAATAAGCCAGTGGTGATATTCAGTCATTTTGCAGAATAACAAAACTCGATGAATGCAGATGGTGATACACTTAAAAAACAACTAACTAATGGCTTAAATGCACTCTTTATTAGGAGTCGGACGCGCGATGGAAATAGGCTTATTAATCATCTTTTGGTATGGTATCTTGCATGCATTGGGGCCAGATCATCTGGCGGTTATTGCTGATTTTTCTATTGGCAAAAATATCAAAAAAAGTGCTGTGATTACGTTGTTATTTGCCTTGGGTCACGGCCTAATGCTATTTGTATTTGCCAGTTTATTACAAAGCTTCCCAGTGATAGAAGCGGTTACTCATTATGGAGACACGATCTCCGCAGCGGTGATTCTCTTAATGGGTTTTTATCTGCTCTATATGGTGTGGTCTGACCGTATACAATTGACCACTCATATTCATAATGGGATAGAGCATACGCATATTAATTTCTCTAGATGTCACCAGCATAAATTAACGGAGTTAGCACCCGCATTGAGCTTAGGGATTCTAATGGGCATTGGCGGTGTCAGAGGGATGTTGATTACCCTTGGGTTAGTTAATCAGCAGGCTGTTTCAGTGGATATGATTGCAGTGTTTGTTTTGGGTGTGATGGTTGTTTTTATCAGTTTTGGTCTCTTGATTGGGACAATAAACCGCGTATATTTAAACTCATTAGGTAATATTAGACGTGTTTTTAGTTTGCTGGGAGTGACCTCGATTGCCGTTGCTAGCCATATGCTGTGGCTGTAGAAAGAGGTTTTAAATTTTTAAAGGAAATTTTATGTGTGAAGATTGTGGTTGTTCAATAACAGATTCGATAGAGCCGACGAGTAGTCAGGCAACTGATGCGGCTCATTCATTGAAAGCAAATCCGCAGTTAAATGATGCGCATACTATTAGTGTGATTCGTAAAATTCTGCATAAAAATGATCATGAAGCAGATCATAATCGTGCCCATTTTGATAAAGAAAAAGTGCTGGCGGTTAACATAATGAGTAGCCCTGGTAGTGGTAAAACTAGCCTGTTGGAGTCATTAGCTGTTCTAACCAATCGTACCTTTGAGTTTGGTGTGATTGAGGGTGATCTACAAACCTCTCGTGATGCAGATCGTATTATCGCCAAGGGTATTCCTGCCTATCAAATTCAAACTGGGTCAGCCTGTCATTTAGATGCTTTTATGGTACATAAAGGGCTACACGCAATGCCTTTGGATGAGATGGATATCTGCTTTATAGAAAATGTTGGTAACCTGGTTTGTCCTGCGAGTTATGATGTGGGCAGTCACCTTAATATTGTTTTGGTCTCTGTACCCGAAGGCGATGATAAGGTCGAAAAATACCCTGTAATGTTCCATAAAGCCGATCTCGTTCTGATTACAAAAATAGACCTTTTGCCGCATTTTGATTTTGAGTTAGAAGCGGCTAAAAGCATGGCGAGAAAACTTAAGCCCAATGTCGATATTCTAGAAGTCTCAACTAAAGATCCTGCCAGCATTCAGGCTGTCGTAGATTGGCTTGAGTTCAAACGTAAAATGCGTGCTTAACCGTTCATTCTGATTAAGGTGAAATTAGATTAAATGTGTCTCTCAATACCTTCAATAATTACGCAGATTGATGTAGATAATATCGCCACGGTAGACTCAATGGGTGTACGGCGGCAGGTGAGTTTGGATCTAATGGATCAAGCCGTTACGATTGGTGACTATGTATTGATTCATGTCGGTTTTGCCATGACTAAATTAGATGAGGCGGATGCGCTTGCCAGCTTAGAGCTTTATCAACAGATTATTGATGAGATGGATGCTGAATTAGCCGAGGCATCATCAGCAGAAAGCACGTTAGAAAATGAGCAGGGGGGGTAAAGTGAACCTTTCCTTGAAAGACTTTTACCAAGGGTTTCGTGATCCACAAACCATCAAGGCACTGGCGTTGCAAATTGAACAGGCTGCTCAGCAACTGGATGCCACCCCAGAGACACCGCTTAAGATTATGGAAGTTTGCGGCGGTCATACGCATACGATTATGAAGTATGGTTTAGGCCAGATCTTACCGAACAATATCGAGTTTATTCACGGCCCTGGTTGTCCTGTATGCATTATGCCGAAAGAGCGTATTGATCACGCCATCGTGCTGGCAAAGATGGACAATACCATTTTACTGACTCTAGGCGATATGATTCGAGTACCAGGCTCTAAAAGCAGCTTGGCGAAGACACGGGCAGCGGGGGCGGATATTCGTGCACTCTATACACCATTGGATGCAATAAAGATCGCTCAGGAGAACCCTGATAAACAGGTCATCTTTTTTGCCATCGGCTTTGAAACCACCACTCCGATGACAGCGGCAGTTATTAAACAGGCGATTGCCCTGAAGTTAAATAACCTGTTCTTTCATATTAACCATGTTCTAGTGCCGCCCGCTGTAGTGGCGATTATGCAGGATGATAGGTGTCAAATTGATGCGTTGATTGGCCCCTCACATGTCAGTGTGGTGAGTGGTGCTAAAATTTATCTGCCTCTAGCGGAGCAGTTTCAAGTACCTATTGTCGTTAGTGGCTTTGAGCCTGTGGATGTGATGCAGAGCATTTTGAAAATTATTCAGCAAGTCGTCGCCAAGAAACACCAAGTAGAAATTCAATATTCACGAGCGGTGAGTTTAGAAGGTAACATAACTGCTCAGCAGTTAATTGCGACCTATTTAGAACCTAGGTCACACTTTCGTTGGCGCGGTTTAGGTGATATTCCGCTCAGTGGTTTAGGCTTAAAAGCAGCGTATACCGCGCTGGATGCAGAGAAGGTGTTTGCCGATCAACTCTCCAATGAACCTATAGATGATCATAAGCTGTGTATTTGTGGCGATATCTTAAGAGGGTTGGCCAAACCCAAAGATTGTAAAGTTTTCGGCAGGGGGTGTGACCCTACACGTCCTTTGGGCAGCTGTATGGTGTCGAGTGAGGGCGCTTGTCATGCTTATTATAAATATGCTGAGGTTGCGCTACCAAGTTCAAGTCAGTCTGTTGATGGGAGTTAAAAACAATGAAAAGAGTTGAACTAAGTCATGGCGGTGGTGGGGCTGAGACCCAGCAGCTGATTCAGTCACTGTTTTATCAAGCATTTGGCAATGAGATTTTGCTTAAATCTGAAGATGCGGCGTTGTTACAGGTTGAGGGGCAGATCGCTTTTACCACAGACAGTTTTACGGTTAGCCCGCTATTTTTTCAGGGTGGTAATATTGGTAATCTCGCCATTGCGGGTACGGTGAATGATTTAGCCATGATGGCCGCGGAACCACTCTATTTGAGTTGTGCTTTTATCATTGAAGAGGGGTTGCCTTGGGTTGAGTTAGAGTCCATTGTTTTAAGCATGGCTGAAGAGCTAAAAAAATGCGGTGCAAAAGTGGTTTGTGGTGATACTAAAGTGGTGCCAAAAGGCGCGGTAGATCAACTATTTATTAACACATCAGGCATTGGAAGAGTAGTTTGCGATGCCATCTTAACGCCATCTGCTCATCAACTTAAACAGGGTGATGCGATTATTGTCTCGGGTGATATTGGTCGCCATGGTGCGGTGATACTCTCAGCAAGAGAGGGCATGGATCTACAAAGTGATATCGTCAGTGACTGTCAGGTGCTTTGGCCGATGATCAAGGCCTTAATCGATACAGGGGTTGAGTGCCATGCATTGCGGGATGCCACACGCGGTGGGCTGTCTGCGTTATTGAATGAGTGGGCGGCGACCTCACAAGTCTCTATTGAAGTACAAGAGGATCAAATTCCCATTGACAGTGCGGTACAAGGTCTATGTGAGTTACTTGGCTTTGATGCGCTCGATTTTGCCAATGAGGGCTCTTTTGTGTTGAGTGTCCCTGCTGATCAGGCGGAGCTTGCGCTAGGTGTTTTACATCGCTTTCCACCTTGCCAAAAAGCCACTCAGATAGGTTCCGTAAAAGGTTTTCAAACAGGGCAGGTTATTTTGCAAACCCCTTGGGGCAGTCAACGAAGACTTGAGTTGCCCAAGGGTGAGCTGCTACCGAGAATCTGTTAAAGGGTAGGGCGATTAAATGCACGAGTACTCTATTGTTCAAGCACTGATTGAACAGTGTGAATTAGAAGCGCTGGCTCACAAAGCGACTAACATCCATAAAGTGGTGATTAAAGTCGGCAAGCTCAGTGGGGTTGAACCCTACCTATTGCAGCTGGCATTTGATAGTTTTAAAGAGATCAGTACCTTTTGTCAGAGTGCTGTTTTAGAGATGAGTATTCAGCCAGTAGAGATTCTCTGTTACGGCTGCGGCACCGTTAGCGAACTCACAGAACATCACTATGTTTGCCCTAAATGCCATAGCAGTGATATTTCGGTCACTGATGGTAAAGAGATGTTTTTAATGCAGCTTGAAATGGTGTAAATTAAGCAGATAAATTAATCCGTATTATTAAGTAGTTAGATCGGCCTCTTTATTATTTGAACAGGGGGGGGTAGGTTGCTTTTGACACAGAGTCCAGTTTGGAATTTAATTTGGAACTCAACATGGAACTTAACTAGGAACTCGGTATGAAAATAGTCATTGTTGGCGGAGGTATTGCAGCGGATTATTTGGCCAATAGCCTGTTATCGCAGGATGCATCGGTTGAAGTTCAAATTATCTCAAAAGAGACCTATGCGCCTTATGATCGAATTCATCTGTGCGATCTGGTAGAGGGTTCAGCTGATATTCAGGATATTACCTTAGAGCTTAACCCTAAGGTTCAAGTTGCACTTAATCAAGAAGTGATTGCGATTGATACTCAGGCCAAACAAGTGGTCTGCCAGAAGCAAAACTTCTCTTATGACTATTTGATTATTGCATCGGGTTCAGAGCCAAGAACTGCTTTTGATATCGAAGGCATTGATAATGCGGTCACCTTCCGCAGTGCAGAAGATAGCTTTCAAATCGCGAATAACTTACAAAATCGTAATGTCGTTATTATTGGCGCAGGGCCAATCGGCCTTGAGTTATTAGATACTTTAATGCGCATGCCGCAAGCGAAAAAGATCTATCTTTTGGTACGTAATAAAACGCTCTACTCTCTAGATTTAGACCCTTCCAGTGTTGCATTGATTCAAAAAGCCTTTGAGCGTGATGACCGTATTACCATCTCCTTTAATGACCAAATCATTGATAAGACGGTTTTAGAGGGTCACATAACGCAGATTAAAACCAAACAACTTGAGATTGAAAATCCATTTATTATTTTCGGGATTGGCATTAAACCCAATGTTGATTTTGCCCGTAGTAGTCTTGAAAATGATCGCGGTATTATGGTAGATGAGCATATGCGCAGCTCAGACCTGTTTATTTATGCAGTGGGTGAAGCAGCTCAAATTAAAGCATCTGGTTTTACTGCCGGCCATGTGAAAGAGTGTCGTTTGCAAGCAGATACGGCAGTAAGCCATATCCTAAAAACCAATGTTCAAAGCTTTGAACGCGACGTCGCGGTGGATGGTTTAAAAGTAGGTGCTTTCCAGTTTACCGATGTTGCCTCACCTTTTTACGATATCAATGATCCCGATAATGAGGTGGTGTTATTGCGCTCTAAGTCAGAGAATCGCATTGACCAATATATTCTTAATCACGACAAACTGATGCGCTTTATTGGCGTTAACTCCAATGTTGATGCCCTATACCTAAAGCAATTGATTATCGAAAACCAAGATATAGATGCCTCTTATCTCTATAACAATCGTCATGAGAATGAGCGCGGACGTTTGATCTGTAGTTGCGTAGGGGCTTATCAACAAGATCTGATTGAGTTGGTGGAAGATAATGCCGTTACCAGTTTTATTGAGCTGCAACCCTATAGCAATGCAGGGCGTGTATGCGGGCGTTGTAAAAAGGATGTGGCCAATCTTATTAGTAATGCCCATGTGAATCCTGAAGAGGTAGCGCGTAAAAAGGCTGCCAAAATTGAAGCGAACAAACAAGCTAAGTGGGACAGAGCCAAAAGGCGTATTGAGAAATTTAACCGCCTACACCCAAAGAATGAGATTAGCACGGATCACTTTGCCGATGCCTTAGAATCATTTGATAAGGTGAGTGAATTTAATGGCTGGGTCTCTATGATGACACTCAATTTGAACCTGCCCTCTGAGTATGATCATCTGATTCACCAAGGGGTTCAGCAGATGAATAAACTGCCTGTTATCTGGTTAGAGCTGGCGGATTGCTCGGGCAACTCAGAAGCTTTTATTAAATCAGTTAACCCGACCATTGATGATCTGATCCTTAAGTTTATCTCTTTGGATTACCATGAACTATTGATGGCCGCTTCTGGCCCGCAATCAGAGCATCTTTTAGATCAACTGATTGAAGCCGATAAAGGCGAATATATCTTAATGGTAGAGGGTGCTGTGCCATTAGGTTTAAATGGTAACTTTTTAAGAATTGGCCCCAATGGCGAGACGGGTGAAGCACTGTTAAAACGGGTCGCTAAAAATGCCGCGGCTGTGTTTGCTATTGGTTCCTGTGCTTTAGATGGCGGTGTAGTTGCTGCTGCGCCCAATCCAACGGGGGCGGTTGGTGTTGCTGAAGCCTTAGAGCGTGACGATATTATCAACCTGCCAGGTTGCCCAGTGAATCCGATTAATATTGTCGGGACGCTGCTGCACTACATTATGTTTGCTGAGATGCCGCCTTTAGATACCAAAAATCAACCGCTGTGGGCTTATGCACCGTTGATTCACGATAACTGCGAACGCCGCGGCCACTACGATGCGGGCGAGTTTGTCAGAGAGTGGGGGGATGAAGGGGCTAAGAAAGGTTGGTGTCTATATGAGATGGGCTGTAAAGGCCCCTATGCGGATATTAACTGTTCTACCGTGAAGTTCAACGAGGGCACCTCTTGGCCGGTGCAAGCAGGACATGGTTGTATCGCCTGTGGTAAAGGCAAGATCGCCTTTGATGAATATGCCAACCACCGTAAAGTTATTCAACTGCCGATATCGTAATGAGAAGTAATATGACGAACAAAACAACAGATTCAACCGCTAAAAAACAGAAGATTGTCATTGATCCCGTTACGCGTATTGAGGGGCATCTGCGGGTTGAAGTGGAGGTGGATGAGAATAATATCGTCACCGAGGCTTGGGCGTCTGGACAACTCTTCCGTGGTATTGAAACCATTCTAAAGAACCGTGATCCACGAGATACAGGCCTGATTGCCCAGCGTATTTGCGGTGTCTGTACCAACTCGCACTATCGTGCCTCAATTACTGCGGTTGAAAATGCTTATGGAATTGTGCCGCCAAGAAATGCAGAGATCATCCGTAACCTAGTCTCTCTGGCACTATTTGTCCAAGATCATTTAGTTCACTACTACCACTTGCACTCGTTAGATTATGTGGATGTGGTCAGTGCCTTAGAAGCAGATTCTGAGAAGGCTGCTAAGATTGCACATCAGTGGCATAAGCAGCCCTACAACTGTTCGCAGGGCGATTTAGAAGCGGTTAAAGAGAAGCTGGGTAGTTTTGTAAATGCAGGCCGTTTAGGGCTATTTGCTAATGGTTACTGGGGGCATCCTGAGTATAAGTTGTCGCCAGAAGAAAACTTGATTCACATGAATCACTATCTGGAAGCGCTGCGTATTCAACGTGAAGTCAGTAAAGCCATCGCCATCTTTGGCGGCAAAACACCCCACCCGCAAAACCTAGTGGTGGGCGGTGTAACCAGTGTCATGGATATGCTCAATCCGCAACGTCTGAATGACTATCTATTTATTATTAAAGATACACAAGCTTTCTTAAAACGTGCCTATCTGCCCGATGTAAAAATGGTCGTTGCAGCTTATAAGGATAATATTAAGGCAGGATTTGGCCGTGGAAATGGTAGCTTTTTTTGCGCAGGGGGGTATGACCTTGGTTCGTTCAATAGTGCTGAAAATGCTTCTAATAATGACAGTGAATCTTCTAAGTTATTTGTTGACGGTGTTATCTGGGGGCATGATTTTGACAAGGTAGAATCCTTTGATGAAAATCATATTACCGAAGAGGCCTCGCGTTCTTGGTATGCCGATGAACAGCCAACCAGTCCTTATGATGAAACCACTGAACCGCACTATACTGACCTGAATACTGATGGGACTTTAAAGACCGAAGGTAAATATAGTTGGATTAAAGCGCCACGTTATAAAGGTCAACCTATGGAAGTAGGGCCCGCTGCGCGTATGATTATCGGTTACTTGAAAGGGGCAACACTCATCAAACCTTATGTACAACAGTTTATGGATGATACCGATCTTGAGTTGATTGACTTCTCTTCAACACTAGGGCGTAATGTAGCCAGAGCGATTGAGGCTGAGGTGACTTGTGATGTGATTTTTAGCTCTGTCAGTGAACTGATTGAAAATATTAAGTATTACAATGAAGAGACCTGGACAAAATATGACTTTGATGCCTTGCCAACCAGCACCAAAGGCTGTGCCATTCTAGAGGTACCGCGTGGGACTTTAAGTCACTTTATTAGAATTGAAAATGCCAAGGTGGCAAACTATCAAGCGGTGGTGCCAACCACATGGAACGCCTCACCAAAAGATGCCAATGGCAAACGCGGGCCTTATGAAGAGGCGATTGTTGGCCTTCATCTGGCCGATCCTCAGCAACCCTTAGAGGTGTTGCGTGCAGTGCACTCTTTTGATCCTTGTTTAGCTTGTGCAGTGCATGTTATAGACGCTAAGGGAAAAACCTTAGCAGAGTATCGAGTGCCTGCTAAGATGGGGCTTTAAGGGGTGCTTGCCGATACTCCTTTTGCGGTGATGGGTATTGGTAATATCCTCTTTAAAGATGAAGGCCTTGGTGTTTACGCTTCACAATATCTACAAGCCAATTATGACTTTACGCCAAAAATTGATCTGATTGATGGCGGTACTATGGGGATGAATATGATTCATACCTATCAACGTTATCAACGCTTGATTATTTTAGATACCATCAGTATTGAAAGCACGGAAACCGCTGGTGCGATTTATAGTTTAAATGCCGATGTACTGCAAGGCTTAGGCAACTGTCGTAAAACAGCTCATGAGATCGAGGTGCTACAAACCCTAGAGTTAGGTGCGTTGGCGGGGGATATGGCAGAGATTCAAATTATCGCCATGGTGCCCGATGATATCGATGAAGTAACCATGACGCTAAGCCCCTCCGTTTTAGAGGCGATGCCACTATTTATTGAGACAATTCTGACGGAACTAGGCAGATGGGGTGTAGAATACCAGCCCAAAAAACAGGCTTCAAGCCAGAAAATATCGTGGCAAGCGATTATAGATCAGTACAACCAACAGCAGGCCTTATGCAAGTAGTTGACAACTTTAGAGAGTACAATTGAAAAAATCGACGGCTTCACAACAACACATCTGTTTAAAGGTTTCTGGCCGCGTTCAAGGGGTAGGCTTTCGCCCCTATGTCTACCAGCTTGCAACACGATTAAATCTAAAAGGCTCTGTCTGTAATACCCCAATGGGGGTGACTATTTATCTGCAAGGTGACTTAAGTACGATAGATGATTTTGAGCAGCAGTTAACCACTAATCCCCCCGTGCTTGCCCGCATAAAAAGTATTAAAAATAACAATCAACCGTTGGAAAATTATAGTGGTTTTGAGATTCTAGAGAGTAAACCTCTAGAGCGTTTAACCTCATTTACCCCTTTTAAAAAAGTGGATAACAACTATCAAATATCACCCGATATAGGCCTGTGTGAACACTGTTTAGCAGAGTTTAATGATCCTGAGAATCGTCGTTATTTAGATCCGTTTATTAACTGCTCTGATTGTGGGCCGCGTTATACGGTGATGCATAGCTTACCTTATGATCGTCAACGCTCCTCAATGAGTGACTTTGATCTTTGTCATGCTTGCTCTACTGAGTACCACAATCCATTATATCGACGTTACCACACCCAAGGGATTTGTTGTCCAGACTGTGGCCCCAAAATTAGTTTGTACGATGCTAAACAACTCCCTATTGCAGAAGGGTCAGAGGCGATTAAGAAGGTTGCTGAGGTACTCAACAGTGCAGGTATTGTTGCTTTTAAAGGCATGGGTGGTTTTCATATACTTTGTGATGCGAGCAATGACATTGCGGTGGAGAAATTACGCCAACGAAAACGCCGTAATAAAAAACCGCTGGCAGTTCTTTGTGCCAATATCGAAATGGCTTTACAGCAGGGGGATATTAGCCCTTACGAACAGACCCTTTTTGCGAGTGAAATAAGCCCTATTATGCTGTTTCCTAAAAATCCCAGCAGTATTCTTAGTGATTTAATCGCTCCAGATACCAATCAGGTTGGACTATTTTTAGCACATACGCCATTGCAGCAACTGCTATTCAAATATTTTGATAAACCGCTGGTCGCTACCAGTGCCAATATATCCGGTGATCCAATTCTCTATGAAGTGGATGATGTTTTTGACAGCCTGTGTCGTCCTGATTTTGAGCTAGTGGATTATGTGCTCGATTATAATCGCGATATTGTGAACCCGTGTGATGACAGCGTGGTACAAACGGTTGCGGGTACCTCTGTTATTTTGCGATTGGGTAGGGGGCTAGCACCCCACTATGGGGATCTGAAATTACCAGAATCGAGTAACAATCAAACTATGAGTAAGGCTAATAAAAGCCGTAAGAGTAAACCTAATTTAGCCGTGCTTGCTGTGGGTGCTCAACAGAAGAGTAGCATTGCCATTGGTTACTCAAATCAGTGGATGCTATCACCTTACATTGGTGATTTGACTAGCTTGGCCAGTGAGCAGCGTTTTGACCAAACTTTTCATCGACTACAAAACCTAACCCAGAGTTTATTTAAAGAGGTCACGAGTGATGCTCACCCTGATTATGCTAGTAGCAAGTGGGCAGTAGAGTTTTGTCAACGTAACCGTTGGCCATTGATTAAAGTCCCCCATCACTATGCGCATGTATTAGCTTGTATGGCTGAGTTTCAACTGTCTGGTGAGCCATTATTGGCATTTAGCTGGGATGGTTCAGGTCTTGGGGATGATGGCACTATTTGGGGAGGGGAAGTCTTTTTATCCTCAGATCAAGAGTGTTACCGTGTTGATCACCTACGCACGTTTAAGCTGCTCGGCGGTGACATCGCCAATCAACAACCGAGACGCATCGCCTTATCACTGCTATTTGATCTAATGCCTGTTAAAACAGTTTTAGAGCTAGATATCCCCAGCATTAAAGCCTTCTCAGAGTTTGAGATTCATCAGTTATATAAAAGTCATCAAAGTGGTTTAAACACACCAGAAAGCTCCTCGATGGCCAGAATGTTCGATGCTGTTGCCAGCTTAATCGGCTTGTTACAAAACAGTGACTATGAAGGGCAGAGTGGTCTCATGTTGGAGAGGCTCTATGACAGCAGCATTACCAGCGCCTATAATTTTGAAAACCACGATGGCATTATCGATTTACAACCGATGTTATGGCAGATTATCGAAGATATGGAGCATGGCATTTCGCAGTCAGAGATGGCCAGCCAGTTTATTAATATGCTGGTTAATTTGATTGAGTCTATCTCAGATAGATTAGTCGGTTTTCCAGTCATGGTCACAGGGGGGGTATTTCAAAACAGAACCCTACTGTCATTGCTTTGCGAGCGCTTCGAATATCGACCACAACCTTTTTACTTTCAACAGCACACTCCAATCAATGACGGCAGTATCGCACTAGGCCAACTCTGGTGGGCAATGCATAATGACTCAAAATCTTAAAAATAGGCTTTTATATTTTGAAGAGGGGGGGGGAAGAATTTTTGGTAGTAGGTCGAGCCTGTATAATTCACGGTTTCGGATAATAAGTGCAATTGGTAAAAAGGAGGGCAGCTAGTAAAGTCATGCTTCTCCCGACCAAGAGTGAAGTACTTATGAGCTATAACCAATTGACCAAGAATGAAAGATACCAGATTTACAGCCTAAAGAAAGCAGGACATACACAAAACGCTTGAAATACAAAACTGGATACGCGAACAGATTAGGCTTGATCTTAGCCCATAGAAAGTGGTCGATTATCGTATTACATATAACAATGTACGGCTGCATCATGAAACGATTTATCAACTAATTCATGCTGATAAGTCTTAAAGAGGAATACTTCATACACACCTTCGTATAGCCTTAAAACCCTACCGAAAACGCTATGGTCATTATGATCGGCGGGGTCGAATAAAGAATAGAACTTCTATCGATCAACACCCAACTGTTGTCGATGATCGATGTAGGTTTGGTGATATCTTTATCGGTAAAGGGCGTAGCAGCCCTGTTAACCTTAGTGGAGAGAAAGAGTCAAAATAATCACATTGGATAATGGACTAGAGTTTTCAGCACATGAAGTTATTGGTAAGGCGTTAGATTTAGAGATCTATTTTGCTCATCCATATTCTTCATGGGCGCGTGGAATGAATGAAAATACCAATGGCCTGATTAGACAGTGTTTTTCTAAAGGAATGGATCTAACAAAGGTAACAGATGATCAAGTCGAGTATGTAATGGATCGACTGAATAACCGCCCTAGAAAGACTAGGAGAGGAAAGACTCTAAACGAATTATTTATGGGGCAGCGAAAAGATTTTCTCGCTGCATAATTAAAATTGCACTTGTGACTTGAAATCAAGGTTAATGACAGAGGTCAGTCGTGCATAAAGGATGTAATGAAAGCAGTTTTTGCTTAACTTAGTTCTGTACGGAAAATATTCGCTGCTTCGACCATGTGTTTTAAAGCGGGCTCTGTCTCTTTCCAACTACGGGTTTTTAGTCCGCAGTCTGGGTTGACCCATAGGCGTTCAACCGGGATGTTTTCAACCGCTTTACGAATCAAGTTCACCATAGACTCGGTGTCTGGAATATTGGGTGAGTGAATGTCGTACACACCTGGCCCGATTTCATTCGGGTATTCAAAATCCACAAACGCTTGCAGTAATTTCATCTGAGATTTAGAGGTCTCAATGGTAATCACATCGGCATCCATTGCCGCCACGGCTTCAATGATGTCGTTAAACTCGGAATAGCACATGTGGGTGTGGATTTGAGTGGCATCTTGTACGCCCGAGGTGGTGAGCTTAAAGGCATTGACCGCCCATTCCAAATACGCTTTCCAGTCCTGTTGTTTCAGTGGCAAGCCTTCACGCAGTGCGGCCTCGTCAATTTGAATCATGTGAATGCCAGCAGCTTCTAAGTCCAATACTTCGTCACGCAAGGCCAGTGCAATTTGTTGACAGGTGACGGATCTTGGTTGATCGTCTCGCACAAACGACCACTGCAACATGGTCACTGGCCCCGTTAACATGCCTTTCATGATTTTCTCAGTTTGCGCTTGTGCGTATTTTGACCAAAAAACGGTCATGGCACTTGGACGTGACACATCACCAAAAATAATAGGTGGTTTTACGCAACGAGAACCGTATGACTGAACCCAACCAAATTGGGTAAAGGCGTAACCGTCCATCTGCTCACCAAAGTATTCGACCATGTCGTTACGTTCTGGCTCACCGTGTACAAAGACATCAATACCAATGGATTCTTGACGCTTGACCACGTCATCAATTTCACTCTGCATCGCTTTAATGTAGTTGGCTTCGCTTAATTCTCCTTTTTTCCAGTCTCTACGTGCTTGACGAATTTCTGCAGTTTGAGGAAATGAACCAATGGTAGTGGTTGGCAATAAGGGCAGGTTAAAACGCGCTTTTTGAGGCGCAATACGTTCGGCGTAGCCGGATGAACGCTCTAGGTTATAGCTATCTAGTTTGGCTAATTTTTCTTGTACTGTGGCATTGTGTACTCGTTTGGATTGGCTACGTTTTTCAATGGTTTTTTGATTGTTTTCTAAAAGTGCATCGGCATGAGCTGCGCCACTTAATATAGCGGCAAAATCCTTTACTTCGCTCAGTTTTTGCTTGGCAAAGGAGAGGTAGTTCCGTAATTCGCTGTCCAGCGTGATTTCGGAATCTAAATCGACTGGAACATGCAACAAAGAACAACTTGGCGCAAGCCATAGATTCTCTTGCCATTTATCAAAGGCCGATTGTGCGATGTGTTTAGTCTTGGAAAAATCGGTTTTCCAAATATTACGTCCATCAATCAAACCAAGTGAAAGTACTTTGTCCGCTGAAAATTTCTCAACAATCTCACTTAATTGTGCGCCACCACGCAACCCATCAATATGAAGCCCGTCAATCGGTAGTTGATTGACCAGTACCAAGTGGTCGCCCAGGGTTTCAAAATAGGTAGTTAAAAGTAACTTTAAGCCACTCTTTTTCAAGACCTTGTAAGCGGGTTCAAAGGCTTGTTGCCAGTCACTAGAGAGGGTTAGGCCCAAAATAGGTTCGTCCAGTTGTACCCACTCAATACCTTGTGTCTTTAAGCGAGACAAAATATCTTGATAAGTCGCTAATAACTCAGGAAGAAGCGTGAGTTTGTCTTGACCATACCCCTTGTCTTGCGCAAGATAAAGGTAAGTCAATGGCCCGATTAATACGGGTTTTACGCTGGCTGAGGGACTGTCTTTTGCAATGATTTGTGCTTCGGTTACTTCATCAAATAGACGGGTGTCGGTCACATGAAACGTTTGGTTTTTGTTTAGCTCAGGCACAATGTAGTGATAATTGGTATCAAACCACTTTTTCATGTCGCAAGCGTAATCGGCTTTGGAGAGGTGGTCGTTATGACCATGACCCGCACAACAGCCATGCCCATCATCACTGGGCGCACGGCCACGAGCCATACGAAAAGCCATTTCCACATCATAGGTTTCTTGCTTAAAACGATCTGGAATTACACCCAATAACGTGCTCATATTCAGCATCTGGTCGTAATAGGCAAAATCATTCACAGGTAACAGTTCTACGCCTGCACTTAATTGGGTTTGAAAGTTTTGATAACGAATCTCACGAGCGGTATTTTCTAGTTTGTTTAAAGTGCTTTTACCTGCCCAGTAAGATTCCAGTGCAAATTTGAGTTCGCGTTTATCGCCAATACGGGGGTAGCCTAAATTGTGAATTTTCATCGTGCTTCCTTTGATATGTTTTTGGGTATTATTTTTGGGTGGATAGATGATAGAATGGACGCATCATGAAATCAAACGAATATATTTCAGTTTAATATGAAATTTATTCATGCTTTAGAGAGGGGGGGAGAAAAATATGTTAGAACTTAAACACCTAAAAACCATTCAGGCACTGGCGCAAAAAGGTTCGGTGAATAAAGCAGCAGACGCTCTTTTTATGACTCAATCTGCTTTATCGCATCAAATTAAACAGCTTGAAAGTACGTTTGAGTTAAAATTATTTGAACGTAAAAGCAACCCGCTTACTTTAACCTCCGCAGGCAAAACGCTGTTAAAAACCGCGCAAGAAGTACTGCCTAAATTAGCGCAAGCTGAAGCGACGTTGCAAGCATTTGCAAAGGGTGAGCAGGGGCGCTTGTTTATTGGGGTAGAGTGTCACACCTGTTTTGAGTGGTTGTTACCGATGGTGAGGCGATATCAACAAATTTGGATGGATGTTGATTTAGACATCACCAATAGCCTCAACAAAAGTGCACTGCAAAATCTGATTGAAAAAAAATTGGATTTGGTGATCACCTCCGATCCCATCGAAAACGATGAGTTGGCATACCATTCACTATTTGGTTTTGAGTTGAGACTGCTTGTGCCCGTTAACCATTCTCTGGCTAATAAACAGTGGGTTGAACCCAAAGACCTCGTGACAGAAACCCTAATTTGTTACCCAGTATCGGAAGGTAAGTTAGACGTATTCAAACGCTTTTTAAACCCCGAAGGATTCAAGCCAAAAACTATTCGACACTCGGAAATGACCATGATGATGTTACAACTGGTCGAAAGCCAGCGGGGTGTTTGCGTACTACCCAAATGGCTCGTGGATAGTCAGCCCGAGTTTGCTCACCTCCCCACTTTAAAACTGGGAAAAGATGGCCTATGGTCAACCCTATACGCGGCCACACATGTGGATTCTGAATCGCAACCTTACATTGCTGATTTTATTGATAAAATGGCCTCTAAGATTGAAAAAAGAGGGTAGGTAAAACAATATGTCAGGCTGTGGTTGAGAGATTGAAATAAAAGACAAGGCGCAACGTCGAGTTTTGATTGTTTTATTGGCGATTAATTTGGTCATGTTTTGGTTGAAATAACGTTGGGTGTAATCAGTGAATCTACAGCTTTAATTACAGACTCTTTTGATATGTTGGCGGATGTGACGGTGTATGTCATTGGGTTATACGCCGTTGGCATAGTGGCTTTTGTTAAAGTAAAAGCAGCTCATATAAGTGGCGTTTTACAAAGGATCTATAGGGTCAAGGGATCTCTCACACTAAAATTCCACAATCTACACTTCTCTCATGCGATCTAGTAATCTCATAAAGGTGTACTTCCCTGTTACATGATTAGAAACGGGGATAGGAATGCTTTGTTAAAGCAGTTGGTTTAGAGTATGGTGGGTTTTATATTTAAGTCATTATACATAAGTATATACGTATGTATTACGATAGCAATGTGTATAATAATTGTTGGGCTTTAAAGAGTTGAGATAAATATCATGTCTACATTTACAAATGAAATTGAAAAGCTAGCTACTGACTGGTTTCGTAGGTGTAGGGAAAGCCAAATGGTGCATTATGAATATGCTAGCAGCCTACAAAAAAGACATATATGGCTCGGAGCTTCAGCAATGATTCTTTCTACCATAGTCGGTACAGCCGTCTTTAGCTCATGGGAGTCATCAACAAATAACGAATGGTTGCGTGTGCTCTTTGGTATGCTGAGTATGTTAGCTGCTACAACAGCAGCCCTTCAAACTTTTATGAATTTTTCAGATAGATCGGTTGAGCACAAGTCAGCAGGGGCAAGCTATGGCGCATTAAGAAGAGAACTAGAACTACTTAAAACAGTTCCTCCTGAAACAGAGAAAGAAATATATAAAGCATTAGAAAACATAAAGACTAAAATGGATGAATTGGCCGATAAAGCACCAGGAATCCCATCGAAATTTAAGATGAAAATAGATGAAAGATTAAAAAGTAAAAACCATAAAAGAATATACGAACTAGAATCAAATAATAAATATAAGTGACAAGCATAAAAAATAGCCCAACAATGCGTTACAGGCAGATCTGCCACCGAGTAATGACCCCGAGCAACTTTAATCATAACTAACGTGGCGTAAATTCATGACTCAGTTTTTCAATGTACAGATACTTTTATTAGGTGTTTTACTACTATTTTGTGCAACGGATTCTGTCTATAGTGCTGATAAATCTATTGCCAATGGCTTTCAGGGTTTTGTAAATATTTACGAACCATCAGGGATAGAGCAGTTGCCTGATGGACGTTTTATTGTGGTTGAAGATGAGTCTGATTTTGCTCTGAGTGTGGTTTGTTTTGAATCTAATGGACAAGTGACTGAGCAGCGTTTGCAGACGACAGGAAAATTAGCAGATTTAGAGGGCATAACGCAGGGCAAGAATGGCTTTATTTATGCAATTACTTCTCATGCTAAAACGAAGAAAGGTAAACGAAGCCGTAATAGAGAGCAGTTGATTCGTTTTCGCTTAAATAGTGCTAATCAAGTGACAGATATTTCTGTTAATCGTTCTTTACGTGATGCGATTGGTCAGAAACTCCCCTCTTTAAAAAATGGCAATACAAAATTTGATGATGATTTAAGTTTTAATATCGAAGGGCTAAGTTTTGATGCTAACAAAAATAATTTGTTAATCGGAATAAGAAGTCCTGTTGAGGGAAAAAAATCAGTCATTGTTGTGTTAAAAAATCCCAATAGTTTATTTGATGGCAATCAAAAACTACCTATTTCAGACAAGCTGATTCTTCTTAATCTCAAAGGCGGTGGTATTAGATCCATCACTTATGATGCTCATTTGCAGGGTTACTTAATTGCCAGTCGAAAACCTGGAAACTCTTTTAAATTATGGTTCTGGAATGGCAAACACAAAAGCAAACCACGCCCTGTTAAAATCCATGGTCTTAAAAAGCTACGCCATCTTGAAGGGATCACGTCAGCAAAACTTCCAAATGGTAAAACAGGAATTGTGCTGGTGAGTGATGATGGCAATGCCTCCAAGAATAGACCTGGACATTTTGTATTTATTAACTATGAACAGTTAGTTTTTAATGATTAGGCATGGGCCTAGCAACTAAATAGCTTTCCTCTAACTAACCTCTACTTATCTAAGCTCTCTTTTTATCAAATCTGCTTGAATGATCGTTTACCGATATTCCTATTTTCGAATGTTTTATTTTGGCGGAATTTCTGAGTAAAGTTGTGCCTGATTTCTACCCTGCTTTTTGGCATAGTATAAAGCTTCATCGGCCTTATTAATAAAGCGCTCATAAGCCCTGTCTTTACAGGTGTTTGTTGAAGTTACGACCCCTAAACTAATCGTAATCAACTGAGTGGGCAGAGAGTTTTCGTTAGGAATATTTAAATTTTGAATGTTGAAACGTAAACGTTCAGCAAACTCCTTTGCTCCATCAGAGCCTGTATTTGGCAGTAGGATGATAAACTCCTCGCCACCATAACGTGCACAGAAGTCACTTGGGCGTTTAAGTGTACTTTGGATACATTGTGCGACTTTTCGTAAACAGTGATCACCTGCAATATGACCATAGCTATCATTAAATGCTTTAAATTTATCTATATCACACATGATAATTGATAGTGGCTGTTTGTCTCGATTATGTCGTCTAAATTCAGTAATAACCTTTTCAGAAAAGCTTCTACGATTGGCGATTCCTGTTAAATCATCAATGATCGCTTGTCTGTGAATAGTTTTATATGCACGGTTTAGTTGTCTTGTGGAATAAAAGATGGCCATTAGACCCGTTAGGCCAATCAATATATGCCCAATGAGTAGAGAAAGAGTGGGGATATTCATAATGTGTGGAAGAGTGATACTTACGCCACCACGAATATCACCTTTTGAATAACCTTGTAGTGAATGGCATCTTAAACATGCTTTAGTGGTAATGAGTGGTGCCATATATAAGTATTTTTCTTGTTTATTTTCTGTGATAAAAATACCTTTTTCCGTAACACCATGTTCAAAAGATTCTAAGAGCTCTTTTTCAAAGTCACTGGGTGTATTTTTGGGATTAACGGGGTTGAGGCTGGTGATTTTAAATCTAATCCCTCCTCTCTCTTCGGTAATTTCAGCCAGTTGACGTGTCATGAAAGCAGGATCTATTTTGGTTAGAGTGAGTTGATCATTGATTTTGATATCCCGCATCGGTGTTTTGAGATAAGGGTTAGGCTGCGTAGTTTCAGTGACTGCGGCATATATCCCAGCATGGCGAGCATTCCACAACTGAGTAATGGTAATGTATTCGTAAAAGGTTCTTGCTGACTCTAATGCAATTTTTTCCTGTTCTTTTTTGGCGACGGTGTAATTCCAATAATACGAGAGTGATACTAATGTGATCCATGCAACAGAGGCAAGCATGAAAAGCCTTTTAACCTTCATATATTAATTCCTATCGGGCTTAGAGGTATTGTGAACTTGGTATAAGAGTATTTTAAGTCTCTTACAGACTAGAGAGCTGTTTTTTTTAAACATTCTAGTTAATCACTGCACTATTCATACTCTCATATTAGATATGCTTTGTATATCCATCAAACATTAGAAGTTCTCTATCGTTGTTATTTTATACAGGTATTTAATAATTTTAGATGACTGCTTTATCTCAATAATTAATATTGCACTGATCAATTTGAACTTAAGAAGTTTATTACACATAAGCAGAAAACAAGTAGTCTTTATTAGTATTTACATATAACTGGTCTGGTATTGATACAGCGATTATTTCTCTGGCAACGGCTGCTGGGAATTTTTCACTGGGTAAAATGAAAGTAGCCTTTACAACGGGTAAAATTAATATTCTGAGCGATGCTGCAACTCTTGAAGAGTCTGCTGGTTATGGCATGGCCTTCTCGGGCATTTGAGAAGTGGTTGAGTTTTAATTTGTCTTTATTATTTATTTTAGAAATATTTAGCAAATATCACTAATACTGGTAGCGATAAGCTTCAATAAATACTTTAGGCATATTGGCTGATTTATACGTTTCTAGATCCATGCAGATCCATTGTGTGTGGGCACTAAAAACGGTTTTACCATCGCTTTGTCGAATAACCTGATAAAAGCGAGTACGTCTCCTAGCGCTTGACGGTGCAGCAATCCAAGTACCAATTAGTAAACCATCATCTAAATAACAGCCCGTATGAAAATTCATTTCATGTTGACCAATGACCATGACTTTACCTAGTTCACGCATCAATTTCATATCAATACCAACCGCTAAACTATGCGCCCACGAAACCTTTTCCATCCATTCTAGGTAGACCTTGTTATTCACATGATTAAGGTGGTCAATTTCGCTCTCTAAAACAGTGTGTTCCAGAATAAAAGGTTCAGGGTGTTGCCAGTTCATATTGCTCTCGATGTGTATTTATCTTCAATAGTCTCTTGCTGATTATATTGACTGTTTATATGCAATTGAAGGCAAATTTAGTAGAATACCCCGATTATAACGAATATTAGAGAAGTCGCATTATGTCAGGCAATACTATTGGACAAAATTTTCGTGTCACGACCTTTGGTGAAAGCCATGGTTTGGCTTTAGGTTGTATTGTTGATGGCTGCCCTCCAGGTCTTGAATTGACAGAAGCAGATATTCAAATTGAATTGGATAAGCGTAAGCCAGGTACCTCTAAGCATGCGACGGCACGTCGTGAAGATGATGTGGTACAAATCTTATCAGGAGTCTTTGAAGGTAAAACAACAGGTACTCCGATTGGCTTGTTAATTCATAACACAGATCAACGCTCTGGCGACTACTCTAAAGTGGCAGAAACTTTCCGTCCTTCACATGCTGATTATACTTACACACAAAAGTATGGCTTTCGTGACTATCGTGGTGGCGGGCGCTCTTCTGCACGTGAAACGGCAATGCGAGTCGCAGCGGGGGCGATTGCTAAAAAATATCTTAAAGATCGTTTAGGTATTGAGATTAAAGGCTACCTATCTCAGCTTGGGCCAATCAAAGTTGAAAATATCACTTGGCCGTTTGATAACGACAATGTCTACTTCTGCCCAGACAAAGATAAACAGGAAGAGATTCGTCTTTATATGGATGAGTTACTTAAGCAAAAAAATTCTGTCGGTGCCAAAATTACGATTATCGCTAAAAATGTCCCAGTTGGATTGGGTGAGCCAGTCTTTGATCGTTTAGATGCAGATTTAGCACACGCTTTAATGAGCATCAATGCTGTTAAAGGCGTTGAGATTGGTGATGGCTTTGAAGCTGCATCGCAAAAGGGCACTGAGCACCGTGATGAGATGTCACCAGAAGGTTTCTTATCAAATCACGCAGGGGGGATCCTCGGTGGTATCTCTACAGGGCAAGATATTATCGCGCATATTGCGATGAAACCAACTTCAAGTATTATGACACCAGGTAAGAGTATTACCACAGATGGTCAAGCGACTGAGATGGTCACCAAAGGGCGTCATGATCCTTGTGTCGGTATCCGTGCAACGCCTATTGCGGAAGCAAAAATGGCAATAGTTTTACTAGACCACTTTATGCGTAACCGTGCTCAGAATGGTGATGTGGTGCCTCCGATTATGGATTTAGCTAAACTGTAATTTTTTAGGTCAGTCCATTTTCAGACTAAAGCACACAATAGAATATACAGAAAAACGGAGTATCCATACTTTTGTGGCTACTCCGTTTTTGTTTTAAAGCTTTAAGTTATTTAACCCTTTATAAGAACAAATACTTCTCCATGCCAAACCAACCCCAGCAGCCGATGAATCGACCTCTGTTTCAGCGTTTATCCCTACACTACTTTTTTTACTTTAGTGTACTCGGAGCGTTGCTGCCTTATATTGGCCTTTACTTTCAATCCTTGGGCTTAAATGCTATAGAGATTGGACAGTTGTTAGCGGTATTGTTGGGAACAAAAATTATTGCCCCTAATCTCTGGGGCTGGTTGGCAGATCGATCAGGCTTGTCTATTCGCTGGGTTCGATTAGCCACAGGCTTAACCTTAATCTTCGCTTTAGGACTGCTGTGGTTTGATAGCTTTTGGGGACTATTCTTTACCATTCTATTTTTCAGTTTTTTTTGGCACGCCTCCTTGCCACAATTTGAATCTTATACTTTTGGTTGCCTAGGGGATGAGAAACACCGCTATGGTGAGATTCGTCTTTGGGGATCTATAGGGTTTATTGCTGCGGTTTTAGCGATAGGTTGGCAAGTAGAACACTTCTCTATTGCTTGGTTACCCATTGATCTGTTTGTCCTGTTAGCTGTTGTTTGGCTGAGTAGTTATTTAGTCAAAGATCGTGCGCATCATCGTCATGAGAACGTATCGACAGGCTTTATTGAAATAGTAAAGCAGCCTGCTGTGGTGAGTTTATTGGTGGTGAGCTTTTTGGTACAGCTTTCGCATGGTGTTTATTACGCTTTTTTTACCATTCACTTGAGTGGACTAGGCTACGATAAAACCACGATTGCTTGGCTGTGGGCTCTAGGGGTGATTGCCGAGGTGTTGGTCTTTTACTGGATGAGTCTGATTTTTAGGACTTATCCAGTACGTTTTCTAATTCTACTGAGCATTGTCTTAACCATGATCCGTTGGATGATAAATGCCTATTTAGCAGACTCTTTAGTTTGGATGTTGTTTGCTCAGTTATTGCATGCGGCTAGTTTCGGCCTATTTCATGCCGCAGCGATTCACCTGATTGATGAACACTTTAAAGGCAAACATCACGGTAAAGGTCAAGCAATCTTCGCGGCATCCAGCCATGGTTTGGGCGGCGCATTAGGCATGTTAATGGCGGGCTATGCTTGGAGTTTGGGCGGTGCAGAGCTGAGCTATGGTTTAAGTGCTTTGGCAGTACTGATCTCATTCGTCATTGCTTATCGTTGGGTGAAATAGTTTGTAGATCGATAAGTAAATTCATTTTAGAATGTAAATTATATTTTAGGCAGGGGGGGTACATGCGTTTATTACACACAATGTTACGAGTCGGTAACTTAGAAAAATCAATTCAGTTTTATACCGAAGTTTTAGGCATGCAGTTGATTCGTCAAAAAGACTATCCACAAGGTGAGTTTACTTTAGCCTTTTTAGGGTATGCCAACGAAGAAGAGCATACCGTTTTAGAACTAACTTATAATTGGAATACTGATGGTTATGAGCTAGGTTCTGGATATGGTCATATCGCGATTGAGGTAGCCGATGTCTATGCGACGGCTGATGCGATTAAAAATTCGGGTGGCAAAATCATTCGTGAAGCGGGGCCAATGAATTCAGGTTCAACTATTATTGCTTTTGCTGAAGATCCTGATGGCTACCAAATAGAGTTCATCGGTGAGAACCACATTCGTCGCTAACAATAATATGAGTAGGGGGGGTAAAAAGAGTGTTAATTTAAGCAGTTAGCATAATTAATTTTATTTTAAAAGAACTCTTAAGCTATAATCCTGAAAAAATTAATAATCCTCATTTGATAAAAGGAAGAATCATGTCTAAGTTTGAAAATGTCACAATCTTAAAAGAAGCATCAGTTTATTTTGACGGTAAAGTCACTAGCCGTACTGTTCTGTTTGCTGATGGCACTAGAAAGACCTTAGGTATTATGATGCCAGGCGAGTATGAGTTTGGTGCTGAATTAGCAGAGATCATGGAGATGCAATCTGGTAATGTTGAAGTCTTGCTACCGGGCGAAACCGAGTGGAAAGCGATTCCTAATGGGACTAGCTTTAATGTGCCAGCTAACTCTAAGTTTAGTATTAAAGTAAATGATATTGCAGACTACTGCTGCTCTTATATCGTTTAATTTTATCTTAAACCAATTCTCTTTTCGGTTTAAATCAAAAAGCCCCGCTAACTAAGTTAGCGGGGCTTTTTTAATTTTGAATGAGTTAAATGTAAAGTAAGGGATTGTTCTAAAGACTAATCTTGTGGCGTTTGCTTTAGTTTACGCTTCTCTTTTTGGATGCGTACTAGTTTGCCGACCAGAGCGGGTCCTAAATGTAAAAGCACTAGTAGTACACAAACCCCCGCGGCTATTTCCCCGATATAGTTAATCCACATAGCCTATTCCTTATAAATCATTGATTATTCAATAATTGTACTGTGTTTTTGTTAGAATTTGCACACTTTAATTTTAGGAGTTTACATGAACCATCCGAGTCAGCCATTTAATTGGCAAACTTATAAGAATGATACGCTGTCAGGTATTACAGTTGCCTTAGCTTTAGTACCTGAGGCTGTGGCTTTTGCATTTGTTGCGGGTGTTCACCCTTTAGTGGGGCTTTATGCTGCTATTATTGTTGGAATGATCACCGCTGTATTTGGTGGTCGTCCAGGTATGATCACGGCTGCGGCAGGTTCTTTAGCGGTTGTTATGATGCATTTGGTGATGGAGCACGGTGCTTCTTTCTTATTCTTAGCCGTTATTATGATGGGGGTCTTTCAGATCTTTATCGGCATAATGAAGTGGGGACGATTTATTCGGATGGTGCCCAGCTCCGTGATGCTTGGTTTTGTAAATGGACTTGCGCTGATTATTCTTGTGGCTCAGTTCACACAGTTTAAAGACATCAATGGGGATTGGTTAGCGGGTGATAGCTTGAATATCATGATCATGATTATTGTTGCAACCCTAGCCATTATCTATCTACTGCCTAGAATCACTAAAGTGATCCCTTCAGCTTTAGCGGCTATTGTATTGGTCTCTCTTGCGGTGGTTATGTTTGATATTAATGCGGTTACCGTTGGTGATAAAGCCTCTGTTTCAGGAACTTTAGAGTCGCTTATTTATGGTGATGGTGTCGAGGGTGGTTTCCAAGGTTTGAGCTGGGTTACTACGCTACCTGAAGGTTTCTGGAGCTTAGAGACACTGTGGATTGTGCTACCTTATGCCATTATCTTGACCATTATTGGTTCAGTTGAATCACTATTAACCATGACGTTAATTGATGATATTACGGGTACACGTGGTAAAGCGAATAAAGAGTGTATCGCTTTAGGTGCCGCAAACTGTACTGCAGGTGCTTTTGGAACGATGGGTGGTTGTGCACTGATTGGTCAGTCTATGATCAATGTAAACTCAGGCGGTACGGGGCGTTGGTCTGGTATCTCTGCTGCTTTAGGTTTGATCGTCATTGTACTGCTCGCATCCTCTTGGATTGAGATGGTTCCAGTGGGAGCTTTGGTCGGTTTGATGTTCTTCGTGGTGGTTGCAACTTTCAACTGGTCTAGTTGGAACATTATGCGTGGTATGAGTAAGGCTGATGCATTTGTAATGGTATTGGTAACGGTTTTAACGGTGATGTTTGATTTAGCGGTAGCAGTGATTGCAGGTGTGGTTGTAGCAGCATTAGTGTTTGCCTGGGAACATGCACAGCGTATCTTATTAGAGCAGTCTACAGAAGAGGTGGATGGGCATACGATTAAGACCTATAAAGTTAATGGTCCGCTGTTCTTTGCTTCAGCTAAAAACTTCATTGATATGTTTGACCCTGAGAATGATCCTAATTGTGTCAAAATCGATTTTATGCACTCGCGAGTATATGATCACTCAGGACTTGAGGCGATTGATACTCTCACTAAGAAGTATCAGGCAGCGGGTAAAAAACTGGTGTTACAACACTTGAGCCCAGAGTGCCAGATCTTGTTAGACGGCGCTAAAGACCTTGTAGAGATCAATGTTTCAGAAGATCCGCACTACCATGTTTCTACCAGTGGTAAGCAGTAGTTAATTATTGTTGATCTATTTAAGAAGCGCCTAAGGGCGCTTTTTTTATAAAGGCGTGTTCATCAGCTTATCTGAAAGTCTTAACGTACTATTTCTCTTCGGTGATCAGTATGTATTCGCTCAAGCTAGCAGTATTACTGTTAATCATATTAAATTCAATAAGATAAATAATGATAATAATTGATATGCCGTATGGTTTTTTTGGCTTATAGATGCGAGAATTGAAGTTTTATGGCTTATTTTAAGATAATGAATATAGATGAAAGAGAAGAGTTGGATTACATTTTTGGCAATAGGTCCGATGCTACTCATTCCTGTCATGGTAGCGTTGATCTCTTTTGTTTTTATTACTGCAGAGAAGAGCAAGTTAGATAGCAGCTTATCTCGTATGGAACAAGATACGATTAGCTACCTTAAGTCAACGATACATTCAAAAGTGAATAACATCGTTGATCTAGCTGCCTATCGCAACTCAGTGGTCAAAGCAGAACTTCACCTTCGCATCCAACAACGAGTGGATGATGCTTGCAAAATCGCCAGCCAACTTTATACGCTTTACTCCCCTATAAAGAGCGAACAAGAGGTTAAAAGACTGATAGTTGAAGCCTTGAGACCTTTAGTTTGGAACCAAGGTGAAAGCTTTATTTGGATTTTAGATTTTGATGGTGTTGCTAAACTAGAGCCAGATTATTTACGTCATTTAGAAGGTAAATCGGTTATTGATTTAAAAGATGCCACAGGACGTGAAGTTATTAAGGAAGAGATTGAACTTGTTCAAACGAAAGGGCATGGGTTTATTTGGGATACCTCTACTAAAGCTAATGCAGGTGTGGATGAGCAATTTGATCAGTTAGTCTATGTTAAAGGGATGGGCATTTATAACTGGTATATGGGCTCAGCAGAGTTTTTGGACACCGCCACTAAATACTCTGATGGGCGTTTATTGGCAGAGGTGAGTAAATTTAGTAAAGAGGGCAGTGATTACTTTTTTATTGTCAATAAGGAGGGTGTGCTGCTCCTAAATCATGCTCGCCCCGATTTAGTCGGGAAAAAAATCTCTGTAGAAAAGTTTCCTAACTATGATGAAATCCTTGTCAAAATCAAGAAAGCGAGCCTAAATCCAGAAGGGGGGTTTATCGAGTATAGATGGCTAAATCCTTTAGTGAATCGAGAAGAAGATAAGATTACTTATGTCCGCGCAGTACCCGGTGTAGACTGGGTAGTTGGTAGTGGTTTTCACCCAGCAGATATACATCGTGAAATGGTGCCTAAAATTGCAGAGAGTTCAGCGTTAAATCAAGCTGAACTTGAACGGTTACAAGAGATAGGACTATGGAGCTTCATTTTATCTATCTTTGTTTCTGTTGCTCTTTCATTTGCCGTCTACCGTTTACTGTGGAGCTATCGTGAGAAGGTAGAGAATAAGAATCGAGAGTTGACTGATTTAAACAATCAATTTGAGGTTAAGGTCTCTAATAGAACTAAGGCACTTGAAGTGGTGAATGATGAATTAGAGATTCTCGCTAGAACAGATAGTCTAACGGGCATTAATAATCGTTTTGCATTTATGGATATCATTGCGACAGAGGTTAAACATGCTGCTCAGTCAGGAGAGGATTTAGCCCTGATTATCTTTGATATAGATCTATTTAAAGTAGTTAATGATCAGCATGGACATGATGTGGGTGACTCTGTATTAATTGAGCAAGCCAGAGTGGTCAATGACTGTCTGAGAGAGGATGATTCTTTTTCCCGTTTAGGCGGGGAGGAGTTTGGTATTATCCTGCCTAATACGGAGCTTGCAGTCGCTAAACAGGTTGCAGAATGTATCAGAGTTGCGTTCGAAAATTATCCCTTCACAACAGCGGGTCAGGTTACCATTAGTTTGGGGGTGGGTCTTTATCAAGCAGGTACAGAATCTAACCAACTGATTAAGCGGGTGGATGTTGCACTTTATGATGCAAAAAGAACAGGCAGAAACCGTGTCTGTATCGCTAAATAAATCCATTTAAATCATCATTCTATGGGTATCCCTATTCAATTAGTCAGCACTTTTAAAGCATGCTAGGTCAGCCTAGGGTGCTTTTTTTATGTCTAATATTTTAACGTTCATAAACAAATGGTTATACCCTGTATTTATTGTTGTTATGGATAGGGAGTGGTTTCTGAAGTTGGCTGTAGGATAATGTGCGGCTAATTCTTGGAGAGCCATATGCTAAAGCTGGTTGTATCAGATCTGGACGGTACGCTACTAGATCCACAACATCAATTAACCCCGCGAACACTGACGGCAGTACAAAGCTTAGTCGAGCAGGGGGTGCAGTTTATGATCGCAACAGGGCGGCACTATCAGGATGTCTGTTTGATTACTGAGCAACTCGGTGTAGAGGTTTGTTTGATTACCTCAAATGGTGCACGTATCCATAATCATTTAGGGGAGCTGCTCTATGAAAACCAGATGCCAACTTATTTGGTCGAGAAGGTTATTGAACTGTCCAGTGATTTTACGGTACATCGTAACCTCTATCAGCAGGAGAGCTGGTTGGTTGAAGCCCCGAATGAGGCGCTATTAGCTATACATGATGCCACTGGTTTTAGTTATCAGTTAACTAACTTTTCGCAAATAGAGCTAAGCCATATTGATAAGATCTATTTTACCGCTGACCACGATATTCTCGTTGAACTAGAGACGGTTTTAAAACAACACCTGTCAGAAGATCTATACATCACCTTTACCTCACCAGAGTATTTAGAGGTGATGAATTTAGGCGTATCAAAAGGTAATGCACTTGAGATGTTATTAGCCCAAAAGGGCATTGAGCGTTGTGATGTGATGGCTTTAGGCGATGGCATGAATGATAGAGAGATGTTATCGATGGTAGGGCATCAGGTGGTGATGGACAATGCTTGTCATAAAGTAAAAGCACTATTTCCCAATTCACCCATTGCCAAAGCCAATAGCCAAGATGGCGTAGCTGACTATTTGGAACGTCATTTTTCACTGTTATGCAGTGAATAGCTTAATGAAGCAGGTATAAATTAGTAGATTTTAAATCAAACTGAATTGAGCAGGGGGGGGGAACGATCCCCCCCCCCCTGCTCAATTTGGTTTTTTGCTTTTAGAATGGTAATTAAAGCGTTGTTTTTACGGTTTCTACCATTTTTATTGTGATTACTCGCTTTTGGCGTAGCTTCTTTTGAACTTGTAAAACCAGTATGGTGATAAAGAGCAAAATTCCTGCACTGACTGCAATCGAGGCTGAGATTGAACTGTCCAGAATATAGGATAGGCTATAACCAATTACCACCGCTGCTTGCGAATAAGCCACGGCCAACCACAGCATACTTTTGAGCGAAGAGGCTAATAGATAAGCACTACTGGCAGGAATGACTAATAGCGCGACGACCAAAATTGCGCCAACGGCATCGAAAGAGGCTACGGTGGTAATTGAGACTAAGGTCATTAAAAAGTAGTGCCAAAATACTACGTTAATGCCTAAAGAGATCGCAAGGTTAGGGTGGAAGGCCACTGTCTTCAGGCGATTAAACCCAACCACAATACTGATTAGAACAATACTAAAGACAATACCAATGCCCCAGAAAGCGCGTGGGCCAATCTCAAAACCACTTTCCTTGTCATTATCTAGACCACCAATAGTAATCGTATCAAAAGGCACAAAAGCAATTTCACCGTACAGAACACACTCCTGATCTAAATCGATCTGTCCCGCGTAGAGTGAGACTAAGATTACGCCAATGGCAAAAAACAGTGTAAAGATAATCCCGATACTGGCATCACTCTGTAGTTTACCAAAACGGTGTAGGCTATCACTCAACCAAGCTGTGACTAAACCGATAATAACCGCCCCTCCCAGCATAACAGGCAGAGAGCGGCTGTCGGTAATTAGGTAGGCCAATACAATCCCCAACAATACAGAGTGACTGATGGCATCGCCCATTAACGCTTGGCGGCGTAAGATCAGAAACACCCCTACCAACGCACAAGAGGCGGCAACTAGCGCAGCGGTGGCTAAGATCCAAATATCATTAATCATGTTAGTGGCTCCTGTACTTTCTTGAGCTGCGGACTTACATGATTAGAGGCATCTGGGATTGGATTACCATGCGGATCTAATAAGCTATTGGTCAACTCTAATCTAAGCTGTGCCTCTTGCTCATCTGTTAAAATATGCTCAATTCGTTCTGCCTGTTGATGTACCTGATCTGGTGTTAGATCGGCCTGTTCATTAAGATAGTTCTCCCATAAACGATGGCGGCGTGTTAGCTGAATCGCTTTCTCCAGCCCCTTTTCCGTTAATTTAAAGCCTTTAGGATCTGAGGTGATCAGTGATTTTTTACAGAGCAGTTTAAGGGTGTTCTGTAAGCAGTCTGCAGGCACGCTACGCAGGCCAAGAATATCGGCCTGATTAAAGTGGTGGTGCTGAAAGCTTTGGCGTTCAACCAGCTTATAAAGTGTACGCAAGATATTCTCTTCAGAGACTTTTTGACGCAGTGCTTTATGCTCTAAATAACGTTTCAGTAGGCCTTTTTTAGGTGCAAAAATGAGTGAAATAATAAATAGCATGGAGAGGCTAACCACCATCCACGGCCCTGTTGGCATGGCCGGCGCAAGGTAGGATATTTGTGTGCTGATAATAGCACTTAACGCACCTAAGCTTGCGGCAATGATAAGAATATGCGAGAGCTGGCTGCTCCAGTAACGTGCCGCGGCAATGGGGGTGAGTAGTACTGCAGCCATTAAGACCACGCCAACCAGTTGTAAGCCGACTACCACCGACATAACAATCAAAAGTGCTAAAAGTAGCTCGTAGCGATTAACCGCTAAACCGATGGTTTTGGCATAGGTTTGGTTAAAGGCAATGAGACGAAACTTCTGAAAAAATAGACTGACGGTCACTAGAATAAAAATGGTGACAACGGCTAATAGACGAATATCCTCTTCTGTCATAGCAGCAGCTTGGCCAAATAGAATCTTATCTAAACCACTCTTATTACTGACCTCTAAGCCTTGGATAAAGGAGAGCAGCATGAGACCTAAGGCAAAGAAGAAGGATAGGGTGATCGCTAAGGCAGCATCGGCTTTTATTTTGGTATTCTTTGGTAGCCAATCAATCAGAAAGAAACCAATAAAGCTACTAGTCACGGCCCCTAAAAACATAATCAACGGATCACGGGTTTGGAAGAGCAGGAAGGCCATCATTACACCTGGTAGAGCGGCATGTGCAAGGGCATCACCAATGAGAGAGCGTCTTCTTAAAAAAGCAAAGCCCCCAATGACCGAGGCACTCATCCCCAACAGAATACTGCCGATTAGTACCCACAGGACATTCATATCCTCAAAGGACCAGAAGGCAAGCCAGTTATCCCAAAGTGAGGGAGGATTGATTAGTGTAAAAGCATCCATAGTGGTCTAGTCCGTATCGTGTGCTTTATTGAGTTGGGTACGGTACATCTTCTCAGTAAGGTCGTTTAACAATGAGAGTCGGCCACCATAGGTCTTGCTTAGATTCTCTTTGGTCAGCACCTCTTCGACAGGCCCCGCAGCAACCAACCGAGCATTAATAAAAATAATCCAGTCAAAGTACTCACCCACGGTATTGAGATCGTGGTGGACACAGATTATGGTTTTACCTTTTGATTTGAGATCCTTAAAGAGTTCAATAATGGTTTTCTCTGTGGCAACATCGACGCCCGCAAAAGGTTCATCCATCAGATAGAGATTGGCTTTTTGGGCTAAAGCTCGTGCTAGAAAGACACGTTGTTGTTGCCCGCCAGAGAGTTCACTGATCTGTCGGTCTTTAAAGTCCCACATTTGCAGATCTTTTAGTGCTTGTTCAGCAATCTCATGATCAATCTGGCTAGGTCTTTGCCAAAGTTTAAGATGGCCGTGGCGTCCCATTAAAACCACATCTAATACATTGATCGGAAAGTCCCAATCGATCTCTTCACGCTGTGGCACATAGGCGGTGGCTAAGCGTTGATTAGCAAGCGGCTCGCCAAAGAAATTCACTTGGCCCTCCATAATAGGTTCTAAGCCCATAATGCCTTTTAATAACGTGGATTTACCCGCTCCATTAGGGCCGACAATAGCAATTGTTTTCCCTTCAGGAATCTCAAAGCTAACATCGGTTAACACCGGTTTGTGGTGGTAGCGCATGCTTAGATATTTGACCGAAAGTGGTGAGTTTTCAAGTGGTGAAGATTTGTGAGTCATACTCATTTAACCTGTTTTAATCTATTCTTAGATTTTGATGGCTTAGCGTGCTTATTTAAGGGCATCTACAATGGTTCTAACATTAAATTTAACCATGCCAATGTAATTGCCTGTAGGGCTATTGCTTTTGCCCATGGCATCAGAGTAAAGTTCACCCCCAATGGATAGGGGGGTACCTTCGGCTTCTACGCCTTTAACCAACGCCTGAATAAAACGCGGTGACACACTGGATTCAACAAAGACAGCGCGTACTTGGTTTTTCACAATAATATCTTTCAGGTGTTTAATATCTTGTAGACCAAACTCCGAGGCAGTACTGACCCCCTGAAGCCCCATCACTTTAATATCATAGGCTCTGCCAAAGTAGCCGAAAGCATCATGTGCAGTGATAAGAATACGTCGTGACTCAGGGATGGTTTGAATTTCACTGATAATCCATTGGTGCAACGATTCAAGCTGTGCAAAATAGTGTTTAGCATTTTGCTCATAGTCATCTTGATGCTGTGGGTCTTGCTCTTTCAGAATGGCTAGTACACGCTGCCCTGCTTGTTGCCATAGGGCAACATCAAACCAGATATGTGGATCAGCATGAATATTATGTTGGATAAGGTGTTCTTTAGGGATCTGCGAACTGATTGGAAAAACTGCCATTTTACGCGCCATCTTCTTAAAGATATCCTGCATCTTCCCTTCAAGATGTAAGCCGTTATAGAGAATAATATCAGAACGCGTCAGTCGTCTTAAATCACCCTGCGTCGCTTTGTAGAGGTGCGGATCAACCCCCGAGCCCATTAGTGCAGTGGCTTTTATATGTTCACCACCAATATTTTGGGTTAGGTCGGCAATCATGCCTGTGGTGGTCATAACATTGAGCTGAGCAGTGGCGTTAAAAGAACTCAGCAGAAGGCTGAAACTTAGAATCAGTAGTACGATAATTTTAGTTAGTCTTGTCTTGTTCATAAGGTCACTAAGGCTCATTGGTCAGTGTGTAAAAGTATTTGTTTTTAATATACTACCAATTAATTATGCCATGGCTAATAAAAAGTTTAGCCATGGCTAATAAAGTGATTAATGGTCTTGCTCAATAAAGCTGGTTTTGTGATTTGTTTGGAAAGTGAACAGGGGGGGGCTTGATCCGGGTTATTCAAAGTTTATTTCTGATAAGTGTTGAGAGGGCTTTTTGAACTTCGTAATTGTTCTGTTGTTTAACCTAATAGCCTCATGTTACTTTTTGCCGCTGAGGAAAAGTAACCAAAAAATCAGCCTTGGTCATTCAATCGACATTCCCTTAGCTGATTCACTGAAATTGGAGAACTCGCTTCGCTCAGACAGCACCAATTTTTAACCGTTCATTTCACTAAGGAAATCGCACGATCTCGCTCCTGGGGACTTTAGGCGCTTTGCCTTGACATAGATTCTGAGTTTGAGCTATCACCAATATTAAAGCTTATTTTCTTAACGGATCAAGAAGGGGCTTTAAACCATTGTGATCTATCTCGTGCATTAGAGCCAATAACTGACCTAAATTACCCGATGGAAATCCTTTGATTGCAAACCAGTTCAGGTAATTCCCTGGTAAATCAGCAATGATTCTACCCTTGTATTTTCCGTAAGGCATGAAGACTGTAACCAGTTTTTTTAAGTTCTCTGGATTCATAAGTTAAAGTATAGGGATAAGTATTTATTTAGCATTTTGACCTTGGGTACGCAGGTGCATTTTTTAGTAGAACTAAAAATGATAGGGAGTTTAAGGGGTCCGTCACCAATATTCAAGATTTTAAACAAAACTAAATTGAGTAGGGGGAACGAGCGCAAGTTGCTTTTAATTATAGTAAAGACAGTACCTGACCCTCCTGACCTGACCTAGAGATTTTAGAAGCAACAAAGGAATTAGCTAAGTCCGTTAAAACACAAGAGGATCTATCTGAACTCTCTTCTATGTTAGTCAAGATGACCGTAGAAGCAGCCTTAGGTGCTGAAATGGAAGAACATCTTGGATACTCTAAGAATCAATCTTAGGATTCAAGCAATAACCGTAATGGCTACTCTACCAAAACCCTCAAGGGTGATTAGAATAGTCTTTTTAGGCCAAGAAGATAATGAATAAAATTTTTAATGACGCCATACTCATGCTCTATATTTACGGTAATAAACCCCATATTATTGCTTGGTTTGAGCCAAAAGTTGAATGATTACTATTTTAACCGCCCATAATGTTGCATAAGAGACTATGTCGTTTCTAGTAGAGGTACCATTACTAATGCTTATAATTCCTATAGAGGTCAGTATTTTACCCAATATTTACAGGGGCGTTGCTGTGGTTAAATGGTGATTTTACTTTACCATTTAAATTAGAGGGTTATATGTCCATAAAAGTCAGAATGATTTTAGCTATTCTAGGAGCTCTTTCGCTATTGCTTGCAGGTAATATAGTGACCCAGACACTGATTAGCCATACCAATCAAACCATCTCAACCGTTATTAATGTGAATGGTGAAAAGCTTACTTTGCTTAATCAACTTAAAAACATCTCGGACAATCGAGAGATTGCGCTGTTGAATATGCTGTTGCTAGATGAAGAGATGGATAATTTTGATGACAAGATTGCTCACTATAATGAAAGCTTGAAGAAGAGTGCTGCTGTCTTTGGTGGCATATTGGATAGGTTTGATACGATACCTCTACAGGCCGAAGAGCGAGAGATTTTTGATCGGTTAAGAGCGGCGGCCGTTACCTCAAGACAGTCATTTGGGAGCTTGATTACAGCGATTAATGTTGGTTTTATGGATGAAGCTCAGGAGGTTTTACATAATGAGTTTGCCCCAAATTATAAGAAATTTTTAGCTGTTATTGACCAGTTCAGTGATTATGAAATTAAACAGAATAGTGATGCCATCTCTGCTCTGTATAGTATGCAAGAGCTTAATTCTAATCTTCTTTGGCTGGGACTTTTGATTAGTATCATACTTCTTTTAGTTGGCGGGTTTATTATTGTTAGAAGTTTGTTAAGGCCAATCAATGCATTGAGAGATACCATGGTCACTATTGGTCAGACCGGAGATTTGAATTACCGAGTGCAAGAGTTTGGTAATGATGAGATTACAGTAACCGTCCGTGCCATTAACAGTCTATTAGAAGACATTCACCTATCCACGATAGGCGTAGGTGGTGTGCTCAAAGATATTGCAGAAGGTGAGTTTGATAGTCGTGTTGAAGGTAATCTAAAAGGCGATTTTCTTCGCATGAAAGAGAGTGTGAATTTATCAGCTGGTCAGATTAGTTCAGTGATGAGTATTCTAGAAACGACCGCTAATAACTTTAGATCCGGGATATTAGAGGTGGAAAAGGATCACTCTGTTCAGCTTTCAGGTAAATACATTACTGTGTTACATGGTTTAGATCGTTCTGCCATTCGTATGAAAGAGACTATTGTCTCTATTGCCGAGACGTTAACTAGTCTCTCAAAAGGGGACTTTACGGTGCGTTCTAAAGTAGAAGTTCGTGGGGATTTCATCTCTCTACAGTCGTCTCTAAATATTACTTTAGGGGATCTGGACCGCTTTGTTGCTGAAGTAACTGAGGTACAAACGGCTTTGAGCCAAGGGGATTTAACTACTCGTGTAACAGGGAGTTATAGGGGGAAGATGTCAGAGTTAAAAGACTCATTGAACCTATCGATTAATAACACCTCTTCAATGGTTGCACAGGTGAGCGTACTGACCACAGCCGTTTCGGCTGGTGCAGAAGAGATGGGTCAGGGCAATAATGATATCTCTCAGCGCTTTACTCAGCAAGCTGCGGCATTAGAACAGACCTCTAATTCGATGGAAGAGATGACCAGCTCTGTTCGTCAGAATGCCGATAACTCTTCCCAGGCTAATCAGCAGACCATTAAGGCACAGACTCAACTAAAGTCTGGTCTTGAGAGTATGGAGCATGCTTTAAGCTCTGTCGCCTCAATGTCAGAAGCGAGCCAAAAAATTAATGATATTATTTCGATTATTGATAGTATCGCTTTTCAAACGAATCTATTGGCGCTAAATGCTGCGGTAGAGGCAGCAAGAGCGGGTGAACACGGTCGTGGTTTTGCTGTGGTTGCGGGAGAGGTCAGAAATCTAGCTGGTAAGTCAGCAGAGGCTGCCAAACAAATTAAGGGATTAATTGAAAACAGTGTGCAGGTGAGTGAGCAGAGTAGTCGCTATGTTCAACAGACCAGTGATGCCATGACGGCAATCAATAGCTCAATGAGTGAGGTGAGTGAGATGGTTTCTGATATTTCAGAAGCAACATCTGAGCAGGCTGAAGGGATTGATCAAGTTAATGCTGCCGTACTTTCCATGGATGATTTAACCCAGAAAAATGCCTTGGTTATTCATTCAGTAGAAGAGTCGAGTCATGAGTTATTAGAGCATGTTGCCTCATTAAGAGAGGAGGTTGGTAAGTTTAGAGTGAGTCAATCTAACAGTGTTCAACTAACGTCATAAATACCGCAGATTAATCGTCTCTAAGGCTATATTAAACACCCCAGTAACATCTGAGTTGCTTGGGTGTTTTTATATCTGGCTTTCAGTTATATTCTTGTTAGACCTTTAGTCAATATCCTTAGGAACAATAGAGAGTGAGTACTTAATTTTTTGAAAATTTTCACTGCCTAACTCTTTCATATCTACTCTAGACGGGATTATAAAAACAGGTCTATTATTTTGTGATTCAGTTATTACACTAGCCTCTATTTCGACATCTCTAATTAAAATATCTATTTCTGAACCTGATGATGCTTGATCAAATGAGGTTTGAAGTTCTGCAACAGAGTTACCAATAAACTTGTTAAAGTCCTGCTTATTAACCGCTTTTGTTTTGGTCACATTAATAATGGCCGTTAGATCAGCTATTTTTTTCTCTTTTAGGAGTAATGTATTATTGATTCGACGGATCTGGATTTTAGATGCGGCTTTCTCTTTCAATTTCTCTTTCTCAAGAAGATCCTTAACGAAAGGATTCTGTTTTAGCTTTATTTTGTTATTAAAGCTCTGCTCTAACTGAGCCACCTTGGCTTCAAGTTCATCAATATTCTTGGCTGCTGTTTGAATCAGTTTTTTATCAGTGACTGACATTCGTTGATTTTTAGCAAATGTCTTCAGCTTGGCTGAGTTTATATTGGCAGGCATATTGGCTCCATTATCTTAGTGCGCTAATAAGCAGCAACTTTAATCTTAAAAAATGCTTTTTCTGAATGAGCATCAAGTTTTAGTATTTGATTGTTTGGCAGTGCAGATAATTGTAAATTGGAAGATATCTCCACATTTATCTCAATCTCAATTTTTGAAATAGCGATGCCGTTGCGTGCAGAGCTTTTATTTTCAGTGGTGATTTGGCTCATCGTTGAACCAATCGCTGAAAACATCTCTTGGGGTGTTATCTGATTAGCTGCCATAATGGTTAGACCTCATTGCTGACTAACTCGGGGAGGTTTGCAGGCATAGGTACCGGCACCATCTCTACGGTGAGTTTACTATAGGCATTAATCGTTTTATTGTAACGACGTTCTTGACGTACTTTTTTTGTCCCGACAATAATGCGACGTTTCTTATTTGTTCGACTGGTCACTTCTTCCTCAATTTGCATATCTAAAGAGACCTCTATTACCGTTTTAGAAAATTGATAGAAAGTAGGGCGAATACCTAAATTGAGCAGGGATGACTTATAAAAAGTGGTCTTGGGCTCACTTTTGGTATCAACCACATTACCCTGTGTATCTTTAATCTCTTTTATGGTATTGACCACACGAGGAACATCAGCCGTTTTATTAGCCAGTGTTTCCAGCATTTCGATAGAATTTGTGTCTAAAGCCTTCTGTGCAGCTGCAATTGATTGCGTCATTTTACTAACAAAATCAGCCAGGTCAGCTGATATTTCCCGATATTCTTCACTCATATTTCACCTCTGTATTTAATATGATCTTGACTGGCCTAACGACAGGCCAGTCAAGGACACTACTTAACTTAACTCGGCTCAACAGGAGCTGGTTTCTCAATACGCTTAATATCCACTTCAGGCAACATGCTCTCAGGTGGTGGAACAGGTACTAAGGTTACAGATAGCTTACTGGTTCCTTTAACCTCTTTACCAAACTTACGGTTGTGTTCTACATCCACCTTAATACTTGCTGAAACAGGCCCCCAACCCCCTTTAACCGAGGCCGATACGCCTACTTTGGTTGCAGAGGTAAAGGAGGTTTTAATATCCATAGAGACTTCAATTTTTGTTTCAGAAAACTGATACCACGTAGGTTTGATAAAAGCGATCAAAGGCATGTTTTCAACTTTGATGGTATTAATGGTTGCCACAGGCTCTGAACCTGTTTCATCAATTGTTCCAACTACCTTAGGCACATAGGTAAATGTTTCATCAGCCAATGCCAGCGTTGTATTTAGTGAGTTTTTATCCAAAATTGCTTGTGCTTTAGCAATACCCATTGCTAAATCAGAAACCATTTGTGGTAAGGGTACATCTAATAGTTCTTGTCCTACACTCATGATTATTACCTCGTTTAGAGTGGATTAAAGACTTCCCGTTAATATTTTTTGGAAGCGTTCAAAGTCAATATTGACGCCTGAAACATTGGTTGCAGAAGATAGGTTTTTAATTTTATTTGCCTGAGCCTGATTCGCGATCATCAGAGAATAATTGAGGTTAGGATCAATAAAAAAAACCTGCTGAGCAATCTTAGTTGCAAGCGTCATATCTGAGTTTCTCAGTTCAAGAGAGATCGTTTTGTCAAAAATCATAATAAATGGCTGTAATGCCGAGTCATTAACGATATGGGAGATCTTTGCCCCATAAGCATTTTTCATAACATCCTCTCTTTGAGATTTGTGTAATACAGGTAGTACCTTGAAATGAATTTAAACATTCGATTACTAAAAGAGATGTAATTAAGTGCTTATATCAGATTAAGTACTGTTGAGATACGACTAAATACTAACACTATTAGTGAGATAAATATAATAGAAAAGTTAGTATTTTAGCTAAATTAGCCAATTTAAACAGAAGATTGCAATGTGATTGTTGTAGATCAATAAATGAGTGATTTAACTCGTACTAGGGCTTAACTTGGTGTTAATTATGCTGTGAACAGGGATCGTCTTGTGTTTTACAGGGATAAAGTGAATATAAACAATATATTAGCTATATATTCACAATGAAGCGTAGACTTTTATTTGCCTAAATTAAGAAGTAAGCTCGGCTGTCTTACTTTGCAGAAATATTCTATCTTTAGAGTTATATTTTTGTATTCTGCAAATCAACATCAGGTAGATGGTCGGCAACTTGCTGAATATCTTTGTTAGAAGAGAGGGCTTGTATGATTGTATCAAGCGGCTCTGTATAGATCTCTGGAAAATTTATGTCTCCTTCGATCAAAATTTGAAAAGCCAACTTTTCAGCAGGGGGGGTAAATTGTGCATTTATACCCTCCTTGTTACCGCGTGCATCCACTTTATACCAGCCAAACTTTTCTAGGTAGATCGCATTTAAACCATGCAAGCAGAAGGGTGGCTTATTCTCTGAGATTGTCAGCCGCTGATAGCATAAGCCAGCAGGGATACCATTCGCTCTTAAAAGAGCTGCTAGCAGGTGGCTTTTAGCATAACAGTAGCCTGTGCCACAGTGTAAAATGTCCGAAGCTTTACAGGTGACAGGGTTCATCTTATAGTCCCAGCTATGTTTAATCTCATCACGGACAAATTCAAAACAGTTTTTGGCAATCTCAATCTCTGTGTGGCAATTTTGAGCCAATCGCTCTGCTTGAGCGACCACTTGTGGGTGTTGCCAGTCGATGATCTTTGATGCGGCTAAATAGACTTTCATACCAGAGTGATTCATATATTAAATAATTCTAAAAGGATAAAGATAACGATTATAAGGACTTAAAAGTGGATGAGTGCAAAAAATACAAATTACTCAAATTATTTTAGGGCAGTTTTCTCGGTATGGTTAGTCTCTTGCTGTAAAGGCCAGATTAGCAGGATTTAGCAGGTTATTAAGTGAATATAAATACAGCATTAGCAGCCTACAACAGCCATTATGACTCTGGGCAAGCTAAAGCGGCCGAGACAATTGAGAGTAACGCTTCTTTAGAGGCTAAAGTTGCCACCAATATTCACAAAGATAAAAGCCTTGAGATTAGTCAAGAGGGCTTAAGGTTTCTCGCCAGTGGGCAGGAGACTATGTCTCGCTACAATATTCAAGATGCTTCTCCTAGAGAGATTGCTGCAATGAGTTTAGAGCTTTATGACAATAAGGTGATCTCATTGGAAGAGCACGCTATGCTCTCTTTTCAACCTGAGCTAAATGCCGAACAGTTTGAAGATATTTTTGGTAAAGCAGCGGAGCCAGATGAGGCGCGTGACTTTATTGTTGAATGGCAGAATAAATTGAATGAACAAAGAAGTGGTGGCACACCACTAGAATTTAGTAAAAATACACAACAGATAATCCATCTATTGAATAACCTCCAGAGCATGTCTGAAGGTTGAATGGGTTAACAAAATAGGTAGAAGAGAGCAATTCTACAGAGAGTCCTACTTAGCTCTGGCTTGTACTTCTTTCTTTAAGTCTTCTTGGATACGCTTCATCTCACCTTGAATGATTGGCACTACATCCGCCATATACAATCTCATCTTATTTAAAGAAGAACGGCCTTCTGGTTTTCTCATAAACTCCACAAAAGCCAATAGCTCCTTTTCAGTTAAGTGTTTTTTTAGACTCGCCTTAGCACCTGAGGTTATTTTATTGAGGTCGACACGATTATTCATAATATCAACAAACTGGAGACGCTGATTTTCAGGCAGTCTTGCAGAGATCTGCGTCACCATCCCCTTCCAAGTATCTTTAAAGTTAATTAATGAGAAATACTCATCAGCAAGTGCTTGCTTAGTGTCACTGTTTCCTGCGGTTGCAGAAAGAGAGAAAAGTAAAAGAGTGGCAATTAGAAGTTTTTTCATTGAGTTTCCTAATAATTTAATGAGAGGCAAGGCGTGCAATAAATGGATCAGCACCATAAAAGTTTATCCATTATGCCAATTAATATAAAACCTGTAGAGTTTTTTTGCGTATTTTATAGAGCTAACGATCGAGACCCTCTAATAGGCAAGACTAGTGGCCGCCAATTTGTATAAAAGAGCCAATCTAAGGCAACGGCTGATGCTGCAACGGTTTAGATTATTGTGCTACTGGACATAGAGTCACCAGGCTAAGTTATTTTAATACGTATAATATCTCGGTAACTGGCACGGGTAAAATTTATGCTTTGGTATTTGAACAGGGGGGGTAGTTCTATCGATTGTTGTCGCATAAAATGCTTTTTACAAAAAAACTTAAGAAGGAGTCTCTTATGTCAGATACAACCGACTATGATTTTAGTAACGGGTTTACTCAATTAGCCACCATTATTCAACACCATCAACAGCCTAGTTTTGCAGCAGAACTACAGAAGGGCATTGCCAAGTTAACTTTAGCAGAACTGCCTCTACAAAAGGGTTTACAGCAGAGCAGTGTCGCTTTGGATGATGATCTTTCGGTTATGCTTCGCACGATTAAACATGAGGGCTGTGTGATTAAAGCAGTGGCGGCAATCTCTTATAACGGGATGATTGCAGGCTGTAGTTGTGCCGATGATCCAACCCCTTTGAACCTGATTACGGAGATGTGTGAGGTTGAGTTATTAATGGATACCATCACGGGTATGAGTCTAGTTACTCTATTAGAGTAATCAGATTTCACCACGAAGGTACTGCTGGTAGAGTGGTTTAGGGAATTTCTCAATGGCGTAACGTAACATGGTTCTGGGCATTGTTTGATAGCGTGGTTTTAAAAAAGCTTCTTCTACGGCTCGGTCTCGATTACCAATCTCTCTTAACATCCAGCCAACCGCTTTATGAATGAGGTCATGTTGATCTGCTAGTAGCAGCTCGGCAATTTGTAGCGTCTCACTAAACTGCTGTTGTTTAATAAAGTAGAAGCTGGCTATGATGGCAATTCTACGTTGCCACAGGTCATCTGATTGAGCCAGTTCCAGTAGAATACTACGGTCTCTATTCATCAGATAAGCACCAACGATGTAGGGTGCGGAGCTATCGACAAGATCCCAGTTATTGATAAATTGGGTATGTGAAAGATAGAGATCAAAGACCTGTTTTTGCACATCACTCTGCTTAACTTGTAAGACTTTATTAAACTCAGCCTTCTGATTAAAGTGCTGAATTAAAAGCAATAAAGCAAACAGACGAATCTCGTGATACTTAGATTTGAGAAGTTGCTGGGTGGTATCTAAAGAGGCTGTTTTAAACTGTTTGACCGCTTTGCGAATGACTGGCACGCGAATGCCCAGAAAAACATCACCATAGCCATATTGACCTTTTTTAGTTTTAAAGAAGCGCTGAGAATGTTCTGCTACTTCTGGGTTAGCCAAATATTTCAAATACTTAGTAATGACTTCTGTAGAGACGTCTAATACATTACTTACGTTGAGGCTTGGTGTCATGACTAAGCACTCCTTTGATTACAAACGCTCGGTAATGATAATACCATCTTCAACCGTCTCACTAGGGTGATTGATGATTTTCTCACCCTCACTTAAGCCAGATAGGATTTGTATCGTCAGGCCATTACGTTGCCCGATTGTCACTACTTTACGAACCGCTGTTCAAAGGTGAGACAAAATCAGAGATAATTAACACACTCTGTTCTTCAACGCCAAGCGCTGAGATTTTTGTAAAACCAACGGGTTCAACTAAACGTACTAAGCCCTCTAAAGGTTGATCTCCCCCCCAACGATCAAATAGCACTTTCATCCCAGGTTTGATTTTAACGGCATCGGCAGAGAGCAGATCTACCTCAACCTCTAAGGCAGACGGATCTCCAATCTCAAGCAGAGCTTCACCTGTACTGACAGGGCCTTTGTATTGACGAGCGATCTTAAGAATCTTGCCATCAATTGGTGAGGTGATAATTACCTTCTCTTTCACTTTACTATTTGGCTGTGTAGCAGAGTAGGCCAGTGTGGTTTGGGCGGATTCTAGTTCGTATTTAGTGACATCTTCTTTAAACTTAGCAGAGCGTTTATCGGCATTGCTGCTTAAAGCGGCTGTTTTAGCCTTGTCGAAAGTACCCTGTGAGATCAAACCTTTTTTGAGCAGGGGGGGTATAGCGTTGTACATCATCATTAGCCAGTTTTTCAGCGGCAGAGATTGATTTTACCTGCGCCTTAGCCGCTTGTAGTGCTGCTTGAGCAGCTGAGACTTTGGCCTCGGCCTGTGCACGGCTACGGGCATCTAGTACTTGCGAAGCCAGTGGCGTAATACCTAACAAGCTCTGGCCGTCAGCTAGGTGAATGACTCGGTTCGCCATCTGTGCAATACCTGCGTTATGGGTGATGATTGCAGTGGTCGTACCCAGCTCTTGGTTTACTTTTTGCAGTGCCTCTAACGCCATAATGCCTGTCAGATCATCACATAAAAGTACATTAGGGTTTTTAGAAATCGCGAGGGCGATGGCAACACGTTGTTGCTCACCGCCAGAGAGGTGGGCTGGGAAGTGGTCTAAACGATGCTATATACCGACCATGGCAAGGGCTGCTTCGGGTGTTATGGGGGCTTTGGCAATCTCAGTCACTACCGCGATATTTTCACGCGCGGTTAAGCTGGGGATTAGGTTGTAAAACTGAAAGATAAAACCGACATTAAAACGGCGGTAGTCAGTTAGTTCATCTTCGCTAGCGTGGCTTAAATCCACTTGTTGATTAGGGGCGCCCTATAATACCTTGCCCTCTGTTGGCGTATCTAAACCGCCGAGGATATTTAACAGGGTTGATTTACCACTCCCAGAAGTACCTAGTAGTACCGCTAACTCGCCACGATACAGGTCTAAATCCACACCATGTAGAGCATGCACTTGTACTTCGCCCATCTGATAAGTTTTAGTGAGATTTTGCGCATGAAACACGCAGTTAAATGCTGGATCTAATGGTGTATTTGGATCTGTTTTTATCATAAATAGCTCCCTGAAAACTTAGTATAGTAAACTAAGGCTGCTTATCAGCACTTGTTACATCAAAGCCAAGGTTTTAGGTTAAATATCGCGGAAAGGGTTGCGCTTAGAGAGCCTGAAAGTTGAGTTGTAAAAACTGAACAGGGGGGGCTGAAGTAGTGTTTTTATTCATAGGCCCTAGCATGAAGTTAGAGCCCATTTAGATTTGGTTAAGTTTAGATTAATTGACTAGAGAATGTGACCCTGAATTGGGTTCATAACTAGGTTCAGAAGCTGATTCCAGATTCAGTTCAATATTAGAGTGCTCTAAATAGTCGATCTTTTTATCACCAGAGTGAAGGTCTTTTAAATACTGGGTAAACTCTGCAAGCGCAATGGGTCTGCTCATTAAGAAACCTTGTCCAATATCACACCCTAGGTCATTAACATGTTGATACTGCGCTTGGGTTTCAATGCCCTCGGCAACTGTTTTCAGTTTTAGCGCTTTAGCCATGGCGATAATGGTTTTAACCAGCGCACTGTCACCACTATCACCGGGTAGGTCTTTAATAAATGAGCGGTCAATTTTTATGACATCAATAGGGAAACGCTTCAAGTAACTTAGAGAGGAGTATCCCGTTCCAAAATCATCTAACGCCAATGTTAACCCATGTGCTTGAAAAGCATCTAATACACGTTGTGCATTATTCTGATTTTTGATTAACAGACTTTCAGTGATCTCAATCTCAATCATGCTAAAAGGCACACCACTTTTTTTGATAATATCAAGAATGGTGTTTTCAATATTCGGGCTTGAGAACTGTCTTACTGATAAGTTGATTGCAACAGCACCCGGTTTAAGCTCCGCAGCCAGCCAATCATTAATGTTTTTGCAGACCGTTGTAATGACCCATTCACCTATTTCGATAATCATGCCCGTCTCTTCAAGTAACGGAATAAAATCGACAGGAGAAATAATCCCCAATTCAGGGTGAATCCAGCGTAATAGCGCCTCACTCCCAATGACTTTCTGCTCCGCCAAGTGAACCTTAGGTTGGAAATAAACTTCAAACTGATCATTCTCTAATGCATGGCGTAATTCGGTTTCAAGCGTGAAGTGCTTATCGGTGAGGGTGTTCATCTCTTGGTTAAAGCTTTGGAAGGTATTTTTTCCAAGATGTTTAGCTTGATACATCGCAATATCTGCATTTTTTAACAGAGTTTGAGCATCGCTACCATCAGCTGGGAAGGTGCTTATACCAATACTCGCTGTCACATAGAGGTCGCGATCTTTGATTGTGGTCGGCTGAGACAGGATATCAATCAAATTCTGAGCAATGACCTCTGCACGATTTAAGCTATCAAGACCTTCCAGTAATATCGCAAATTCATCACCGCCTAAGCGAGCAATACTATCTGCTGCACGCAAGGCCATACGCAAACGTTTAGCCACCACTTGCAGAACCAGATCACCCACATCATGACCCAAAGTGTCATTAATCACTTTAAAGCGATCTAAATCCAAAAACATCACGGAGAACATCGATTTATTACGCACAGCACGGTAGATTGCTTGTTCTAGTCGATCAAATAGCAAGACTCTATTTGGCAGGTCAGTTAATACATCATGGTGGGCTAAATAGAAAATACGCTCATGGGTTTCCATACGCTCAGAGATATCGCGACCAGAAGAAATAAAGTGTGTAATTTCGCCCTCATCATTTTTAAGTGGGCTAATAGTTTTCTCTTCGTAATAGAAGGTGCCATCTTGTTTACGGTTAGTAAATACCTCTTGAAAAACATGGCCATCCGTTACGGTATCCCATAGGTTTTTATAAAAATCATTTGTATGCTTACCTGAGCGAAGTAAGTTGTTGTTTTTACCAATAATATCTTTAGCAGAGTAACCCGTAATTTTTTCAAAAGCGGGGTTAACATACTCAATCACCCCTTTTCTATCGGTGATGATAATCGAATCACCTGTTTGTTCTAGTGCTCTAGATAGCTTGCGCATCTGCACTTCAGACTGCTTCATATTGTTTAGATCAATGACGCTCCCTCTAATTAAATGCTGGTCTGTACACGGCAGTTTAATTAAACGTACTTCACAGCGCATAGGGCGGTTATCACTCTTCAGAAAAACCCACTTCACATTTTCAATCTCACCTGAAAGGCAGTGTTCAAAAAGTGCGTGATGGCTCTCAGAATCAACGAGTAAATCATCCAAAGGTATGTTGAGAAGTTCGGCTTCTGAATAACCTAATAACTGGGTTAATGGCTCGTTTACCTCAACCAATTGTTGTATATCCGCATCGAGCACAAAAATAGCTTCTGCCGCACTATTTGCTAGGGTCCGAAAATGTAGCTCACTCTCAGCAAGGTGTCGAATAAACAGCAAGTTATTAAGCGCACTTAATAACCGCTGGCTAATCATTTCATAGAGTGCACTATCTTTAGAAGAGGCTGTTTTAGCCGCATCACAGTAGTGCAACCCAATTACCCAGGATTGACCAATTTCTGGTTCTAAACGGATAGTGAGTTGCGACTGATTTGAACACTGCTCAATCATCAGTAGAGTTTCAGTCTCGACGGAAAAGAAATCAAATAGTGTACTGTTTGCTTTACTCACCGTAGGCGAGGAGATTAATCGTTTCAAAGCTGGACTATTACGATCCCCTGTATGCAACACCCAGCCGTGATCACACTCAAAAATAGTTAGTAGAGCCGTTAAAACGCTTTCAAACATCAGTTCGATATTATCTGTATTACTGAAAATGGCGCTAATAGACTCTAATGCTTTAAGCTGGCGGAATTGCTCGGTTTGATTAAGGCTCTCTGGAAGGGATTTAGTAAGATTCTGATTCGAAATATGATTCATTGGGGCTTAATCTTCCTATTAAAGCGTAATTATCTGCATAAACTGATTAAACAATCCTATGAGTTAATATTGTCTAAATGACTATAAAATAATATTTAATTAGATTTGATTATATATCAGCCAGCCAGAGTTTAAAGCCTATTATGCCCAAAAAAAAATGATGATAAACCTACATAATTGATCAGGATCAATCTTAACTAACTATAGTTAGTATTTGCCGGTTTTTGATATCATTTTAAGGTTTGATTGCACTGCTATTGGGTTTAAATTATGAACCTAGGCAAACCCTAATAAAGTACCAAAGTAAATCATACAGTTATCATCCAATAGATAAAGTGGACAGGGGG
>BQXR01000004.1:0-247923 GCA_033238645.1 Thiomicrorhabdus sp.
TGAAGCCTTAGAGATTATTGACAAGATGGCACAGTTTATCAATCTAAACTGGCAAGAAGTACTTGCTGCTAACGGCATTGAAGATCAAGTCATTCAATCTATCAGCTGGGCAGTTTTATCAGACATTTCTGATCTCATTCTAGATACACCCTAGTGAGCAGAGGACTTTTAATATCAATTAAAAATAAATCGATGATACGCCTCCTTACAACTCTTTAGCTTTTACTCCACGAGAGTGACTCGCCTTACCCATCAATAACTTCCACACAACCAAAGCTAGCAAAACACCTATCATGTTAAACAGAGCATCAAAACCACTAAAAAAGCGCTGCGGTTGTAACCAGTGCTGTAACACCTCTAAACTGGGGGCACTGATCAACAATACAGACCACAACCACCAGCCATTCAGTTGATTAAAAGCAAACCTAGCCGTTAGACCTAAGCCCATAAATGCTAGAAGGTGTAAAAGCTTATCTGAATCCTCAAATAATTTAGGCGGCAGTTCAGAGCGAAGAATCCCCCATAATAAGAGAGATAAACAACATACAAACAATAAAAATCTGAAACGGTACAAAAAATTCAAATCAAGCCTTTCAAAATAAAAAAAGAGCTGCCTTAACCTTAAGACACCTCTTCTCTGAAGTTCACAATAACCAAAGAATAAGCCTTGGATCTAATGATTATTAATTAATAAGCATTCTTATTAATAAACCCCTTGAAAATTGTCCAAAAAATAATCTTAATATCAAACCAAATTGTCCAGTGGCGAATATAATCTAAATCATACTCTACACGCTTCTCCATTTTTTCAATGGTATCTGTTTCACCACGCCAACCATTAATCTGAGCCCATCCTGTAATGCCAGGACGTACTTTATGGCGAAGCATATAATAGTCAACTCTTTTGCGATACTCTTCGTTATGAGCAACTGCATGAGGGCGAGGCCCTACAACAGACATATCCCCCATTAAAACATTGAAAAACTGTGGAAGCTCATCCAATGATGTCTTTCTTAAAAAAGCGCCAACTTTTGTAATGCGACTATCATTTTTAGTTGCTTGCGTTACCTCAGTACCATTCTCAGTGACCGTCATGGAGCGAAACTTATAAACACCAATCCGCTTACCATCTAATCCATATCGATCTTGACGGAAAAGAATTGGACCATGAGAAGTTAACTTAACAGCCAAAGCAATCATCAATAAAAAAGGTGAAATACCTATTAATGCACAAAGACTAAATATAAAGTCAAACGAGCGTTTGTAAAAATCTTTGATACCCGATATGGGAGACTCAAAAACACTAATAGTATCCATAGAGCCGATCTTACCAACGCTTCCATTCATTAAATTATTCAATAAGAAGTTAGGAACAATATGAACATTGACAGTAGTATCACCCAGTATATGAATAATCTCAGCAATCCGTTCCTCAGCTTTCAGTGGTAAACAGAGATATAAGCAGTCTATTTCATTTCTCTGAGCCATCTCAAGCGCCAAATCAACCCGCCCAACCAAACGCTCAGGGTTACCTTCTAAACGGTCTACTTCACGATCATCAAAAAAGCCAATACACTTAACACCCAGCTCTTCACAATTTTCAATCTCACCAGCAAGCTTAAGCCCTGCCGTAGTCATTCCAATGATCGCTACTTTCTTTAAGTTTTTTCCTTGATAAAAGTGTCTACGCCTTATCGCTCTATAAGCCAATCGCCAAGCAACTAGACCTAAAAAAGATGATATAAACCAGAAGCTGATAACCACTCTAGAGTAAAGCTCAGTTTCCTTCATTAAAAACAGAACCAAGATCATCAATAAGGATGTAATACTCAATACAGCGAATATCAACAATACCCGTTGAGTAAATTCATTTAATGCCAACTCACGATATAACTGCACCGAAGATGCTAAAAAGGTAAAAATTGATAGGCTAACAACCAGTAATAACTGGTAATCCTTATCAAACTCCACGCCATAAAGTACCGTAGTCAGCAGCAGCATAATGACAATTACAGCGATATCCACTAAACGAAATAACGTAGTGGATCTTTCCTTAACACTAAGATTTGATATACCTTGAATCACTCTATTCTGTACCCTTAAATATATAGCCAATAAAGAAATAATAAATTTTACTTATCAACTGATCAATATAACACAACATGATCTTACGTACTAGATCCTACTCTCTTCAGCTCCCAACGCCAAGCATGCCCAATTATCATTTCTAAGTCACCAAACTCAGGTAGCCAATTCAAAGCCTTCTTTGCTAATGTGGCATCTGCAACTAACACAGCTGGATCACCAACTCGGCGTTCACCATCCTTAATTGTCAAAGAATATCCATCAGCCGAAACTACTTTTTCAACAACATCGATTACCTGTTGAACAGAAAAACCCTGCCCATTGCCTAAATTGTAAGACAAAGCACCACTATCCTTGCCCGAGACAACAAAATCTAGCGCTAAAGCATGAGCTGAACATAAATCATTAATATGGATATAGTCTCGAATACAAGTACCATCTTCAGTATCATAATCTCGTCCAAAAACGGTAATTGAATCCCTACGGCCAGAAGCTGCCTGTAAAATTAGTGGAATCAAATGTGTTTCTGGGTCATGGCACTCACCCAGCTCACCCTCTGGATCTGCACCACATGCATTGAAATATCGCAAACAAACAGAATTTAAATCATATGCAGATGCATAGTCTTGCAATACTCGCTCTACCATTAATTTACTTGAACCATATGGGTTGATAGGTTTTTGTGGATGTAATTCATCAATAGGTGAATACTCAGGCTCACCAAAAGTTGCTGCTGTTGATGAAAAGATAAAGTTTTTGATATTATGCCGAACCATAACATCCAAAATATTTAGGGTGTTCGCCACATTATTACGATAATATTTGGCTGGATTTGTCATTGACTCACCCACCAAACTACTGGCTGCAAAATGCATAACACCCTCAAATTGATGCTCTAAAAATAAGTTTTCCAATAAGTTCACATCAGCAAGATCACCAATGACTAATTTCCCATACTTTGCTAAGTATCTAAAACCTGTAGACAAGTTATCAAGCACTACAACTTCATGCCCAGATTTTACAAGCATTTTCACCATATGAGAGCCAATATAACCAGCACCACCGACAACTAAAACCTTCATTTCAAACTACCTTCCATACTCATCATCAACCCGAACAATATCGTCTTCACCTGTGTACTCACCCACCTGCACCTCAATCATCACCAAGTTAATCTTGCCTTGGTTCTCTAGTCGATGTAACTCTCCCATCTGAATATAGGTCGATTCATTTGGTCGAACTAAACTGATCTTTTCACCCACCGTAACTGTCGCGGTACCGCTGACCACAATCCAATGCTCATTACGATGAAAGTGTTTCTGTAGAGACAGCTTACTGCCAGGTTTTACAACAATACGTTTTACTTTGTACTGCTCTTCATTCTGTAATACTTCATAAGTGCCCCATGGTCTATGGGCTAAACGATGAATCTCTGCTAAATCAGGTGCTTGTTTTTTGATCTGCGCAACGACTTGTTTTACTTTTTGCGAACTACCTTTTTTCGAGATCAATAACGCATCACTGGTATCTACAATGAGTAGATCATCCACATCAACTAGGGCAATCTGCCGACCTTCTATTAGCAAAAGGTTGTTGCTTGAATCCACACAAATTGGCTCTGGTGATTTATCTAGTCTTGATAAAACTGCATTATTGGCTTTATCAGTTTTAACTTCATCGTATAACGCATCAAAACTACCTAGATCAGACCAATCCATATCACAAGGTACGACTTTAACCTTATCTGAATGTTCCATGACGGCATAATCAATACTGTCTTCTGGAATAGCTTGCATTTTATCTAGGTCAATGCAGATTTCAGAATCACAGTTTTCAATGTTTGAGTCTTTTAGGGCTTGCTGACAGGCTTGATACATCTCTGGTGCATAGGTTTCTAACTCTTTTAGAAACAGACCTGCTTTAAAGCAGAACATACCAGAGTTCCAGTAGTAGTTACCTTGATCGATATAGGTCTGTGCAGTACCTGAATCTGGTTTTTCTTTAAACGATAGAACATCATTACCTTGAGCTTCAATATAACCAAAACCTGTTTCTGGATAAGTTGGTTTAATCCCAAAGGTGACCAAATAATTTTGTAAAGCCAGTGCTTTAGCTTGTTTTACCGCCTCTTCATAAGCAGCTTGGTTTTTAACAAGGTGATCTGAGGTAGTCACTAAAACAATATCATCTTCGTCTAAAGCTAAACACGCTAATGCAATGGCTGGTGCCGTATTACGCCCTACCGGCTCGAGTAAAAACTGAGCTGGGTCATCTGATACCTGTGCTAACTGGTCTACCGCTAAAAAGTATTGGTCTTTGTTGGAAACAATAAAGGATTGAGAACAAACAGGGTGATTACGTAATACCGTCTCTTGAAATAGTGACTTTCCATCAAACAGACGTACAAATTGTTTTGGTAACATTGTGCGGCTTAAGGGCCAAAGTCTTGTACCTGACCCACCGCAAAGAATAATATTAATCATAATCTGTCTCTTGTTTTAGCCACTCTTTTAACACGGATAAAAACACTTTACTGTATTGATGAACAGAGTCATCTTGTTCCAAGTCATCCACATGAACCCAACGATAGTTGGAGTGTTGCTGAACGGGTAAATTTAACTGCTCTTTATCTAAACTTACAACATGGGCTGCATTGATATAGTGTGTTGATACCTGTTCACTAAAAAAACTGTCACTGTAAAAGTGGTCGTATAAACCTAATAGCTTTCTTGGGCTCTTTCTAATCTGATTCCAAGCTCTGCTTTTGAGATTCGCTTAAAAGTGGTTTCTAGTGATTCACTTTTATACACTCTTCCACCAGGCACAAACCAAAAACCTTGTGCAGGGGCATTTAAGCGCTCTCCGACTAGAATTTCATTCAAAGAGTTGAGAACCACTAAGTCGATTGCAAACAAGGGCGCATGCTGCACCACTTGTTTAAAATCGCTTAATGAAAGTAGATTACTTTCTGAAGTCATTTTGATGTGCTAAGAACCACTCGTAAGTCTGCTTTAGACCTTCTTCTAAGCTGATTTGGGCTTTCCAACCCAATCGTTCAAGACGCGAGACGTCCATCAACTTTCTAGGTGCCCCATCTGGCTTTGTAGTATCAAATTCAATTTGACCTTCAAAACCTGTAACTTTTGCCACTGTTTCTACCAACTCACGAATCGTACAATCCACTCCTGTTCCGACATTGATATGAGACAACATCCGCTGAGTTTCATTTTGATAGGTTTTATCAGCTAGGTTCATGACGAAGATTGAGGCTTGTGCCATATCATCTACATGCAAAAACTCACGCATGGGTTTGCCAGAACCCCAAGCAGTAACCACAGGATCATTATTGAGTTTTGCTTCATGGAAGCGTCTGAGTAAAGCTGGAATAACGTGTGAGTTTTCTGGGTGGAAGTTGTCATTTTCACCATATAGATTGGTTGGCATAACACTGCGATAGTCTCTGTCATATTGACGGTTATAGCTTTCACACAGTTTTATGCCCGCAATCTTAGCAATCGCGTAAGGCTCATTGGTTGGCTCTAACGTATCAGTTAACAGTGCATCTTCTTTCATTGGCTGAGTTGCCAGCTTCGGATAGATACACGATGAACCTAGAAACAGTAGTTGCTGGATATCATGTGTATGAGCAGCATGAATGATATTGGCCTCAATCATCAGATTTTCATAGATGAATTCAGCTGGGTATTCGTTGTTTGCATGAATACCGCCTACTTTAGCCGCGGCTAAATAGACTTGATCGATTTTATGGTCTGTAAAAAACTGCATCACTGCCGCTTGGTTGACTAAATCAAGCTCCGAGCGAGCGGCGGTAATAATATTGATATTACCTTGCGCTTCTAGCTTACGGATAATCGCTGAACCAACCATGCCACGATGACCGGCTACAAAAACATTTAATAAAACCATGCTTAACCTTCTATCGCAACCGGAATATCATGACCATGCTCTTTTAATAGCGCGTGTCTTTGTGCAACCTTAAGATCTTCAGATACCATCTCCGCACACATTTCTTGTACAGTGATCTCTGGCGTCCAACCCAATTCTTTCTTAGCCTTTGATGGATCACCTAAAAGCGTTTCAACTTCTGCAGGACGGAAGTATCTTGGATCGATTTTAACAATCACATCACCCTCTTTAAGTGCTGGGGCTTTATCACCTTCGATTGCAATGATCGTACCTATTTCGTTGGTACCTTTACCTTCAAATTTAAGCGTAATGCCTAACTCTAAAGCAGACCACTCGATAAACTGACGCACCGAGTATTGAACCCCTGTGGCAATCACAAAATCATCTGGCTTCTCTTGCTGTAACATCATCCACTGCATACGCACGTAGTCTTTTGCATGACCCCAATCACGTAAAGCATCAATATTCCCCATATGTATACATGACTCAAGGCCTTGGGCAATATTGGCTAAACCACGGGTGATCTTTCTGGTTACAAAGGTCTCACCACGACGTGGGGATTCGTGATTAAACAGAATACCATTACAAGCAAACATGCCATAAGATTCGCGATAGTTAACCACAATCCAGTAGGCGTACATTTTAGCCACTGCGTAAGGCGATTTTGGATAAAACGGCGTGGTCTCTTTTTGAGGGGTCTCTTGTACTTCCCCATAAAGCTCAGAAGTTGAGGCTTGGTAAAATTTTGTTTTCTTTTCTAAACCTAATAGACGAATAGCTTCTAATAACCTAAGTGTGCCTATCGCATCTACATCGGCTGTATATTCTGGACATTCAAATGAGACCGCTACGTGCGACTGTGCACCTAGATTGTAAACTTCGTCAGGCTGAACCTCTTGCAAAATACGCGTTAAGTTAGAAGAATCTGTTAAATCACCATAATGAAGAATAAAGTTTTTATTATCGGTATGTGGGTCTTGGTAGATATGATCAACACGCTGTGTATTCAGTGAAGAAGCACGACGTTTTATACCATGTACTTCGTAGCCTTTTTCTAATAAAAACTCTGCCAAATAACTTCCGTCTTGGCCTGTTACACCTGTAATAAGGGCTTTCTTCTTCATTTAATCATCCTTAAACTAAATACTGTAATTACGAGCCGTATTATACTAAAAACCAACCATGCAATAAGTAACCTTTAGTTAATAAAAGATTACTTTCGATCATTTTTTATTTAATTATTTTTTGTAATTCCATTTCTAAATTTCGCATAATGGCATCATATTCCAAATGCGTTTCCGCATACTCTCTCGCCTTTACACCAAAAGACTCTCTCAATCCAACATCTTTTGATAACGTTAGAATAGCCTCTGAAAAGGCGTCCACATCAGCAGGAGGCACCACAATACCAAACTGTTTCACCACGCTCTCTACCTGAGTCCCCACCATAGCAGTCGCAACTGTTGCACGACCAGAAGAGAGCATTCCTGTTAATTTAGAAGGCATGACTAAATCAGCTGCACCCGCTTGTTGGGGCAAAAGATGAATATCCGCTAAATTCAAGAATTCATTCAATGCCTCAAAAGGTTGCAACGGAAGCCACATAATATTATCCAAACCTAAAGCCAACTCCTTAAGCCATTCCATTGCCGCACCAGAACCACACATAATGAACTGAATATTTTCGTTTTTTAATTGTTCAGCCGCTTGAATCACAATTTCCAAGCCCTGCTTTTCACCCATATTGCCAGAATAAAGTGCAACAACTGTATCCAATGGAATTTTCAGTTCCTGACGATAGTTTGAAATAGTGTCTAAAGGATAAATAAAAGAGGTATCCACCCAGTTAGGGAAAAATAACTGCTTGGATGAATCAATATTTTTATCCGTTAATTTTTTTTGCATCGCTTCAGAAATCGTTGATACACGATCAAAACGTCGCATCAAAAAACGTTCAAATCCATAGATAGATTTCTTCAACCAGCCCGCTTTAACAATACCCAATTCAAAAGCAGCATCCACCTCAAAATCCTGAATATGTAAAATGGACTTCGCACGTGTTAATTTAGCGACAAGTAAGGAACCAAAACTATTAAACAGAGGAGGCTCAACGCAAATCACGACTTTTGGTCGCCAAAATAACTGCATTAACAAAACAGGAAAACTGGTGATGGCAAATGATAATAAATGAATAATACGCTTCAGACCCGAAGGTTGACTCGGAACCCATAAAGGACAACGATAGACACGCTTATTATTAGAGATTTCTTTCCGATAACTCCACGCTGAATAGCCTTCACCAACCTTCCACTCTGGATAATACGGCGGAGCACAAATTACACGAACATCATGCCCCTGATCAGCTAACCACTCAACCATTTCACCCGAGTACTTACCTACTCCTGTTAACTCCGGTGAATAGTTTGTCGATACAAGTAAAACTTTCATATTCATCAACTAGCCCCATCCGAAGAATTTATTTTTCTGATTACTTTAGCAGGAACACCCGCCACTACGCAGTTTGGAGGAACATCATTTAAAACCAATGATTTTGCACCAACAATAGAGTTACGTCCGATACAAACATTACCTACAATTGTTGCACCATACCCTATAAAGTTATTACCTTCTAAAACAACCGTTGAAGGGGGCTTTTTTCCACTCCAATAGTGAGAACTGAACTCATTCTCTAAATAGTGATCATCACCAACAAATGAGACATTGCTTGAAATCAAGCAATCTGATTCAGCTTTAACATTAGTTTGAACAAAAAAATTAGCGCCAGCACTGAAATTATTTTTTAGCTTAAAGAACTCTGGTGATTGGATAGTTGCCCCTACCCCCCAATAACAATTAGAGCCTGATACAAAACGATCAGACAACTTAAACTTAACCTTATAACGCCTAACCAGTCTCACAGCCTTTCTCAAAACACGAGAGAGATAGCCCTTCCTATTATCAGGAGAATATTCTGGCTCTAACCGTAGAGCCATTTCTAAACGTTTTGCCATCAACTCAGAAGAGTAAGCCTGCTTACAGCCTTCAACAATTTTCTCGCCCTTTAAATGAAGCTCTCCACATTGGATAAACATCTCATTCATTTTGTCCGCCAGGCTCTCCTTAATGTCTGTTTCGAAGAAAACAGAATTAAATCCATCAATAGCAGCCTCAATTTCAGGTGAATGATTCTCATCTGTTGAGATAACCATTGGCACACCAAAAGCAAAACTTTGGGTAATAGACAATCCTACATACCCTGGGGAAACTGAAGCAACTGCGGACACATAAAAGGACTCTAGCTTTTTTGGGTCTGCAACATGGCCTTTTAATTCAACCCTGTCTTTAAGGCTAGGGTTGTCACTGATTATAATATTAATATTTTCGAGTTCTGGTCCCTCTCCAACAATAATCAGTTTAGATTCCGTATTCTTAAAGCGCTCAATATAATCAGCAAATGCTAAAACAAGTAACGATAATTTTTTACTTTCAACTAAACGACCAACGTATATAAAATCTGAACGGGGGGATTGAGAGTTAAACGCCATGCCTTTCGCTGAGTAGAGTGAATTTGGTGCAACAATTATATTTAAATCAGGGAAGTCTTCCAGCAACTCCTTCTTCTGGAGTTCTGTGTAAACAATAAGGTGTGTAGCCAACTTTCTTAATCTGTGTCGCAACTTATCAGATTTAGCCCCACGACCATTTCTTGGCCATGCGTGGCCCCACATTACCACTGGCTTAGCAGAGAGACGTCTAATAACAGCAATAAACCAAGTATTTATTATTCGTGGATTAAGCTCAAGAATCACATTATCGGCTTTTAACGCTTTCAAATTGGCACCATATTGAAATAGCACCTTCCTATTCAAAAAAAAGTAGTTATTTATCACCATACGATTGTCCTGAAATACAACTCTTGTTTTTGTTGTATTATCAAAATAGATTTCACCACAGGCAATTTCTAGGGAACTTCCCATTGAGTTTTCTAAATTGGTAATCGTGCTCTGACGATAGTCTCCAATCGCAGTTTGTAGAAGTAGATAATTATTCATTTTCATTCGCCTTTTTTCCAGCTAGGCTAGATATAACTACAAGAGCTAGCCAGATAAATAATGCCTTATGCATCCATAAGGTTAAACTGACTTGAGCAACAAATAAGCTAAATACAAATAGTGCACCTGCAAGCATACCTATTTCAGAAAGCTCCTTAGATAAGCCCTTTAGACCAATAAAGACAATAGCAATAATAATAATAAGCCCAATAAGACCATTTTCAGCCATTAATTCAATAAAAATATTATGTGGATAAGCTATATAATATTGGCCAAAGTTACCTGCGCCGATTCCTAAAAGCATATTTTCAGAAAAAGCCAATACGCCGTACCACCAAGCCTCTAACCTATCACTCTCTGATGTTCCAAAGTCACCTGAAAACAACCTTATAAAACCTGAAAATGCACGCTCATAAATTTCTTCTGAACCAGACATCAGCGTAATAACCAATGGAATAGACAGCACTATTGCCGATATTAAAATCAATTTTTTTCTTGAATCCATACTAGAACGACTTAGAATTAAAAAAGTAATAACTCCTAACGCTAGGCCAATTAAAGTACTTCGAGTATTTGTAAGAAGTAGCGCGTAAGCCATTACCCCAACAATAACTGCATAAATTGCTATTACTCTTTTATTCGAATTCAGCATCATGTAAAGTGCGATGAGAAGAGACTGACCAAGCAGAAGGCTTAGAGGTATTGGGCTCGTGCCCTCACCTATTGTTAACCGCATGACATACTGGGAGGAACTCGAGCCAGCTGTAAGTGCATAAACAGCAATGACAAAACCAATATACATAGTAGCCAATGCATAACTTATAATCGCGTGATCAATATCTACATAAGAAGTAGAAACGTAGCGTACGGTAAAGAAAAAGAGTAAGCATAAAAATAAAAAGCGAATTGCTACTTCAAACGCAGCAAAAGTATCATCAGCATATAACGATGAAAACATAATTAATAAAAACAGCAAAATTACTAAAACCCCATCCGCACCAATTATTAAACGGAAGTTCTTTTCAATAATCATACCTCTAAAGAAAATAACAAAAAAACAGATCAGTGGCCCCCCTAATCCGATCATGACAAAGGCAGCTCCTCCACCTGAAGCCCCCATAGCATTGATTAAAAAAGCATTCGCAGCTAAAGCTATAGCCCACATAGGACGATACCAAGAAAAAATAGCTACTAACACCAGATATAGGCTAGCTAAAATCATAAGTACTCACCATAATTAATACTGCAAAGCCTTCTTAAAACTAATGATCCGATTATCAACATTTTCCTGTGATAGTGATTTAGTAGAAACATCCAAATTCTTTAACTGATCTTTAGGAAACCACTCAATTCCTAAGTCTTCCAAACACCCAATTATTTTTTGATCCTTTTGGGGATCAATAACTGCTATTGGAATAGCACCATTGATAACCCCAAGCAGGAGTGAATGCAACCTATTTGAAATAACATATTTGGATCTCGCATACTCAGTAGAAATACTCTTTATCGACTGAGAATCTAATGTGTAGTTAAGTAGTGAAGCATTCATTAGCTGTGCAGTTTTCGTATTTAATTCATCGTCAAACATTACCTGACTAATAAACGATACTCTTAACAAGTTTTGTTCAGAACAAATCTTTGACGCCAGCGCTTGAGCACTATCCACCTCGTCACTTAATCGATCATAGCGTAATGAAATTGCGACTGAATCTTTTATTTCATTTAAATCGGCCTTGAAAATTGACGGCTCATGGACAAAGAACATTGCCATATCAGGTGCAAGCAAAATGTTTTGTATCTCTGCTTTCTTGTAATTATCGAGTGTTAACTTATCTCTACAAAATACGGTATCAAAGCTATTACTATAAAACTTATCAGCCCAACAAACCTTGCCAAACAGAGAATGAGGCATTTTTGTAACTTTGACACTCGCGATTGCTTTTAGTAAGCGAAAATACACGCCCATCAATAGCAACTTAACAGTATCTTTAGATGAGTTTGCAACCGAATAGCCACCTGGCTTTACAACATAACACCAGTTTTTATCTCTATTTTTTAATACATGACCTGCAAAACCTGCTTTCACTTTTCTAACATTTTCAGGTAATTTAAAAAGTGCCAAATAGTCTGACGGCACATCGCGAATGTCCAGAGTTAGATTTCCAGACTGAGACAATAAGTTAACAGTGGCTTGAGCAATTAAAAAATCACCCAGATTTTCGTACTGTGTTCTTAATGATAAAAAATACTCTTTATCCATTTTTTAACCCTCGGTTCAAGTAAAAGGCCATCATAAGTAACCGTAAAATAAAGAATATACACAAGGAGTAGACTGCATACATAATCCCTCCCCAATAAGCTACAGGTATCAGAAAAAGTATATAGATAGAAGTAGCCATAACATTTACCTGAGCGACTCTTTTCTGCAATCCAACACCTTGCATGACGGAACCTAGTACTGAGCTAGCAGAAAAGAAAATTAAGCCTAAGCTAAGAACCTCAAGTATAGGTACAACATCATTGTATTTTTCGCCTAAGAGCAGTGGTACGGCAAGACTTGATAGAAAAAACAGACATATGTATGGGATAGACGACAGTGCCGTTGCAAACACTGTATATTTATAGAACTCATGCTTGCGAATATCCCCTTTTGATACAGAAGGCAAAACCACTGTGGCCATTGAGGAAGAGACCATAGAAAGAGGTGATACCACTCTATTAGCAACACCAAATAGCGCGCCAAAAACAGGCCCCAATATTACAGTTACAATTACAACATCGACATTTCTTAACTGTGCAAAAAATGAGTTGATCCAAAAAGGAAATGTGTGACTAAACAACTCTTTAAAGGTAAAGAATTTCTGATTCAGTGCAGCAATTTCATTAGAAAGTAGATACTTAACCTGAAGATATGATGCAAGAGCAGCTAACGCTATCGCTAGCATATACGCAAGTGTGACTTGAACACTCAAAAAATATAGCGCTATAAATAGTACTAAACTTAATAGTCTTCTATGGGTGAGAAGTTTTGTTGCTATTTTATTCTTACTATCTGCAATAAAAAAACTAATCAAGAAGTCTGACTGCCTTTCGTAAGCAATCCAAACACCTACTGGTAGTAACAGGTAAAAGAAACTTGAAATATAATATCCAAGTAAAAACGTGATAAAGCTACTCAGTAATCCAAATAGAGTGGCGAATTTTCGATTATGGGACATACAGGAATAAAGATGCGCCATATTGCCAGCTGATCGCTCTTTTACCGAATAGGTAGTTAACCCAAAATCGATTAAAGCGTGTACAAGTACGCCCAATGCAAGCATAGAAGCGACGATACCAAAATTTTCAACTTCTTCCCAGCGCGCTAACAGAATAATGCCCGTTGCCTGAAGAATAGCAGCAAAAACTCGACCTAATAATGCCCAGCCAAAGTTATTGATCACTTTTTTATTGAATGTTTTTAACAAACCTCAACCTGACCATATTTGATATTTACCACTTATTTAATCCTGCATTAAAGCTAGTCATTCCCAAACAAATCTCGGGTATAAACTTTAGCCACTACATCTTGAATATCATCCGTTAACCTATTAGCAACAATCACATCTGACAATGCTTTAAATTCATTCAAATCACTAATCACTTTAGAATGAAAAAACTCACTTTCATTCAGATGTGGTTCGTAAATAACTATTTCAATCCCCTTAGCTTTCAGGCGTTTCATAATGCCTTGAATCGCACTGGCTCTAAAGTTATCTGACCCTTGCTTCATGACTAAACGATAGATGCCAACTTTGCCATTGCCCGTAACTGGGTTTTGAATGTCAAAATCTGGATCGTTTTGTAATTTTTTAATAATTTGCTCAGCAATGAAGTCCTTACGAGTAGTATTAGAATCAACAATAGCTCTAATAATATTGTTAGGCACATCTTGGTAATTAGCCAATAACTGCTTAGTATCTTTAGGCAGACAGTAACCACCATAACCAAAAGAGGGATTGTTATAGTGATCGCCAATTCTTGGATCTAAACCGACCCCTTCAATAACCTGCCTTGAACTTAGGCCATGGCTTTCACAATAGGTATCTAATTCATTAAAATAAGAGACACGCATTGCAAGATAGGTATTAGAGAAAAGCTTAACCGCTTCTGCCTCTGTGCTGTTGGTAAATAGTACAGGGATTTCTGATTCAGATTTCTCTGCCCCTTCTACTAAAAGACCCGCGAAGACTCTCGCTCTCTCTGAGTCTTCTCCGACAATAATACGCGATGGATAAAGGTTGTCATAAAGAGCCTTACCTTCTCTTAAAAACTCAGGGGAGAATATAATATTGTTACAACTAAATTTCGCTTTAACTTGATCTGTATAACCTACAGGAATGGTTGATTTGATAATCATAACGGCATTGGGATTAATGGCTAAAACATCTTTAATCACCGCTTCAACAGAGCGTGTATTGAAGGTATTTGTTTCAGTATCGTAGTCAGTCGGTGTAGCAATGATGACAAACTCTGCATTTGAGTATGCCTGTTGCCTATCAAGGGTTGCTATAAAATTTAATTTATTATTCGCCAAGCGATCTTCTATTTCATTGTCAGCAATAGGAGATTTCTTTTGATTTAATAGATCGATTTTCTCTGGCACTATGTCTAAAGCAACTACTTCATGATGTTTTGCCAGCAAAACGGCTAAAGACAATCCAACATACCCTGTTCCTGCAACCGCTATTTTCACAACTACTCTCTCCATTTTTAAAGAGGGAATTATACAGACACCTCCCCATTCAATACACAATTAAACCCATGTAAAACTTAATCAAAAACAAGTTACTACTTAGTAACAGAGTTTATAACTCTTGATATTTGATACTTTCAAATAATAACAAACCATCGGTAACAGCCCGCGTTGATCTAACAATGGTTTTAACGTCACTGCATTAGACTTTTTTTGTGTCACGGATAAACCAATCATCTTCAGAATTTTACTTTTTTGAGGACTGCTTAGATTAGGCCAAGCTTGAATGCCTATTTCTGCTAAGCGGTAAACACCTTTGGGATGGCCTTTAGTCGCTTCCTCTGCCTTAATCATTGCCTTTGAAAATTCGACGTCATATTCATTCAATTGAATTTTAATCGCCATAATATTCAACCAAGCGTTCGGCCAAAGCGGTGTTAACTGCGCCTGTTTTCGGTAACTGTTTAAAGCAGTCATACGGTCTTTATGAACCAGTTCTGACCCAAAGGCTTCTGAGTAGCTATGCCACTCATAGACCTTGCCTAATTTTTCTTGTAAAAATGCGTCCTGCACGGGTGCCCAAGCCTCTGCTTTGAGCATGGCCTGTTTGGCGACAGACCATGCTTGCTCTGATGGTAAAACCTGCTTAGAGTGCCAGTCCTCTAGAAACAGGATGGCTTGATGGCTATATAAACTGCTCATAAACAAACGTGTCGCTAAATAGACCATTAGGACAGCAGCAAACATAATTAGGGCTGCTTTACTTTTAGCGGTAAGACGGTGGCTGTAGGTCATAAAACGGCTTTCACTCGAATAAGTACTGGGTTAACTTTAGCGCTATTGTTTACTGTAGATCTCCTGACCTACCTGCTCTATATGAGACCTCTGCACGAGACCATAAACGGATAAAAATGGCTGAAACTTCACTGCTTTTCGTTGAAAAACTTGTCAATAGCTAGCTATTACCTGTGCTTTCCGCCTCAATCAGCAAAATTTCATCTTATTTTTATCTCGCATCTGGCTCGTGCAAAGCTCTCTATATGCTCAATTAATTTCGGATTACTTATATGCTATTTTTAGACATCACTCTATTACATGACTTGATTTGTCTTCAAATACAACCAGAAAGCTTTCAAACAAGGCTGCATAATGCGCCTGAATATTTTTTACAATTTCATTTGCAGTGTCTTCATTATAGGTATGGACAGTTCTATTTCTGTCTTGCAACATTTCTAACCAAGCGTGGCCATCACTTATTAACTCTCTTTTAAAGCCTTCCCTAATGGCATCTCGTGAACCAGACAACCCTTCTATCCCCTGCCAGATAAGATAATCACGTAGAACATTCCAAGCAAGTTCATAGGTAAATTCAAACGCCTGGATTACGCCTTGTTTTTCTAGATCAGATAGCGAACGTTTGTGCATTAACTGCACAGCACTTTGTAATTGCTTATGGGCTTTTTTAAAGTTTTCAAAGCGTTGAAGCCAACGTATGTCTTGGTTTTTATTCATTTTTTTATTAGCCACTCATTAGCACTGTGTAAATAGACTATTTGATATTTCAGCTGGATTGTTTAATACCAACTCTTGTATATAGGCCTTGTCAATAATCTTGGCCACTGCTTGTAAGCTACCAGTAAACAGGGGCGGTCTATAATTCTGGTTGTGTGCATCGGTTGCTAAAATAGTGACCTTTTGCTCTTTTAATAACTGAATGGCTAACTTTTGCGCCTTTTGACCAAACCCCCCCGTAATTGAGCCTGCGGTAACTTGTATTAAACACCCTAGGTCTAAAAATGGTTTTAGCTTATTTGGATTTTCAATGAGCATCTGATTACGCTCAGGGTGCGCAATCATTGGCAGGATATTTTGTGCTATTAGCCACTTAACTAACTTATCACTGCCTAACGGTATGGCATTGGCTGGAAACTCTAACAGCATGACCTGTTTACCTTGCCACAAACCAACGAACGGTATCTGTTGATTACTCACCTGCTGAATGATTTCTGACCCTAATCTAATCTCTGCGGCCGCAGCAACGTTTAGTTTGATTTTATGCTCGGCTAAGGCGCTTTTAAAAACGGTTAGCGCTGCCTGAATGCTTGCAAATGTATTCTCATATCGCCCTATATGGATATGGGGTGTACAGACCATGTGCGTTATACCATCTTCAACGGCCATTTTGGCTAGAGCAATTGATACCTCAAGGTCTGGTGCCCCGTCATCAATGCCTGGCAACAAATGGTTGTGAAGATCATACATGACTGTTTAAGGGCTCCAGATATACCGTATATAACTAACTAGTTTTGACTACGATATCTTTTTGCTTTGATCGGTATCACTACCATAATATTCATAGTAGCCACCGTAGGCGTCACTATTTTTCTTGGCTTTTTCAAGGTCAACCTGGCTTAAGACAATGCCTTTAATCGGTACATTATGCTGTAGCAGTTGCCCTACACCTTTAACCACCTGAGGTTTATGGGTTGATTCTGAACGTACCACATAAATAATACCGTCTGCAAGCTGAGACAGAATAAAGGCATCACTAACTGCATGCACGGGCGCTGAATCTATAATAATTCGGTCGTATTTTTCTGAAAGCTGCTGAATGAGCGCTTTGAACTTAGGCGATGACAGTAGTTCAAGCGGATTAGGGGGTACAACGCCCGCAATAATGGTGTCGATACCCCCGTATAAAGATAAAGTTGCTTCTTCAACGGTAACCGTACCTGCAATAAGGTTGGCTAAACCTGGCGTACCCGCGGGTAACTTAAGATTTTTAGCGACGGTAGGTCGTCGCATATCTGCCTCTATCAATAGAACCTTCTCCATCTCTCCCAGTGCATCGGCTAAATTAATGGCTACGGTACTTTTGCCCTCTTTTGGCAGGGATGATGTGATAAGTATGATTTTTTGAGAGTGGTCAATACCGCTGAGTATCACACCCGTACGAATTGTTTTTAAACTCTCGGTAAACATGCGGTCTGTTGATTCATGATAGAGCTGTGATGCATTTTCACCCGCCTTTAACTTTATTTGAGGCACGATACCTAATACAGGCAGGTTAAGCTTAGTTTCAATCTCTTCTATACTTTTAAAGGTATTATTCAGGGCATTCAGCAATAAGGTAAGGAAGACAGCAAACATACCCGCTAATAGGCCTGAAATAACCACAATCAGACCTTTTTTAGGCTTTGCAGCTTCGACGGGAGTTACTGCGGGATCAACCACTCGTGCATTAGTCACCTGAAGATCGACCGTTGCACTGGTCTCTTTTAAGCGATTCATAAAAGTTTCGTACAACACTCGGTTAGATGATACCTCACGTTGAAAAGCGCGTAACTGATACTCTCTACGTGAAATTGAACGAATCTCTGCTTTATTGTCTGATACAGACCTTTTTAGAGACCTGACACTGGTCTTAGCAATTTGATAATCACTCGCTATACCTGCGACAATTTGCTCTACTTGAGTTTTTAAACTAGAACGCGCAGCCGTTAGATCACTTGCTGCGGCCATCATATCTGGATGTAAGCGACCATAGCGTTTTGATAACTCTTCTACTTTGGCTTTGGCACGAGCCTCTTCGGCTTTAAAGGTTTGAATGAGTGGGTGCTTTAATACTGCTGGAATAGAGGCTAACTTTTGCCACTCATCGGATGAGATAGATTGTACTTGCTGATACTGACTTTTTGCCTTAGACAGGTCACCCCTTGCCTCAACTAGTCGTTCACTAATCGCGGCCAGTTCTTTGGCCGAAACGGTGGTAATACCGTTAACATCTATCAGTTGCTCACGATCCTTAAAGGCTTGCAGCTTGTCTTCTGACTGCTGAAGTACATTACGTAGCTCTTCGACACGTTCTGTCATCCAATTGGTGGCGGTGTTGGAGATCTCTATCGCAGCCTCAAACTGGCTTTTAATATAGTGCTCGCCCATTTTATTGGCGGCCAAAGCGGCCAATACAGGATCATGCATCTCTACACTAATTTTAACCAATTGACTCTTTTTAAGAGGTGAAATGGTGACTTGTTTCATAAACTGACGTACAACGACATCTAATATTTCAGCTTCTGTAAGTGCTTTATCGTCTGCCATATCTGAGGGTGTTGTACCAGGCAGTAGATCGGTAATGGAAAAATCTGAGAGGAGTGACTTTATATCAATCAGAGGTGCATCTTGTTGGCGAGGGTCAAACTCTTTATGCGTTGTTAAGTTAAGTGCTTTAACGACTCTTTCTGCCAGAGCACGAGACTTTAATAACTCGAACTGTGTCTGCAGGTACTCACTACTACCGCCATCGAGACCATAAACTTGCTCTATAGAGACCACTTGTGACTGTTTTTGCTCGATTAGCAGGGTCGCTGTAGCACGATAGGTCGGTATGATATTTAACACAATCAATACAGCAAGCAGCATGACTGCAAATACAATACTTATAATGCTCCATTTTTTTTGCCAAACCATTTTAAACAGCGGTAACAGATCAATGACATCTCTATTTTGCGGATTTTGTTGGCCTAGCTGAGATGGCTGCTTTGGAGGGCTTATTGTATTGTTAGGCATATTGTTGGCTATTTCACTATTGGACATTAGAAGAACCCTTGATCTATGGTGACAATATCACCTGCCATCACTAGGGCTTCCATATCAACCTTTTGAGGTTTTTTTGTAAGATCCTCTTCTCGGATAATCATCATACGTTTTTTTGAGGCACGTTCGGTTAAACCACCTGCTAAAGCAACTGCTCGCCTAACGGTTAAGCCGGGTTGAAATGAGTAGCCACCTGGCTTTTCAACTTCGCCACTGATATAGAATTGCCTGTATTCGTGCACACTGACGTTAATTCTTGGCTTGACGAGATAGTCGCCTAGAAGTGCAGTATAGATGAATTCCTGTAACTCTACTGCAGTAAGACCTTGCGCTTTAACATTGCCTATAAATGGATAGGAGAATGCCCCAGATTCATTTAATCGAATTGAGTCAAAACTAAGGTCGGGCTCTGCATAGACACTAATGGTGATTACATCGCCAGAAGAGAGTTTATATGAGCTGTTCTGACTAACCGTTGCGCTAGAGAGCGCAACATTAGAGAACAATAAAAAAGAGAACATGATTACGAGGAGCTGAACATTATTCATTATGAATGAAGAACCTTTGACTTAAAGCCCTACAGACTTAGATTGACGCTGAAGATAATTTTATTACGTGTAAACTTTTGAGCAAGCGTATCTGAATCTTGGTCACTATACTGATAATCTAAACCCACATCCATCCAGCGTTCTACTGCATATTTAAGACCAACAGAGGCACTGTTCAACGTATCTGTTCGTGTTGATGAGTACTCTTTAGAGGTACTCGATAAGGATAACTGACTGCCAATGCCGCTTGCCCAAGCATGCTGCCAAGCAACACCACTGGTTCTGTTATTAACTGAGTTAGCCCCTAGACTCCCTTCTTCAATCATCTGCTTGGTATTAAAGGTGATAACAGAGTAGCTTAATGGCGTCCAATCGATAGAGACTTCCCAGTTTGAAAGAGTTGCGCTATTAGTACCAACTGCATCGAAATCTTTGGTCTCTTTACCAATTTTTGCACGACCTGTTGTTTTAGCAGTTGCGTCCCAACGGGCACCGACCAACATAGCGGTGTTTGTACTGTCTAAGGCATCATTACTAGTATAGTCATTTTGCGAGCTTTTAGCTTCAGCAACTAGCCTGGTCTTTGGTGACACTCTATACACAAATGCAAGATCAACCGCATTTGTATCGCGTTCTAAATCAAGGTTTAAACCATCATCAGATCGCATTTGCACGGCGTTAAAACCAAGCTCAACATTGAAGCTTGCTGTATCAGCGCCATAAACATACAAACCATTTAAGTTAGCCATATTCTGCATACTTGAACCACCCACAACATTTATCGCATCAATACTTTGCGTTTTTGTATAGCTAAGACTCAGATCTAATGCGTTTCGTACATCAAATTCCATCTCTGCGGTTGCATTAATGGATTGATTGGTTAGGTTAGTAACATTTGTAGCGTGATTAAGCTGATGATCTAGTGCATAACTTAGTTCATACAGACCTTTATTACCTTCAAAACCCAAAACAAAATTTGGCTTTATCGCTGTTACCCAACCTTCTACTGCGACATTGCTTGCTCGAAGGTTGTCATCAAATGCTTCTGTTACTTCAATAGTGGGTACAAAGTACATACCATTTACATCAATTGGGTTTGGATCTAAAGCGAATACACTTCCACTCGCAGAAGCAAGAAGAACTGCGAGCTTAATTTTATTTTGAATTTTCATAACATACCTACACAAGTACTTCTCAGGATAACCCCGAGAAGTGGATATTTAATTTAATCAGTTAGAAATTAATTTAGAAAAAAATTAATTTGGACTCGATGAACCACCGCCACCAGGGGGAGCTGGTATCGCACGGGCAAAAGCTGGAATAGCAAGTTCACGAACCGCTAAACCAGGATTGTCTTGTAGACCACGCGCACCCGCTCTACCTGGGCCTGCTGCGGTAGGTGCTATATTAATCATTGCAGCCGCAATGGTTGCAATCGCACCTGGTGCGGCGATCATTGCTGCATCACCAAACTGTGCTGCTAACACAGGATGAGCTTTAGCAGCGGCGGCTAGAACATTGATTACAGCAGCATCATCTTCTGAGTTTGCTGCAACTAATTCAGCGACCTTATCAACAAGTTCGGTACAAGTACTGCCAGCATCACAAGAGATTGCTGCAACTTCATTTGCCTGAGTTTCAGTTAAGCTTACGCCATTAGCTTGCAGCGCGTCTAGCGTTGCTTGATCGGCACTAGCTGACATTGACATAACACCAGCGATCAATGCAATTGTTGTTATCATTTTACGCATATTAAAAGACTCCTAATTTTTTACACATTAAATCCACAACCAATAGTGGAATTGGTTCGGGGTAGTATTTTACCATTTATTTCAACAGGATAACTAACAACTTTAGTTAGAAACCAACCTAAAATAGCACCACCGGCTCTACGTACTCTGCATTATACAGGTTATACAGGCAGTACAGGTAGTAACATTTACTTATCTTCGCCCAAAATTGATTGTACTCAAGTAGATTGCAACAAACCAGCAGATACCTCACTTAATTCACTTACAGACTTTGCGGATATAAACCCTAAACAAATACTACACTAAACACCTCTTGAATTCGGATAATAAGTGCAACAGATCCTAAGCTGCTAATAAATCAACAGCTTCTCTTAAAAAAACTCAATAGGTTGTTTTCCGCCTCGTGTTTTTCAAGGCCGACTATTGAGTCTATTCATGACATATTGAATCTCTTCTTCACTCACGTCATTAAAGCCTGTGCCCTTCGGAAAGCATTGCTGAATTAGCCCATTGGTATTTTCGCTTATACCTCTTTCCTAGGAGCTGTAGGGATGCACAAAATAGATCTCCAGCTTTAGCGCCTTTGATACTCGCTCATGCTCTGCAAATTCTAATCCATTATCGTAGGTGATGGTTTTAATCTGATCTTTCAATGGCATTAAAGCCGTAATAGCCCTATCCGCAAGCTCGAAAGCATTTTTACCGTTCAGCGCTACAATCAGTGTATAGAGCGTTTTTCCCTCCACGATAGTGTAAATGGCGCATGAAGGTGTACTGCTCACCGCCCATTGGCTTTATCTTCGGCTACAAAAAATAAATACTGTCATGATGAAGCTTAACCTTTCGGTACTCTTCTAGGTAAATGCATACTTGTTCTGGACTGAGCTCTTATCGAATCAGTTTTTCAATATCTGCTTTCACCTTGTGGATCAGCTTTATAATTTTAAGGGCTGTTTTACACCGTTTTAGAGCAAGCTCACCTGCTTGTTTCGGCCTATAGCCTTTCTTGCCTGTATTCTGCTTAATTTCTCTTGTTATGATGGACTGATGCCGCCTTAGCTCAGTTGAAATCCCTTTAGTACTCATTCCTGTTTTCAAATAAGCTTTTATTTGTATCGTTCTTCTATGGTCAACTGTTTATAGGTCATATGCAATCTCCTGCGGTAAGAAAAGGGCACTCTATTTTAGTTGGCCTTTTTCTTAAAAGTTAATTGCACTTATTACTCGAATTCAAGCCTAAAGGAATTACAGTTTTCTGTAAAAAGAGTACTTAAAGCCTCCAGAATCCATCCCTTCGGGGCCGAGGGTCACACCCTCTCAGGATACTGGGTGAATTTAAACTATGCGGAAAGTCGCTTATTGTTTATAATGCTGAACATTCAACCAACGATTATAGAGCCTTTTCTGGAATAACAAAATGTACCAAACATCTTCACGTTTAGAACAATTTATTGTTGTAGGTTTACTGGCCTCGGTCTTTTTAATGCCTTTGCCGCTTGGCAGTAATCGTGACTGGTCGACAACTCTTTTGGTATTGTTAATCGGAAGTTTTGCATTTTTATGGGGCATTAGCTTAATCCGTAATAATCGTGAACCAAAACCACTACATACTGGTAGCCTGATCATGTTCGGCCTCCTAGCGTTTACGCAGATTTGGGTGGCCAGCCAGTGGCTTTTTAATATAACAGCCAACCCTGGCGCTACCTTTCAATACTTAATGTTGGGTATTAGCTATAGCCTTCTGTTTGTTATGATTTTAGGCCTATTTAATACCCGTAAACGATTAACCGCCCTACTTTCTGTACTCATTATCAGTGGAGCCTTTCAGGCTTTTTATGGTTCTGCGATGGTCTTATCAGGCATTGAATGGCTTTTTGGCACTCCTAAAGAGAGCTATTTTGGAAAAGCAACAGGGACATTTGTTAACCGAAATCATCTAGCCGGTTATTTGGAGATGACCATTGCAATTGGCATAGGATTAATGCTGGCATTGCGTGAAGATAAGCCCTTTCGCTGGATTAATATTTTAGAACTGCTGCTTAGCCCTAAAGCCCGTATTCGTATGGCACTGATTATTATGGTCATTGGCTTGGTCATGACTCAATCGCGCATGGGAAATACGGCTTTCTTTGCCAGCCTTATGATCGTCGGTGCTATTTTCATTTTAACCACCCCTAAGAACCGACTTAGAAACAGCCTGATCCTAGTGAGTTTCATCATTATTGATATGATCGTTATCAGCCAATATTTTGGTTTAGAGAGACTTCAAGATAGGTTGGTCAACACTCAAGTAAGCATCTCTCAAGAGGAGGGAAAACTAACTTTTGACATTAATGATTTGCGCGGGCTCGCTTTTACAAACTCTATTCCGCTAGCACTGGAGAAGCCTTTTACGGGACAAGGTGCAGGCAGTTATGAAGTTGTGTTTATGGGGCACGCAGGGCCTAACTTTGGTGGACACTTTGACCATGCGCATAATGATTATCTGCAATTTTGGATTGAATTTGGATTGATTGGCAGCTTACCACTGGCAAGCTTTGCACTGATGGCGTTTTTCTTTGCCTTTAAAGCGCTAAAAACTAAAAGATCAACCTATCGGAGTGGTGTTGGCTTTGGGGCAGTCATGGCGATTCTCGCGATCATAATTCACTCATCAACAGATTTCAATCTACAAATACCTGCGAATGCCGCTACCTTTGTGATTGTTTGCGCCATTGCTGTTTTGGCAAATACCCACCGCCGATCTAAAAGAGTGAATTAAAGGTTCAGAGCAGTACCTTTCCGACCTTCTATCCATTAGCTCTATTACAAAATACTGACGATATTAATAGAGACCCTTGCACTCAAAAGACATAAGCAGAATAGACAGCTTAAATTTTAGGCAAAAAAAAACCAGGCCTCAAAACAGATTACTGCTTGAGGATCCTGGCTTTAGAATATGGCTCCCGATTCAGGACTCGAACCTGAGACATACGGATTAACAGTCCGGTGTTCTACCAACTGAACTAATCGGGAATTATCAAAACAAACTCGTTGTTCGTTTGATGTGGCGTATTATAGGGAAAATATTTAAAGCCGCAAGGCTTTTTTTCAAAATTAATAACTTTTTTTACCCCCCCTGCTCAGAATAGTATTTTCAAGTGTAAAAATAGCCCCTTACCTTGTGTATAGCCGCTTATTCATGCTTTAAAACAAGTCCCCCTGTTAATACCCGTAAAATAGCGCATTTAAAAACAATCTTATATTAGAATAGGAAAACATTATTTCTATCTAACATCTAATGAACAATGAGACTACATACTATGAAAAAGGTTGTGATACCTGTTGCGGGACTTGGAACTCGCTTTTTACCTGCCACTAAGGCGATTCCAAAAGAGATGATCACCTTAGTCGATCAACCCCTCATTCAGTATGTAGTTCAAGAGGCCGTTAAAGCTGGATTTACTGATATCATTCTGGTTACACACTCCTCAAAGCAAGCGATTGAAAATCACTTCGATCATCATTTTGAACTTGAAACGACTTTAGCGCGTAAAAAGAAAACAGCTTTGCTTGAAAAACTTCGTAACATTGTTCCTATGGATATCAACATTATCTCTGTACGCCAGCCTGAACCCCTTGGACTAGGCCATGCCGTTCTATGTGCAGCACCCGTAATTGGTAGCGAAGATTTTGCTGTTATGCTGCCTGACGTTATTTTAAATACTGATTCCGCTGATTTAAAAAACATGGTCGATGCTTTTGCTTATAGAAAGCAGAGTCAGATCATGGTGGAACCTGTCCCACATAGTGAAGTCAATAAATATGGTATTGCAGATTGCTGTGGCAAGACACTACAGGCTACTCAATCAAAACCTATGCAGGGAATTATTGAGAAGCCTAATCCAGAAGATGCACCATCTGATTTAGCCGTTACAGGTCGATATATATTATCTAATAAGGTTTTAGAGCTTCTTAAAAGCACCCCCAAGGGTGCAGGAAATGAGATTCAATTAACAGATGCCATTGCTGAATTGATTAAAGTTGAAGGTGTTCAGGCCTATTGTCTCGCTGGTAGTAGCTATGATTGTGGTGATAAGCTTGGCTATCTAAAAGCAACGGTACAATTTGCCATGGCTCATCCAGAGCTAAGTAAAGAGTTTACCCACTGGTTAAAAGAGTTTATAAAATGATTGAAACTAATGCTTATGCAAACTTAAATAAACTCTCTGACTCAATTAAGGAAAGCCACCTTAAAACTTTATTTGAATCTGATCCTGAAAGATTTAAGGACTTTCATATAAGAATGGACGGCTTACTTTTTGATTTTTCAAAACAGAAGATTAATTCTAAAATCCTTGATGAACTCTTAAACCTGGCAACTGAATCTAAGCTTGACGAGTGGATTGGCAAACTTTTCTCTGGTGAGAAAATTAACCATACAGAAGGTCGTGCTGCTTGGCACACGGCCCTTAGAGATGTAGAGTCTCCTCGCCCTGAAGTAGCTGAACAGTGGCGCAAGATGGAGATGATTGTTAACCAAGTTCACAACAAGCAGTTTAGGGGTTACTCAGGTAAAGCAATCTCCGACATTGTTAACATTGGTGTGGGAGGAAGTGATTTAGGCCCGCTAATGATTACGCATGCACTAGATAAAGATAAACACCCTCATGCACCTGAAGTTCACTTTGTATCTACTCTTGATGCACAACAGTTACAAAAGCTTTTTGCCTCGCTAGACCCAGCTACAACCCTTTTTGTTGTGGCCTCTAAATCCTTTACAACCATTGATACCCTCTCACTAGCAGAAACCTCTAGAGAGTGGTTACAGGAGTATGCACCTAGTGACTCAGCAGTTATGAGGCACTTTGTGGGCATCTCAACCAATCCTGAAAAAATGTCTGAGTGGGGAATCCTTCCTGAATATCAACTACTTTTCTGGGAGTGGGTTGGTGGACGCTTCTCTTTATGGTCTACCATTGGTTTTAGTATCGCTTTAAAACTCGGCATGCAGGGTTATAACGATATGCTCAAAGGCGCTCACGCCATGGATCAGCATTTTAAGAACACTCCTTTTAAAGAGAATATTCCCGTCATGCTTGGCCTTGTCGGAGTTTGGAACACCAACTTTTTGAATTTATCGGCACAAGCTATTCTGCCTTATGACTCACGCCTAAAGTATTTTGCTAGTTATCTAGAGCAGCTGGAGATGGAGAGCAATGGTAAAAGTACTCGTCGTGATGGTTCTAAAATCACTTACCGTACCTGTCCTATTTTATGGGGAGAGGTGGGCCCAAATGCACAGCACGCTTTCTACCAGCTACTGCACCAAGGTACAGAGCGAGTAATGTCTGACTTTATCTTGTTCTCGCAGGGAGCATCTCAATCAGAGCGTGCTACATTCCATCAGAACCTCAATGTCGCAAACTGTCTTGCACAAAGCAGAGCAATGATGATTGGTCAAGCAAGTGAAAATCTGCATAAAAACTATCCTGGAGATCAAGTATCTAACACAATGCTGCTTGATCAACTAGATGCTTATCATCTTGGTATGCTGGTAGCACTGTATGAACATAAAGTTTTTGTTCAATCGGTTATTTGGGATATCAATGCATTTGATCAGTGGGGGGTTGAATTAGGTAAGAAATTAGCCCTAGAAATTCTTGAACATATAGAAGGTAAATCAGTTGAAAACTTAGACAGCTCAACGGCTGGTATTCTTACAAATATTTGGAAGCAAAGTAATGAAGATTAATGTTTTTGGTACCAATATTAGTGCACTTGTGTGTGCAGGCTGTTTAGCAGAAACAGGCAATGAAGTTGTCTTAGTTGGCAACAGAGAAAATGACCGTTCTGAGCCTGGCTTAGTTAAACTATTAGATGCTCAAATTGATGCTGGTCGATTACGTATATCTAATGTTTTTGACATTGAAACTGATTATCAAATTGTCTCCTTTAACTCAGGACAGTGTGCTGAAGCTAAGGCCGTCGCTATAGAGCTCGCTAAAGGAACTAAATCTAGCCGCTGTGTGATTATTCGCTCTAACTTTACAATGGGTACCGTCAAAGAAATTGAGAAACTATCGAAAATTGATTGTGTCGTTAACCCTGATTTTGCCTCGGATGGTCGTGCTATCTCAGGCTTTATGCGACCTGATAGAATCATTATTGGTAGCCGTAATGCAGATGCACTTCAGCGTTTTAAAAGACTCTTCTCGCCTTTTAACCGCAATCAGAACGTGATGATAGAGATGTCTCCTGAGTCTGCAGAACTAACCAAGTATGCAACCAACGCCATGCTAGCAACGCGCATCTCTTTAATGAATGAACTTGCTTTAGCCGCTGAATCACTTGGTGCTGATATTGAAGAAGTACGTCAAGGCATTGGTTCAGATAAACGAATTGGCTCCTCTTACCTGTATGCTGGTATCGGCTTTGGGGGAACACACTTTGGAGAAGATTTAGAGAGAATCCAACAAATAATTAATCCTTCCGATGCTAAAGAGGGATTGTTACAGGCTGTACGAAGAATTAATGAACAGCAAAAAGAGGTTCTTTTCAGAAAGGTTTGGAAGCACTTTGACTGCCAGCTTGAAGGTAAAATAATTACACTTTGGGGTATTAGCTACAAGCCAAACTCCAACTCTATTGAGGGTGCGCCAGGCTTGGAACTTATTAAGGCATTCTTAAACCAGGGCGCGCGTATACAAATTTTTGATCCGATGCTGGACATTAATTTTATGATCTGGATGCGTGAAAATCTATCTCTAGAACAGCAGAGTAACATCCAAATCTCTTCCGAGATGTATGATGTTACGCAGAACTCAGATGCCTTGTGCGTCGTCACCGAGTGGCAACCTTTCTGGGCGCCTGACTTGGATAAGCTAAAAGAACTGATGAATACGCCGTTGATCTTAGATGGTCGTAATCTATATGATAAAGAGTGGATCAAGGAGAATGGCTTTACCTACTACGGTATAGGTCGATAACCCCCCCCTGTCCAAAATATTAAAATAACTCTGAAAAAAGAACCGCAATGACCCAAGAAAAACTTAAATGCTTTAAAGCCTACGATATTCGTGGGCAAGTCCCCCAAGACCTAAACCCTGATCTGGCCTATAAAATCGGACGTGCTTTTGCCTCTGAACTTAACCCTAAAGAAGTGGTCATCGGTTATGACATCCGCCTTGAAAGCCCTGGCATATCAGAGGCACTATCCAAAGGTCTAACCGATTCTGGTGTTAACATTATTAATATCGGGCTTTGTGGCACGGAAGAGGTCTATTTTGCCACCCCTCACTATCAAGCTGATGGCGGTATTATGGTCACAGCCAGCCATAATCCAAAAGGCTATAACGGCATGAAGCTAGTGGCTAAGGGCTCAGTGCCGATTAGTGGTGACTCTGGTTTAAAAGCAATTGAACAACGTATTATTGATAATAAGTTTAATGACTTAGCTACAAAGGATGCCTTAGGCAAGGTCTCCAGTAAAACCAGCAAGGAAGCCTATATTGAACACCTACTCACTTACGTTGATCTTTCCCACTTAAAGCCGCTTAAATTAGTGGTTAATGCTGGTAATGGTTCTGCTGGGCCAACCTTTACAGAGTTAGCTAAAAAACTCCCCTTTGATGTCGTTACAATCCACCATGAAGTAGATGGCAACTTCCCTAATGGCGTACCTAACCCAATGATTGTGGAAAATCGCATAATCACTACGGAGACCATCATTAAAGAAAAAGCTGACTTTGGAATTGCTTGGGATGGTGACTTTGACCGCTGCTTCTTATTTGATGAAAATGGTCAGTTTATTGAAGGTTACTACCTAGTGGGTTTATTGGCAGAAACCCTACTAGCTACGTCACCAGGTGAGAAGATTATCCATGACCCTAGATTAACTTGGAATACCATCGAACAAGTATTTCAAGCAGGGGGGGTAGCCATCCAATCTAAAACAGGCCATGCATTCATTAAAGAACGTATGCGTAAAGAAGATGCTATTTATGGTGGAGAGATGTCAGCACACCACTATTTCCGAGACTTCTTCTACTGCGACAGCGGCATGATCCCTTGGTTACTCATTGCTGAACTGATTAGTAAAACAGGCAAAACGCTTTCGCAGTTAATTACCGAACGAACAAAAGCCTTTCCGTGTAGTGGGGAAATCAACTATACAGTGACAGATAGCCAAACTATTCTGGAAAATATCCGACTACACTTTTGCAACGAAAACCCACTTATTGATGAAACAGATGGTCTAAGTTTGGAGTTTGCCGAGTGGCGTATGAATATTCGTTTATCCAATACTGAACCGCTTTTAAGACTCAATGTAGAGTCGCGTGGTAATTCTGATCTTGTTTGGCAGAAAGTAAAAGAGATCGAAAACATTATCAACACTTAAATAATGATGCGGAGGTCTCTTCTCACAATTGACCTCCCCCCCCTGAGGGTACAAAAATGATTATCCCAATCGATAATCTCTTATAATTCTCATTACTTCCAATTTCTAAAAGACTTTATATTATGTTGAGTTACTTACACTCATATCATGCAGGTAACTTTGCAGATGTTCTTAAGCACACGGCCTTGATTCACACCCTCGATTATCTTGCGATGAAACCTAAAGCAAGCTTCTATCTTGATACTCACTCTGGCCCTGGCATTTATCAGCTATCTTCAGATGAATCACAGAAAAATTGTGAGTACAAAAATGGTATTGCCCTGCTTTGGAATGAGTCTAAGCTGCCTGAAGCGGTAGAAAGATACAAAGAGGTGATTCAAGTTTGTAATCAGCTTGATGGAAAGTCTGAAGCGTTAAGCCTCTATCCGGGTTCACCATGGATTGGCTCCTATCTTTCAAGAGCAAATGATCGGCTAAATTTGTGTGAACTACATCCAAGAGAGAGCCAAACGCTACAAGAGAATTTTCAATCTGATCGACGTATTAGAATCTTTCCTCAAGATGGTTTTCAAAAAGCAATTGCTGCCATGCCACCTAAGGAGCGACGTGGATTGGTGCTGATTGACCCACCCTATGAAATTAAAAAAGACTATGACCGTGTTGTTGAAGTGCTAATCGCTTGTTACAAACGCTTTGCCACGGGAACCTATGCCATTTGGTACCCAGTCGTTAAAAGACAAACTATCGATAAGATGCTTAAGGACTTAAAGACAAGTGGCATTCGTAATATTCAGGTATTTGAGTTAGGCCTAGAAAAAGATACTTGCGAAAGAGGCATGACTTCTAGTGGCATGATCTTTATTAACCCGCCTTGGACACTCTGGAAAGCCATGGAAGAGAGCCTGCCCTACCTTGCTAAACAGTTAGGTGGTGAACAAGGTATTTATAAGATGGAACAGTTAGTTAAAGAGTAACCCCCCCCCTTAAAAGCCACAATGGTGTTTATTAAACTAGATTTACTAGCGTGCTCTTTGCAACCAGAAGAGTGCAACCACTAGCAATAGAAGAGCGGGTAAAAATGCGCCTAATATGATAGGCCAATGATAGACCACTGTTAAATTACCAACTAGCTGGTTCAGCAAGTGAAAGCCCATCCCCAATAAAACCCCTAAAAATACTCGCTGCCCCATACTCACTTGGCGAATGGAACCAAATATAAGTGGAAATACAATGGCAATCATAGCGGCCACAACTAAAGGCATAGATACTTTTCGCCAAAACTCCAGCTCATGTGCCCCTGTCTCCAAATCATTAGACTGCAAGAAATCGATATATTGATACAGATCCCACGCACTTAGATAACGCGTTTCAATCCCTAGGTTTTGTAGCTCCTCTGGCACCAATGGAAATGAGGTTTGTAGATGGTCTGACTGTCTAATTTTCAACTCTAAATGAGCAACATTGCTAGTCGTATCTGAACCTGCTTGTGTAAAATTAAGATACTGGCTAACTGCCTTGTTAAAAACCCAGCGCTCATTTTCATAGGATGCGCTATTCACTTCTGATAGCTCTACCAAACGTCCTTCATACAATTCATAAATTGTTATCTGTCTAAGATCGGTACTGGAAAGGACTCGCCCAACATGAATATAACGATCTGAATCTTTAACCCATAAGTCCGTTCCCGAACCGACAGAAAAACTCTGGTTCAAAGCCTCTGCTCTTAATTTTTTGGCGTAAGCCTCACTATTTGGAGCAACCCACTCGCCAATAACCGCAATGACAATCCACATCATGAAAGCTGTTTTTAACACTGTCCATAAAATACGCTTAATAGACCAGCCTGTTACACGCAATACTGTCAACTCTGACTGATTGGCTAAACTGCCCAAGCCCATTAAAGTTCCGATCACCAATACAATCGGAAAAATCTCATAACTATAAACAGGCAGTTTTAGTAGGGTATACAGTGAGCCTTTTGCCAGCGTATAAGTATCCGTTAGCTTGCCCACTTGGTTCATAAACTCAAAAAAACCAAAAATAACTAAAAGAACTAACATAACCAGCAAGGTATAACTAACCACCACCTGTGCTAAATAACGCTCTATACGGTTCATATTAATCCTTACTCTATGCGGAACTAACGGGGTCTTGATGATGCTTGGCCTTCTTGCTCAGCATTTTAGACTTCAATACCTTAAAATCAACTAAGGCTATAAGCAAGAAGATTAGCGGTATTGGCCACAGACCAATATATTCAGACCAAGTACCCGCTGAAATACCATCCCTACCCATGACTAAAAACTGGTTATAGACGATATAAAGAATCAGAGCAACAAACATCTTTGCAAAACGTCCCTCCCTTGGCCCTGTTTTACTCATTTTAAGGCCAATCAACCCTAAAACCAGCACGCCCAAAGGGGTTACCAAGCGCCATTGCAACAGAGCCTGGTGTGCTAAGGTTTTATCTCCCCAAAGTTCACTGGTTGCCACTTCATACTGTACTGGGGCATCTGACTTTTGCTCTAGTTCAGGAATAATAACCTCTACTTGTTTAAATTTCTGAATAATCACAGGCGGTGATGCCGTTTTAGAGCTGCCGACTTTGTTATGCATTCCCTGATAGCTATAGCCATTTTCTAGTATCAAAACCAACCTTGAGTCAATCCATTCAAACCGTCCATTAGGGGCGACTAGAATCATATCCTCTTGCTTAAAACGACGCTGAATCCAAATATTAGAGAGCTCACCTGATTCAGATATAGATTTGGTATAAAAAACACCCTTGCTTCCTGGAAGTGGATTAAAACGACCCGATACAAGCCCCGAAACTGGCGTAATGGCTTGAGCCTCACTCACTAACAACCGCTCTGTTTTATAGCTCCAAGGGGTCACAAATAGAGAGATCCAAGCAGTTAATAGGACTAAAGGTAGTAGAAAAACAACCATTATCTTCTGAAAGTATTTGGGGGAAATTGCACAGCTAGTCATCACGATCATCTCTTGATCTTGATAAAGCCGCCCCATCGCTAGCATGACACTTAACAGAGCAACTAACGGTAAAATAATCTCAAGTGCAGGAGGAATTTTTAATAGTAAAACCTGAAGAACAATAGAAGAGGGAATTTTACCCTCAACGGCCATTGCCAATAATTGGGTTGCCTCTGACCCAAAGGTAATGAGTAAAAGCACCGTTAATACAGCCAAAAAAGTTTTAAGCAATTCATTAAGAAGGTATTTATCGAGAATTCGCAAAAAGGTCTCCACTCACGTTAAAATAGCGAACATATAAACTGAAAGAGTCATTATACAAACAAACTATGAGCTAATGACTCTTTATCAATTAACCCTATTTTCAGTATAAACCGATATAAGGGCTCTTTGAGCCCATAAAGGCAGAGCAAACATGAAGCATATCCAATTTACATTTAATGACTCATTTCAGAATATTGATACTTTAATCCTTCCTATTAATGATAAAGGTCTCTTGGCTGGAAATGTCTCAGGACTTCCACAACAGGAAGCGCTCAATAGACTGACAGGCCTACTGCATAGTAGTGGAGATTTTTCAGGGAAATGTGGTGCCACTCTGCTGCTTGTAAAGCCAACTGGAATCGATGTACAACGCCTACTACTTGTCGGTATGGGTGATAGTGAAAAGTTGACTGTTAAAGGCTATTTAGGCACGCTACAAACGGCTGCAGGCGCACTAGACCACTCTGGTGCTACACATATTAGCAACAGCCTAATTTTTGCTCAGCCGAGCACAGAGTCATTAGAGTGGGCTGTCTACCAAAATGCACAAGCCTTTCAACGTAGCTTTTACGACTACAGCCATGAAAGTCGTGGAGACCATACGGCTAAAGACCCAAAAGTAGAGAGCATTTCATTTCCATGTGAAAGCCATGACCTTGCAGCACAACAAGGTCAAGCCACAGCCTTAGGTATGGCGTTGACACAAGACCTAGCAAATATGCCAAGTAACTTCTGTACGCCAACTTATTTGGCAGAAACAGCGATTGAGCTTGGTAAAGAATACGGCTACAAGGTTAATATTCTGGATCGCGAAGAGATGATTGAGATGGGCATGGGCTCATTTATGGCGGTTGCGCAAGGTGCGACTACCCCTCCTAAGATGATCTGTCTATCTTATAAGGGTACGGACAATAAGCAGGCTCCTATTGCACTGGTTGGAAAAGGCGTTACCTTTGACACTGGAGGCATCTCTTTGAAACCTGGCGCAGCAATGGACGAGATGAAATATGACATGGGAGGGGCTGCCACTGTTTTAGGTGTTTTTAAAGCATTAGGTGAACTAAAGCCAAATATAAATGTCGTCGGCGTTATCCCTGCAACTGAAAACATGCCGGCTGGAAATGCCATCAAACCAGGTGATGTCGTTACCTCACTTTCTGGACAAACGATTGAAATTTTAAATACTGATGCTGAAGGCCGCCTGATTCTATGTGATGCCTTAACCTATGCTCAACAGACCTATAAACCCTCTAAGGTGATTGATATGGCAACTCTAACTGGTGCTTGCATCGTTGCTTTAGGCCACCATGTTTCAGCCATAATGGGCAATAACCAAGACCTGATTGATGAACTTATTGCTGCGGGCCAAATAACTTATGATCGTTTCTGGCAATTGCCTCAAGGTGAGGAGTGGGATGAGCAGTTAAAATCTAACTTTGCAGATATGGCCAATATTGGTGGGCCTGGTGGCGGATCAATTACCGCAGGACAGTTCTTAGCTCGCTATACCAAAGATATCGATTGGGCACACCTTGATATTGCTGGAACGGCTTGGACAAGTGGAAAAAACAAAGGCGCAACTGGTCGCCCTGTTCCTGCCCTTGTTGAATACTTATTAAAGAATGCTAAGGCTTAAAAGGTTATGACAAACGCTAGTTCTGAAAGCTCTTCAACAATGACTAAGGATGTACTGTTTTATGTATTAAACAGTACCGATCCACAATCTCGTGAGGTTTTTTTAAGTAAACTGCTCAATAAAGTTTATAAAGAAAATCGTCTCTGTGATGTACGTTTTGAGACTGAGCAAGATGCTCTGCGTTATGATTTAACCCTTTGGAACATTACCCCTCAAAGTTTTATTCCTCATAGCGTAAGCAAGCAAATCAACGCCGCTATTCAACTACATGGTAAAGAGATCAATAAACCATGTAATGATGTACTGGTAAACTTACACCCAGAGTTTCCAGACCAATTTAAAAGCTACCAAAGAACCATTGAAATCCTCGACCAATCAGAGTATCTCATTCAAATGGGACGAGCACGCTGGAAAACCTATAAGAGCCAAGGAATTGAGGCTACAGTACATAAAATTGGCTTTTAATATTTAAAAACCTACCCAACTAAACCGCACTATTCGTACATAAAAAAACCAGCTTCACGCTGGTTTTCTTTTCACCCTGTAAACCAAGCAGAAGTAACCCTCACTCAATAATAAGGCTCACCTTATCAAATGGTTGTCATTAAATCAGCGGCTTCTTTACGCTTTTTAATCGATCGACGAATCAGAGCAATAAAGATCCCTAGCATCAGCCCTAAAACACCTGCCACAGCAATAATCAAGCCTTTTCTAGGCTTTATCTTTTCAGCAAACTCAGCTGGCTGATCTATTTCAACCACGCCGAATTTACTCAAATCTATATTAAGGGACTTTAACTGCTGTAACTCTTCCTGCCAACCTCGCAAGCTAGGAATAAAAGCATCATCATTTTTTCTCTCTTCCAAGACTAATTTTTCAGCCTCTAATAAATCAGACCCAAGAAGATAGATTGATTGTGTACTTTGTCCACTAGTTGCATTGATATTATTTATATTCAGGGTAGGCCCAGCAGAAACTGGTTTAGTAATATTAAGTTTCTTGGTAACTTTAATGGCTTCATTTAACTGTGCTAATCTATCTAATCGGCGATCATGCATCGACTGTCTGGCCGAAGCAATCCTTTGTTCTATCAAATTAACTCTACTCATTTTATCTTCTAAGACACCACGGTAAATTTGATTGATAGTCGATTTTTCGGCTCTTTGCACTAATGCATTTAAAATATTAGCAACCTCTTCCTCGCTTAGCACTAACGATAGCTGAGCCACACTACCAGCCTCTGGGTTCTTTTTATCAGTAGTATGAATTGAAAAATTATTAACAAATACATCAAAAGCTTTTTCCCTAGCCTTTAAGTATTCACTGCCTGTTAAGGTGCCAATTTGGGGACTATAAACCGAAGCTAAACCATACTTTTCAAACGCCCACTTTAAATTCTGCTTGGAGTTCATATTTATAGAAAACTGCTGAAAAACAGACTTCGAAGTAAAGGTAGAGGTAGAGGTAGAGAATTCCTCAAGATCTCTGTTAAGAAAATAAATATTCATAGGCTGTACCTGTTCAGCTTTAGGAGGCAGTAAATAGGTCGATGCCTTATATACTGGTGTAGCAGAGTATGCATATACTGCTGCGATCACCACTACCATTACAGAAGTAACTAAAATTATTAATTTGTCTTGCCATAAACCTTGCCAAAGCTCATACAAGTCAATCTCATCATCGGCAATATTACGATCATTTTGTAAAATATCATTCTGATTCATTATTCTTCTATTCCCTGTCTAACTCTTTTACCTGAAATTATGGTTCTATATGCGTTGCGCATTATAACCTAACGAACAGTGCTGTTTAACACCAAAACACACAGCTATAACGACTTATTGCTAACCACTGATTAAACATGAGGTTTTAGTTCTCTTTATTTATTATGTTCTTTATAATGAAATCTCATAATTCATGAATAGTCACAAGGGAACCTTAGATGGAAATTACGGAGTTATTGGAGTTTAGTGTTCAGCAAGGTGCATCTGATTTACACCTTTCAACAGGCCAGCCACCTATTATTCGAATTAATGGTGATATACAGCGTATCGACTCCCCTACGCTTAAGGCAGAACAGCTTCAAACAATGATTTACGATGTAATGAATGATGAGCAGCGCCGAGGATTTGAATCAGATTTGGAGGCAGATTTCTCGTTTGACCTTCCCAAAATCGCTCGTTTTCGTGCTAATATTTTTATGCAGAATAGAGGAATATCAGCCGTATTCAGAACAATTCCTAGTAAAATACTCACTCTAGAAGAACTCGCCACCCCTGAAATTTTTAAAGATATAACCACTTACCCACGTGGGCTAGTACTTGTGACCGGCCCAACAGGCTCTGGTAAATCAACAACACTTGCAGCAATGATTGATCATATCAATAAAAGTACACCTGCTCATATTTTAACTGTTGAAGACCCAATCGAATTTGTTCATCAGCCAATTCGCTGCCTAATCAACCAGCGAGAAGTACATAGAGATACTAAAAGCTTCTCTAACTCTCTTCGTTCTGCACTTCGAGAAGATCCCGATGTCATTCTGATCGGTGAAATGCGTGATTTAGAAACAATTCGACTTGCATTAACTGCCGCTGAAACAGGGCATTTAGTTTTTGGTACACTACACACCAGTTCAGCAGCTAAAACAATTGACCGTATTATTGATGTATTCCCTGCTGAAGAGAAAGAGATGGTTCGTTCGATGTTGTCAGAATCTCTACAAGCCGTTATTTCACAAGCCCTATTAAAGAAAACATCTGGAGGTCGAATTGCTGTCCATGAGATTATGTTGGCAAACTCAGCAATCCGTAACTTAATACGTGAAGGAAAGGTTCCTCAAATGTACTCCGTACTACAGACATCGTCCCAAATGGGCATGCAAACTTTAGATCAGAACCTTCAGGAACTTTTAGCCAAAGGGTTAATTACTTCTGAAGCAGCACGTGTAAAAGCCGTCAATAAAAACGCTTTTAAATAATTGATTGGAGAGAGCCATGAGTACGGAAGAAAATCTAACGGACCTACAAAAATTATTAATTCATTTCACAAATAACAATGGCTCTGATCTTTTTATCACGGCAGGCCGACCTGCAACAATGAAAGAGGGGGGCAAATTACATAATTTGACTGATAATGTTATTAGCCCACAGGTATCTGCTGAGTTATGCATTGAGCTCATGAACCATGACCAGCTCACGGTCTTTCAAAACACTCAGGAGTGTAACTTTGCTTATCATATAGCTGGGATTGCTCGCTACCGTGTCAACGTGTTTATGCAACGTGGTACTCCAGGAATGGTTGTTCGTGCGGTACAAACTGAGATTCCAAAATTTGAAAGCTTAAACCTCCCCCCCATTCTAAAAGAACTTATTTTAGATAAAAATGGCCTGATCTTAATTGTGGGTGGGACAGGTTCAGGTAAATCAACAACCTTAGCAAGCTTAGTTGATCATCGTAACAGCACGACAGATGGTCACATTATTACCATTGAAGATCCAATAGAGTTTGTTCACTCTCATAAACGTAGCATTGTGACACAGCGTGAAGTCGGTGTTGATACTGATAGCTACGATAGTGCCCTTAAAAATACGTTGAGACAGGCACCAAATGTTATTCTGATTGGAGAAATTCGTTCAAAAGACACTATGGAGCATGCCATTGCCTTCTCAGAAACAGGCCACTTATGCCTATCTACTTTACACGCTAATAATACCAACCAAACATTAGATCGTATCATTAACTTCTTCCCTGCAAATCAGCGCGGCCATATACTAATGGATCTATCGTTAAATCTTAAAGCGGTGGTCTCTCAACGCCTTGTCCCCAAAATAGGAGGAGGCTTAATTGCTGCCGTTGAAATATTGATCAATACCCCAAGAATCTCAGAACTTATCTTCAATGGTAAAGTGAGCGAGATCAAACAATTGATGCAAAACTCTCAAGCCCTGGGTATGCAAACATTTGACCAGGCATTATTTCATTTATACGAACAAAGTTTAATAGAATATAATGATGCACTTCGTGCTGCTGACTCTGCTAATGACTTGCGTTTAAATATTAAATTAAACAGTCAACACCCTCAACCTGTTGAAGACGGTGCCATAGAGGCAGCCGATAAGCCAGCCTTCAACTTAAAACCTCAACCTGAATGATTCATCTATTTAAATATGTTTAAAACAGTCAAAATACTCTTATTTTTGGTAAGCCTGCAAGCATACTCTATTGTTAGTTATGCTAACAGCAGCAAACTCGCACCTGTACCTAACAATGATGACATCAAACAGTTTTGTAAAGAACTTTCAAAAAAGTTGAGAACCGTAAGCTATGAAGGTTGTTTGTCACTAGACCTTAAGGTTGCAACAACAAAAAGTGTTGAAAATAGAGCGCTTACTTTTAGAGAGTATATCCCTCAAGCTGCGGATTCTATACCAGTCCTACCTAAAGGCAGAATTTTATTTCTTAGTGGCATTCATGGTGATGAACTCTCAAGTATAAGCATAACTTACCTATGGATGCTTACAATGCTGCAAGATATAGAGGCAAGCAGCCACCATTGGCTGTTTCTACCACTTGTTAATCCTGATGGCCTTTTAGGCAAGAGTCCTGCGACCAGAACGAATGCACGAGGTGTTGATTTAAACCGAAACTTCCCATCTCCAGACTGGGATCAGCTTGCCCTACAGTACTGGAAGCAATATTACAGAAAGAATAAACGCCGCAATCCTGGGCCTTCTCCAAGTTCTGAACCAGAGAACCAATGGGTTGTTGACATAATTGAACGTTTCAAACCTGATGCGATCATCTCTGTTCATGCACCTTATGGTTTACTAGACTACGATGGCCCTGAGCACGCAACACCTGATAACATAGGGCGCTTGAAACATAAAGAGCTTGGTACCTACCCTGGCTCACTCGGCCGTTACGCTGGAGAGTATTTAAAAATTCCAGTATTAACCTTAGAACTACACTCAGCAGGCTCAATGCCAAGTAGCAGGGATATTTATAAAATGTGGGTAGATATAGAGCGATGGTCTCAAGCTAAAATTGAGCATGGCGAAGATGATTTTTAATATTTTTTAGTAAAAAAAACCTAAGGCACTATTAATAATGGCTTAGGTTTTCTATATTAGTTTTTTGTATTACAAGTAGATCAAGTAGGTTTTTTTACTAAAATAACCTCTTGAGATTGATACACTAAACGCCAATCTCCATCAACTCCCTGCTGCCAATACTGGTGAATCAACTCTGCCTCAAGTTCAGCCGGAAAAGTAACATACAATAAACCAGCCTCATTAGGATAGCGATAGACACTAACACTCCCCCAATCAACCCCAATATGATTATTCTCTAACCATGTTTTCACCTCTGATAAAACTAAAGGATTCTTCTTGACCGATAGGGATATTTTATCTACATCATCAACGATTAAAACGGGGGTTGAGAAAGGTAACTGATACTCTGCAAGAAGCGTCTCCATTGCTGAATTGTTTAAAACAATACATCCCCTGCTCGCTTTTGGTGCTCGAATATAAGTATTTCTTGGTGTACCATGCAACCATATTCCTGAGCCTGTTTTACCGTGCTCTAAATCCCATTTATTAGGATAGTTCAATGGTAGTGCACCAATACCATACAGGTCAGAAACTTCTGAATCTGGTAGTAGGTCAACTATATGATAAATGCCAACTGGTGTTTTTGAATCGCCCTCTTTTTGCTTACCACTTCCCAAACGCCCCATAGAAACGTAGTAGTTCGCTTTCAGTTCAAGCACCCCTTCTGAATTACGCTCATAAAAATATAAACGGTTATCAGAAAGATCTATAAAGACTAGATGCTTCTGCTGAGCCGTCTTAAGAACATGATTTTCAAATTCAATATTATGCTGTGGTATGGACTTAGAATACTCCCAACGTACTAAGGCTTCACTTTTCAGGCGCCCTACAGTACGAGGGTTACGTCGGTGTATATCATCTGACAGTGACTTATTTCCTGCCTTAATCGCTAAAATATCCGCCTTAAGCAGTTGTACTAATTTATAGTTTGGATATTGCTCACTCAACTCTGAGAACTGCAATAGAGCCTGATCTATTGATAACGATTGAATAGATTCTAACCCCGCAACCAATTTCTTTTCAGTTTGCAAAACTTCATCTGCCATACTAGACGATGGCATACAGCCCAATAAAGCAAGACTTAAGAGGCTTGTTTTTATAGACTGTCTTGGCTCTTTTAAGCTCAATAACGATGAATTCTGTCTAACTTTCATTCTTCACAACGACCTCTTGAACAATCTTCCACTGCCCATCAAACAACTGCCATAGGACTACTTTATATATATCATCTTTAAAACGATCAGACTGATACTTCTGAAGAAAACGGCTACGAATTAACCCTTTATCTAACTGAACAATCTGTATATCTTTAAATTCTATTTTAATATATTTTGGCTTGGTTAGGCTACGAAAACGCCCTTTCGCCCACTGATCAAAAGTGCCACCAAACCTAGGAATAAACTCCGCTTTATCATAAAAGCCTAAATAAGCATTAACATCCTGTGATGACCATGCCTCTTTCCATGACGACAATAAATCTTTAACGAGTAGAGTCCCTTGTGTTTCTTGCAGCTTAAAGTCAGAAGATTCAGGAAGCTCAGTTAGTACCAATTCTGTTGGTAAAGTAGTAATATCTAAGTCAAAGAACAGGAACTCTCCCTGAGGCCAAACAACCTCTGCACCACTAAACACTGTCTTATAAGTACTCTGAGCTTGATAACTATATATTTGATTAAGGTTAGCTAAGGTAACAGCAACTTGAACATCAGCTTTCAATGCAGAATCCAACATCATCTGTGCTTGATCAAACTCTTTTTTCTTAATATGAATCACTGCTAAATTATTCTGCAAGGCTCGTTTGAGCTCTGGCACAGTGATCGTCTCTTTACTCAGCTCTAGCCAGATTTCATACGCTTTATCAAATTTGCCATCATTTGCCGCTTTCCAACCTTGCTGAAAACGCTCTGTCTGAAGCTGTAGCACTGCAAAATTTTCCTCTGCAAAACTTGCCTGTGTTGTGAAGGTCAATGCCACAACAATCAAAACACTCCGCCTAAACTTACAAATAGCCGACTGATTATTTTTTTGTAAAACTCTAAAAAATACTGTCCATAAACTAAACTGAGTAAAAAAATATTTAAACATTACTATTATCCGAAGAAGCTAACCAAAAAGAAACATTTTAACGTAAATCCCCAATGCCCACCATACTACTTTTCAACATCTTAACCTCATCCCGCAGCTGCGCAGCTGTTTCAAAATCTAACTCTTTGGCCGCTTTATACATCTTTTTCTCTAACTTCTTTAGCAAAGAGATCTGCTCTGCTGGCGAGAGTGATTTTTGCTCGGCTATATACTCAGGGCTCGGTTCAGCGACTTTCCTTGATTTTCCCGATCTTGCAGGCTTAGAAGCATAGGGTGAGTCCTCTAGAATATCACTCACCTTCTTATTCAGACCTTGTGGTGTAATGCCATTTTCTTTATTATGCTGAATCTGTTTTTCTCGACGACGTTCCGTTTCATCTATTGCTGTCTTCATTGACTTCGTGATTTTATCAGCATACAAAATCGCTTTACCTTCAATGTTTCGAGCTGCTCGGCCGATGGTTTGAATAAGTGCACGCTCAGAACGTAGAAACCCCTCTTTATCTGCATCTAATATCGCCACTAGAGCCACCTCTGGAATATCCAAGCCCTCTCTTAACAAGTTAATTCCAATCAAAACATCAAACACACCTAAACGTAAGTCTCTAATAATTTCTATACGCTCAACGGTATCTATATCGGAGTGTAGGTAACGTACGCGTACTCCATGATCCTCAAAATACTCTGTCAGGTTTTCTGACATACGTTTAGTTAAGGTTGTAACTAAAATTCGCTGGCCCTTTTCAGCCCGCCACTTAATCTCACCTAAAAGGTCATCTACTTGAGTTAGTGCAGAACGTACCTCAATAATGGGGTCCAGTAGACCCGTCGGTCGAACTACCTGCTCTACCATTTCTAAGCAGTGTTCTGCCTCATATTTTCCAGGTGTCGCTGAGACAAAAATACTCTGTGGCATAGCTCTTTCAAATTCTTCAAACATCATAGGCCGATTGTCCATCGCAGAAGGCAGCCTAAAACCATAGCCAACCAAGTTCTCTTTGCGGGCTTTGTCACCTTTATACATACCACCAATTTGCGGGATAGTTACGTGACTTTCATCAATGACCAATAAGGAATTTTTTGGGAAGTAGTCCATCAAGGTGGGCGGAGCTTGCCCAGATTCACGACCCGATAAATAACGTGAATAATTCTCTATTCCCTGACAATAACCTAGCTCAACCATCATCTCTATATCTAATCGCGTCCGCTCTTCTAAACGCTGAGCCTCAACTAACTTGTTCATAGCTCTTAGGACTTCTAATCGCTCTACTAGCTCGACCTTAACTTTTTCAACCATCTCCATTACACGCTCACGAGGCGTCACATAGTGCGACTTAGGATAAACGGTTGCACGTGTTGGACGAGATAGCACCTCTCCTGTCAAAGGGTCAAACCAAGCGATGCTTTCCACTTCGTCATCAAACAACTCAAGACGAAGAGCAAGCTCTTCAGCTTCAGCAGGAAAAATATCAATAACATCACCACGGACTCTAAAGTTACCACGCCACAATTCAACATCATTACGGGTATATTGCATTGAAGTTAGACGAGTTAAGATATCGCGTTGAGCAATGGTATCACCTAAACGAACCTGTAGAATCATTTTCAGATACATTTCAGGATCACCAAGACCATAAATCGCAGAAACAGTGGCGATTAAAATAACATCTTTGCGTTCAAGCAGAGCCTTAGTCGCTGATAAACGTAACTGCTCTATCTGCTCATTAACAGATGAGTCTTTAGAAATATAGGTATCTGAGGCTGGAACATAAGCTTCTGGCTGATAGTAATCATAATAAGAGACAAAATATTCCACCGCATTATTAGGAAAAAAACTTTTCATCTCACCATAGAGTTGAGCTGCCAAAGTTTTGTTATGCGCCATAATAATCGTTGGACGCTGAACTTGTTGTATCACATTTGCAATCGTAAACGTTTTACCTGACCCCGTTACACCGAGCAGGGTTTGATAAGCCTCACCATCGCCTAATCCTTCGACTAATTTTGCAATCGCACTGGGCTGATCACCATTAGGTGAGTATTGAGAAACTAATTCAAACGCTTTTGCCACAATTATTCCTTTAAAAACACAGGTAAAATCCAGTAGAATAGTGGCTATTACTAATATAAATATCAATGTTAAGAGCCCTTATCCTATATTCACTTTTAATTCGCTTTAAAAGCCAATTAAAAGACATATTATACAAGCTCAATCATTTGTGGAGAAATTCAATCAATGGCTAGTTTATCTAATCGTGTTAATCGAGTTAAACCATCCCTTACGCTGGTAATTACAGCAAAAGCAGCAGAATTAAAACGTGCAGGTAAAGATATTATTAATCTGGGAGCGGGAGAGCCTGATTTTGATACACCAGAGCATATCAAAGCCGCAGGTATTGCAGCAATCCAAAATGGTGAAACACGCTATACCGCGGTTGATGGTACGCCTGAGCTAAAAGAAGCGATCATTAATAAGTTTAAGCGTGATAACAACTTAAATTTTGAAATGAATCAAATTCTTGTTTCATCCGGCGGAAAGCAAAGTTTCTTTAACCTATGCCAAGCCGTATTAAATGATGGTGATGAAGTGATTATCCCAGCACCTTACTGGGTATCCTATCCCGACATGGCACTGCTTGCAGGTGGTGAGCCAGTTCTTATCGAGGCTAGCATTGAGCAAGGTTTTAAAATTACCACACAACAGCTAGAAGCGGCTATTACGCCTAAAACTAAAATGTTAGTTTTAAACAGCCCATCTAACCCAACAGGAGCTGTCTACTCTACTGATGAATTAAAAGCACTTGGTGCAGTATTAGCTCAGCACCCAAAAATTATTATCGCTTCTGATGATATGTATGAACACATTATGATAGGTAATACACCATTTACCAATATCCTGGAGGTTTGCCCTGAGTTAGCAGAACAAACCATCGTCATGAATGGAGTATCAAAAGCCTATGCCATGACAGGTTGGCGTATTGGTTATGCAGCAGGGCCTGCTGATATTATTACAGGCATGCGTAAAGTACAGTCTCAAAGTACCTCTAACCCTTGCTCAATCTCTCAGGCGGCATCAGTGGAAGCGTTAAATGGTTCACAAGCCTGTATTCAAACAATGTTGGTTGAATTCAAAAAACGTCATAAATTTGTTATTGAACGAATCAATCAAATTCCCGGCTTTAAATGTATTGAAGCCGATGGTGCCTTCTATGCCTTTATGAATGTGTCGGAAGCGATGGAAATGAAAGGGTTTGTAACGGATGCTGATCTATCAACTGCACTACTAGAAGACAAACTCGTCGCGGTTGTACCAGGTTCTGCATTTGGAGCTGATAAACATCTACGCATATCATTTGCGACCAGCATGGAAAACTTGATCAATGCTTTAGATCGTATTGATGCCTTTATGAAAAGCTAAGTCATTGCATCTCTAAAACTCTATTTAGATACCGAAGCCCTGCACTCTTATTTAGAAGCGGGGCTTTTTTGTAGCAGAGCGAGTATCAAAATTAATTAGACAAGGAATCATCCAATCTAAATCGTAAGAAAACAGGAAATCTCGGCAGTCCCTTAGCAGTAAAACCCATATATTGAAATGTTACCACGCTACCAATTATAGGAGGCTCTGCCCGAATAAGATCCGTTAAACCACTGCCAATTTTAATAATCCTATCTTTAGCAGATGTGAGCGCAGAAAACTGTCCCGCAAGTAATTGACATCTTAAAGCTCCAACCATCCCTGAATACTTGCCTTTCCCTTCAGTATAGCCAACTACACTGCACTCAGCATCTTGCTTTTGCTTCACCTTTAAAGAATTTGATGATCGCCCAGAATAATATAAGGCATTTGGTTCACGCAAAACTAACCCCTCACCGCCTAAAGATAAAACTTCTTGTAACTGCTTCTTAACTTCTTCCTGCTTCGTAACAGCCGTTTGCTTAATGATCCTTACATGAGGAATAGAAGTCTTCTGCAAATAGCCCTTAAGCACGGCTAAACGATCTATTAGGCCAGCGGGTTGATTCGGCACCTCAAAAATCTGATAGGTTACTGTATGCCAACCCTTATCAGAAGATTGTGTTCTAACAATCGATACTGTTTGTTCAAACTGATGACGATCAATCCAAAGCTCTCCATCCAATTCAAAAGAAGGAAAACCTTCAATAAACCAGTCTGGTGTAGAAAAGATATGGCCATTACGGCTCATTAACTGCAGCCCATCCCAATAGGCACGAACACCATCTAATTTTTCACTCATCAGCCAACCGATAACATTTTGATTCGGATCAAACTCCTTTAATAAAACAAGATTGGGCTTTGATGTCATCGCAATCGAGGTTGTAACTTGAGCTGCAATGACCGAACTTGCCAGCAAATAAAAAAGGCCCAGTATTACCACCAGGCCTTTCATTACAAATAACAGCTTCATAAACGCTTGTTACTTATCTTCAAACGTTAAATCAGCTGTAATTTTTTCTAAGGTTTTAGCACCAATTCCTTTAACAGCCAACAAATCTTCAGGTTGATTACAAGTTACCTTCTGACAGTGTTCAGAAATAGCTTTTGCTTTAGCAGGTCCGATACCAGACAAATTTGAGGCAATCTCTTCAATAGATGCTGTATTCACATTGACTGTTGAGGCTGCTGCTGGCAGCGTAAAGATTAGCAAAAATATACAGATAAAATACTTATTGAACATAGTCCATTTCTCCATTATTAAAGAGCATCAAAAACAATGCCTTTCAATAATACCAAAAACAATACTTTAAATAAGGGTTTTTACGCATCGAATAACAATACATACTCATTAGTCTGTTTATACTGACCCGTTATTCCAGCTCGATAGTGTGGCAATACCATTTCGTACACAAAGACTAATTATCTACTTCCAAGGAATATCTTCTATAACCTCTAATTCAATACTTGGTACCACAACTGAGTTTGACCATGATTGTATTCAGTCACATTACACCTTATATCACAATGGTACACCACCTACAGATAAATGTGGTCGTTCGTTATTGTAAGTTCATAACCACTTTATTGCTTACATTTGAACTGATTTAATAGCTTGAAATCGGTTTAACTCAAGCCATTCATACCTGACTGTTAGCTTGTATCGTTCAACATAGATTTTTGGAGGAGGGGGGCTGATTTAATCCCATAGCAGTAACAATCTACTTAGAGTCTAAGTAATCAACAATGCCTGAAGTATGATTAAATCCAGAGACAATCTTAGTAAGCTGATTATTCACTGCTAGGTAATCATAATTGGATAAATACTCTTCTAAACTTGCGAATTCTTGCAACAACTCTTCATATGAGATGAAAGTCTCATGAGCCTTCATAATTCTAGGATGATCTGTGCCATCCACATTTTCACCTATTAATAGCTCCTCATAAAGCTTTTCACCAGGGCGTAATCCAGTATATTGAATCTCAATATCACCATGTCCTTCAGCATCAACTTCCTCTAAACCAGAAAGATGAATCACTTTCAGGGCAAGATCTGCGATTTTAACGGGCTCACCCATATCAAGGACAAAAACATCTCCACCAATGCCCATTGAACCGGCCTGAATCACTAACGAAGCAGCCTCAGGTATTGTCATAAAATAACGAGTAATCTCTTTATGAGTAACCGTAACAGGCCCCCCCTGCTCAATTTGTTTTTTAAACAATGGAATCACAGAACCAGAGGATCCTAAGACATTTCCAAACCGAACCATCGCAAAGCATGTATCAGGATATTCAACCTGAAGTGCTTGCAAGGCCATCTCAGCCAAACGCTTGCTGGCCCCCATCATATTGGTAGGGCGAACCGCCTTATCCGTTGAGATAAGTACAAAGTTTTTAACTCTATTTTCAGCAGCTACTTTAGCAAGCGTATGAGTCCCAAAACTATTATTTAGAATACCTTCTTGAATATTATGTTCAACCATTGGCACATGCTTATAAGCAGCAGCATGATAGATCGTTTCAACCTGAAAATTGGATATTAATCTCTGTAATTTTTTTTCATCGCGAATAGAACCTAATACCGCTAATATCTCAATATCTAAACCCAGAGTTCTAACCTGTTTAGTTAACTCATGTTCAATGCTATAAACTGAAAATTCACTCAATTCGAACAAAATTAACTTAGAGGGCTTTAACTTAATAATCTGTCGACAGAGTTCAGATCCAATAGACCCCCCTGCTCCAGTTACCATTACTACTTTATTCGAGATACAAGCTTCTAATAATTCAGCCTTAGGAGGAACAGAGTCACGCCCTAGCAGATCTTCAATATCCAACGCTCTAATATCTGAAAAAGAGACTTTTCCACCAATAATTTCATCGATTGCAGGTAGTGTGGACACTTTGATAGAAAACTTTTCAGCCCAATTAATAATGTTTTTTCTTTGTCTGCCTGATAGTGAAGGAATTGCAATCAATAATTCACTAACACTATCATTATCAATCAAATCATTCAGAGCACTTCTTGGATAAATTCTTACCGAAGAAATTTCACTTCTTTTCAAACCTGTATCATCATCAATAAAGGCCACAACTTTTGTAGTTGGTATTTTTGAAATCGCACTTAAAAGTTGTTGACCAGAAGAACCCGCACCAAATATGACTACCTGCTTAGGAGAAATGCCTTTTTGAATGGCATAATCAGACAAAAACCAACGAACAATAATTCTTGTACCAGAGATGTACAAAAGACCTAACAACCAAGTTATTACAATAGCAGTTCTTGGATAAGCAAGATCAAGCATATAAATTCCAGCCATCCATAATAGTGTCGTTAAAGAAACTGAAAGGAATACTGTAACTGCAAAATGATGCCCTATATAACGAACAACTGCTCGATAAAGGCCTTGTCGAATAAATACTGGGATAGCTAATATAGGGAGTAACAAAATAGACATCCAATATGAATTTAATGGATACCAGAACTCTCCCAACCTAAGTGAGATTGCCAATGAAGCTATAATCACTAAGCCAATAATATCAACAAATGCTGAAATTAAACGCTTTTGCCAACGCGCCAAGCCTAATAACGAAGATAAACTAAACACTAATGGGATACCCCATCACTTTTGGCAACCTTTAAAAAAGTCCTCCATAAGATATAAATATCAAACAAAAAACTACGTTTATTTAAATACTCCACTTCTAAGGCTACTTTTTTAGGAATTGGCAATTCATCACGGCCATTCACTTGAGCCCAACCTGTCAACCCTGGAATAAGTTGACTAACCTCACATTGAGTTCTTAGTTCAATCAAGTCATCTTGATTAAACAAAGCCGGACGAGGCCCTACAAAACTCATCTCTCCTTTTAAAATACACCATAATTGTGGTAGTTCATCAAAACTCGATTTTCTTAAAAAACCTCCAATAGGTGTCAGTACGCTGGACGGATCACCTAACAAATGTGTTGCAACTGCGGGCGTATCAACCTTCATGCTTCTAAACTTAGGCATTTTGAAAATCACGTTATCTTTACCCACTCTATCTGACCAATATAAAGCAGGTCCTTTTGATGTCAGTTTAACAAGTACAGCCACCATCAAAACTGGAATTAATAATATTAAGCCTGCTATAACAGCTAACAGTAAATCAAATGATCTTTTCACTAATAAACCTTTCTACTTTAATTTCACCAAACTTTAAACACTCCACTGTTTACTACCTACCTTCTAGCTTAATATTTTCTAACCAGGCTTCTAATTGATCGACTAACTTATCTCTGGAAAACTCTTTATCAGAATACTGTCTTGCCTTCTTACCGAAGTCCCGCAACTCGTCAACCGTCAGTAAAGACATTTGAATAATATTACTTGTGAGTTTCTCATAATCCCCTGAATCTGCAGTGAAACCACAAGAAGCCTCATCTACAACTCTAGACCCTTCTCCAGATAGCATTGTCAAAATTGGTTTTCCTGAAGCCATATAACTCTGAACCTTACCAGGTATTGTCATTGAAAAGACAGTACTCTGCTTCAAGGACACTAATAGGGCGTCCGCCGATTCATAAAAAATAGGCATCTTCTCTAAAGGATGTCTACCTAGTAAATAAATATAATCCTCTAATTCTTTGTCTCGAATAGCCGCTTGGAGCCAGTTCACAGCTCTACCATCGCCAACAATAAAAAACTTTATCTTCGCATCAATTACTTTAATCATTTCTGCAGACTGCACTATCGCAGGAAAATCTTGAGCCTCTCCAATATTCCCCGTAAACATGATTTTAAAATAATCATCGTTTGACTCTTTTAACAACGCCACTGGTGAATATTTTTTTTCCAAAAAAACATCTTCAGACCAACTAGGAAAATATTTAATCTTTTTTACATCATCGCAATAAAGAGAGATTCCCTTATAAAAAGCCTTAGACTGCCCTAAAATCAGATCACAACGTTTATATATGAAAGAAACCAGACGCCCTATTAAGCGGAGTACAAACTTTGACTTAATTACCCCTACAGACAACAAGCTTTCAGGCCATAAATCCAAAACCCACATAACTACTGGTTTTTGATATATTTTCCTATATAAAACAGCTGGTAAGGCAATAGTGATTGGCGATAGTTGACAAACAAAAACAACATCAATCTTATGTTTTCTGAGTTTGAACAAGCCTATAGTTGAAGCTGATAAAGCGTAAGAAATGTAATTTAGAATTAATTTAATCGAACTAACTTTGCCTCTTGCTAATATAGGCACTCGAATAATTTCTACACCGTAATACTCAAGAAACTCTTGAGGATTCTGCTTAAACTCAGGTAAAACAGAACCCTGCGGATAATTAGGAACCCCTGTTAAAACCGTAACCTTATGGCCTCTAGCTACTAATTCTGTGCATAAGTCATTAATTCTAAAATTTTCTGGCCAAAAATACTGGGTTACAACGAGTACATGCATAAATCAATACTTTTTCCATACAACACGGTTAACATAATCCGTATAACTATGCAGTATGCGTACCACCTTATCAGAAACATTTGGCATTGAATAATCACCAACTTGACGCAGCAATCGTTCTTCACCTCTTGACTGGTTTTCGACAACTGATAGCGCCTGCATAACTCTTTCTGCACCCAAACCAACCATCATAACAGAAGCCTCTTCCATTCCCTCAGGTCTTTCATGTGCCTCACGCAAGTTAAGTGCAGGGAAGTTCATAATTGATGACTCTTCATTGATTGTACCGCTATCAGATAATGAAGCTTTTGCAGACAACTGTAGCTTATTATAATCTTTAAATCCAAGAGGCTTAAGCAGCTGAACCAACGGGTTGAAGACGATACCCATTGCATCAATTCGCTTTTGGGTTCTTGGATGAGTAGAAACAATAACGGGTAATTGATAATGCCCTGCAATCATATTTAGCGTTTCAACCAAGTTTAAGAAATTCTTATCTGAGTCCACATTCTCTTCTCTATGAGCACTGACAACAAAAAACTGATGCTCTTTTAAACCTAATTTCTCAAGAATATTTGATGCTTCAATACCTTCCCGATATGTATTTAGAACTTCAAACATAGGACTACCTGTTTTAACAATCATATCCGCAGGCAAGCCTTCGGCAAGCAAATAGTCACGAGCAATGCTACTATAAGTCATATTTATATCAGCCATGTGATCTACTAAACGGCGGTTAATTTCTTCAGGTACTCTTTGATCAAAACAACGATTACCTGCTTCCATATGGAAAGTTGGAATCTTTCTACGTTTTGCAGGCAAAACAGCCATACAGCTATTTGTATCGCCTAGAACTAATAATGCTTCTGGTTCAACCTCTGCAAGTACCTTATCTACAGCAATAATTACATTACCAATAGTTTCAGCACCAGACTTACCAGCAACATTTAGAAAATGATCTGGCTTACGAATCCCTAAATCATTAAAAAATATTTCATTAAGTTCATAATCATAATTTTGCCCTGTATGAACTAATATATGATCACAAAACTCATCAAGTTTTGCCATAACCCTTGAAAGACGGATAATTTCTGGTCGAGTTCCAACCACCGTTACAACTTTTAACTTTTTCATATTAAACCTTATGACCTACAGTATCTGGACGACTATGATCAAAGTTCTCATTCGCCCACAACATTACAACCAACTCATCATCACCTATATTAGTGACATCATGAGACCAACCAGGAACTGTTTCCACAATTTCAGATTTATCGCCAGAAGTCATAATTTCACATGATTCATCAGTCACAATATGTCGAAAACCAAAACGTGCCTTACCTTTAATAACTAAAAACTTTTCTGTTTTTACATGATGGTAATGTCCGCCACGAGTAATACCGGGATGCGCTGTAAAAAACGAAAACTGACCAGAATCTTGAGTTTTAAGCATCTCAACAAAAGTCCCCCTTGGGTCCTCATGTTTTGTTAAAGCATAATTAAAATTATTAGGAGAAATATAACTAATATAGGTTGCATACAATACACGCATGAAACCATCTCCAACTGGCTCAGTAACTAAAGTTTCACGACTCGATTTAAACTTATACAGTTGATCGGCTAACTCACCGAGTGTGGTATTGAATACAGGCCCAACATCCATATAGATCTTATCTATTGGCTGAGACTGCATGATGCCTACAAACGAAGATATTACGGCCCCTATATGCACTAAATTCAGCTCTGCATCTCGATCATTGATTTGAATTGGCAACCCGTGACTAATATTATGGCAAAAAGTCGCAACAACAGAGTTGTAGTTGGGTTTGCACCACTTACCAAAAATATTTGGCAAACGATAAATATAAATCGAATTGTTGGACTCCATATATAAGTTCAACACATGCATCTCAGCCTTAAGCTTGCTTCTGCCATAAGGGTTTGGGGTTTCTGCCTGCACTGAGGAGGTCAAAAGAATTGGAATATTTCTTCCAGATGCTTTAATAAATCCACAGATTTTTTCAGTTAAATCTGCATTGCCTTCAAAAAACTCAGTTTTTTCTTTTGGACGGTTAACCCCTGCTAAATGAAAAATAAAATTAGATGATAGAACCAAACCTTCCAACTCATCCGCAGGCGTATTATGAGTAAACGTAGATACTTGTACTTCTGGAAATCGCTGTAAACTAACTATTAAATTCTTGCCAATGAACCCTTCAGAGCCTGTAACTAACACTTTCATCAAAATTACTCCTCTGCAGTTACAATTTCACCACGAACGATCGCCTGCATAAACTCAAGTTTAAGTAATAAACTTTTCATACCTTCTACGTCTAAACGCTCTGTATTGTGGGAATTATAGTCCTCAGTACGAGATATTTTCTCTTCACCGATATCGATAAATTTAGCATAATTTAAATCACGTAAATCAGGTGGTACTCTAAAATAATCACCCATATCTTCAGCACACACTATCTCTTCTCGACTCAATAACGCTTCATACAATTTTTCACCATGACGCGTACCTATAATATTAATTGTATGATCTGGCAATCCGACCATTTCTCTTAATGCTTTCGCTAAAACTTCTACAGTAGCTGCAGGTGCCTTTTGTACAAAAATATCACCGTTATTACCGTGCTCAAACGCATACAATACTAGATCAACAGCATCGGCCAATGTCATCATAAAACGCGTCATGTTCGGATCTGTAATAGAAAGAGGCTTACCTGCACGCATTTGATCAATGAAAAGCGGAATAACTGAACCACGGGAAGCCATAACATTTCCATAGCGAGTACCACATATTACAGTTTTGGACTCATCGACATTTCGTGATTTTGCGACCATCACTTTTTCCATCATTGCCTTAGAAATACCCATCGCATTAATCGGATAGACCGCTTTATCAGTACTTAAACATACAACCCTACTCACTTCATTCTGAATAGCAGCCTCTAATACATTTTCTGTTCCCAGTACATTTGTTTTTACAGCTTGCATCGGATGGAATTCACAAGAAGGAACTTGCTTTAACGCTGCGGCATGGAAAATAAAGTTCACCCCTCGAGTTGCATGTAATACTGAGTGGAAATCACGCACATCCCCAAGATAGAACTTTAATTTCGGATGTGCATACTGTTTGCGCATATCATCTTGTTTTTTCTCATCACGAGAAAAAATACGAATTTCTTTCAAGTCTGAATCCAAAAAACGCTTAAGCACAGCATTTCCAAAAGAACCTGTACCACCTGTAATTAACAAAACTTTATTGTCAAACATATTCATCCTAATTTAATGATTTTTTTTAATTAATGGCTTGTTTAAGCATACAGTCAAATAAAGCACTCTTTTTCTTACATTTGTTCATTAATGAAAATATCTTCTTCATTCACAAATCTAGATTTTATTTTTTGGCCGGTATCCAGAAACAATAGCACTGAAGTGTCAACACTATTTAGTACCTACATTTTTTCAATCTTCGCTAAATACTCTAAGCGCAAGGCTTAGAACGTCGCTATTTTGCAGATGCAATATAATTATTGTGGTCTGACATTGTTGTAATGCCCCATATACTCAACAATTAACCATTTAATTTGCTGCTGACTGATTAACTTTGTAAGCTGATAAATTCCTTCTGTCTTTAGTAATTTAAAGAAGCTTTCAATCACTGCATTATCCCAGCAGTTACCTCTTCGGCGCATACTTTGCTTAATCGACCAATGTTTGAGCAATTTACGGTAAGCGCGGCTGATAAACTGACTGTCTTGGTCTGTATGAACTACTAGCCCTTTGGGTGGCTTTCGGTTCCACAGGGCTCTTTTCAACGCCATTTCAACGAGTTCTGATCGCATATAAGTTTCAATAGTCCAACCTACGACTTTTCTTGAGTAAAGATCTATATAGGTAGCGAGGTAACTCCAGCCCTGTCGAATTTTGATTTGAGCTATATCACCTACCCATACTTGGTTCATATAAGCGACATTAAATTGTCATTTAAGGTGGTTAGGGGCTATCAAATGGCTGTTTATTGGGGAAGTCTCTGACTTTTTAAACCTCTTAGTGGTTTTAACCTTAAGCCCTAATTCATTCATAAGGAGCCCAATTTTTCGGCGACTCATAATTATTTTATGTTCATATTTTAAATGGCCTTGAATACCACGCGTCCCTGAGCCCTGTTTTAGTTTTCAAATACATCCTTGATTAACTCTTTATCTTGTTTAAGCTATTTTTCCCTCTCAGAGGTATCCCGTTGAGAAGCGCTTAAATAGCTGCTTCGTTTAACCAGTAATACCTTGCACATCAACTCTATTGGGTATTTGCCTCGTTGTTGATCTATCCAGGCATACTTCATTTTTTGAGGCTTGCAAAGTATGCCGTTGCTTTTTCCAAGATTTCACGCTCCAGCTTGGCTTGTGCGAGTTCTTTAGTGAGCCGTTTTATCTGCTGTTCAGGCGTTTCATTTTTGAGTGGTAAAGCTGCTAAATCATGTTGAAGTTTGTAAGCTCTAATCCAGCTATAAACGCTGTTTTAGGTACATCATAATCTGTGGCTACTTGGGCTGCTGATCGGTGACCTTCCAAAACTGCCTCAATGACATCCTCTCTAAACTTATCGTCGTATTTCTTGCTCGCCATATTTCTCTCCTAGTTTTTTGAATTTTAATTCATAATCTAGGTACGAGATAGTATAGCTACTTCAGAGCCCAAGAAATCCTTATAACATTTCCAAAAAGCCTGCTCTACGTACAAACATGAAACATTCAACACTCATGCCGATTTATATACATAGTATAAAACCAAAGCATACTGATTATGATAAAGGCTGAAAAGGTCTCTAAAAAACCAAATATTTGGTTATTTGCAGGGATAAATATAATTAGCAATGCGAATAGAGGCATCATTGCAGCTGCATAAAAATTATTATTATCAATGATGCTAAACCATAGTTTAGCCAGATAAAACCCAAGTATTAGACATATAAATGCTACACCTACAAAGTGAAAATCATTTGCAAAATGACTATAAAAAGAGTGCCACTGAGCACTTTCTCCCCACCATCTATCAATTTTATGTTGGTATGTTGATGTTGATAAATCAACACCCGAGATCCATTCAAATTGCCTCATAAGAAATGTAGAGTTGCCTAAACCAAATGAACTTGTAAAATCTTGTGTCAATGATAGCGAAAATCCATAATATCCCTGCACAATATAACTTGAAAGCCAAGCATAGGTTACATAAACGAAACTATGATCTCCATTAGAATCAGGATCTTTTACCATTATATCACCGAGAGGCGACATCGCCTCAATATAGGTAACACTCCCACCTCTCTCTTGCATAGCCAAACCAAAAAATGTAAAAGCTCCCACTCCTGCAGTTAAAAAAATTAGTACAAAAAATTTTCGTTTCTTAAAGCCAAATCTACCCGTGCTATAGTAATTTTGAATAAAAAAAACTATTAGGGATGCCGAATAAAAGATTGCAAAGTCAAATACATATTTATTAGTTCCATGCGAGAGTGCTGATAATACTGGCAACAATGTAACAAAGAAAGCTACGCTTCTTGTGAAATATCCAATACGATCCCAAAAGAAGACTAAAGCTGGGATAAGTAATATTTTAGAAAATGCAAATATAAAAAGTAGGATACTTGCTAATTTATTACCTGACACATCGGAATCTACTCGCTGCATTTTTTCAACATAACTCTGCCCAGGGCTCTGTATCCCAGACAATGCAGCATCAAACCAATATAGCGGATTCAGCAGATCAAGTATTGATTCAGAACCTTTAAAACCAATAATAGATGCGATCATTGCAGCAACAACTAACAACCTAAACCTATTATTAGAAAAAAAAGAATCAAGGGTATTCTTTTTGTAACACTGTCCATTATTCGATTTAATCATAAAGGCTGCATAATAACCGACAAGAAAAGCCAGTTGATATAAAATCAAAAGGCTCCAAAATACAAATGGCAACTCAACATGATAGTCAATTGGACCAAACGCAAACATTAACAAGGTTACTGTTAAGTACCATTGTAGGAATACCATCGGGAAGAAATATTTCATTATTTATTCCTACTGTTATACAAAATCATCCAACCTATTCTGAGAATAAAAATTCTTTGATTTATTCTGAATCACATTGAGGTGCTTCTGATGTTCAGTAATTTCGACATCAAACGAATAAAATCGACTTAATATATATGGAAAATTTATAATAACTTTAGAAGCATAAACCCATAGAGCTATATTTAGGAATCTTTTGACTAGCTTTGATTTGGATAAAAAACACATAAGTCTATTTTTTAATATCAACTTATTAAAAAATGATGATTCATGACTTATCAGGTAGTTAAAAATACTGGACTGATCCTTATTAAACCTTTCAGATGCAATAATAAACGTTGATCCCTCAGTTCTTCGATAATAGACATAAACTACATCATCCAAATAAAATCTTGCTTGTTTATTTGATTCCGCGATAGCTATCTGAATCGGAAGATCCTCTACAACATCATATTCAGTCATAAAATCTAAGACACTTCTATCCTGTAAGTACTCAGCTTTATAGATAATACTTGGAGCATTAATTAGACTAATTCTCTTCAATCTATCCATTAGAGCTGAATTTTTGTAAACAATATCCGATGCAATAATATTAAAAACATCAACATTATTTTTCTTTAATTCACCATTAAGAATACCTAGTGGTACACCAGAAAGAATATCATTTAATCCATACAATGACACCGCTTTAAAAAGATCCTCACAAGAGTAAACATCATCTCCAGCAGTAATCTTGCAATGCTCTGCTTTAAGCTCCCTTAGACCATTCCTGACACTTAAACACGTACCAACATTATTGTCGTTGTAGATTCTGACAACATCAAAAAATAAATTTCTATTATCTAGTAACCACAAATCAATTAATGACGTTGTACGATCTCTTGAACAATCATCATTAACAATCAATTGAAACCTTATCTCAGAACCATAACTACCTATTAAGTGCTTAATACTTTCTAGGTGCTCGATTATGTATTTTTCATGGTTATAAGCAAGTACAAAAAATGCAAAACTATTAAGTTTATTAGGCATTTAACTTTGCCTTTAAGGCGTTAATAACAAAATAAAGCATTTTAAAGCCAACCATATTAAATCCTAGCCACAAAAACCTAACTTTCCAAGCCAAGTCCCTTTTTTCAAAAATACGATTATCTGAAAACCCCCGTTTACTAAAATCAATATCAAGATTATATTTCTTTGATTTTGGCACAACTACATCCGACACCCACTTTCCTCTATATACCGCCCCGCCTTTTTGATATGGGTAATCATAGATATTATTTTTGGCAGAACTTTGACTATAAAACTCTTTACCATCACCAAAAGTTCTATAAGTTCCAAAAACCTCCCATACCCATGGATCATCATTTTCACCGACGTATTTCATTAAATCTTTACGACGCCAAACTGCAGGTGCTGAATTTAGACGATAGTCAACCTTATCCTTTAACTGCCTATATGCTGCTGCTTCATCATCTATATGAGATTTATAACAGACTGCATTTAAATAAAATACTGCTGAATTAGGGTTTTCATCCATAAACCCTACAATATTGTTAACCCGATTAACATCAACCGACGACTCAAGGATATAATCATCATAGGCCATAATCACATATTCAGTTTCAATATTCGCAAGAGTCTTGAGGAGGCGAAGGCCCCATGATTTACTTTCTTTTCTATCGAGAGAGGTTAGCAGAGCTTTATTGTTTATTGTTTGATCTATCACACTTTCAGCATTGATTACTACGTCAAACTGGCGATTTGGCCAATACTCATCTAATGCACAATAAAATAAAGGTAAAACATCTTGGTAGGCATCACAACTATTAACAATCATTGTTACCTTATCGGATGCTAGTAAATTTTTATTAAAACTCTTCATTCTATTTAAACAAACCTAAGCGCTCATACATTTCCAATTCATCAGCGGTATCAACTTCTATCCATCCATTTTTAATAAGAGCTGGCTTAACCTTCCATCCACTATTTATCAATGACTGAATAAAGCTTGTCATATACATATTCATAAAGTCCTTACCATCATAAATTTGATCTCGGTCCAAACCATAGTAAAAATCTATAAATTGCTTTACCTTTTCCCCACTAACCTTAATTAGCCCCATATATTGAGCTTGCACATCAGCAATTGAGTCAGGGCATTTTCCAAGTTCAGCTACATAGCCCTCTTCATTTATTTTAAATGTTTCAGCATCATCCAAAGGATTCTCCATACGGAGCGACCAAAGCTTTTCCCATTCTTCATCAGCAGTTAAAACCATTTCGCCACTTGTATTAAGTAATGCATTTAGGACCTGTGGCTCATAAACGATATCACCATAAGCAATGATTAGATCTTCATCCTCCTTCATAAATTCTTCAGCAGAAAATAAAGTTTCAACCATATTTGTTTCAGCATATCGTGGATTTGTATACTGCCTAATACCAGGTGCAGCTATATTTTCTTGTAAATATCCACCAACTAACGAAATATCAGTAGAATCAATTCCACACTGCTTCATTACCTCTAACTGACGGTGTAAAAGTGGCTTACCATTCAGTTTGACCATACATTTAGGTCGATCATTAGTATATGGTCTTAAACGGGTTCCTTGTCCAGCGGACAAAATAATTACTTTCATACTTATTTAACCTTTAAATTATCGATTACATAGTTTCTCAAACTTTTATGCATGAAAAAATAAGTCCGCCCATCTGTTGGGTTTTGCTGTGTTGATTCAAACTGATCAAATTCAATATTTTCATTAAGCTTACCGCTATTTTTTATAAGTTCAATCAATGTTAATATCCTTAATGCGGGATCATAGAAATCTAACAATGTCCGATAAATGTCATTATTTGAATATTCTCCATATTTATCTTCCGAATATTGAAATGCATATTCCCTTGAATAAATAATGTCACCCGTATCAATACCTGGATTCATATAAAAGACACTAAATCCGGGCTTTTTTTTCATCAGGCAAGACCACAAAAAACAATCTGCTCCTTTGATATCAGGAACCAAACCTGGATGGATATGTATAAACTTAGATTTTGGAATAGATAGCAGATTCTTTTTTAAAATACCACCGCCGGTAAATAGGAAAGTCTTATTATTCTCATTAAGAATTTTTTCAAAAAAAACTAAATCTTCCAACCCTGTCACAACAACCTTTTCTACCTCATGAGCAGGATATCGAAATATATCAAAATTTAAGTCATTATAAGTTAGTTCAAACTCTGACAGGAGCTTCTGACCTAATGTGTATGTTTTTCGTCTATTAAGACACCTATATAGTTTATATGCCTTTTTTGCAAGGAAACCACCCATAATGCTCTTTAAGAGGTCAAACTTCCTAGAAGTCGGTTCTATATCAATATAAATAATTTTGTTTGGTATAAGGCCCTGTTTTTTAAGCATAGCCAAGTACACTCTAGATGGCACTGAATCTACAAATAGAACAGTTAAATCCAAATACTTCATTTGCAACCCTTTTCAAGCCCTCTGTTGAGAGCCTCAATGAGTTCACGATAGTTATTGGAATAAGCTTCAGTATCACATAAACCTTTAGAATAAATAATGTCATTTAACTTAAAGGAAGTATTCAAATACTTATAATCTAGATACGTCATAGCATAATATTTAAGGATACTCATAAGGGTTAAATAAGCCTCACAACTTATCTCAATACTGCTTTCTTTAACCAGTAAATTTGCAGAATAGAACTTATAAACGTGCTTAACTACATCTATTTTTTTGCATAACTTTTCTATTATCTCTTTATCATTAATTTTTGAACCTTCAAGGGACCTCTGACTAGCACTAGATAAAAAAAGTTCTACATCAAAATAAGTACTATGATCCATAAAAGTGTGCCTTTAATATAAGCATGTCATTTGTCGAAAAATCAGTTTCACGTTCTGGATGCCACATAATACCCATCCATGGGTAATCATTATGCTTAACTACCTCTACTACACCGTCTTTGCTTTTAGCAATAACTTTCAGACCTTGTCCTAGTGTTGCTTCAACGACTCCATAATTATGGTAACTATTTACCTGAATACCATCTAACTGTAGATTACATTCACTGTACAACTTGTGATGGGTAGCAACATGCTGATCAACAGGTATTAGGCTTCCACCTAAATAATGATTAATATACTGCATGCCTCTACACACGCCTAAAACGGGAACTCCCTGCTCAATCGACAACTTCAATACAGATTTTTCAAGATTATCCCGCGCAGGAATTTGCCCTATATCATTGCCACCACTTAGAATGTAACCATCTAAATTTAAGGCTTGCAAATATTCAGATGACTGTTCAATTCCACTACACAGCGGAATTGGTATCATACCAAGAGACCATAGCAATTGAGCAAGCTGAACATCCAATGCATCTCGGACCTCTTGACGCCCTGAGACTGAATCTCTACGCTGAGTAATTCCAACGCGCATCATTTAATGAATTACCCTTATTATTGAATTTGCTGGATCAAGCTCCAATGTTTTAGAAAATGCATATCGGCGATAAAGTGTATCACCGATACCAATTGCCGCAGGCAAACCAAACTCTGCTGAACGTATGGCCATATGTGAGTTAGCCCCTCCGTACATTGTAATTAATCCAACAATCCCTTGGCCAAATAGCCAATCAAAACCAGGATCTGCTTGTGGAATCATTACAATTTTACCTTTAACATCTAGGCTTTCATTCTTGTGGTTTTCAAGATTAATACAACTTGAAATAACTTTATTTACACCTATAAAATTTGGATGACTTTCATTAAGTACAAAAGAGCAGAAGTCATTTTCTTTTGTAATCAATGGAGGCAATTGGCAAGATAAACTTAATTTTTTTTGCTGTGAATTTTCTTCAGCATCCCGTTTAAGTTGTATAATCTTTTCCTCAGATAAGTTTTCACCATCCAGATCTACTATCGAATTAATAGACAGGTTAGACAAATTATCCCTTGAGATACCTTGTCGCTCACCCCACTGTATTAATTCGTTTAGGGCCCAAGATAAACTCTTACTAAACAAGAACTTGGCCTTCTCCCGCCCCTCTATAGATGCGCGTAAAAAAAACTCAAGAGCCTCATCTGTTTCTTGTATACCTTGACTGCGGATAACATCAAAAAATTGAAACTTTTCACTTTCCCAAAGCAAGTCACCTTTCCCATCTTTTTTACAAAGGGATTCTTTAACTATTGGGCGCAAATAATGCTCTGGATCCTCAAAATAAGCCTCACTTGTAATATCATAAGTACCTGGCCTTAAATGTCCATAAATATCAACAAATTCTGTCCAAGATAACTCATCATTAGCAACCTTAAATGCATCAGAGGTTAATTCATGAGAAACAGTCCTTAAACTTCCTAAGAAAGAGTTCTTAGCCTCCTCACTTAGTGAACCCGTTGAAACACCTTCTTTTAGTAAGGTCATTGCTATAAATCCAGAGCGTGCTAGATGGGCAAAAGGTAGTGTTCCGAAGCGTTTACAATCATCTAGTAGAACTTTTATTTTATACAGAGACGGAAGGTGCTGTCCTTGTACAGCATTAAACCTATCTACTAGCTTATGTACTTCATTTAAATCTCTATGAATTCTTTCAATTCCACACTTAGTAACCTCAAGAAGCCCTGCTTCAAGCTCGGTTAAATCATCTTCAGAAAAACCTCCTTCATTACCTAATCTTTGCTTCCAGCGCTTAAAGTCTAGACCCAAGCATGTTGGTAAAACATCGAATTCAATTTTATCATGTAGTTGTGGGTGGCTCATTAACCAGTCGGTATAGAAATTAACAAGTCTTTCTGTTAATTCGGAAGATAAACAGCCAGGTATAAATGAATTAAAACTTGCTCGTACATCAATATAGGGTTTACCTGAAAACAATTTTATCAGGCAATGAGGCCTCACATCTTTATACCCATATTCAGCACGCTGTACGGCCCAGACCTCATCTAATATCAAATAGCGGTAAAGTGAATATGCCATTTTTCCAGGATTGGTACCAATGATTTCAGCAGGGTTCCAATCTGGCATATTTCCAAATATAGCTTTTCGACCCTGAATTGAAGCATTAGACAATTGCATCTGACAATAATCCAACCTTGAACCCTCTGTACTAGTGATTACAGCTTCATACAATTCATCAACATCCCCTTGCTGAATAGCAATTGGCCTAACTTGTAAAACATGAACTTCATTACTACTATTCAAAGCGAACTCAATATCTAAAGCATCGTAACTTAGTAGAGTTTCAATTTCCTTTACTGCACAGATAAGCCCTACTAGCCGTTGATCAGCAACAACATCATTTGATGAGTCCTTGCGCAAGTATAAAACCCTATTTTCACAACTTGTCCCAGAAGTAATTCCTTCTGTAGACCCAGACTCTTCATAATTCACTACATAATATGGAGATCCTTGTTCCAGAGTTCGGGTAAACACCACACCACTCATAATGACATCTGTAACCATTGGTTGAATTAACACTTGATCATTATTCTGGCAATTCTGATATGAATTAATAACATTATCAACAGCAGCACTTAAGCCACTAATAGGATCTACATTTAACAAACTTTCGTAGGCACCAGCATTAGAGTGCGTAAAAGAATCTTCACTTTTGGCACTAGAACGAACAACAAGCCTTTGTTGTTTAAACTTGGATAAGACCTTCTCCATAAGTTCTGAGGAATTCTCGTTCCAGTTTTCAACTGTGAATGAAACCTGATCTTGTATTACCGCATGTTGAACCACCCCTCTAAGTCGAGAAAGAGTCTCTGCTTTTGTCCCAAGAATAAAGTGAGCTAAATCCCTAGGTTCGTTTAACTCTGCCCAGTCACCCTGAACATCATAGCCGGCCGTACAGTGCCCATTTGTGCGAATCATTTCAATCAAAGCAGACAAGTTAAGGTTAGTAAGTTCAGACTGATTGTCTTGCTGAATTAATCTCAGCTTTTCTAAAGCTGATCCAGAAATTTTTACTAAACCTACAAACTCGCCTGAAGCCCACGAGTCAGGGACATCAGCCCCAAGCCTTTGAACGATTTCGTCATTTACAATTACTTTTTCGGAATCTACGATATTGTTATGTTCTCTACCTAAATAACGAGTTCGCCATAGACTATCCCAAGCAATCACAATTGAGCTGTCAATACTGTCCATTTTGGTAATGGTTTGATCGTGATATAAAATATCCCCATAAGAAACCCACAATTCATTTGTACCAGAAAGATCTGCTTGTAGAAGTGAATATGCACTACCTGTTTCATTCCATTTATCATTGAGAACGGTCTTAAACCGGTTGTGAGAAGCATCTAATGAACTTGATTCATAACCCAAGACTAACTGAACATTGTCTGCAGAGGCTCTGAACACACTTAACTGCCAATCCAAAACAGTTTGACCGTTTACGGACATCAGTAAAGAAGATTCTAAACCCTTGTGAGGAATACCAGCAGCTAAAATTATTATTTTCTTATTCACTTATACTAATTCCAAAGATATTTTTAGATTTTCAATAATTCGATCAGCGGGAAGTTTTGATGTATAGTACTTTTGGACATATTCTTGAAACAAACTATCTCGGCTTTCTTGAAGCTCTAGCTTACCGTTTATTAAGTCCTTTAAAAAACTCTGTATTTGCTCGGTGTTTTGGGCTAGTTGGTACTCTTTTAGTACCGATTTTCCAAATTCATTGACCAATAAATCAATCTTTGATGGATGGATTAAATATAAACCAGGCTTTCTCACCAGAGCATACTCAACAATAAAAGAACTACAATCGTGAATGATTGCATCAGATTGTTTGAATAGGTATTCATACTCACTATCTTCAAGTTGAGTATAAGACTGACTGGCCCAACAACTAAAATAATGATCCGTCCTAACCCTTCCCCAGTCAGCATGAGAATACAGCTTAGTTTTTAATAAAGGATGTGGCTTAAATGCCCATTGTATACTCTCATTATTCTCTTTTGCTATAGCTAGCATCTGATCAGCAATAGAGAGAAAAAAGGACAATGATTTCTCATCTTCTTCTATCGTATGGTGCGGTGCATAGATAATTTTCTTTTTCTGTCTAGTCTGGTTTTTCCATACACTTTTCTTGAGATTCTTAGACAAGGATACCAGTGGCTCACAAGCTGGATAACCTGTGACAGAAGCGCCTACGCCATTTGTAAAAGAATAAAGAGAAAATTGATCGCAGGCTAAATCATGCGGCCAATAGGTTCTCCACATAGAGTTAAGCATCAATGTATTAAATTCTGACTCAACACGACCTACATGATTTGTAGCCATAAAGTAATAAGGCACATAACAAGTTAAATAGTTCTCATATGCATTTGCAAAATATTCAGGCATTGTCAAAGAATGAGGATTAGTAAAAAAAACTAAACCAGGCTCTAGCTCTTCTAATTTGACCCAAGATGCAGTAACTTCATTATATGAGTTTACAACAGGATATTTTTTTTTCTTAAAAAACTGATATGTATCATGAAGGTTATTTAGTTCTATTTCATCATCATCTTGAATACAAGGGCAAATAAGTATAACGGGATCAAAATACGGATCGATCAACATTTTCTGAAAGACAGAATCAACCTTCCAAATACTTTTGTGCAATACAAGAAAAACAACTTTAATACTCTTACTTCCAGTTATATTCGACTGTAGCCTTGCGTGTGTTGAGTTAACCGTTGTTAATAACAATTTCTTTTTTCGTTGATCATAGACTCTATATTTCAACTCTTGTAATAACCGTTTTAATGGTTTCGGTAAATTTTTTTTTACCAAACGAAGCATACTAATTATTTTCATAATAAACATCAGCCATGCTTAGCCATACTTGCAAACTTAGGGTTATTCAATAGCAATTCTTGATAGGTACCCTTATCACTCAACTGGCCTTTATCAATGAAAATTATTTGATCACATTTTTCGACTGTTTTTAAACGATGAGCAATCATAATGATGGTTTTCTTTCCACTAAAATCATGAATAGCTTCCATAATGAGTTTTTCGGTTATCCCATCTAATGCACTAGTTGCTTCATCAAACACAAGTATATCTGCATTATTATAAAGTGCTCTAGCAATACCTATTCTTTGACGCTGTCCACCAGAGAGCTGCACACCTCTCTCTCCTACTTTAGTATTAAGACCATCTTCCATCTGCTCTACAAATTCATCTAGGTGAGCAAGCTGTACAGCTTTTTTAACCTGATCGATATTTATATCTTCTTTTGCCAAGCCAAAAGCTACATTTTCCAGAATAGACCCCTCACTCAAAAATATATTCTGAGGTACAAAACCAATTGAGTTTTGCCATGCACGTTTATTAGCTTCTGTAATAGCAACCCCATCTACCAATAAAAAGCCATCATCTGGAGGAATTAAACCTAATAACAAATCAATAGCCGTCGACTTCCCTGAGCCTGATGGCCCTACGATACCAATAGTATTATTCACAGGAATAGTTAGGTTTAGACCTGATAGAGCAGCTTGCGCCTTCCCTGGATAAGTAAAGGTAACTCCCTTTAGGTCAATCTGCTTACTTACAGTTAATTGCCCTTTACCTTCTTCTAAGCTTTCAACCTGACTCTGCATAGAGCCTATCAAATCACTTTTAATGGATTCAAATGCTGACACATTCCCCTTAATCCGGGCTAAATTGGCATAAACCTGCTGCAATGCTGGTAAAAGCTTAAATGCAGCAAGGGCATAGATCGCTAGAATGGGTAAAATCTTACCCAAATTTCCTTCATTAGTTTTTATTAAAACTAATACTAGAGCAATCATTGCCCCAAACGCAAGAAATTCCATAAAATAACGAGGTACTTGAGTAAGTGTATTATTTGTACCACGAGCATAAGCAAAGATTTCTCCCGAGTCCTGGAAGCTTTTTATAAAATTTTGCTTACGGCCCAATAACAAAACATCTTTAATACCACCAAACCCTTCATTCATAAGTCTAAAGCGTACAGTTGCAACATCAGACAATGCTGTACCATTTTTTTGTAAAGAGCCACGTACAATTTTAAACAATGCTATATAAGCAGCGACAAATACGGATAAGCCCGCCAGAGCAACCAGCGGGTCATAAATAAATATTGCGATTGAAATAAATAATGCTAATACAGCCCTTGCGTTCATCTGCATTAAAGGGTCGATAATTAAGTCTGTTACACGTAATGCTTCAACCGAGATTTGTTTAGTCAATTGAGCACTGCTACCTGAGACATGAAACATCCAATTTTTCTGCATATAATGCGTATAAAGGCGATCTGATATTTCTGATCCTGTTTGGGCAGCATATACTGAAATTTTCCATATTGTATACATTGAAAACAATGTTGCAAAACCAAGCATAGAAAATACAAGCAAACCAACTATGAACAAAAAAACCATTGGATCAGTAAGCCCAGAAATAGAGTAAAGCTGGCTGAATACCTCATTTCGTTCTATCAAGCCAATATCACCAACCAAGGCCATAAACGGACCTATAGATGCGATACCAACCATTTCAATTAGCGCCATAATAACCACTAAGAACTGAAGAAAATAGAAACGCTTTCGTTGTTGCGGGGTTAATAAACTAAATAACTCTTTTATTAGCTTTAACATCAGTTATTTAAACTCATTAATAGTGTTAATTACAATCTGAACCTGATCATCCGTCATAATAGGACTTATCGGTAAACTAAGTACTTCATTATGAATGTCTTCTGTAATAGGAAAGCTCAAACCCGACCATTCTTGAAAAGTTTTTTGCTGATGCGGGGCTATCGGATAGTGAACCAAAGTTTCTATCCCTAGATCATTTAGGTGAACCTGGAGCTTTTCGCGCTCTTTAGTACGAATAACATAGAGGTGAAAAACATGGTACATTAATACTTCATTATTCAACTTAGACTTGTAAACGGGTAAGGTTACCAATGGATTTTCAATGCCTTGTGTATATCTAACTGCAATCTGTCTACGACGTGAAGACTCCACATCTAAGTTTTTAAGCTTAACTCGTAAAAAAGCAGCTTGCATCTCATCTAAACGGTTATTTATACCTTTATATTCATTTTCATATTTTACGCGACTACCATAGTTACTCAGTATACGTATAGTTGTGGCTAACTCATCGTCATTTGTAGTCACCGCACCCGCATCACCTAATGCGCCAAGATTCTTGCCTGGATAAAAACTAAAACCTGATGCATCCCCCCAATTTCCGGCTTTTATGCCGTCAATGCTTGCTCCATGAGCTTGTGCAGAATCCTCAATAACTAATAACTCGTATTCGTGAGCTATTGCATTGATCTTAGCCATATCCGCAAGTTGCCCATAAAGATGAACTACTAATATTGCTTTAGTTTGGGAGGTAATAGCTTTCTTAACCTGCTCTGGTGACAAATTATAAGTATTGAGATCTGGCTCAACTAAAACAGGCTTCAACCTATTTTCAGTAATTGCAAGAATAGACGCTATGTAGGTATTAGCCGGGACAATAACCTCATCACCCTCTTCCAGTTTACCTAACTCTTTATATGCTCGAAGAATTATAATCAAAGCATCTAAACCATTAGCAACACCTATGCAATGTTTTGTACCACAATAGTTAGCAAACTCTTTTTCAAAAAGATTAACTTTACTGCCTTGAATATACCAACCAGAATCAATTACATCAACCGCAGCCTGAATAAGCTCTTTTCTGTATTGAGAATTTACCGCTTTTAAATCTAAAAATGGAATCAAGTCCCCTCTCCCTTTAGGTTAATTCAATTTGAATCTAATAAAAAAAAACAGCACAATTTAACCTAATTAAGACATACAATTCTTTGTACAGTTTCATCAATTACTTCATATTTAAGACTGCACACAGGACAAAGAAATTCAACCAATTTTGTTCCACACTCACAAACCCACCCCTGAAGCTTACTTGGACTCCCATATACTAGTGCATGTGCTGGAATATCCTTTGTAACCACGGTGCCAGCACCAACCATAGCAAACTCACCAATAGTCACACCACCAACAACTGTTGCATTTGCTCCAATTGATGCCGAATGTCTAATCATTGTAGTTAAAAACTCTGTAGGACGGCATTTTGATCTCGGCAAGAAGTCATTAGTAAATGTGACATTAGGCCCAACAAACACATTGTCACTAATTCTCAAACCATCCCAAACCTGAACACCTGACTTAATGGTAACGTTATCACCAATCACTACATCATTTTCAATCAAAGTTAAAGCATTAATATTACAGTTTCGGCCTATTTTCGCACCTGATAAAACAACACTAAACTGCCAAACAGTTGTGCCTTCACCAACATCATCAGTTTTTACATCACTTAATGGGTGGATTTTTATCTTATGATTGGCTGGTAACATTTAAAAACTCTTGATAGTCACGAATATAGTCCGATTCATCATAGTGCTGATCGGCCAGAACCATCAATACACAGTCAGAAGAAAAATCATGCATTTCCCGCCATATTAAACCCTCTACTACTAAACCTGTAGTAGGCCTATCTAACAAAATTTCTTCTCTTTTTTCCCCATCATCCAGTACAAAGCGACAACTACCAGATAAACAAACTACAACTTGCTTGAGTTCTTTATGAGCATGAAAACCTCTAGAAACATCCTCACGAGTATCAAATAAACAATACACTCGTTCAATATCAAACGGGATATTCTTATTAGCTTCCATTGAAACCAAAGAACCTCTTTCATCGCCTAATGCCGAGATGGGAATTAAATTTATCAAGCTCATTTGCTATCTCTCACCAAATTCAACAAATACTGCCCATAACTATTCTTAGAGAGTCTCGTACCAGCCTCATTCACCTCATCATCAGTCAACCAGCCATTTCGCCATGAAACCTCCTCTAAACACGCAATTTTATAGCCTTGACGTTTTTCAATAGTCTCTACAAACATTGCTGCCTCTAATAAGCTTTCATGGGTACCTGTATCTAGCCACGCGAAACCCCTACCAAGAAGCTCTACTTTTAAGTCTCCTCGAGCTAGATACATTTGATTAATAGACGTGACTTCTAACTCTCCTCTATGTGATGGCTTCACCTTCTTAGCCATTTTTACTACATCATTGTCATAAAAATATAGACCTGTTACTGCATAATTAGACTTTGGTACCTCAGGCTTTTCTTCAATACTAATTGCCTTTCGATCCTTATCAAACTCCACTACTCCAAAACGCTCAGGGTCTTTGACCTTGTAACCAAAAACAGTGGCTCCAGGGCCAGCTAATGCAGCTTTCTTAAGCAGTGGAGAAAAACCCTGCCCCCAAAAAACATTATCGCCAAGTACCAAACAAACGCTATCATCACCAATAAAGTCTTCACCAATAATAAATGCTTGTGCAAGTCCTTCTGGGTTTGACTGTACAGCGTAGCTGATATTGACACCAAACTCTGAACCATCACCAAGTACACGAATAAATCCTGACTGATCTTCAGGTGTTGTAATAATCAAAATGTCTTTGATTTCAGCCAACATTAATACAGACAAAGGATAATAAACCATTGGTTTGTCATAAATAGGTAAAAGCTGTTTAGAAACACCTTTAGTAATCGGATACAAACGAGTACCAGCCCCCCCCGCCAAGATAATACCTTTCATTAATTACTTCCCAACCTTTCTCTTTTATAGGAGCCATCTTGTACATGCTGACACCAGCCCTGATTTTCCAAATACCACTGAACAGTTTTTCTTATACCACTTTCAAATGTTTCTACTGGTAACCAACCCAGCTCCTTCTGAATCTTACTAGCATCTATTGCATAACGCATATCATGACCTGGACGATCTGTAACATAAATAATTTGATCCTCGTACTTTGTTTCTTTTGGCTTCACTTCATCCAAAATAGAACAAATTGTTTTTACGACCTCTAGATTTTGCTTTTCATTGTGACCACCAATATTATAGGTCTCACCAACTTTACCCGTTGTTGCAACTAAGATTAGTGCGCGGGCATGATCTTCAACATAAAGCCAGTCTCTAATCTGATTTCCTTTACCATAAACAGGCAATGACTTACCCTCTAATGCATTTAAGATTACAAGCGGGATCAGCTTCTCTGGAAAGTGATGAGGTCCATAATTATTTGAACAATTAGTCACTAATGTAGGTAAACAAAATGTTCTTTGCCATGCTCTGACAAGGTGATCAGAAGCCGCTTTACTGGCAGAATAAGGCGAGCTTGGTTCATATGCTGTCGTTTCAGTAAACAACGGCAAATTCAAATTCTCCTGCCCTGCTGTAACAGCATCAGGGTGAGGTAAATCTCCGTATACCTCATCAGTAGATATATGATGAAAACGAAACCCTTCTTTCTTATCACCCTCTAAATCATTGTAATAAGCTCTTGCCTGGTCCAACAATGTATAGGTGCCAACAATATTAGTCTGAATAAATTTACCAGGCCCATCAATCGAACGATCAACATGAGATTCAGCAGCCAAGTGCATAATAATATCAGGTTGATACGTTTCAAAAACACGCTTCACATTTACAGCATCACAAATATCAACCTGTTCAAAGTTATAGCGTTCATTGCTTTCAATGGATTTAAGTGATTCCAAATTTCCAGCGTAAGTCAACTTATCAACATTAACTACAACGTGCTGAGTATCATTTATCAAACCCCTTATAACAGCTGACCCAATAAAACCTGCTCCACCAGTAACCAAAAACTTTTTATTTTCCATATACTTATTCGCTCAAAACTAAATTACACAAACTACTTTTAGCACAACTATAAATTTACTCCACAGTAACTGATTTTGCTAAATTTCTCGGCTGATCTACATCAGTACCTTTAATAAGTGCCACATGATAGCTTAATAGCTGTAGCGGAATATTGAAGGTAATTGGTGCTGTTATACGCCCTACATTTGTAGTCGCTTTAACTACTTTAAAATCTGCCTCTGAACTCACATCAGACTGTTCATCTTCAAAGACGATCATTTGTCCACCACGGGCTTTCACTTCCTGTAAATTCGACTTTAACTTCTCTAGTAAATCATCAAGTGGAGCTATCGCCACTACAGGTATTTGATCATCAACAAGTGCTAGTGGCCCATGTTTTAACTCTCCAGCAGGATAAGCTTCTGCGTGGATATAACTAATCTCTTTTAGCTTTAAAGCACCTTCCATTGCGATAGGGTACATTGTTCCTCTACCAAGAAATAACGCACTCTCCTTATCCGCAAAACACTGAGCGATCTCTTTAATCACATTTTCATGCTCTAGTGCATTCCTGAGCAGCCCTGGAAGCTTCTGTAGCCCTTGAACAATATTACGCTCCTGCTCTTCGGACATAATCCCTTGTGACTTACCCACAGAGGTCATTAACAGTGCCAACGCGACGAGCTGAGTAGTAAAAGCCTTGGTTGAAGCAACACCGATTTCTGGACCTGCATTTGTTAAAAACGTCAGATCACTTTCTCTAGTTAGACTTGATTCAGCAACATTACAAATTGTTAAAGTTGAGATATTCTTTTCGGCTTTAATACTTTTAATTTTCTGTAGTGCCGCAAGTGTATCAGCTGTTTCACCAGACTGACTGATCGTTATAAACAGTGTATTCTTCTGAATCACTGGGTTTCGGTAACGGTATTCACTTGCAACTTCAACCTGACAAGGTAGGTCAATAATATCTTCAAACCAATATTTGGCGACAAGACCCGAATGATAACTGGTTCCACAGGCAATAATTTGCACTTGATCAACTGATTTGAAAATACCTTCAGCTTGATGACCAAAGGCTGAAACAAGCACTTTGTCTTGAGTTACTCGACCTTCTAAAGTATCGATCACTGACTGTGGCTGCTCGAAGATCTCTTTGTGCATATAGTGACGATGTTCACCAAGTTCAACAGAGTGCGCACTTAAACTTGAAACTTTGATTGGTCTTTCGACCAAGGAGCCGTCAGTGTCATAAATCTCTACTGCACTACGAGTGACTTTGGCTATATCACCCTCTTCAAGAAAGATAAAGTTTTGCGTGACGGGCAAAAGAGCGGAAACATCAGAAGCAATAAAATGCTCGCCTATACCAACCCCAATCACTAAGGGACTGCCTTTTCTGGTAACAATTAAGGTATCAGGATCATCAATGGCAATTACACCTAATGCATAAGCACCTTGAAAGGTTTTAATTGAAAGCTTAACGGCTTCAAATAAGTTACCTTGGGCTTGCTCTAAATAATGGTGGATACTATGTGCAACAACTTCGGTATCTGTTTCTGAAGTAAAGCGATAGCCCTGTGAAACTTGCTGTTCTTTTAAAGAAGCGTAGTTCTCAATGATGCCATTATGAACGATGGCTACACGATTATTACAAATATGAGGATGTGCATTATTTTCGGCAGGAACGCCATGAGTTGCCCATCGAGTGTGAGCAATACCAATTTGACCCATTAAACTTTCTGATCTTTGTTGAATTTTCTGATCAAGATTCTTTATTTTACCTAACGAACGCTCTCGCTTAATCTCGCCAGCCTGATTTAAAACTGCAATACCAGAGGAGTCATAACCGCGATACTCTAGACGCCTTAACCCCTCTAACAGGATTGGGACTATATTTCGCTCTGCAATTCCACCAACAATTCCGCACATATTAAATCAACTCAGTATTCAGTTTCAGTCAAGGGCGGGATTATAGCATGCAAAGCAAGGAAGTTAACTTCGAATTAATTCCTGGTTACGTACTTACCCCCCCTGCTCAAAATTGATTTTGGTCTTTTTATAACCTACAGAACCATACAGAACCTAAAAACCCTACTTTTTTATTGAAATTGGTGTTAGTTTCCAAATATCTTCATTGTATTGCTTCATTGTTCTGTCTGTTGAAAACAGACCACTGCGAGCTGTATTTAGAATACTTTTCTTTATCCATAAAGTACGATCCTGATAAGCCTGAGAAACCTCTTCCTGTGCATCAATATAACTCTGAAAATCAGCTAATGTCATCCACGGATCACTTGGACTTAGTATTGAGTTGATAATGTCATTGAAAATACCCGGCTCAAACTGATTAAAGTGGCCTGAACGTAGTAGAGTCATCACTGCTTGTAGATCACTACTCTGGTCTATATAGCGCTGTGGATAATAGTGCTGACGTAAATCTTCAACCTCAGGAGTCTCTAGCCCAAACAAGAAAAAGTTCTCATCACCAACAGCCTCTCTAATCTCAACATTAGCACCATCTAAAGTACCAATCGTGAGTGCACCATTCATCATAAACTTCATATTACCCGTACCAGATGCTTCTTTGCCTGCGGTCGAGATTTGCTCAGATAGATCCGTTCCAGGGCAAATAACTTCCATTGCTGAAACACGATAGTTAGGGATAAATGCAACACGTAACTTATCTCCCACATCAGGATCAGAGTTGACAACTTGAGCTACATTATTAATCAGCTTAATAATACTCTTCGCCATGACATAACCAGGGGCTGCTTTACCACCAAAAATAACACTACGACTTGTCCAGCCTTCTGTATCGCCACATTTAATACGTGAGTACAAGTGAATAACATGTAATATATTTAATAATTGACGTTTATATTCGTGAATTCGCTTCACTTGAACATCAAACATAGAGTCAACGTTTAACTTAATCCCAGTATCCTTCTCTACCAACTCTGCTAGACGCTGTTTGTTTGACTGCTTAACGTCATGCCACTTCTTCTGAAAACTAGCATCATCAACGAACTTCTCAATCTTTTTCAATTGTGTCAGCTCAGTAATCCAACCTTCTCCAATATTTTTCTTCAACAGCTTTCTTAGTTCGGGGTTACAGCCCGCTAACCAACGGCGTTGAGTCACACCATTTGTTTTATTATTAAATTTCTCAGGCCACAACTGATAGAAATCATTAAACAGACCCGCTTTCAAAAGATCGGAGTGCAGTGCTGCTACACCATTAACTGAGTGACTACCCACAATCGCCAAATAAGCCATACAAACATTATTATGTTCATCTATTATCGACATACGTCTTTGACGATCAGTATCCGCTGGCCACTTCATTGAAATCTCAGTCAAGAAACGTCTATTGATTTCGAAGATAATCTCTAATGGTCTTGGAAGTAGACGTGAAAATAACTCAACAGGCCAGCGCTCTAAAGCTTCTGGTAACAAGGTATGATTTGTATAAGCCATGGTCTGAGCTGTAATACTCCAGGCGTTATCCCAAGACAGTCGCTCTTCATCTATCAGTAAGCGCATCAACTCAGCGACCGCCAAACTAGGGTGAGTATCATTCAACTGAAATGCATTATTTTTTGCAAAGTCATTAAACGTTTTATGAGCCCCTTTCCACTGTGCAACAATATCTTGTAAAGATGCTGAAACTAGAAAGTACTGCTGCTTTAGACGCAACTTTTTACCATTTTCACTTGTGTCATTTGGATACAAAACACGAGTGATATTTTCTGCGGCCCCTTTCTTGGCAATTGCTTCGTGATAAGACCCTGCATTAAATTCAGATAGATCAAATCCTTCTTGAGCTGTCGCCGACCACAAACGTAGTGTGTTTACCGTATCATTCTTAAAACCAGGAATTGGCACATCGAACGGAACAGCCAGAACCTCTTCATCATACTCCCAGTGAACAATCAGCTCACCCGTATGTGGATCCTTATAGTCACGAGTCACCCCACCAAACTTGATGCATTGAGTATACTCAGAGCGCTGAGACTCCCAAGGATATAACCCTAACCCCAACCAGTGATCTGGCTCTTCAACCTGATGTCCATCTTGAATAATCTGTCTAAACATACCATATTCATAACGTAAACCATAACCCATTACTGGCAGCTGCAAAGTTGCACAACTATCCATAAAACAGGCGGCAAGACGCCCTAGACCACCATTACCTAAACCAGCATCCCTTTCAGCATCTTCAATCTCTTCAAACTTCAATCCAAGATCATACATCGCTTTTTCAGCTTCAGTCTCAATCCCTAAGTTCAAAAGGTTATTCGTTAAAGAACGTCCAATTAAAAACTCCATCGAAAGATAGTATGCTTTCTTGAGCTTCTTATCATGATAAGCATCCCAAGTTTTTTTCCAGTTCGCCATCAAGCGATCACGTGTTGCATAAGATAGTGCCTTGAACAGGTAGTAATCATCTGCCTGAATACTTCTACCTAATGTACGACATAGATACCTTAGAAAATCCGCCTCTATATCTTCTTTTTTCATTCCGACGTGCTGAAGCATCTCTGTCAGTACTTCCATTCTTTTTGCGTCCATTGTTGCTGACATCTATCTTTTCTCCGAATACAGTTTTGCATATTGCTTTGCACTATTTTCCCAACCAAGAGGTTGCTCCATACCTGTCTTTTGTAACTTCTGCCAAGTTCTCTTTTTCCCAAGTAGGAATAGTGCATGTAATAAAGTTGATTTTAGGGCATGACGGCTTGTGTCATAAAAAACAAAACCAGTTGCTTTGCCTTCTTTTAAATTTTCTTCAGTGGCATTAACAACGGTATCAGCTAAACCGCCTGTGTGATGGACAACAGGAGGCGTCCCATAAGCTAAGCTATACATTTGATTTAAACCACATGGCTCAAAACGTGAAGGCATTAAGAACAAGTCTGCCCCTGCCTCAACTTGATGGGCTAACACTTCTGAATAACCGATATACACCCAAATACGGTGTGGAAAATCTTTAGCGAACTTATAGAGAGCAACTTCAAATTCTTTTTCACCCGTTCCGACGAATATAAAGTTTGCAGTCGTCTCCTTTAATAGATCAGGTAGTACCTCAAGTACTAGATCGATGCCTTTCTGGGCAACCAAGCGACCAACTAATCCAATTAACGGCTCTTTTAACCAACGTGCCATTTCTGGGTTATCAGACTTTCCATTCTCTGACTGTAAGAAATCCATGCCTTTTAACAGAGCGGCTTTATTATGTTTTTTACCAACAATACGGCCTTTGTGCGCTGAATAATTTCGCTCAATCAGCGTATCTTTTGCTGGATTCCAGACGTTATCATCAATACCATTCAATATACCAATCAGACATTTTTCTGAATCTCTCTGCTGCAAAACCCCCTCAAAACCATAAGCAAAGGCTGGGTAACAGATCTCTTTCGCATAGGTAGGGCTAACCGTTGTGACATAATCTGATTTAATTAGTCCCGCTTTAAGCATAGAGAAGTGACCATAAAACTCAACACCTTCAGAGCCCCACAAATGCCAATCTAATCTTAAATTATCAAATAAAGATTTAGGGAAATTACCTGGATAAGCCATATTATGCACAGTAAAAATCGTTTTAGGGGGTTCAGCTTCTACACTTAAGAGCGCAGGAACCAATCCCGTCTGCCAATCATTAGCATGAACTACATCCGCTTTCCACTTAAGCCCCACTCTATCCATGGCCAATTCAGTCACTACTTTAGAAAAAACGGCAAAACGCTCTCCATTGTCCCACCAGTCAGAACCATCATCAGCTAAGTATGGCGTACCAGAACGATCAAATAATTCAGGAATATCAACCAGCCAAACAGGGACATTCACACCCTCAATTGACCCTGATTTGATTTTCAGAATTCTAACATGAAAAGGTCTTTCACAGCCTTCTACAGTTAGCTCCGCTACTTGTTTAATAATCTTGCCACAACTATATTTCTCAAGTACAGATCGATAAGCAGGCAACACTAAACGTACCTTATGCTTCAATTCAACCAAAGCATTTGGCAAACTTCCAGAGACATCTGCTAAACCACCTGTTTTAATAAATGGGTGTGCTTCTGGGGTAGCAAAAAGAATTTTCATACAGGTTCCTAATTCAATTTCTTAGATTTATTTTAGTTTTAAAACGATGACACTTAACGGTGGTAGCGTAAGCTCTGCTGAGTATGGTTGATTCATCCACTCTTGATCCTCTGTACAAACTACCCCGTTGTTACCTTTATTACTGCCACCAAAGAGCTCCGAATCAGAATTTACTACCTCTAAATAGGTTCCAGACTCTGGTAGACCTATACGATAGTGCTCTCTAGGAACGGGGGTAAAATTAAATACACAGATTAACTTCTCATGTTCACTTTGGCGTATAAAGCTCAATATTGATTTCTCATAATCATGACAGTCAATCCACTCAAAACCTTGACTATCAAAGTCACGTTCATAGAGTGCTGGAGAGTTCTTATAAAGCTCATTCACTGCCTTGACCAATAGTTGAACACCTCGATTTAAGCCATGGTCACACAGATACCAATCCAAGGCACGAGACTCTGACCACTCACCCCACTGGGCAAATTCACAGCCCATAAATAGGAGCTTTTTCCCAGGATTTAATATCTGATATGCCAGCAATAAGCGTACATTTGCTGCCTTCTGCCAATCATCACCAGGCATCTTTTGAATCAAAGATCCTTTCAGGTGAACGACTTCATCATGAGACAATGGCGAGATAAAGTTTTCGGTATAAGCGTACACCTGACTAAAAGTGAGCTGGTTATGGTGGTATGGTCGGTAGATTGGTTCTTTCTCAAAATAATCTAAGCTGTCATTCATCCAGCCCATATTCCACTTCATAGAGAAGCCTAAGCCCCCCATCCAAGTTGGTCTTGAAACCATTGGCCATGAAGTTGACTCTTCAGCCATCACCACCACACCTGGACACTGAGCATGAACTTCTTCATTTAGCGTACGAATAAAATCAATAGCTTCTAGGTTCTCTCGTCCACCATGTTCATTAGGAACCCACTCACCCGCCTCACGAGAGTAATCTAAATAGAGCATAGAAGCGACAGCATCTACTCGTAATCCATCAATATGTAACTCTTTCAGCCAATAGAGGGCATTACTAATTAGAAAGTTTTTAACTTCATTACGGCCAAAATTGAATATATACGTGCCCCAATCTTGATGTTCACCCTTACGAGGATCCTCATGCTCATAGAGCGCAGTACCATCAAAACGACCTAATGCAAACTCATCCTTAGGGAAGTGAGCAGGCACCCAGTCTAAAAACACACCAATATTATGCTGGTGACAATAATCCACAAAATAACGTAGATCATCAGGTGATCCAAAACGACTGGTTGGTGCAAAATAGCCCGTCGCCTGATAACCCCAAGACTCGTCCAAAGGATGTTCCGAAATAGGTAATAGCTCAATATGAGTAAAGCCCATCCAAGTAACATACTCAACTAAGCGATGTGCAATTTCTCTATAATTCAGGAATTTACCGTCATCAGTTCGCTGCCATGACCCAAGATGAACTTCATAGATATTAATAGGTGATTTTTGCCAATCAAATTCAGCTAAAGATTTTGACCAAGCCTGATCTTTCCAATGATACTCTGAGTCATAGACAATACAGCCTGTTGCAGGCCTAAACTCCATCGCTTGTGCATAAGGATCTGTTTTAGTAAATGTATGGCCAGTTTGACAATTTCTAATCTCAAACTTATAGACATCACCCGCCTGTAAACCAGGAATAAACAACTCCCATACACCAGATCCGCCCCCTACTCGCATAGGATGACGTAAACCGTGCCAACCATTAAAGTCACCCACTACTGAAATACGTTCTGCCGAAGGTGCCCAAACCGCAAACTGCACCCCTTTAACACCATCAATTTCCTTAGGATGAGCCCCTAGTACGTTATAAATCTGCCAGTGCTGTCCCTGAGCAAAAAGGTGTAAGTCTAGCTCTCCTAATTGAGGCATAAAAGTGTAAGGGGAAGCCATCGTGTACTTCGACCCATCTGCTTCAACCCAGCTCACCGTAAAGTGCTGAGCCAAGCTCGCCTTAGATTTTGCATCCAATTTAGCTATAAATAGGTCTGTACCATCAACTCGAGTTAACTCAGTACCGTTATCCAATTTAGCTGACTCAGCTGTTGGTAACCAAACTCTAACTTCCCACGCCTGATTTTTTTTAGACTTAGCCGTATTGCCTTTGGCCTTCTCAACCGCATGACAGCCTAAAAATGTAAATGGATCGTGGTGACGCCCCTGCTGCAAAAGCTCAAGATTCTGCTGCAGAATTGGATCTAACATTTGCCAACTTAATTTCATATTTGATAACCAACTTAATAGAACTAATCTTAAAACAAAGGAGTGTATCTAAAGGTGTAATTTCTATATACGATTTGTCTGCTCTAATAACGTAAAGATATTCTCAGCTAAATCATCTGAGACTTGTGACCACTGAAACTGCCAACGCCAATTACCGTCAGGTACACCAGGAATATTCATTCTGTGTGATGAGTCCAACATCAAAAAATCCTGCATCGGAACAATAACGCGCTGAGCAACACTGTCTAACGCAGCAACAACCAAAGGCCAAGGCATGTTGGCCTCCAACTGTGTTAGTTTTAACTTCTCATCTACAACAGGTGTTAACTGACCTAAAATCCAGCTCTGAGTTCCCTCATCTAAACTCTCAAACCAACCAAGCGTTGTGTCATTATCATGAGTTCCGGTATAAGCAACCGAGTGCTCAACCTGCTCATTCAGTGCATGCGGATTATCAGGCAGACCATTAAAGCCAAATTGCAAAACAGCCATACCAGGAAGCATAAACTGATTTTTTAGCGCAACCACTTCTTCAGTAATAATCCCTAAATCTTCTGCAATCAGAGGTAGATCAGGGAAGTCAGCTTTTAATGCTGCTAAAAGCTCCCCCCCTGGCGCACTTGCCCAGCGGCCATTTATTGCCGTCTCTTCACTAGAATCAATCTCCCAAGAAGCCTCTAACCCCCTAAAATGGTCAATTCTGACTAAATCAAACTGACCTAATGCTTCTGCAACACGCTTACGCCACCAACTAAAATTATCACTACGCATGGTCTCCCAGTGATAATGAGGATTGCCCCAGCGCTGACCTGTCTCTGAAAAATAATCTGGTGGTACACCTGTTACAACCGTTGGATTCAAGTTTTCATCTAAACGAAACTGCTGAGGATTTGCCCAAACATCGGCACTATCAAAAGAGACAAAAATTGGCATATCACCAAATAACTGAATGCCTTTTTTATTTGCATCCTGCTTTAGCTGGTGCCAAATTTTAGATAAAACATACTGCTGCTTTTTAAGCTGTATTAATTCAATCTTATACTTAGAGGAAAACGTCTCTAAAGCCTTAGCGTTGCGATTTTTTAATTCAGCAGGCCATTCAGACCAAGAGCGTTTGTTTTGGTGATGACGAATATTTTTGAACAGCACATAATCTTCTAACCAGTGAGGCTGATTTTTTAAATACTCACTAAAGCCTTTATCGTCATAAAATGATAGCCAATCGTCTGGTAGCAGTGAAGGATTCAAAGCAAATGCCGAAAGCGCTTGGTAAGGAGATAGATCATCATGTGGTTCAGTTAAAGGTAACATTTGCCAAATAGATAGCCCTGCCTTGCTCATCCAATCTAAAAATAACCAAGCCTGCTCATCCAATACGCCAAGTTTTCCATCGCTGTTCGGTAGTGAAGTCGGGTGCAACAGTACGCCAGATTGTCTATTATTCACGCTGTAAATCTCAATTTAATTTAGTTACTATTAGTTCAGCTACAAAAAAGCCCATTAGCTACGACGCATTGTGCCCGCATTTTCCATATCGCCACCGCCATAGGAGATTGGAGCATCTAGGCTTTCAGGTGGTTTTTGACCCAGAATTTCATAAAGCCTCGCCAAATGGCGACGATATAGTCTATCAAAATCCTGAACACTGTCAGATGGGTTATAACCACCAAACCACCAGAACCAATCAGACCCTTCACAAATACCCAGCTGCACTGATGCTTGTTCAATCTCACTCTCTGATAAACGACCAGAAGCCATCACTTCATCAAAGCAAAGCTTCGCTTCAACTAAAAGATCCCAACCCCTATTTTTATCTTTCTCACCAATCCACGTTGAGAAAGAGCCATAGACCCAGCTCCCTGACTTCAATACGGGAAGATTATGAACCTTTGCCCCCTGCTCAAGTGCCTCAGAAAACGTAGTCATTTGAATACGTGGATGCTGTGTTAATTTACAGTAGAGTTCACTTAAGAAAGGAGAAGCATTATCTGGATAATACTCCCAAGCATTTTCTCCATCTAATACGATGGTAACAACATGCTCCTCGACCTCTTCACCTAAAGAGTTGGCGATATTCTGCATATGGTGAGCAAAATCTTTAGCAGCTGTCTCTGGATGCCAATCTTTATACTGGAAACCGATAAGATCCGATAAGCCATCATCTCTGAAAAATATCGTGCAGTCCTGACTACCATGCTGTAGAGGTTGATAGAGTGCTTTTTTGCTATTCATATCATGTAAATCAAATTGTGATGACTCACACGAGTGACGCCAAACCCCTTCTCCAGAAGCGGTCCATTTAATACCATACTCCTGTAAAAGCCCTACTGCTTCACTACTAACCGCACCTTCTGACAACCAAACCCCTTTTGGCTTAGTTCCAAAGTACTTTTTATACACATCTAGTCCATGCTCCATATGCCATTTTGAACGGGCATAACCATCAGGATAACCCTTATAAGAGGGAGCTGGTGCATCAGGCAGAGCATCTCGCATACTTTCAAAATCAATTAACAGAGGGACTATAGGGTGACCATAAGGTGTCATTGAGATTTCAATCTGACCTTGATCCTGCAGAGCGCGATAGCGTGGAATAATCCCACCAACCGCATCTGCCATAATCTCAACTAAAAGACGCTGATCTTCTTTGTTGAAATGGCTTTTTTTAGCCATCAGCTGCTTAACTCGTTGATCGGTACGTCGTAGACTGACCCCCATCCAAGCTAAGTGATACCAAACAAGTAAATCAACAAAATACTGTTTATTGAGATAACTAACACATGTGTTATCAACCCCTTGAGGCGCACCAGTACACTGAATCATATCGACCAACTCGCGAAAATGTGGATGAATATTAATCATGGTGGGCGCAAAAGCGCGCTGACAAACCATGACAATTTCTTCACGCAAAGCTTGATCTTTACTAATCGGCACCTCGCCCGAGACTAAGTTAAGCAATGGATCCTGCATCGCTTCTCCAGACTCTAACCATGCGCGCATCTGCTTCTCATAGTCATCCAACTGCTCCAATAAAACAGGGGCAAAGTTAACAACTACCTTAGCTTCAGGACAAGCCTCCAAATGCCAGACCATATCGGCATAGTCTTTTATTGCATGCAAATACACCCATGGCAAACGGTACTTACCATCTAAACCATCACGATAGTGCGGTTGATGCATATGCCAACATAAAACGACTTTAATTTTTTTTTGTTCACTCATTGTATTTATTACTTTTTATTAATTTCTATCAGCTTAACGCAACAGATGAAGCTTTTGACCCAGCATATCTGGTGTAACCAGAACAATACCGCTATCAGGCTCAATATAAAAACGCTTAGCATCTTCAACTGGGTCTTCACCAATAATGGTGCCCTCAGGGATAATCGAACCTTTATCGATTACCGCATTTTGAATACGACAATTTCGTCCTACCTCAACTTGAGGTAAAAGTACCGTATCTTTAACCAAACTATAACTATGAATTCTTGAACCACTGCCAATCACAGAGCGTTTTATGCGTGCACCAGAGACCAAACAACCACCCGCAATCATCGAGTCAATCGCTTCGCCTCGGCGCCCTTCATCATCAAACGTAAAACGAGCAGGGGGGAGCTGTGCTTGATAGGTCCAAATAGGCCACTCATGATCATATAAGTTAAGCTCTGGTTCAATTGAGCAAAGGTCCAGGTTCGACTTCCAGAAAGACTCAATTGTTCCTACATCACGCCAATATTCAGGAATTCCTTTATCATTCACAAATGGATAAGCCAGTACTTCATAATCTTCAATCACCGAAGGGATAATATCTTTACCAAAATCTCTTGTAGAATTTGGATTATCACTATCTTCTATTAGCTTCTGAAATAGGAACTCTGTTGAAAAAATATAGATCCCCATCGATGCCAGTGCCATATCTGGATGACCTGGCATGGACTCAGGATCTGCTGGCTTCTCGGTAAACTTAGTTATTTTCAAGTCAGTATCCACCGACATAACGCCAAAACCAGTCGCTTCCATGCGCGGTACTTCAATACAACCGATCGTAACATCGGCACCAGAGGCTTCATGAGCCACTAGCATTTTGCTGTAATCCATTGAGTAGATATGATCCCCACCCAATACCATCACATACTCTGGTGAGTGGCGGCGCATAATATCTAGGTTCTGATAAAGTGCATCGGCAGTTCCTTTATACCAATCTTTATCAACACGTTGTTGTGCAGGCAACAGCTCAACAAACTCACCCACTTCATAACGCATAAAGCTCCACGCTCTTTGAATATGTCTAATAAGTGAGTGCGACTTATACTGTGTTAAAACACCAATTTTGCGAATACCCGAGTTCACACAATTTGATAAAACAAAATCGATAATACGGTACTTACCACCAAACGGAACTGCTGGCTTTGCTCGCCACTGAGTCAAGTTCTTTAAACGGCTTCCCTCTCCACCAGCTAAAACCAATGCTAAAGTTTTACGTGTTAAGTCTGTTGATGTTTTTGTTTCACAGTAATTTTTCATTCAGCTTCCATCCCACAATCAGTTTTAAATTAAACACTCATATAAAGTAGTATTAATAAGCTCTATTTTGAGCCTGCCACATAATAAAATTTTGATGCATCGCCCCTCTTAAACCTAGGGTTTCATCGGTTACTAAATAGACGGGCATATTAGCAACCACTCTAGACATACGCCCTTTTTCCAAAAAGGCTTTTTGGAAAACAGGCTTCTGCATCCAGTTAATCAACTTACCTGCAATGCCGCCAGCAAGATACACCCCTTGCGGCGCATTCCACACTAGAGCAACAGCCCCAACAAAAGCCCCATAAATCGTAACAAACTCAGTTAATGCCATCACGGCAACGGGATCACCTTGCTCAGCAGCCTGATATATTTCAACAGCGCTTAGTGCATCAGGCTTATGCTCAACTAGCTTATCAGCAATAAGCGAACCCAAAGAGTCCTTTTGCGTATTATAGTAGTGGTTTTTATAAACATTTGTTAAATCCTCACACGAATAGGTAGTGGGACAATCAAAAACTTGAAAAAATTGATAGAGTGTCTCTAAGCCAGGGCCTGACAGAACACGCTCATAAGAGACATGTTCCCACTGCTTCCACAACCAAGTTAAAAGATACTGCTGAGTCTCTGAGATAGGGGCAAAGTCAAAATGTCCACCTTCTGAACCAATAGGCCGATAACACTCACCATTAAAGAAGACTGGCGCTACACCTAATCCGGTTCCTGCCCCCACAACCAAACGATGACCATTTGATTTCAGGGACTGCTGCTTAGTCACCCCATCAGGCAGATATAGAGGGAAGATATCCTGCTCTGTTAGCATCTCGACCCCTAGAGCAGCTGCATAAAAATCATTGACAAAACTGACTGTTTGAATAGAGCAGGCTTGCTCAATTTTTAAAGCGTCCACCACCCAGGGTAGGTTGGTGAGCTGAACCACCCGACTATCAGTGACAGGCCCTGGCAGACCAAAACAGGCTGATTCAACAAAGGGGGAGTCTAAACCTAAAGAGGATAAAAAAAGGCTAATAATAGACTCAAGTGAGTCAAATTCATGACAGAGATAACGTTGCTGACCTATCGACCTCATTTCAAAGGAGTCGACATTATAGTCAACCAGCTGAAAAAGAGCTTTAGTCCCGCCGATATCTCCTGCCAGAAATAACATCTACATCTCCACAAGTTCAATCAATAGACAAAAATTAATATTACAACTCTTTTGAAGCATACACCGAGTCCAAGCCTTCACAAATTAAATGACTTAAGAAGCCATGTGCCTCTTGAGCTCGTGCAGTTTCTAAAGTATTTATTTGAAAACAAATATCAGAAACCTCGCTTAACAGACTTGCCTCTTTGCCAGTCATACTCACTGTAAAACACCCCTTCTGCTTAGCGGCTTTTATCGCATTAACCACATTCAGGCTATTACCTGAGGTAGACATGGCGATGACGACATCATTCGCTTGCGCTAAACCCTCTACCTGACGAGAGAACACCGTATCAAAATGGTAGTCATTACTATGAGCTGTCAGAATAGAGCTATCCGTAGTTAAAGCAATCGAAGCAATCGGTGCTCGATCCTTCACATAACGAACCATCAGTTCAGCTGCCATATGCTGTGCATCAGCGGCACTACCACCATTACCCAACCAGATTACCTTGCCACCGCCATCAATCGACTCAATTATGTTTTCAACAACGGTTAATATTTTTCTCGATTGATAAAAAACTGAATCAATCGCCCTTTGATGGGCTTCTACTGCATACACAAAATCGATTTTCATTTAATCTCTCTCCTGCTGAGCTAAAGCTTCTATCTGCTCTGACTCTTGAATTTTATTCACTAGATTTGACGTAGAGTAACCCTCCCAAAAAGACAATACCTCAACCTGACCACCATTATCCCAAACACATTTTGAGCCAGCAATATCCTCTGGTCTATAGTCGCCACCTTTGACTAATACATCTGGCTTTAACTTACAGATCAAACGCTCAGGCGTCTCTTCATTAAAAGGCACTACCCAGTCCACACAACTGAGTGCGGACAGTAACTCCATACGCCCATCCAAACCAACAATAGGACGAGTCGGCCCTTTTAATACCTGAACTGACTCATCCGAGTTTACCGCAACAATTAAGCGTTCGCCTAATTTAGCTGCCTCATTCAAATAGCGTACATGCCCACTGTGTAACAGATCAAAACAACCATTAGTAATCACGACACGCTCACCATTCTGTTGTGCCAACTGAACAAGCTCAACCAACTCGTTTTCGTTCATTGGTACATAACCTTGGTGACGCATAGAAGCCTTAATCGCCTCATCCAGCTCTGCTTTAGAAACAGTCGAGGTTCCTACTTTACGCACCACAACACTGGCAGCTTGATTCGCTAGGTGTACGGCATTCTGTAAAGTCATACCCGAAGCATAACCTGTCGCCAGCGCGGCCATAACGGTATCGCCGGCCCCCGTCACATCAAATACCTCTTGCGCTTGAGACTGTAACAAATACGGCTGATCTTGTTTTGATATCAGCGCCATACCGTGTTCACTGCGAGTAACCAATAGCGCCTCAAGCGAAAGCTCTTCAATTAACTGCTCGCCTTTCTTAACCACATCAGCAGTCTCGGAAGCAGCCCCAACAATCGCTTCAAACTCGGATTGGTTAGGCTTAATGAGAGTTGCCCCCTTATAGCGGGAGAAATCCAAGCCTTTGGGATCAACCAACACAGGAACCTTAGCTTGTATTGCAGACTCAATCATCTGTTCAACAAACTGCAAACTACCTTTAGCATAATCGGAGATAACCAATGCATCGTAGTTAGCGACCTGCTGCTTCACCTTTTCAACCAGTTCCAAAGCAGGTGCTTCTGACATAGGATTTTCAAAATCCATACGGATTAACTGTTGATGATGACTCAAAACTCTTAACTTACAAATAGTACCGCTATCAGACAACGCCCAACTACAACTGACACCCGCTTGTTCCATTAAGCTTGTTAACTGCTGGCCATATCCATCAACTTGCCCATCAGCCTCTCGACCAACCACACCCAAAAGGTGTGCCTTTGCACCTAAAGCTGCAATATTCAGTGCAACATTCGCTGCCCCCCCTGCTCGAACTTCCTTACCCGCAACTTTCACGACAGGAACAGGTGCTTCAGGGGAAATTCGGCCGGCAGTACCCGTCCAATATTGGTCCAACATTACGTCGCCAACTACTAAAATATTAGTGTGAGAAAATTCGTGCATAGGATTCAATTACCAAAGGATCAAAAATTCGATTAAAATGTGTGCCTAGTTTATCAGGAATGCCACAAATGCACAGTTCAAAAAGGCTACTTACAACGCTATCTGTCACTATATTTTCGATTAATTTATTGTTTTCTGGGCAAATCCAAGCAAAGCAAGAAAATAATGACCTTATGTCCTTTGCCATCTTAGGTGCAATCAGCTCTTTTGGCCTTGCTTGCTACCAAGGAAAAGCGCCCTGTACATTAGAGCCCGGTATCGATACCGACAAACTTATCTATAGCCTAGATATAGGTGCTGACCGCTCAGCAAAGCAGACTAGCATCGCAATTGGTGCCGACTGGAAGGAGCCTGTTTTTGAGGCAGATAGCTGGAGTGTTACTGGCCGCTTAGAAGGCCGCTTACACCAATGGTACTCAACTCTTTCTCATGCCAATAATAAGTCAGGTTATATGTTAGGCATAGCACCTGTTTTCAACTATCAGCCTAGAAATTACTCAATATCAAGTACTGGCCTAGTGCCATTTGCAGAGATGGGAGGTGGCCCTTACCTGATGGACAACATCACCGTTGAAGATGAGTACAAATCAACCCAATTCCAGTTTGGAAGCATTTTTGGTTTCGGGGTAAAAAATAAGGATTTGGAACTGACTTATCGCTACCTACATATATCCAATGCGGGTATTGAGATGCCAAACCCTGGAACGGATTTCCACAGTATTCACCTTGGTTACCGCTTCTAAAGCAGCAAATAACCCATTTTGAAATAAGATTAAAAGAGCCCCTTATGTCACAAGCAACACCCGATTATCAAGCCATTGCCAAAGAAGTTTTTGAGATTGAAGCAGAGGCAATCAAGCATCTTAAGACGCAATTGAATGCCGACTTCAATGGTGCTGTCGAAGCCATTTTAAAAACCAAAGGGCGTGTTGTCATTTGCGGCATGGGTAAATCAGGACTGATAGGCACCAAGATCATGGCGACCCTTGCCAGCACAGGAACACCTTGTTTCTTTATGCATCCTGGGGAAGCGTTTCATGGTGACCTAGGCATGGTCTCACCTAATGATATCTTTTTAGCGCTGTCTAACTCTGGTGAGACAGAAGAGGTTATTCGTCTTCTGCCCTTCCTAAAAGACAACGGTAATATCGTTATTTCAATGACTGGTAATCCAAAATCTACACTTGGGAAAAATTCAAACTTTCACTTGAACATTTCGGTACCTAAAGAAGCTTGCCCACATCAGCTAGCACCGACCTCATCCACGACGGCGACTTTAGTAATGGGCGATGCTCTGGCGGTTGCTTTAATGGATGCACGCGATTTTCAACCACATGAATTTGCCCGCTTCCATCCTGGTGGAAGTCTTGGTAGAAAGCTATTAACCCGTGTTAAACATGAGATGAAGAGTAAAAATTTACCGCTTATCTCATCTTCTACAGCGATGAAAGATGTCATTCACTCAATGAACGAAGCACGCCTAGGGCTATGCATCGTTGATAACGGTAAAGGCATTATCACGGACGGAGATTTACGTCGTCACATGGAAACTGATGCGGCTAACTTTATGAGCTTAACGGCAGGTGAAATTATGGGACACAATCCTAAAATGATCTCTTGTGAAGCACGTCTGAATGAAGCTGAAGAGCTAATGAATGAACATAAGATCACCTCTATTATTGTTGAAGAGGCTGGTAAAGTGGTTGGCGTTATTCAAATTTATGACTTAAACGGTTAATACAATTAAGCTACTCAGACTATGAACCTATTCACCTACCGCCTACTCACCAGCCTAGCACTCCCACTGATTGCTTATTCTGGCTGGAAGCGTTGTCGTAAACAGGCATTGCTGCAAAAGAAGCAACCGAGTCAACCAAAAGTGAAAGCGTGTTTTCGTTCTCGTTTTGGACTCAACCCCCAACCTTATCAAATAGGTGGTATCTGGATTCATGCTGTCTCCGTTGGTGAAACACGTTCGATCTTTCCGCTACTAAGCCGCTTTAAACAAGCCTATCCCACTCTACCACTGACGGTCACCAACGGTTCAACGCAAGGTGCTCTACAAGCATTACAGTTTTCACCAGTTGAAATTCAACATCAGATGATCCCTTACGACTTCTCTTTTGCCGTCAATCGCTTTCTAGACCAGATTCAACCCAAGCTGGTCGTTATGGTTGAAACTGAAATCTGGCCAAACCTCTACCAAGCCTGTGCTGAACGCAATATTCCCATTATCTTGATCAATGCACGCCTTAAAGAGAGGTCTTTCCTCTCTTATCAAAAATGGGGAGGGGGGATGCTGGCGAATGCTTTAAACCAGACACAGTTTATCGCCGCACAGTTTCCCATTGATGCCGAGTATTTTGCTAAGCTTGGTACACATACTGACAAGATCAAAACACTAGGTAACTTGAAATTTGATTTAGAGATTGAAGCTGACCTTATAGAACGTGCTGAAGACTGGAAAAGAGACAATCAGCTCAACAAACGCTTTATCTGGGTTGCAGCCAGTACTCACGCGCATCCAGAGAGCGGTCATAATTCTGAAGAACAGTTAATGTGTCAAGCGCATAAGCAGTTGATCGATTCAATGCCTGATGTGGCTTCCCCCCCCCTGCTCATTATTGTGCCGCGTCATGCAGATCGTTTTGATGAGGTTGCAGCTCAAATTCAGGCATCCGGTTTAAAGTTGGCGAGACGTAGCTTAGGGGATTCGATCAATAGCGAGACACAAGTCTATCTAGCTGATAGTGTTGGTGAGTTAATGCTTTGGTTTGCTGCATGTGATGCAGCTTTTATTGGTGGCAGTTTAGTGCCCTTTGGTGGGCACAACATCTTAGAGCCTGCCGTGCTAAGCAAAGCTGTTCTATCAGGCCCCCACTTTCGTAATCTACAAGCGCTATACGATACCTTCTCTGCCGACCAAGCACTGAGTATTGTGCAAGACACAACTGAACTGAGAGAACTATTAACTAAGTTAGCCTCTCGACCAGAGCTTGCTAGAGAGCTCGGTCAACAGGCATTTGATAGTTTTAACTTACACAGTGGTGCTTTAGATAAACTACTAGAAGAGATCAAACCTTTGTTAAAAGAGTAACCAAGTCAACATTAGTATCTGTGCTTTCTCCCCCCTGCCCTAGGGCCTCTTGAGGGTACAATTATTTCAAACATAAAAAAACCCGCTACTGATCACTCAATAGCGGGTTTTTTGCTTTATCAGGCTTAGAAACTAAGCCAAGCTTATTCGATCTTACTTATAAGCTTTATGCGAGAAATACAACGCTAAGGCCACCAACATAATAGACAATGAATAATATAAAAGCTCTATCGCCCCATCAGGCTTTAAGAAGATTGCTTGCTCAAAGAACATAACAATCAAGATCAACAGAATCACTTTTGCTAAACGATCTTTTAAATCATCTAAAGACCTAATAAATAAAATATTACTTGAACCATGTCCACCGTCAGCAATATCAATTTTAGAGATAAACAACTCATATAGACCTAAAGAAAAGATCAACATAATCGCACCCAGTAAGAAACCATCAACTGATCCAACCACGTGCGCTACTGTCTGTGCTTTTAGTAAGGCACGACCTGCACCATCCAACTCATGGTAATTCGCTAAATGAGCCATTGTGTAGTAGACATCAATAGCAGTTAGGTAGAAAATACCAAATGCCGTAATTAAACTTGCCACTACGGCAATTAAGACGACAAAACGACTATTCCACAATACCGACTCAAACGCCTGCTCACTCTTACTAGACTTCCTCTCTTCTTCTACAACGTCTACTGCCGTTGCTTGATGACTATCTGACATAGTACTCTCCTTAATAATTTCAGTGTAGCCAGCTTAGTAAACTAAGCCTTCTCACCAATAGATTCAATTGTTAAATTATAATTTGTATAGATACATAGATCGCCTGCAATATGCAGTGATTTTTCAACGACATCTCGCGCTGATAAATCGGTATTTGCCATCAAGGCTTGTGCCGCTGCGTGGGCGTAGCTGCCACCAGAACCGATGGCGATAAAGTCATCTTGTGGCTCAATCACATCACCCGTTCCCGAGATCAGTAACATATTTTCATTGTCTGCTACTAACATCATCGCCTCTAACTTACGCAGAGCACGATCTGTACGCCAATCCTTAGCCATCTCAACCGCGGCACGCATCAACTGACCGTTATGGGTTTGTAAACGAGACTCAAAACGTTCAAACAAAGTAAAAGCATCTGCCGTTGCACCCGCAAATCCAGCAATAACTTGCTGGTTATATAGGCGCCTCACCTTACGAGCATTGCCCTTCATCACAACATGCCCCAGTGTCACCTGACCATCACCACCAATGACCATTTCGCCATTACGTTTCGCGCATAAAATTGTGGTTCCGTGAAATGACATGAATATTCCTTTACTCTTTTGTTAATTGGATAAAACTACAATGCTACGTATTTTAAAGGAAAACGAGCCCTGATTCGATAGGATTCTTATATTCTTACTATTTAGATTTGTTATAGATAACATTTAGAATCATTATAGAGGCTATTTTGGCTTCTTAGCACGCGGATGTGCCTGATCGTAAACTTGCGCCAAATGCTGCAAATCTAACTTGGTATAGATCTGTGTGGTTGATAAGTTAGCATGCCCCAAAATCTCCTGTACAGCTCTTAAATCTCCACTAGACTCTAAAACATGGGTTGCGCAGGCGTGGCGTAAACGGTGTGGTGACATCTTGGTTGGCAGACCCGCTTGTAACGTACGCTTATCCAAGCTATTCTGAATGGAGCGCACACTAAAGCGCCCCCCTCGCTGATTAACAAATACCGCAGGCTCATCCGCTTTGGCAAAATCACCTCTAATGGCCAACCAAGCCTGTATTGCTTGCAGTGCTTTAGATCCGACGGGCGCTAGACGCTCTTTCATACCCTTACCTAAAACCCGAACCCAGCCTGACTCCATCTCATCCAGGCCAGGGGAAACATTTAATTCCGCACACTCAGAGACACGCAAAGCAGCCGAGTAGAGCAGCTCAAAAATAGCCTGATCTCTTACATCTTGCCAAGTATCCAAAGGCTGCGTTAATAATTGTTGCGTCCAATCCACATCTAAACTTTTTGGCAGGGGTTGTGGTTGCTTAGGCGCTTTTAAACCCTTAGCAGGATTTTTAAGGACAAATCCTTCAAACAATAGATAATCATAAAAAGAACGGATCGCAGATAACTGCCTGGCTAAGGTTCTGGCACTAATACCACCTTGCACTCTAAAAGCTAAGAAGGCTCGAATGGCTTCTGAATTAATCAGCTGCCAATCCCGAAAGGAATCCATCTTCTCTTGGAGTAAATCATCACCCGTTACGTCACTGCCAGTAAGATAAAACGCCAAAAAAGAGGTTATATCTCGCTGGTAATTAGACAAGGTATGCGCAGATTTATTTTGTGCCTGCAGGTGTCTTATAAAAGAAGTGAGCATAAAACCTCCTTAGGCAAACGATTTAAAAGATATGACTTAATTTAGCAGTCACTAGCTCCGTCATCATCTTCAAAAAGTAAGTACCTTGATCAGAATGAAAGCGCGGGCTTTTAGCACCCAGCGCCAAAACACCGTAGACTTTTTCAGTACCTAATGGCAGTAGACAGACAGACTGCATTAGCTCTTTAGTATGGAATAGGCCTTTCTGCCACTCATTTTCCAATAAGCCACAAACGGGCTTACCCACATCTAAACTCATTTTCAGTGTATCGCTCCAAGTTTGACTAACTCCAAGTTGCGTCACACCATGAATACAAACCTTTGGTGCATCCCACGTTACCAAGGCAACATTATCAACAGCGAAAAGAGTGCTCATTACTTCATAGATACAGTCTACCGCTTGTTGTTCTGTTTGCGTCGCCATCAGTGCCTTAGTAAACTCTTGAACCTTGGCAAATAACTGACCATTCTCACTCGCTATATTCAGCAAAATATCAACCTCTACTTTCAATGCATCACGTTGCTCACGCAACTGAAAAACTTGACGCTCAAGCAGAGAAACCGCTTTACCACTTTTAGGGTGTGGAATACTCAGCTCATCCAGTAAATTAGGACAAGCGTGAAAAAACTTTCTATTCTGGTCTAAATAATTCACAACCTCTTCGGCATGTAGTTGAGACTTACTCATCATTTAACTCCCCTTCAAATACCGTCACTGCTGGGCCACACATCCATACGGGTGAGTCTACGCCACCATTCCAACGAATCACTAAATCACCTCCAGGCAAAGTTACCGTAACCGAATTAGCCACTAAATCCCAGCTTCTTAAAACAACCATGGCGGCACAAGCGCCCGTTCCACAAGCCAATGTCTCGGCAGCACCGCGCTCATACACTCTTAAACGAATATGCGACTCATCCAAAATCTGCGCAAAACCAACATTGACTCTCTCTGGAAAAAGAATATGTGACTCTAACTCACAGCCTAAAGTCTCTACCGCAGCATCCTCCACATTATCAACCAATAAAACAGCATGTGGATTCCCCATAGAGACGGCTCCTAATTCAACCGTTTGATCCAAAACCTCAACTGAATATTTGGCTTTCTGCTTTGACTGCGTAAAAGGTAGGCTTTCAGGGGCGAAATTAGGTGCACCCATATTAACGCGCACTAAACCATCGTCCTCAATATAGAGCACAATCACACCTGATGCTGTCTCTACCTGAATCTCTGTTTTATCAGTGAGGCCTTTATCATAAACAAAACGGGCAAAACAGCGCGCACCATTACCGCACTGCTGAACCTCAGAACCATCGGCATTAAAAATACGGTAGCGAAAGTCCACACCAGCTTGCTGGGCATTTTCGACCACCAATAGCTGATCAAAACCAATGCCAAAATTTCTGTCCGACCACTGTTGTATTTTTTCAGCTGAAAACTCGACGGTTTGCTGGATACAATCCACCACCATAAAGTCGTTTCCAAGGCCGTGCATTTTGGTAAATCTAAGTGTCATATCAGTCTGGCTATCTATTTGCTTCAATTAATTTAGCTGAATTTAGCATGTGAAACAGTAATACGCAAACCTAGCGCCCCATATTGCCCTTTTTTTCATTTATAATGACTCCTTTCGTAACCCTATATGCCAATAACGGCACCCATTGAGTGGGATGGTACTAACAGACAAACAGAGCCTTTTATACTTCTTTTGTCCTCCCCCCCCCCTGCTCATTTTTTTGATTTAAGGAAATTAACGCCAGATGATGACCCCTAAAGAAATTGTACACAGTCTAGATGCCCACATTGTTGGTCAAGCCGATGCAAAACGTGCGGTTGCCATTGCGTTACGTAATCGCTGGCGCCGTAACCAACTACCAGAAGATCTACGCCAAGAAGTTACACCAAAAAATATTCTAATGATTGGGCCTACAGGGGTAGGTAAAACAGAGATTGCCCGCCGTCTTGCCAAATTAGCCAATGCCCCTTTCCTAAAAATTGAAGCGACTAAATTTACCGAAGTGGGTTATGTCGGTCGTGATGTTGATTCTATTATTCGTGACCTCATTGAAAATGCCATGAAGATGACGCGTGAAAATGCCATGAAAGGCATGCAGCGTAAAGCAGAAGATGCTGCCGAAGAGCGTATTCTAGATATTCTGCTACCACCCGCTCGTGGTCGCGAAGAAGAGAGTCACGACAATATGTCTGATACACGTCAAAAGTTCCGTAAACGTCTGCGTGAAGGCACAATGGATGATAAAGAAGTTGAGCTAGACCTAAATGCAGCCCCTGCTCAAGTTGAGATCATGGGTGCACCAGGTATGGAAGAGATGACTCAGCAACTGCAAGGTATGTTTGAAGGACTGGGTCAAAACAAAAAAGAGAAGCGTAAGCTGTCAATCAAAAAAGCCCTTAAAGCGCTGACGGATGAAGAAGCACAAAAGCTAGTTAATGAAGATGAGATCAAAGCGAAAGCGATTGAGAGCGTTGAACAGAATGGCATCGTCTTTATTGATGAGATTGATAAGGTTGCTAAACGCCAAGAGGCAAGTGGTGGAGATGTCTCTCGTGAAGGAGTTCAACGTGACCTTCTACCGCTTATTGAGGGTAATACTGTTACTACTAAATATGGTCAGATTAAAACCGATCACATCCTATTTATCGCTTCAGGTGCTTTCCACACAGCAAAACCTTCTGACCTTATTCCTGAATTACAGGGTCGTTTACCAATCCGTGTTGAGCTGCAATCCCTACGTGTTGAAGACTTCGTACGTATCCTAACCGAGCCAACCGCCTCACTAACACAGCAAGCGATGGCACTATTGAAGACAGAAGGGGTTGATCTAACCTTTACTGAAGAAGGAATTCAGCGTTTAGCTGAGATCGCTTTTGATGTAAACGAAGGTACTGAGAACATTGGGGCACGTCGTCTACATACCGTATTAGAGCGTCTACTGGAAGAGGTCTCTTTTGATGCACCAACGATGTCTGGTCGCTCTTTTGAAGTGACTAAAGAATTTGTTGACGAACGTTTAGGTGAACTCGCCGTTAACCAAGATCTATCACAGTATATTCTGTAGTGAGCAAAAAGCACGTGCCAAATCTGACTGATATCAAGCTACATCAACGCTCTCGTAAATTAGAGATTACCTTTGATAGTGGCGAGACCTTTGAATTGAGTTGTGAGTTTCTTCGAGTTTACTCACAATCAGCAGAAGTCACCGGACACGCTCCTGGGCAAGAAGTACTGCAAGTGGGTAAACAAACTGTCAATATTGATGATATTTCACCTGTTGGCAACTACGCCATCAAACTGCACTTTAGTGATGGACACGATACCGGCATCTATACTTGGGAACGTCTTTACGACTTGGGTAAAAACCAAACCGATTACTGGACAGCTTATCTAAGAAAACTCATGCGAGCAGGTCATCAGCATGACGACTTAGATAAACTTAAAGCGACCATTAAAAACCGATAATCGCACAACCTATTAACCAACTTCACATGAACAAACCATAAGGGTTCATATTATGAGTCAGAACAAACAAACCATCGATTTCGGATTTTCAGAAGTTCCGTTAGAAGAGAAAGTGAAAAAAGTCAAAGGTGTGTTTGACTCAGTCGCAGGTAACTACGACATCATGAACGATGTGATGTCACTAGGTGTTCACCGTCTATGGAAGCGCCATACTATTGAGTTAAGTGGTATTCGCCCTGGTCACGTGGTGTTAGATTTAGCAGGCGGCACAGGTGATTTAACCAAAGCCTTTGCCAAACGTGTTGGTAAAACAGGCCGAGTCGTATTAGCAGATATTAACGAAAGCATGGTACGTGTTGGCCGTGATCGTCTCATCAATGAAGGCATTGCGGGTAATGTCGATTACACCATTACCAACGCAGAAGCACTTGGTTTCCCTGATAATACTTTTGATGTCGCCACCATCGCATTTGGTCTACGTAACGTCACCAATAAAGATAAAGCACTAGAAGAACTTTACCGCGTATTAAAACCTGGCGGACAGTTAATGATTTTGGAGTTTTCTAAAGTCACTCAACCGCTGTTTGCTAAGTTCTATGACTTCTACTCATTTAATATACTGCCAAAAATGGGCAAAATGATCGCTAATGATGAAGAGAGCTACCAATACCTAGCCGAGTCGATTCGTATGCACCCTGATCAAGAAACGTTGAAACAGATGATGCTGACGGCAGGGTTTGATAAGGCAGAGTATCTAAACATGTCCGAGGGGATCGTAGCACTACATAGAGGCTGGAAATTTTGATTTAACCATTCAGGAAAGCCCCTAGCGGCTCTAACTCTGCGTCAAAAACGGTCGTGTACACTTTGTACACTCTCTTGTTTTTCCTTGATTTAGAACCACTATGAACTTTCTGAATTGGCTAAATACTTTTCAGTTTGAAAAAACTTACACCAAATTAAACAACCATAAAATAGAGTTAACACTATGAGCACACAACCTGGTTTGGTCAATATCTCCATCTCTAAAAGCATTGAATCGGTTTTGAATACTGCGATTCGTTTGGATGAGCAGAAAGGTGCTATTTTTAATGACTTGGAAGATAAGGTCATTGCGATGAGGTTAGCACCGCTAGAAACGCCTTTGTACTTTATGTTTACTAACTATATGGTCAGTGTACAGAATCAGCTGACGGGTGAAGCGGATGTTGAGATTGAAGCGGCGATGCTTGACTTCATGACCCTGCCCATAAACAAAACGCTACCGCACAAAATCCTTAAGGGCGATACTGCGCTGGGTAATGTTTTTATCAATGGCCTTTGCCAACTGGATATTGATTGGGAAGAGCACCTCTCTCACTACACAGGTGATCTGGTCGCTTTTAAAATTGGTCATGGTTTACGCTCAATTTTTGATCGTAAACAGGCCGCTAAAAGCACTACAAGTGAGACCATTCGTGAGTACCTTCAATTTGAAATTGAGGCTCTGCCAACCCAAAGCCAAGTAAAACGCTTTACAAACAGTGTTGAGAAAGTCACTACCGATGTTGATCTAATTGCAGCACGTATCGAAAGCCTGCTTGCTAAAAATTCACCACAACCTTAATTAAAAGAATCTTCTGAATGAAACTGCTTAGACAATTTTTTCGAATTATTAAAATCAACCGTGTTCTAACCTACTACCAGATCGACAAGATGGTACTAACCGATACCAAGTTCGCTTGGTTAATCTGGTTCAATATGATCCTGCCATGGAACTGGCGTGGTAAATCTTCTGGTAATCGTGGAGAGAATATCCGTTTAGCTTTAGAAGAGTTGGGCCCTATCTTTATTAAACTTGGTCAAGCACTGTCTACCCGTAAAGATCTACTGCCGCAAGACATCTCTGTTGAACTAATTAAACTTCAAGATGACTGCCCCCCTTTTGATAAAGAGCACTCAAAACAACTTATTGAAGAAGCTCTGGGTAAATCCGTTGAAGAGGCTTATGCCTCCTTTGAACTGGTTCCTATGGCATCCGCCTCTATTGCGCAAGTACATGCTGCAACACTACACTCTGGAACAGATGTAGTCGTTAAGGTAGTTCGTCCTGATATTAAGCCCGTCATTGAGCAAGATGTTGCGATTATGTACCACTTGGCTCGTCTACTAGAAGCCGCGGTTAAAATTGCCAAACGACTACACCCTGTTGAAGTGGTTGGTGAGTTTGAAAAAACCATTCTTGATGAGTTAGATATGATTCGTGAAGCGGCTAACGCCACTCAGCTGCGTCGTAACTTCGAAGACTCTGATCTGCTTTACGTGCCAGAGATCTACTGGTCACATACCGCAGAGCGCGTTATGACTATGGAACGTATCTACGGTATCCGTATCAGTGAAACAGAGAAGCTACTTGAAGCAGGTATTTCGCTAACAGATCTGTCTGCCAAAGGCGTGGTGATCTTCTTTACACAGGTATTCAAACATAACTTCTTCCACGCAGATATGCACCCAGGAAACATCTTTGTTCTGCCTGATGGTCGTTACGCAGCGATTGATTTTGGAATTATGGGTACGCTTGATCCTGAAGATCAGCGCTACCTTGCAGAGAACTTTCTTGCTTTCTTTAACCGTGATTATCAACGTGTTTCTGAACTACATATTGAGTCAGGATGGGTACCAAGAGACACTCGTGTTAATGAACTAGAGTCTGCCATTCGTTCGGTTTGTGAACCTATTTGGGATAGACCACTGAAAGACATCTCGTTTGGTTTAGTACTTATGCGCCTTTTCCAAACTGCACGTCGTTTTGGAATGGAGATACAGCCACAGTTAGTGTTACTGCAAAAAACTCTTTTGAATATTGAAGGCCTTGGCCGTCAGCTAGATGATGAACTAGATCTGTGGGATACCGCTAAACCTTTCCTAGAAGATTGGATGCATGATCGTGTTGGCCCACAAGGACTGGTCAAAAATGTAAAAGCAAACCTTCCTTTCTGGATTGAGAATGCCCCGCAAATTCCTGGGCTGCTACACGCCACCCTGAATAAGCTAGCGCATGCAGATCCAAATATTCAAGCAAAGCAAATTGAACGTATCGAAAAACAGATTCAAGCACAAACTAAATCTGAACGTGATCGAACGGTTGGTATTCTGATTATCATCATCGCTTTAATGCCTGGGCTTCTTGATCAAGAGTGGTTACATGGCACGATTATTCAGGCAGGCTTAATCCTACTAGGTGGACTATTTCTCTTTAAGAAGTAAACTCTATCTTACCAGCTGTTTAAGCAGGCAATCAGGCCTGCTTAAACATTCACTGACTACGTTAATATCCTCCTACCCCCCCTGCTTGAAATAACAGACTCTTTTTAAATAACTCAATCAAAGTAACTCTAAAGCAAAGCTGACAACAGTTTGAAGCCTACAGTAGTAGGCTAGTTCAAAACAATGAACTATGACATACTTTAATCAACTTAGGCTTAAGCGCATCATTAACAACCAATACTCAAGCTGCTCACACCCTCAGTTGTTAGGCGTATTTAACTCAGAATACAACCACTCTATAATCGTAAAACAGTTGATACCCTCTTTTATACCCCTTGAGGGTTCAAATGGTTTAAATCATTTTAAAGCGGCTATTTTGCCAAGGAGAACAGATGAAAAATCTACTGCTACTAACCTCACTACTTCTTCTGCTCAGTGCCTGCGCCAGCCCCTATCCACTAGGTATGAATAAGGAGCAGTGGAGAGCGCTTTCAGCAGATGAGCGTAAGGCAATGTTACTTAAGCAGCAAGAACATCAAGAAAAGCAACGCATGGTACAAATTAAAGCCAATGCAAAAGCGGAACAACTACGCTTAGAAAATCAGATTATAGAGAGCCGCCGTCTAGAGAAACTCTATAGCAACCCACAAGATGGCAATGTCATTATGCTTAATATTCTCGGCGGTCAGTATCACTACGGAAAACGTGTAAAAAATGTATTAGAAGCCTCCTATCAGATCGCACGTGGTGAAACCAAAAAGATCAAACTTATCATTAAAGATCCCAACAAAAACTACACCTCCACTGAAACGGTATTTTTACACTATGATCACACGGGAAATGGCGTATATCTATATCTTGATAATCCAAGCTATAATAAATATAAACGTATCGCATTATTAAGAGATGGCCATTGGTTGTGTGGCAGCCAATATAAAAAAAACTTAAACTACTCTAATGAAAAATTGATGGGCATGAAGCTGTTTGTAAAAGAGAGCGGTAACGCTTGTCATTCTAACCACTATCGACCATATCGCTAACGCATTGATAATAACCAAGATCACTCATATTTGAGCTAAGGTGCGGACAGGAGACACACATGAAACCACCCTTTATCACCCTACTGCTGAGCTTATCTCTTGCACTCATCTCCGTTAATAGTAAAGCGGGCGATGTACTGCCTTTGGCTGTTGACCTCTATAAAGCAGGCATCACCGCCGATAAAAACAAAGTCCCAGTCGTCATCTTTGTCACAGCTACGTGGTGCAACTACTGCCGTCGTTTAGAAGAAAATATTCTAGAGCCACTATTTCTGACCACTGATCTCGAGAGCTATGGTGAATTTAGCCAACTGCTTTTAGATAAGCCCCACTGGATGATGAAAGACTTCAATAACAACAATATTGAAATGAAGACTCTAGGACCTAAAATGGGCGTTAAAGTCGTACCGACCACGCTATTTTTAAACTCAAAGGGTGAGCAAATTGCAGAACCTATTATTGGATTAACCCTTGAAGAGTTCTACCCGGGCAACTTAGAAAGATCTCTCAACCAAGCTCTTAAAGTACTGGGCAACCCAAAACGGGTCGATATTTATAAAATGGTGGATGAGAGTCCCACAGTAAATGAGCACCTATATGAGAAACTCTAATGTCTATATTTGATTTTTTTCACTCTAAAAATTATTTGCAAAACATCAAAGAGAGTGATGAACAGGCAGATACACAAAAGCAAGTATCTAAGCTGTCTGCAACTAAACATATGCAAAATAACCGCCGACAGAACATACGGCATGAAGCCCTATTTACCACCAATATTAGATATAAAAAACAACATAGCCACGCCACCGTCATCAACTATTCTGAAACAGGATTGGCTATGCTCATTGATCAACCAATGAGATTGGATGCCTCAATAGAGATAGAACTCTTACCTAGAGACGGTCACTCTGTCATTGTCATCGCAAATGTTAAACGCTGTGTAGAAGTCAATAAAAGATATATGATCGGTGTCAAAATAGTGATGTCAGGTGGACAATACACCTCATTGTTCAGACAGCTAGATATATACGGCTCAGCAAATGGCCTCTAAACGTGCCTAAAAGTTAACAAAGTTTTATACACGCTACAAAATGTTAGCTAAGATAACCATATTCACCCTCTAAAATTTAAACTTATTTGAGGAACTTTAATGTCCATATTTGATCTATTTCACTCTACATTATCCACTACCAAGACCCCTTGTTATTCAACACAGCAACCATCGGACTCTGCTGTTTGAGCATGGCTGCCCAGTCGGGCATCTGTTGGGGTGATTTGGCGATGACTTTTAGATTCACTCGGTACTGTCTATTTTTAAGAATCGTTACCCCCCCTGCTAGAAACCAACCATCCGCTTTGCCAGCCAGTTTTAGTTCAATTACTGTACCTTTGAGCGATGGAGTGATTTTAATATCAGGTAATTTTCTGCCGAGAATATCCAACCCTCTAACAACCATTATGCCTTGCAACTCAGTTGGCCAAGCTTGCTGTAAATCTAGCATCATCGCTAAATTTTCCAATAGTAGACTGCCTTTAATCGGTACAGCCTTTAGACTGGTATCATTAGACAATTTGAGTAACAGAGACAGATCATCCCGCTTGTCCCATGGTATTTAGCCAATGTATTTACGGGGAGAGATGATTTATGTTGATCAACGGGGCAAGATACGATTCGAAATCGTACCCCTCCTGCTAGTTTGATCGTAAGAACTGAGTTTAAATGAAGTGGCTGCCAGTAAGAATCAAGTCCTCTGCAATTATAAAAAGGTACTTCTGGGGAGTCTGGTGACTACGAGCGAAGATGTCGTGGTTGATTTACAGATATAGAAATCATGAGGAGGGGGGGGTTCCGCTTCCTGTTTGATTGTGATTAGAGTGCTAAATAATATTGATACATGGGTAACCAGGGGCGGGGTCGAAAGTCTAGGGCTCCAATTATCTAGACCGGGGTGTAAACAACGTAGATACGTCAGCCATAGATCAAAAAAAATGCTCCATAAATTATTAGAAGTAGGGGTATTAATTCTATTCAAAAGAGCATAAAAACCTATGCAAAAGTCGTTAAATCCAATATTTATGGCTTTTTGTCTCGCTTGTCCCGTTCCTGTACCGTTTGTACCGTTAAAGAATATAACTACTTACAAAAAAGCACTAACGCATACTCAGAGAAATGACAGACCAACGCCTTTAATTATCTGGAGAGTTAAGCGCCTATTTGTTGTATAAAAACTCTACACTTTGGCATAGTTCTTAATGAAAATTACCGTGCCATTTCAGTCATTTATTAACCCTAGAAGTAACATCTCAATACTTGTAAAAATCGCCCGCTTTGAATACTGAATAACATGCATTAATACCCAAGCCCCATACGGCTAATACAACTCAAACTCATTTTGATCTCTAGTCAGAATTTCAAGTAGCTTAGGGTGAATGAATAACTTATCTCTACCCTTTTCAACCTCAACAAGTACCCCTATCTCACACAGTTGCTTTAAATAGTTTGAGGCCGTTTGGCGTTTAGCCACCCCTTTATCTACCAAGGTACTAATTCTGCAATAGGGTTGCTCAAAAATAGAGTCTACAAGCTCATGACTGTACATCTTAGGCAGGCTAGCCTTTATATGTGCTCTAGCATGCTCTGCAAGCTGTGTAATTGCGTGTATCTTCTGAGCTGTCCACTTAGAGGTTTCTTCTACCCCTTTCAACATAAAAATAATCCATGATTCCCAATCGTTTTCTTTTGTGACCTTTAACAGAAGTTGATAGTAATCGTTTTTATTTTGAATGATGTAACGGCTTAAATAAAGAATAGGCAGCGTTAGAAGCTGTTCCTGAATCAGGTATAGACTGTTAACCACACGGCCCGTTCGACCATTACCATCAGTAAAGGGGTGAATGGCCTCAAACTGATAGTGTGCTACAGCCATTCTAATTAGAGGGTCAATGTCTTGTTGGTTGTGTAAGAACGCTTCCCAATTAGATAATAGCGTTCTTATAACGGTTTCACCTTCAGGGGGCGTATAGATTACCTTTTCTGACTGATCGCTAGCTAAAGCAGTACCAGGTACTTTTCTGATCTGCATCTCCTGCCCTTTAATATGGCTACAAATTTCGATACAGGCATTGGTATTCAAGGGTTTTTTAGCTAATTGCTGATAGCCTGCAAATAATGCAGCCCTATAACGTAATGCCTCTTTTGTTGCATAATCTGCCTGCTGAGACTCTTCAACAAACTGAAATAGCTTATCAGTGGTGGTTACAATGTTTTCAATCTCAGAAGATGACTGTGCCTCTAGTAATGGCAATGTATTAATAAGCATGGCCTGATTAGGTATAAGCCTAGCTGACTGGTTTAATTCTGCTAAAGCAGCCCTAGCCAAAATACACTGTTTTAAAATGGCTTTTGTTTCAATATCCTCGAGTGGAGGCAGCAAAGGTAACTCATTATAGGGGGTGCTTGGGTTCCAGCTCATCATCCACTCTTCTTACTAATGTTTATAGAATCGAATTTCTTAGACTTATTATTTGTATATGTCGATATCGTAAACATATTGAATCAATATGTCGATATTTTTTAATTTAATAAACATTTTAGCACGAATAATATGATATTCCCGCCATCCTGTCCCGTTAAAAATAGCTAATGTATACTAGGTCACACCATTTTATGATGAGTAGGAACAACCTCTCCACCAGCCTTTAAAGCATCCAAATGATTACTCCATGCCTGCATCATTTTCTGTCTGACTGGTAGATACTCAGCTTTGTTATAAGTGCCTCTGATTTTATTGCCCTGTTCATGGGCTAACTGCTTTTCGATATGGTCAAAGTTAAAACCCATCTCATTAAGCAAGGCACTGGCTATATGTCTAAAGCCATGTGCTGTTTGCTTGCCTCTAAAGCCTAGACGTTGTAATCCAGCATTAAACGTTTATTCACTCATAGGGTGGCTATTTGTTCTTGGACTTGGAAATAAGTACTCTGTATCACCACTAAACTGCTGTAGCTGGTAAATAAACCCTTTAACCAGCTTTGAGAGAGGAACAACGTGGGGGTGCTTCATTTTTATACGTTCAGCAGGAATTGTAATCAGGTTTTGACTAAAGACTATCTCACTCCATCTAAGGCCAGCTAATTCACCAGGTCTTAAAAAGATGTGTGGGGCTATCTTGAGCGCCATTTGTGTACAGAAATCACCCATATAGGAATCAAACGCATTAAGCAGCTGATACAAATCAGCTTTGATTTGTTAGATGAGGATAGTTACCTTTAACCAGTTTCTTGAATATGTCACTTGGTAGGTCACGAGTTGGATCTAGTTCACATAAGCCCATACCTACACCATAACGAAAAATACGGCTAGCGTATTGCTTTACACGCCTTAGGGTTTCAAGCGTACCAGCGGCCTCTAATTGCTTAAGGGTATGAATCATATCCTTTGGCTTAATTTCATCAACTAGCAATGCTCCCAGTAAAGGAATGAGGTGGTTATCAATACGTTCGTGAATGTCTTTGGCATGTTCATAACTCCAACTATCTAGGTTATGAGTATGCCACTGCAATTCACCAATAGTTAGAATCTGCTCTTTTTTGGTAGGGTGTGACGGTAGCGAAAACGAAAGAATTTTGCACCTGTCTTTCGCACCTCGACATATAGACCGTGGCTATCCATTTCTTTGTACGGTTTTGGTCGAGGCTTAAGGTTTTTTAACTTTGTATCTGTCAGCATGGCTAAACCCCCTTAAAATGGCTATTGGGAGAAAAAAGCGGGTAATACCTAAAACAAGTTGAGGGTAACGCTTAGTGTTACCCTCAACTTGTTTTAGGTATTACCCGCTTTTTGATAAGCTTGCATAGCACAGATAATACTTGTGAATACCGCAGAAGACGCTAAGTTATTGATTTTACTGAATCACAGGCATAAAAAAACCCATACAAGACGGGTTGATTTAAGAATATGGTGGCTACACCGGGATTTGAACCTGGGACCCCATCATTATGAGTGATGTGCTCTAACCAGCTGAGCTATGTAGCCAAAAGAATAGCGCGTATTATAGTGGCTGACGATTATATGTCAACACTATAAAATATATTTTATAGTTTTTAAAAAATGAGCAGGGGGGGGGTACTCATATTAAGAGGCTTAAATAGAATTAAACGTTAAATCTAAAGTGCATTACATCGCCATCTTGCACAATATATTCTTTACCTTCCAGACGTTGTTTACCAGCTGTTTTAGCGCCAGAATCCCCCTTATACTCTATAAAGTCATCATAAGCTGTCACTTCTGCACGAATAAAGCCTTTCTCAAAATCAGTGTGAATAACACCTGCTGCTTGTGGACCTGTAGCACCCACTTTAACAGTCCAAGAACGTACTTCTTTTACACCCGCTGTGAAGTAGGTTTGCAACCCTAGTAACTCGTAACCTGCACGAATTACACGATTTAGACCTGGTTCTTCTTGCCCCATTTCTGCTAGGAAATCGGCTTTATCTTCTTCATCTAGTTCAGCAATCTCTTCTTCTAGAGAGGCACATACAGCAACTACGACCGCATCTTGTTTTTCAGCCAAGTCTCGTACAGCATCCAAAAGAGGGTTATTATCAAAACCACTTTCATCGACGTTAGCGATATACATCATTGGCTTAATCGTTAGCAAATGTAGATCTTGTAACTCTGCCAACTCATCTTCATCTAGGCCAAGTAGACGAACCAACTGCCCTTCCTCAATTCCAGTTGCAACTTTTTGTAAAATATTTAAACGAGCAACGGCTTCTTTATCACCACTATTCGCAATACGCTTAACTTTAGAAATCGCTTTATCTATTGATTCCATATCAGCTAAAGCTAGCTCCATATTAATGATCTCAATATCATTAATAGGATCAATCTTTCCAGCAACATGGACGATATCGTCATTTTCAAAACAACGAACTACTTGCACGATCGCATCTGTTTCACGAATATTAGCTAAGAACTTATTACCAAGCCCTTCGCCTTTTGAAGCCCCTTCAACCAGACCTGCTATATCCATGAAATCAACGGTGGCCGGCATGACTCGCTCTGGCTTAACAATCTCTGCTAAAGCTGCTTCACGAGCATCAGGTACCGCAACAACACCAACATTAGGCTCAATTGTACAGAATGGGTAGTTTGCAGACTCAATACCTGCATTGGTTAATGCATTAAACAGTGTAGATTTTCCAACATTTGGTAAACCAACAATTCCACATTTAATTGCCATTCTGAATCTCCTAAAATAAAGGCTAAGGGTAAAAGATAAAATTAGATAAAAATATTATTTGGTGTGCAGGATGTGCATTGCTTTTTGCATATCACCCTGTATTAACTCAGGCAAAATTTTGCTCGCATCATAGATGGCATCATCAATCAGGGGACGGTCAATTTTAGAGGCCACCTTCAGTACATAATCAACAACTTGATCTCTGTGTCCAGGATGACCTATGCCCAGCCGTAGACGAGGGAATGTTTTACCCATGGCTGCAATCATATCCCGCAAACCATTATGGCCGCCATGACCACCGCCAACTTTTAATTTAACAATGCCAGGCTCCAAATCGAGCTCATCATGTACAACTAGGATTGATTCAACAGGGATTTTATAGAATTTTGCAAGTGCCTGAATGGACTGACCACTACGATTCATAAAAGTTACAGGCTTTAATAGCCAAAAATCCAATCCACTTGATTGAACGCGGGCTACCTCACCTAGAAATTTGGTCTCTGGACGAAATACAACGCCATATTGGCGCGCTACTTCGTCCACAAACCAAAAACCAGCGTTATGCCGAGTCTGATCATATTTATCGCCTGGATTACCCAGACCAACAATTAATTGAACAGATGACATAAACGCTGGCTCTCGATTAGCTGGCTTAAAATCTACTTAAAGTAGATATTAACGCTTAGCTGCTTTACCAATGTTAACAACCGATTGGTCATAATCACTGTTACCGTGCGCAAGTGCAGTAACTTTCACACCTTCAGGTAATACAAGCTGAGAAAGACGTAGGCTAGAACCTGCTTCCATTTCTGATACATCTACAGAGATTACAGTAGGTAGGTTCTTCGCTACACAACTAACTTCAACAGTTGTCTGTAGGTAAGAGATAGCACCACCCGCTTTAACACCAGGAGAAACATCAGCACCAGAGAAAGAAAGAGGAATTTTCTTAATTAATGTGTTGTCTACTGCACGCTGAAAATCGATATGAAAAACAGCACCTGTTGCTGGGTGACGCTGAACGTCCTTAACAACACAAGCTTCTGTGCTTCCACCATCAACATCAATATTTAATACTGTGTTGAATACTGCATCATCTTCAAACTGCTTCTTAACGAAGTTATCTGCTAAAGAGATAGATACTGCGTCTTTTCCTGCACCATAGATAATTGCTGGTACTTTATTCGCATGACGAAGGCGGCGGCTCGCACCTTTCCCTTCTTCTGTGCGGATATTTGCTGTCCAATTTAGGCTCATTTTATTCTCTCCGAATAGTGACAATTTTTAACACGCCTTTAACTAGGTTAGGTGTGTTTATCTTTTAAAATCATCAAATTAAATAATCTTACGTTCGCGACCAAACGTAAGGGAAGCGGGGATTATACTCAAATTTTTAGTTTTTACCACTATTTGTTGGCAGAATTTATAAATTTATCAAGGACTTCGGCAAGATTAACAGCCAAAAAAAAACGCCCATAATGGGCGCTTTCTTGAGAAACACTTAGTAATCAGTGCTCCATTAAAGAGGTCACCGATTCGTCTCTATTGATTCGACGAATCGTTTCTCCTAAAATATTCGCAATCGTAACGGTTCTTACTTTCTCACAAGTAGCCGTCGCTTCTGATTGTGGGATTGAATCAGTTACAACAACTTCTTTTAGCACTGAGCCCATAATATTATCGATTGCCGGACCTGATAAAACAGCATGAACAACATAAGCGGACACACTTTTAGCACCACGTTCCATTAACGCAGCGGCAGCTTTACATAAAGTACCCGCTGTATCAACCATATCATCAACAATGATACAGTCACGCCCTTCGATATCACCAATAATGTTCATTACCTGAGCAACATTTGCTTTAGGACGACGTTTATCAATAATAGCCATCTCTGCATTTAGTGCTTTAGCGACCGCACGTGCACGAACCACACCACCCATATCAGGTGAAACAATCATTACATTGTTTAGATCACAGTTTTTCTGCATATCATCAACCAATAATGGTGATGCGTATAGGTTATCAACAGGAATATCGAAGAAACCTTGAATCTGATCAGAGTGTAAATCAACTGTTACAACACGATGCGCACCCGCACCAGATATCATATCAGCTGTTAAACGAGCTGTAATTGGTACTCGGGCAGAGTGAGGACGACGATCCTGACGAGCAAAACCATAATAAGGAATTACGGCTGTAATACGATTGGCCGACGCACGTTTAAGCGCATCAATCATTACAAGCATTTCCATTAAGTTTACGGCTGGTTCAGGTGTACACGTTGGTTGTAAAACATAAATATCTTGACCACGAACAGACTCTTTAATCTCAACCATGATCTCGCCATCACTAAAACGGCCGACATTAGCTTTGCCTAAAGGAATATCTAAATATTGGGAAATTTTTTCTGCCAGATTGACATTTGCGTTTCCCGCAAAAATCATGACATCTTTATTAGCCATCTCAGGCGCTCCTGTTCGAGGAAAAAAATGATTTGGGGAATTAGGATAGGATATTGGCAGGGCTGGCAGGATTCGAACCTGCGGTACACTGGATCAAAACCAGATGCCTTACCGCTTGGCTACAGCCCTTTAATATCGTTGTCGTTAAAGACAGGTGCGTATTATCCATGTATTCATTTAAAGTTCAAGAGAAATCTTAAAACTTTATTAAAAATAAACTTATACACCTCCGCCCGTAAATCTCTATTCTAATTCAAGTTGTTTGATTAAACCCTGTAACTCTTTATTTTTCAAGAAATTTTCTTGATTATCTCGCCATAACTTTTTTGCTTTTACTTTCTGATCCAGCTTCCAGTATGTCGAAATCATATGTATTAAAACTTCATCATCCACCTGAATAGCTAATGCTTTCGCTAAAAACTCTTCTGCTAGGTGATACTTACCTTGCTGATAATATAGCCATCCAAGACTATCCAACACATAGTAACTGTCAGGCGCTAGGTTATATGCTTTATTGAGCATCTCCTCTGCTTGGTTCATATGCTGATCGGTATCTACATAGTAATAGCCAAGCGCATTTAGCGCATCCACTTCATTAGGCTTTATCTCGATCACTCTTTTCAGTGCCTCCTCATAACGCCCATACTGCTTAGTATTATAGAAGATCAATGCCTGTGACATTAGAAATTGAGTATTGCTGGGGTCGAGTTCAAGCGCCTTATCATACTGCTCTAATGCCAACTCAAACTTATCTTCCAGCGTATAGAACACACCTTTAGCACGATAAATCTTGATACGATCACTTGGTTCCTTACCTTTAAGGTTATCTAATATGCTCAGTGCTTTTGTCACCTCTTTTAAAGAAAAATATATTTCTGCGCTATGCAGCTGGGCATCAACATAGTAATTATCTGATTGCACTCGTCCAAAATATACAAGTGCCTTTTGACTGTTTTCTTCACCCTGATAGATCAATCCTAAATAATAGCTTGCTACATCAACATAGCCTTGCTGCTCTACCATTTTTAATAAATTCTGCTTCGCTTCATCATTGGCTTTGTATTCAATTTGAATCAGCGCTAGAGAGAGTCTTGAGTTATGTGCATCTGGTACCGACTTCAAAATATACTTATAGCGCTCTGAAGCTGCCTCATACATCTCAGCCTGCACCTCTAGACGAGCCATTCGCTCCTGAACTAACCAGTCACTTGGGTTTCTGGTAATGTAAGGTATAAGTGATGTTAAGCCTCGCTCTGGAGGCTTAGTTTGAATATAGAGCTTCGCAAGCAGCTGGTATAAAGAAGCTTCTTTCGTAATATCATCCTCTTCAAACTGAAGAGATCTTGCTTTTTCAGCCGCTTCTAAAGCTTCTGGAATCTTATTATAAGCTTCAGAAGCGAGGGCTAACGCCAGATAAGCATGCCAATTATTTGAGTGAATTTCAGATAGTTTTTTAAAAAACTCTAAGCCTGTTTGCACAGGAATAGAAGCAACGACCCTTTGAGCGGTCAATATAAAGTCTTCTGATAAAGGCTCTTCAGAGATCTTTTGAAAATATTGCCACTGCTCTATCGCTTGTTCAATATCCCCCTTACGAAGGGAAATTAAATATGAAGCTCTCCAAGCAACTGTCGACTGAGGAGACACCTGTCTCCACAGCTGAGTTGCTGCCTCTACCTTTTGAGTATTAAACGTTTTCATAGAGAGCTGAAACGCTCTTTCTGCCAAAATAGGATCTCGCCTCTTTTGGGCTAGGTCATAGATAACATCAAAAGCTTGCTGATCATAACCTTTCTGCACCATCATTTCACCGACAAGAATCTGATACATAGAGGGTGCGTCCAGATGCTGTGCAAGAACAGTATTGCTTTCAGAAGATGCTGAAGTCATAGCTGCCTTTACTTCTACTGATTGCTCTGTCGGTGCAGATGCTTTAATGCTTGTTTCCGTTGTTTGTAAACAACCTGAAAGTAGAAATACACTGCTTGTTACAACGAGCAAGACTCGCTGTCCATAAAAGTGTTTTTGCTTAGGGGGGGGAGATAACCTGTTTAACACCAAGGCGTTTCCTTTAAGATATCGGTTTAATCAATATTTACTGTAAACAATCATTCAGCTAATGTAACAACTTAGCACATTATAGATAATCACTCTATCAAGTCTGAATAACACTCTAAACGATCATATTATTTAATTCAAAAATTTCATGTTCTAATCATTCTAAATCAAAACTTAATACACCCTCATGCTTTTAATCAAATAAGTAGTATTCCCTTATAAGCAAACCAATTAAATCCGCTCAGTTCATTAAGTCCCGTAAAATATGGCATATTACAGACAAAGGCTTGCAATTAGTCTGATAATTTAGCAGAATTACGCCTCCTTATTCGCAGATCACTCTCTGCTAATTTCTGATAAAACGGTAAAGCTCACTATATGAACCTACTTACACTTGGTGTTAATCACGAAACGGCACCTGTCGATATCCGTGAAACGGTTTCATTTACCCCTGAGCGCGTACAAGAAGCCATTAGTGAACTTAAGACTACAGGCCTAATTGCAGAGTGCATTATTCTCTCTACCTGTAACCGTACAGAAATTTACTGTATTCTTAAAGCGGATAAAACTGATCTCGATATTCAGAGCTGGCTACATCAGTTCTTTGAGCTCGATGAAAACTCATTAACGCCCTTTCTGTATATTCACCATGATTTAGAAGCTGTAAAACATATCATGTGTGTTTCTAGTGGACTAAACTCCCTAGTACTCGGTGAGCCACAGATTTTCGGACAAATTAAAGATGCTTATAATGCAGCCCATAAAGCAGATAGCATTCACCAAACATTAGAGAAGCTGTTTCAACACATATTCAGAACCGTAAAACAGGTTCGTACTGATACCGCTATAGGATCTAGCCCAGTATCAGTTGCTTTCTCAGCTGTCTCACTGTCTAAACAATTTTTTGGTGACCTCTCTGGACAAACAGCTCTTTTATTAGGGGCAGGTGAAACCATCGAACTTGTGGCACGCCACCTAAAAGAAGCAAATATCGGCAATTTAACCATTGCTAACCGAACATTTGAACGTGCACACACGCTTGCAGAAAGTGTGGCAGGTTATGCTATACAACTAAATGAAATAGATAACCACCTACATGAAGCAGATATTATTATCGGCTCTACAGGTAGCCCCACCGCTATCCTGCATAAGAAACAAGTGGTTAAAGCCCTTAAACAGCGTAAAAATCGTCCTATGTTTATGGTAGATATCGCTGTACCAAGAGACATTGACCCAGCCATTAATGGTTTAGAAAATGTCTACCTCTATACCGTAGATGATCTACAAGAGATTATTAAGGCCAATCAAGCCTCAAGACAGACAGCCGCTTTAGAAGCCGAAGAGATCATTGAGCTGCAAGCCAATAACTTCATCACTCAGTTAAATGCAATTCAGCAGGTAAAACCGCTGATCCAAAAATACCGCCAGCAAGCGATGTCGATCAAAGAAGATGCTTTAGAACATGCTATGCACCAGTTAAAACAAGGTGTTAAAACCGAAGAGATTATTAAACGATTAGCCAACCAGTTAACCAATAAACTGATTCACACGCCAACATCAAAGCTAAATAATGCAGGCCTTGAAGGAAACAAAGTGCTAATCGAAAATGCAGAAACAATTCTTATCTGCGACCAAACAGCTGCTAAATAAAACAGCTAACTCAACCCTATTAAATATCGAGACGCTCTGTGAAAGACTCTATTCGTAGTAAATTAGAAACCCTGGTAGAACGCCTAGATGAGGTCAGTGCCTTAATCTGTGAACCTGAGGTTATCAGCGATCAGAAAAAATTCACAGGTCTAACCAAAGAACACTCTAAGCTAACCCCCGTTGTTGAAACCTTTAATGCATTTATTGCTGCTCAAGGTGATCTTGACGAAGCAATGGATATGATTAACTCTGGTGATCCTGAGTTAAAAGAGATGGGACAGGAAGAGCTACCAAGTCTAAAAGCACAGATCGAAGAGCTGGAGCTTGCACTACAGACAATGCTATTACCGACAGACCCTAATGATGATGCCAATATCTTTTTAGAAATTCGTGCTGGCACAGGTGGTGATGAAGCGGCAATTTTTGCTGGTGACCTATTTAAGATGTACGGTCGTTATGCAGAAAAAGAGCGCTGGCAGGTAGAAGTCATCAATACCAACGAAGGTGAACACGGTGGCTATAAAGAGATCATCGTTCGAATTATTGGTGATGGTGCTTACTCTAAACTTAAATTTGAATCAGGTGCACATCGCGTACAGCGAGTACCTGCCACTGAAACTCAAGGGCGTGTTCATACCTCTGCAGCAACCGTTGTTATTATGGCTGAAGCACCTGAAATTGAGCAGATTGAGCTAAACCCTGCTGATCTTAAAGTGGATACTTTCCGTGCCTCTGGTGCAGGTGGACAGCACGTTAACAAAACAGATTCGGCTATTCGCATTACTCACCTACCGACCAACACGGTGGTTGAGTGTCAAGATGAGCGTTCGCAACATAAAAATCGTGCACGAGCAATGTCTCTACTCGCGGCAAGAATCATGGATGCGAAACAACAGGTTCATGATAAAGAGATTGCTGATGAGCGTAAGGATTTAGTCGGAACAGGTGATCGTTCAGACCGTATTCGTACCTATAACTATCCTCAGGGACGTGTAACAGACCACCGTATCAACTTAACACTCTACAAACTAGATGAAGTCATGAATGGTGGGTTAGATCAGATTATTGGCCCTATGACAGCCGAATACCAGGCTGAACTTCTTGCTGAACTTAGCTCTGCGGGCTAAGTCCTTTTAAAGCACTGACCTGTGAACCAGCCACTAGACATTCAAACGACACTACAGGCCGCCCAGCTTCAACTCATTGAGGTTGGCCTAACAGACTCCCCTAGACTAGATACCGAGTTACTGCTTGCTCATGCCTTACAAGAGAGCAGAACCCACCTGTTTACTTGGCCAGATAAGCTTCTTAATACAACACAAACAGCCAAGTTTCAAACCCTACTAGAGCTCCGTCTGCAAGGCCAACCGATTGCACATATTTTAGGTGAACGCGAGTTTTGGGGACTTAACTTAAAAATTACGCAAGATACCCTTATTCCCCGTCCAGATACTGAAACAATCGTAGATGCTGTCCTAGCACTACATAGCCAGCATAAAAATTGTGCTTCAAATAAAAACGAGCAGGGGGGGGTCTCTATTCTTGATTTGGGCACTGGATCTGGTGCCATTGCTCTAGCACTCAAATCAGAGCTAAACAATGCCACGGTGACCGCCGTAGATTTCAGCGAAAAAGCCCTTAAAGTTGCTATCGAGAATGCCAGTACACACAAGCTTGCAATCAACTTCTTAAAAAGTGACTGGTTTTCAGCCATCGATTCTGAACAGCGCTTTAACTACATTGTATCCAACCCCCCTTATATTGAAGCAGCAGATCCACATTTACAGCAGGGGGATATACGTTTCGAGCCCATTACCGCACTCACAGCCGGTGAAGATGGCTTAGAAGATATTCGCCAAATTGTTCAACAAGGTAAGTCACACTTAACCTCCTCTGGCTGGTTACTGATTGAACATGGCTTCAATCAAGCAGAGAGTGTTGCTAACATCTTTAGTCAAAATGGCTTTTTGGCGATCCACTTATTTGAAGATCTAGGCGGAAACCCTCGCATTACCATCGGACAAAAAGCTTAACTTATCTTGATATTAAAACAATTTAACCCCTTTTAATCCCATTAGCCGCATAATACCCCAAGCCAAGTAATCTCCTAGAAGCTACTAAAATCGACAAAAACAAACAGAAACCTAAATCATGACTAATAAAGCCAAAACAGAACTTAATGATGCTGAGCTTTCACGCTATAGCCGACAAATCCTGCTGCCTAACGTTGACTACACAGGTCAGCTTAAGCTAGCACAGTCACACGCGATCATTTTTGGCTTAGGCGGCTTAGGCTCCCCTGCTTCTCTCTACCTTGCCGCAGCAGGTATTGGGCACTTAACCTTGGTAGATTTTGATGAAGTCGATGACTCAAACCTACAGCGTCAGATCGTTCATAGAGAAAATAACATTGGCCAAGCCAAAGTTACCTCCGCAAAATCCAACCTACAGGCACTTAATCACCATATTCAAATTGATACGGTAGCCACTAAATTGACTCAAAACGAGATCACTGAGCTGACTAAAACAGCAGATGTAGTATTAGATTGCACAGATAATTTTGCGACTAGGTTTGCGATTAACAGAGCCTGTTTTGCAAGTAGGATTCCCTTAATATCAGGCGCAGCAATTCGCTGGGAAGGGCAACTAAGTACCTATGATTTTAGAAAGGATGACAGCCCTTGTTATCAGTGTCTCTATCAAGAGAGTGATGCACAAACGCAAACTTGTAGCCAGAATGGTGTTTTATCGCCAGTAGTTGGCATGGTCGGTAGTATGCAAGCAACCGAAGCCATTAAAGCCCTGTTAGACCTTCCTACCTTAACTGGAAAACTAATGATCATTGATGCTTATACTATGATGATCCGAACACTTAACCTTAAGAAGGATTCTGCTTGTCAGCTCTGTTCGGAGAAACCTAATAAGGTATAAATTCGTTCGTCTTTGGACGTTTATCAATCATGATAATCACGCGGCGATTAAGAGAGCGACCGTAAGCAGACCTATTTGGAGCAACGGCATCATTATCCCCTTTACCCACAATGGTCAGCAGCTCTTTATCTAACCCCATATCAATAAAAGTGCGTGCAACGGTTGCTGCTCGAGCAGCAGATAACTCCCAGTTAGATGGAAACTGAAAATTACTAATGGGCATATTATCGGTATAGCCAGTAATCACCATGGTCTGTTCTCTGCCAGCTAAAGTTTCACCTAACACCTCTAATTGCTCGCGTGTTTTATCACTAATCGTTGCACGCCCACTCTCAAAGAAACTATCCGATTTAAGAGTAATCTTAGTATATTCTTCAGTATCCTCGATATTAATATCATTAGGATTGATGTCTTGCATAGCCGCCTCAATCTCTTGGATGGTTGCTGGCGGTTTCATCTCTAGGTCAATCACGCTCTCTTGAGGAGGCACCAAATCTTGGTCATCTCCACTCCCCGTATCGACGGGCTCTCCCTGAATGCTTTTAACAAATAGATCTCGCTGAGTTGGCTCAACAACAGCCATTAGCCACATCACCAAAAAGAAAACCATTAAAACAGTCATCAGATCCGCTAAAGCAATTTTCCACGAGCCACCATGTGCGCCACCATCATCATGACCTCGCCGACGACGAGACACTAGATAACCTCTTCAATGTTTTGAGTCAGCAAAATCATCATTTACTACGGCTCTTTTCTTGGTATTTCAAATTCAGGCGGAACACGCTGACGACCAATCTCAGCGACCAAGCTTGGAGAAACACCATTTGCATAGGCAGATAAGAAGGAAGAGGTCATCTCTAATAGAGCACGATCTTGACGAATCATCACTTCTACTGCATGCACAAAAGGTGCTAAAACAGCAAAGGCAACAAAAACGCCTGTTAAGGTTCCGACCAAAGCGGCACCTATTGCCATACCAATTTTAGCAACATCCATATCACCACCAAGTAATTCCATGGTAAGAATAACCCCCAAAACAGCGGCAACTATCCCAAAACCTGGTAACCAGTCTGCCACTTTGCCAACTGCTTTTGGCACTTCTGACATAGAGCTCACAATATCTTCTATTTGATCCTCTAAATAATGTTGAAAATTTTGACTTTTAGGTGGGTTCAGTAATAGATAGCTAAAGTTATCAATAATAAATTTCTTTAGATCACTATGCTTTAAGGTGGCAGGGTAACTAGAAAAGATAGGGCTATTTTCAGGACTAATAATATGTTTTTCTAACGCCAGCACGCCTGCCGAACGAGACAGTCTAGCCAACTCTTCTAAAAGTCCTAATGTATCAATATAAACCTGCTGGGTCACTTTCTCACCCGTGTAATAACGCCCAAGAAACTGAATAGAGCGTTTCCAGACATAGACGGGCGTAGACGCTAAAAATGTACCTAGCGCGAGTCCCAAAATTACGACTAGCTCTGATGGATGCCATAAAGATAGAAGGTTACCCCCCATCAACATGAACCCACCAAAGAAACTTAGTGTAATAATAAGAATACCAATTGGCTTAGCAAACATAATTTATAATTTACCTTTAATTGACCACCAGCAACCACGACAAGTGACTTTCATATAAATGCATTTAACAAGTAGCATTTTTTTGACGGTGCTTTATATCTAACGATAAAAGCAAAAGGTATGCCTGTTTAGGATTCTAAAAGACTTAATATGATATTTAACACAGTCAACCCTTCATTAGAAAGGAGAGATGAATTACTCAGACAATCGAATCTGCGTTGTGTTTTTTAATGTTCTAGGCAGTGGAAACCCTTTTTTCGCGCGAGAAGAGAATGCTTCCTCTATTGCTGTTGGGCCAAATACCTTCTCATATTTACCTGCTTTCAATACTAACTTCACACCAGGAGTAAAGGCAAAAACAGCACAAACCTTCTCGCCTTTGGGCAACTGAATTAACTTATTACCTTTACCTTTTGCTAGCACGGGTAGCTCATCAACAGGGAACACCAGCATTCTAGGTTCACTGGTAACCACAACCAACCACTGATCATCTTTTACTTTGGCAGGTTGTAACACGACATTATCAGACGGTACGCTAATGGATGTTTTACCCGCCTTACTTTTTGAGTAGAGATTCTCTAGCTTAACGATAAAACCAAAACCAGCACTCGATGCCAATACAACTCTATCTTCTGGCTGCCCCATTAATACTTGAGTAAACACCGCCCCCGTGGGTGGATTTAATCGACCTGTTAAAGGTTCTCCATGGGATCTTGCTGAAGGTAAACTATGAGCAGGCAGTGCATAAGCTCTTCCTGTACTATCTAGAAAAACGGTTGTCTGGCGGCTTTGTCCACTCTCTTGAGCACAGAAAGCATCACCAGATTTATACCCTAAAGAGTATCCGTCAATATCATGACCTTTTGCTGCTCTAACCCAACCATTCTCAGACAAGACAACCGTTACCGCTTCTGAAGGTAACAAGTCTTGCTCACTCATAGCCTGTGCGGCTCGGCCAATAACCAGAGGTGAACGTCTATCATCGCCAAAAGCTTCGGCATCACTGAGTAATTCATTTTTAACCAATGTTTTCAAACGTGCCGCACTGCCTAAAATTTGTTCTAATTTTTTACGCTCTTTTTCCAGCTCCGCTTGCTCCGTGCGGATTCTCATCTCTTCTAAGCGTGCTAAGTGCCTTAGTTTTAACTCTAAAACCGATTCTGCTTGTGTATCAGACAATCCAAAACGTGCCATTAACGCAGGCTTTGGCTTCTCTTCTTCACGAATAATGGCAATCACTTCATCAATATTTAGAAAGGCAATCAACATCCCGTCTAAAATATGTAGGCGAGCTAAGACCTTATCTAAACGGTACTGTAAACGACGGCGAACCGTCTCTGTTCGATAAACGAGCCACTCAGATAGCATGCTGTGCAAATTCTTAACCTGAGGACGGCCATTTAAACCGATGACATTAAAGTTTGCACGATAGCTTTTCTCAAGGTCAGTGGTCGCAAACAGATGCAACATCGCCGTTTCAACATCAACCCGTTTAGATCTTAGTTCAACTACAAATCGTACTGGATTTTCGTGATCAGACTCATCTCTTAAATCAACAACCATTGGTAGTTTTTTAGCTCGCATCTGTGCTGCAACCTGCTCCATTAACTTAGTACCAGAGACTTGATAAGGCAGTGCATCAATCACCACATTTACATCATCTTCAATAGTATAGTGTGCTCGCTGTCGAATAGAGCCATGCCCTGTCTGGTAGAGTTTAAGTAGATCCTCTTTAGGGGTGATAATCTGAGCTGAATTTGGGTAATCAGGCGCCGGGATCAGTTCAACTAATTCTTCAACCGTCATATTTGGATTGGCTATTAATGCGACACAACCTGCAATAACCTCTCTTAAATTATGCGGAGGAATATCCGTTGCCATCCCGACAGCAATTCCTGAGGTGCCATTTAAGAGAACATGCGGTACGCGCGCAGGCAAAACAAGTGGTTCATTTAATGTACCATCAAAATTGGGCGTCCAATCAACCGTTCCTAGCCCTGTCTCTTCAAGTAATAACTGACTAAATTTAGACAGCCGTGCTTCGGTATAACGCATGGCAGCAAAAGATTTAGGATCATCCATTGACCCCCAGTTCCCTTGCCCATCGACCAAGGTATAGCGAAAGGAGAAATTCTGCGCCATCAATACCATGGCTTCATAACAAGCACTGTCACCATGAGGATGAAACTTACCTAAAACATCACCCACTGTTCGGGCAGATTTTTTATGCTTAGAGGAGGCTTTCAGACCCAGCTCAGACATGGCATAGATAATTCTTCGCTGTACAGGTTTTAAGCCATCACCAATATGTGGCAACGCTCTGTCCAAAATGACATACATCGCATAATCTAAGTAGGCTTTTTCCGTGAATTCAGCAACACTTTTTTGCTCAATACCTTCATAGTTAATGGTTTGTTGTGACACTGAACTCTCTCCCTAAATACCGTTAAAACAGACTCATTTCAGTCAGTTAATTATGTAATTTATTTTTTATCTGACATTTTACCAATAGCACAAGAAACAAAAGATTTTGCCTTCACCCCCACCGAGGTCAAACCTTCTACTGTGCCAACCTCTGGGTAGCCTATCGACAACAGTTTGGCCTTAATCTTTGCTTCCATACTATCTTGATCAACCTGACTGGCTAGGCTAATGGTAATCTGCCCCGTGTCAACATCGACATCAACTGACTCGATACCTTCAAGTGCCGTTAATTTTTGACGAATACTGTTGGCACAACCACCACACTTGATATTCTCAACCGAAATGAAAAAGCCCATAGATCACATCCTAATTAAAATCATTAATAAACTAACAAAAGCACAAAAATTTTAACCAAATTATTCAACTAATGGTTTTATTACCCTACTTTGCCCAACCTGTCTTATAACCTCATAATTTACCATACTACGAGTAGAAACTCGCCCTTAGCAGCTAGCTCCCAACCAATTAATGACGGATAGTCTCTAAAAATATAAACCTTTCTTTTAAACTAAGATAAATTACTTGTTTTTTTGAAAAAACAACACACTCCCAATTTAATGATACTTTTCGGCTAAAAAACAATCTCACAATACCTGTAGAGAGTACAACATAGACAAAACATGATAGGCTAGTCACTCATTACAAGGTTGGCACTAATAACTATTTAATCAATCATTTACCACTAATATAAGTACAAACTAAAATGACTATGACCCAAGAAAACAGAAAATTTCAACGAATTTCAGTCAACCGCTCGGCAAAACTAAAAATAGCCGATCAAGAGTGCCATGCAAAACTTTTAGACATATCCCTTTGTGGTTCAGGTCTTTTATGTAATGAATCTATTCCTGTTGATCAACTGGTCACTTTACTTTTTAGCCTACCAAACCATGACAGTGATAATCCTCTAGCAATTCCTGCTAAAGTTTCTCGAATCGCCTCTGTACAAAATCAATTTCTAGTTGGGATTGAGTTTGCAACACTAGATCTTCATGAAGACTTAGTCATTAAAGGCTTTATCAGCTACCACGAGCGCTTTAAACAAAAAATATAGAACCTTACCATTGGCTTGTTATATCGATACACCTCCCCCCCTACTCAAAATAAGCACTTATCACTATAAAGCAGCAAACAATATGTAAGCTGTTTTACACAATTAACTATAGTTAGTTATTACACATTAAGAAAACTCCAATTATTAGTAAAATTCATCTATGAATAAATATTCATTTTTGTATACTCACATCCAGTTAATTAGCCAAACTTGTTGTGAAGCAAGGACGGAAAGCTATGGATCTTAGCCTTTTAAGATTGCCAAGCTGCACTAGATAGACAACGCAATATGTCCTCTTACCCCTCCTCTTCTCACATTTCCGCTAAACATTCTAACAATGCCATAAAGTAAGCTCAGCCATCGTTGAATAAGCTTCAGCGTAGCAATTGTTAACTACAATGAATAAAGGAAAACTTATGCGGGACAATGGAACCATTACTCAACAAGAGTATATTCTTAATCCAGAGACAATTATCGTTTCAAAAACAGATACTGCCGGAAACATCATTGAGGCCAATGAAGCCTTTATAGAAGCCAGTGGCTATGAGTGGAGTGAACTTGTAGGTCAGCCACATAATATTTTACGACACCCCGACATTCCCGCATCGGTATTTGAAGACCTCTGGCAGACAATTCAATCAGGAAAGCCTTGGTCGCAAATTGTAAAAAATCGCCGTAACAATGGAGATCACTACTGGGTTGAGGCAAATACCACGCCTATTTTTGAAAATGGCCAAATTACCAGCTATCTCTCTGTTAGAAAACCCGCAACACCAGAGCAAAAGGTTGCTGCTGAGCAAGCTTATCAAGCCATTGATGCAGGTAAAATTAAACTTAAAAATGGTGCTGTATTTAGCTATAAAGACAAGCTGAAATTAACCCATAATATTGAACCATCATCAATTATTAGCGCTCTTTCCATCCTACTTATCTGCTCACTATTTATTACCCTCTTTATTGAAGAGTCTTTTTTAGGCATTCCTAATGCATTCTTTAAGGGCTTTGACTTTACTCTTATCATTCTCATCATGATAACCAGCAGAGTTAATAACAAATACCTTACAAAACTCTATCAGCACATCACCGAGATAAGTGCAGGTAATTTTAACGAGAAGATTGATTCAAAAGGCAGTGCGCTTGTTCCCAAAATATTAGGCAGACTCAGCTCACTACAGATCAAACTTGGTGCTGACTTTGAAGCGGTCAAAGCAGCTTTAAATGATTCACAGCGTATCGAGAGTGCATTAAATGCAACCTCATCAAATATCATGGTGATTGATCGATTTAACAGCATTATTTTTCACAACAAGTCAGTTGTTGAAATGTTTAACAGTGCCGAAGCTGAATTAAAGAAAGTACTGCCTAATTTAGATTGTCAAAACTTACTCAGACAGCGTTTTGAAGAGCTATTTAATAACCCTAAAGAACAACTAAGTCACTTAGAGTCTTTAAGTACGACTCATAAAAGCCAGATAGAAGTGGGAACACTCACCTTAGATCTCATTATGGATCCTATTATTGACCACACAGGTCAGCGTATTGGAACCGTAATTGAGTGGAAAAATATCACCGACCACTTAGCCATTGAACAAAATATACAAAAGATTGTTCACGCTGCATCAAAGGGGGCACTAAGCGGCCATATTAATGATAGCAACCTTACTGGTTTTGAAAAAACACTATCGACCTCTATTAACGAACTACTATCAAGCTTCTCTACGACACTGCAATCGCTCAATGATATTTTATCAGGGATGAGTGAAGGGGATATGACGCTACGACTTGAATCCAACTATATTGGTGATCTGCTGGCAATGAAGATTGCCATGAACAATGCACTTAACAATATAGAGATCACCTTAGGGCAAGTTAAAATTGGCTCCGAATCAATTAGTGAAATGTCTACACAAGTGTCTATTGCCAGTGATGATCTGGCTGATAGAACCCAACGTCAAGCAGCCTCTTTAGAGGAGACCGCTGCGAACATGGATGAACTGACGTCAGCCGTACAAAGGTCGACTGAACAGACACAAAAGGCCAATGAGTTATCACACAGTGTCGCCAAGGTTGCCGAAGATGGTATAGAAGTCATGGCACAGACGCTAGATGCTATGACTGATATCTCACTTCTGAGCCACAAAATTAGAGAGATCACCAGCGTTATTGATAGTATCGCTTTTCAAACAAATTTACTCGCCCTTAACGCAGCGGTAGAAGCCGCGCGTGCAGGTGAACAAGGCCGAGGGTTTGCAGTAGTTGCTGCAGAGGTTCGTAGCCTTGCTCAAAAATCAGCCAGTGCTGCTAAAGATATCTCTGGTCTGATTGGCTCAGCTACACAGCAAATAAATAGCGGTACCAAACTGGTTGAGAAAACCAATGGTGTCTTTAAAAATATGGTCGAACAAATTAAACAAGTTGAGCACCATGTTTCGAAAGTTGCCACCACCACCCAGGAACAAACCAGCAGCCTTGAACAAGTAAATGATGCTGTCATCACGCTGGATAATATGACACAACAAAATGCTGCCTTAGTAGATCAGCTATCTGCAACCGCTAATGAGATGAAAAATGAAGCGAGTCAACAATCTGAATTTATTAGCCGTTTTAAAATTAACCCTGATTTAAAGGATAGACATCTTCACGCTCATCTAAATATAGAGTTCTCGGATGCTAAAATGAAACACAATGCTTGGCTCACTAATCTAGAGCTGCTCATCGCAGGTCAGAAAACGAGCCTACATGCGGAAGATGCTGATAAAGCTGACGGTTGTCCACTTGGACACTGGATTGCAACAGATGGTCAAAAATATAAACATCTTGCACATATGCCTGAGTTAATTCAAGTACATGCCGAGTTCCACACCATAGCGGGTCAAGTAGTGAGTGCCTGTGCCCTAGATGACTATGAGCATGCTCGACTAATACATAAACAAGCACTTAAATACTCAGTGGAGATACTGCACTTAATTGATTTAGTAGAGGCTGATTTAAGCAACTCAACAGATGATGAATATTTACCCCCCCTGCTCTAGGGCTCCTCGAGGGTGCAAAACAACAGACAGGTTAAAGTCACTTAATTAAAGCTATATAAAACTCAATTTAGGCTAAAACAATTACCCATAAAAAAGTCAGAAATTGCTGACTTTTTTATGCCTCACGAATAAAGCTAATTTAATTAACGACAAACAGACTCATAAGGTTCTAACAAAGCACTTAACCCTTCTAAGGAGAAGTGATACTCTCTCTTACCAAAGTCTCTATGAATCAATTGAATATAAATCATAGACTCTGACTTTAACTGCTTAAGAAACTGGGTATAAACCACCTGCAAGGCACGCATACTTTTAATACGCGCAGTATCCACTTCTAGACGAATATTATTCATATCCTTCTTGGCCTTTTTCACTGAGCTTAGCGTGCCTTTCAGAGGGACTAAACCAGGCTCTAACTCTGCAAGTTCGTTTGATAAGAAACCATAGTTAACGTGTAGAACTGCTGAATCCGTCATCCACTTATTTTCATTAAATAGCAGTACCTGTAATAGAGGGAAAGGGGTTCTATTCGAACAAGAAACACCAAAGTAGACCTCTTTATCAGCTAACTTGGTAAACAGTTGAAAATCGCTAATTTCACCGTAACTCCCCTGATACAGGGTCATATGAAAATCACCAACAACCTTTGTTTTTACCTCAGCCAGCACATTAACACTCAGCAGTATTGTTAGACAGCAAGCCAAAGAGACTATTTTCTTCACGCCCATGCTCCTTAATTAAAAGATTTTCATTTATGTATCATGCATAAAAAAAGCCCTGATAGGGCTTTTTTAGATAATTGAAGATCTATTATTAGTAAAAAGTTTTTAGACCTCGGCCAAATCTCCTTTATCTTCCAACCAAACTTTTCGGTCTCCTGAGCGTTTTTTGGCCAAAAGCATATCCATTAAATGAGAGTCCAAATCATGCTCTTGTAACTGTAGCTGAATCAAACGACGTGTCTCTGGCAGCATTGTCGTTTCACGCAATTGCGGAGGGTTCATTTCACCCAAGCCTTTGAATCGAGTAACAGAGACTTTGCCGGGCATTTTCTCAGCACTAATTCTATCCAATATCCCCTGACGTTCAGGTTCATCCAAAGCATAAAATACTTTTTTACCCACATCGATACGGTATAGAGGCGGCATAGCAACATAGATATGTCCCTGAGAAACTAGGTTTGGAAAGTGTTTCACAAACAGGGCACAGATCAACGTTGCAATATGTAACCCATCTGAATCCGCATCAGCAAGAATACAGATCTTACCGTAACGTAATCCACTGATATCTTCCGTACCAGGGTCAACACCAATGGCAACACTAATATCATGAATCTCTTGTGAAGCAAGCACCTGTCCAGAGTCAACTTCCCAAGTATTTAAAATCTTGCCTCGCAACGGCATAATGGCCTGAAAGTTTTTATCACGCGCCTGCTTAGCAGACCCCCCTGCTGAATCTCCCTCAACCAAAAACAACTCTGTTCGTGTAAGATCCACCTCCGTACAATCTGCTAATTTTCCAGGCAATGCGGGGCCAGAGGTAATTTTCTTACGGGTAATTTTTTTGGCTTTTTTACTACGGTTAGACGCATTCATAATCACCATATCGGCAATTTTTTCAGCAACGTCAGTATGTTGATTTAACCAAAGACTCAGAGCGTCTTTCACCACACCTGAGATAAAAGGTACGCACTCACGGGAAGATAAACGCTCTTTAACTTGACCTGCAAACTGTGGCTCTCGAAGTTTTGCCGATAATACAAAGGCGACATTCAACCAAGCATCTTCAGGGGTGATTTTTACACCGCGAGGAATCAGATTACGAAATTCACAAAACTCTCTAATCGCATCGGTGGTTCCTGAACGCAAACCATTAACATGCGTCCCACCTTGTGGTGTTGGAATTAAGTTAACGTAACTTTCCATTAGTGTTTCACTCGGCTCCACTAACCAAGTAATCGCCCAAGCCACCCCTTCATTCTCCGCATTACTCTCACCAATAAATCCTTCTAATGGTAGTCTTTCTAATCCATCTAAGGCATCATTCAGATAATCCTTTAGACCATCCTCAAAATACCACTCAGTGGTCTCATCTGACTCTTCATCAATAAATTTCATTTTTAAGCCAGGGCTTAAAACGGCTTTGGCTCTTAATAGATGTTTTAAACGAGTTAAAGCATATTTAGGTGAATCAAAAAACTGTGCATCAGGCCAGAAACGTAAAAAAGTACCAGTATTTTTCTTGCCTACTTTTCCCATCACCTCTAGAGGTTCAATCACCTCCCCATTAGCAAAAGCAATCGTATGTACTTTACTGTCACGACGGATCTGTATCTCAACTCGGTTGGATAGTGCATTGACTACAGAGATTCCTACCCCATGAAGTCCACCAGAGAATTGATAGGCTTTATTAGAGAACTTTCCTCCAGCATGAAGACGAGTCATAATTACTTCAACACCCGATACACCCTCTTCAGGGTGGATATCCACAGGCATACCACGACCATTATCTACAACACTCATTGAACCATCAGAGTAGTGTGTTACCGTAATTTCACTGGCAAAACCTGCAATTGCCTCATCCACACTGTTATCAATCACTTCTTGTGCTAAATGGTTAGGACGCGTGGTATCCGTGTACATACCTGGGCGTTTACGGACAGGATCTAAGCCTGTTAAAACTTCAATTTCTGATGCGTTGTAGTTTTCACTCACAGTGAAGACTCCTAGTGATAGAATGGATGAAACAATTAACTCAGAATCATATCATATTATGCCTAATCGAGACTACCAACAAGAGCGCCGTGACTACGACGCCCCTGGCCTAAGTAAAACACAATTAAAAACATCGCCTTTTGTACAATTCACAAGCTGGATGGATGATGCGCTTGCTAGCCCAAATAAGGATGCAACGGCCATGTCTGTTGCAACGGTCGATCCATCGGGTCAACCTCATAACCGTATCGTCCTACTTAAAGAGGCCGATACAAGAGGGTTTGTTTTTTATACCCATTATGACAGTGCTAAAGGCCATGAGATCATTGGCAACCAAAAAGCTTCTCTGCTATTTTTCTGGCCTGAACTTGAGCGCCAAGTGCGTATTGAAGGGATTCTAGACAAGGTTTCATTAGAGGAGTCTCAAGCCTATTTTGCATCAAGACCACGTGATAGCCAAATTGCTGCTTTAAGCTCGATACAAAGTCAAGAAGTGGCTAGTAGACAGGTGCTTGAGGAGACCTTTGCCAGCAACAAGGCCTTATATGCTGACCACCCCATTCCGCATCCTGAACACTGGGGTGGCTACCGTTTAGTTCCGAGTAAATTTGAGTTCTGGCAGGGTCGTCCAAACCGATTACATGATAGATTTATCTATCTACCAGATGCAAACAAACAAGACTGGTCAATTGCTCGTCTCTCTCCGTAACTAAAAAAAACAACCATTGATACTCTATGACACCAACCGATCTGCACCCTAGCTGGCAAACCGCACTTAGCGGAGAATTTAATCAACCTTATATGCAGGCTCTACAGACTTTTTTGGTTGAGGAGGCTCGCGCTGGTAAAACTATTTTACCAGCAAAATCTCAGCGGTTTAATGCCCTCAATAGTACGCTACTAGACCAAGTTAAAGTCGTGATCTTAGGTCAAGACCCTTACCCAACGATTGGACATGCGCATGGACTCTGTTTCTCTGTTCAGCCAGAAGTCACCCCCCTACCCAAATCACTACTCAACATCAATAAAGAACTACTTAGTGATCTTAATATAGATAACCGTCATACAGGCTGCCTACAGCCTTGGGCTGAACAAGGTGTTTTGCTCCTCAACGCCGTTTTAAGTGTTGAAGCAGGTAAAGCCAACGCACACCAAAGCAGAGGCTGGGAACAGTTTACCGATACGATAATTCAAACAATTGATGATCACAATGAACATTGTGTCTTTATTCTATGGGGGGCTTATGCCCAGAAGAAGGGCAAGATGATAAACCGTCAAAAACATTTTGTAATTGAAAGCCCACACCCATCGCCCCTATCTGCCTACCGTGGATTCTATGGCAGCCAGCCTTTCTCTCAAACAAATGAATATCTTCTCAGACATCAAAAAAAGCCAATCAACTGGCAACTGTAAGCATCCTTTCATACACCTAGATGACACTAAGATAAAGTACCTAAACACCTACCCCCCCCTATCTGAAATCATTATAAATTACATAATCATTTATTTAGAGGCTCTCCTAGATAACTTTTACTGCTTATCGTCAGCCAAGGTTAAATGTGACTTAAACCACTGCTCTGCTTCAGCATTAATTTCTGCTACAGACATTTCTGAGACATCTAGTGCTGGGCTAATATAGATATCGATCACACCAGGGCGTTTAATAAAACTATTCTTCGGCCAGCAACTACCTGCGTTATGAGCCACCAAGTAGACAGGCGCATTTGCCTTACTCGCCAACATTGAGCCACCAATATTGACTTTACCCAGTTGCTGAGGCGGCATACGCGTTCCCTCAGGAAAAACCACAACCCAATCCCCCTGCTCTAAACGAGATTTGCCTTGCTTAATCAATTGATTTAGCGCTTTACGGCCTGCACCTCGATCAATCGCAATCGGGTTAAGTAGTGCCATTCCCCAGCCAAAAAATGGAATCTTAAGTAACTCTCTTTTTAACACATAAGCCTGACGCGGAAAGATCTCCTGAAGCGCCAAAGTCTCCCAAGCTGATTCATGCCTAGATAAGATAAGTCCCGCTTGATCAGTTTTGATATTCTCTCTACCGTGTACTTGATAAGACACGCCACAAGTCCAACGTAACCATACTAGACAAAAACGCGCCCAGTAATGCATAAAGTGATAACGTGTTTTAATCGAGAAAGGTCGCGTGAACTGTCCAATAACAGAAAATAGAATAAGCGTCCCCCCCTGCCCAAAAGCAAATACCACTGAGCGTAAAAACCAAATGAGTTTCATTTTAAAATTGCCTCCACCACTGCTGCTAAATTGTCATAAACAGGAATATCATATTCACTTAAGATTGCATGAGCAGATGCCACTATCACAGCACCTTTACCTGTTTTAACCAAATAAGGCTTCATCTGTTTAGACAAGGCCGCCTGCATATCTTTCGTGGTATCGCCCACCATCGGAGCACCCGCCAAACTTCGACCGTAACGAAGTTCTATCGCCGTCAACATTCCTGAGCCAGGCTTACGGGATGGCGAGTTATCATCCCCTAAATAGGGTGAATAACTGATCCAGTCAACACCAAATTCACCCAACAAATCTTGCATCTTCTGATGAATTTCACTCATGCCTGCACGCGTATAATAACCCCGTTTAATACCAGACTGATTAGTGGCAACCGCCACTGTCCAACCAGCTTGTTTTAAGCGTTTAATCGCCTCAATACTGCCTGGTTCAGCAATCCACTCATCGACATTTTTAATATAATCATCACGATCAATATTAATAACCCCATCACGATCTAAGACAATAATTTTTTGCACTTTGTTCACTCGCTATAAACACAAATTCCCGCTCTAAGCGGGAACTTGTTTAATCACTTTAGTTTCATTCCGACCTTACAGTCTAGAGACATCAGCCACTTGTAAGAACAACTGGTAGATTTGATTCAGTAGAGCCAAACGGTTTTGGCGAACTTTAATATCATCAGCCATCACCATAACATCATCAAAGAAAGCATCTACCGCTTCACGAATCGTCGCTAAAGAACCGATGGCTGCCGTATAGTCACGAGCAGAGATCTGTTCACTAACGGTTTCACGTAGAGCATCGAGAGCAGTCCATAGAACCTTCTCAGCATCCACTTCAAATAAAGAGACATCTACCGTTTCAGACAGTTCACCTTCAACCTTTTTTAGGATATTGCTGATACGCTTATTAGCCGCACTTAAACTTTCAGCACCATCCATCTGGCTAAACTGCTTAACCGCTTCTATGCGTTTTGCAAAATCTATAGGGTGCGAAGGTCGGCAAACACGTACCGCTTCAAACTGCTCAGCACTGATATCTTGATCAGCGTAATAAGCACGTAAACGGCTCATAATAAAATCATAGATATCATTCACTAGTTTCTCTGTTGATTCAACAGACTCATGTAGCGCCAAACTCTCTTCAATTAAGAAACGTAGATCTAGGTCTAGTTGCTTCTCGATCATGGTACGCACTAAACCAAGTGCAGCACGACGTAGAGCAAACGGATCCTTATCACCTGTTGGTACCTGACCAATACCGAAGATACCCGTAATGGTATCTAACTTATCGGCAATGGCTAAAGCTTGCGCAACGGCAGATTCTGGTAGTGAATCCCCTGAAAAACGTGGTTGATATTGTGCTTCAATCGCTTCAGAAACACCTACATTCTCTTTTTGTTCTGTTGCGTAGTAACGCCCCATCACTCCTTGAAGGTCTGGGAATTCACCTACCATTTCACTCAGTAAATCACACTTAGACAAACGTGCAGCACGCTCACAAATCTCTGGCTTCACACCTAACGGCTTACCGATGGTAACGGTTAAGGTTTCTAAACGCTCAACCTTATCAAACAGCGTACCTAGCTGTTTTTGAAAAACTACTGTTTTCAAACGCGGTAAGAAATGATCTAAAGGCTGTTTGCGATCTTGATCCCAAAAGAATTTAGCATCCGCTAAACGTGGACGAATAACACGTTCATTACCGTACTTAACCGAAGCAGGATTACTACTTTCGATATTACTAACCGTAATAAACTTAGCCATCAATTGACCATCAGCATCAACCATATGGAAGTACTTTTGATGCCCTGCCATCGCTGAAATTAATGCTTCTGAAGGTACTGATAGGAAGTTTTCATCAAAGTCACCAACAACGGCAACTGGCCACTCATTGAGTGCTGTGACTTCTTCTAATAGATCAGCATTAATAATAGCTGTTCCACCTGACTGTTGAGCCGCTTCTTTAACTTGCTTTACAATGTTTGCACTACGCGCAGCAAAGTCTACCTGAACATAACCTTTCGATTCTAACGCTTCAACATAAGTACTTGGATGTGAAATGAGTAATTCTGCAGGCGCGTGGAAACGGTGACCTTTAGTGGTATTTGATGTTTCATGACCTAGGATAGTTGCAGGAACCACTTTATCACCAAGTAACATCAACACCCAATGTACAGGGCGAACAAACTCAATATCAGAAGCCCCCCAGCGCATACGTTTAGGAATTGGCAGTTTAGCTAATGATTGACTCACCATATCAGGCAGAAGACTCTCAACTGATGCACCTTTTTGCTCAAGGTTATACGCCATCCAAACGCCTTTATCCGTCTCGATCTCAACCAAGTCATCTGCTGTTGCACCACCGCAACCACGTAAGAAACCTAGTAACGGTTTAGAAGGATTACCTTCCGCATCAAAAGCAGCTTTTTTGGTTGGCCCTTTACGCTGAACGACTTTATCATTCTGAACGGTTTGTAGACCTTCAATCAATACTGCTAAACGACGAGGTGCTGCATAAACCTTTACTTCACCAAATGAGAGTTCCGCTTCAGTTAAGCCCGCTTCAATGCCAGAGGCAAATGCATTGCTTAATTTTGTAAGCGCTTTTGGAGGTAACTCTTCTGTTCCAATTTCAACCAAAAATGTTTCAGTAGTAATAGACATTATTTCGCCCCCCCCTGCTTAGATTCTTTATTTTTTACCAACGGGAACCCTAATGCTTCACGTCCTTCATAATATGACTGCGCGATCTGTTTCGCCATAGTTCTAACACGGCCAATATAACGAGCACGCTCAGTGACACTAATCGCATGACGAGCATCTAACATATTGAATGCGTGAGACGCTTTTAATACTTGCTCATAAGCTGGTAGCGGTAACTTCTCCTCCACTAACTTTTTGAAAACTTGCTCACACTCATCAAAGGTTCTAAATAGGATCTCTGTATCAGCGTGCTCAAAGTTATAAGTCGACATTTCCACTTCATTTTGGTGGAAGATATCGCCATAGGTGACTTTCCCATCAGGGCCATCTACCCAAACAAGGTCATAAACACTATCTACACCTTGCAGATACATTGCAATACGCTCAAGACCATAAGTGATCTCACCGGTAACAGGGCGACACTCAATACCCCCTACTTGCTGAAAGTAAGTGAACTGTGTCACTTCCATACCATTCATCCAAATTTCCCAGCCAAGACCCCAAGCACCTAAAGTTGGTGACTCCCAGTTATCTTCTACAAAACGGATATCGTGCTCTAGAGGATCAACGCCCATCGCTTTTAAGGACTCTAAATAAAGCTCTTGAATATTATCTGGAGAAGGCTTTAACATTACCTGAAACTGGTAGTAGTGCTGTAGACGGTTAGGGTTTTCACCATATCGACCATCGGTTGGACGACGACAAGGCTGAACATAAGCTGCACGCCAAGGCTCAGGACCAATTGATTTTAAGAATGTAGATGGATGAAAAGTTCCCGCCCCCATCTCATTATCATAGGGTTGCATAACAACACACCCCTGCTCAGCCCAAAATGCCTGTAGAGTTTGAATTAACCCCTGGAATGTACGAATATCTGTTGCTGCTTTTACCGACACAGTTTGAACCTCTTAACCTTATCTTCTGACTAATTTCATCTATTTTGAAACTTTAATGTTTCTAAAATTGTGACATTAACCGATTGGATGTAAAATCGTCTAAAAAATAGCGCTAATTATACCTATATTTATAATACATATATAGCTATACACGCCTTAGAAATCACTAATAAAGATGTAAAGATGACAGATCAAACCCCTAATTACCAAGTAGATGCCAAAGGTTTAAAATGCCCAATGCCTGTCATCAAGCTTCAACAACAAGTTCGTAAAAGCCAAGGCGGGGAGCTCATTGCAATTGAGTGCACAGATCCTGGTGCAGAAAAAGATATTGCCAGCTGGGCAAAAGTGAATAAACACCAAATTGAAAAAGTGACTCAAACAGACTTTGGCTGTAGCATTCTTCTTAAAACCAAAATTTAATACGTAAATACATGGCAGATTCAACCCCGAAATATATAAATACGTAAAAGCCTTTAGAATTATCCCCCCTCTAATCAAAAAAGTGCATTATGCTGGTTAATATTCACTCTATTTATCATGGTTCAGCACTAAGCCTTTAGCCTTTTCACCTTTTTTCTAGGTATAATGACTTCATTATTTTTTCACTTTAAATGACTCGCTAAACTGATGAAACATAGCCTCCTTCAAAAAACATCTGTCAAAGCTGTGTTAGTTGCTTCACTTTCACTTATTGGCTTTCTATCTATTTTTTTCAGTGCCGATGCAAATAGCATTTTTGAGGGAAAACGAACTCAACTTCCCCTGCCTGAACTCAATAGTGATCAAGAAAAACCTGATTTAGACAAGGTTGATTCTGAAGAACTGTGGCAAGAACACTCTGTTAGAATTGGCAAAAACGACTCATTAAGTACCGCGCTAGATAAACTCAGTATATCTCCAGCTACAACCTATGCAATTGGTCGACTAAAAAATAGCTCTAAACTGACCAATCTTAGAGTGGGTGACAAACTGACGATCTGGGTTGATAAGCATGATCAACTACAAAAAATTCTCTACCCAAAGTCACAGACACTCTCTTATGAATTGGTCAAAACGGATACCAGCTATCATCTAAAAGAAAAAATAGAACCTGTCGATATTCGGACTCAAACAGCCGTTGGTACCATACGAGGTGCATTCTATCTTGCTGGAAAGCGTGCAGGCTTGAGTGCTAGAAACATTATGAATCTGTCAGATATCTTCTCTTGGGATATTGACTTCTCTCGTGAGTTGCAGTCAGGCGATACATTTAAAGTGATCTATGAAGCAAAATATCTTAGAGGAAAGTACATTGGTGATGGTGCAATTCTAGCTGCCCAAATTACAACCCATAAAGGTAAAACAAAACATAACGCCTTTATTGCTCGAGATAAAGGCAAAGTGATTGGCTACTACAATGAGAAAGGCAAAAATCTTAAAAAAGCCTTTTTACGTAGCCCTGTAGACTACGTTCGCATTACATCAAAATATAACCCTAAACGCTTTCACCCTGTTTTAAAAAGAACCAGACCACATAGAGGTGTCGATTATGGCGGGCCAAGAGGTACCCCCATCAGAGCCACCGGTGATGGAAAGATCTCCTTTAAAGGTTGGGGAACAGGCTACGGGCGTCATATAAAGATCAAACATGCTGGTCGATTCACCACTCTTTATGGCCATATGTCACGATTCGCTAAAGTTAAAAAAGGTCAGAAAGTTAAGCAGGGACAAATCATAGGCTATATGGGTAAAACAGGCCTAGCTACAGGAGTTCATTTACATTATGAGTTCCGAGTAAAAAATAAACACGTTGATCCACTAAAGGTTAAGTTCCCAGACGCGAGCCCGATTGCCAAAAAATATCGACGTGACTTTATACAATCTTCAAAGTTCTTATTAACCCAACTTGACCGTCTTGATAGTAATACTCAAATTGCACGGAAATTTGAGTGATCAACGCTTCCAATGAGATACAACTATTTATTGGCCTAATGTCAGGTACCAGTGCTGATGGTATTGATGTTGCGCTTATTGAGTGTGGTCAGCAAACGATTACGCTACAAGGCTTTATTAGCCCTAAGCTACCCGATGACTTAAAACAACAACTCATCACTCTCAATGAAACACCCACCATTCATCTAAATACCTTCTGCCAGCTCTCTTCAGATATCGCCCAGCAACTTGTAAAAGCAACTCAACAACTACTGAGTGATAAAAATATTTGCCCACAGGCGATTACCGCTATTGGTAGCCATGGACAGACCATTTTTCATGCGCCCGATATTCCTATGACACTGCAAATAGGTCACCCAGCTTTTCTTGCCAAACAGATACAGATTCAAACTGTCGCAGACTTTAGAGTAGATGATATGGCATTAGGAGGCCAAGGCGCCCCCTTTGCCCCCGCGTTTCATCAAGTCCTTTTTCAGCAAGTTCAGCCCTGCTTTGTGGTTAACATTGGTGGCATTGCCAATGTCACATACCTGCCAAGCAGTGAACATGTTAATACAGCACCTCAGGGCTATGACACAGGCCCAGGTAACGCCCTAATGGATCAGATCAGCCAGAAAACTTTTAATAGGCCTTTTGATCAAAATGGTGAACTTGCAGCACAAGGTAAAATAGATGATCAGCTAATAACTCAACTACTTGTACACCCCTATTTTTCTCAACCTCAACCTAAAAGCACGGGGCGAGACATCTTTAATGCACACTGGCTTAATCAGCAAATAGCATCACTTAAGCATACCGTTTCAGCTAAAGACCTGCTCTGTACCCTCAATGAGTTGACCGCAATAAGCATCGCTACTGAAATTAGTAAACTGATTCAACAAGAAGCCCTAACTAACCTTGAGCAACTACCTGTTTGGGTTGTTGGCGGTGGCGCTTTGAATACTCAACTGATTAAGCGTATTCAATATCATCTGGCCAACTGTAACGTAAGAAGCAGTCAACAGGCAGGCATTAACCCGAATGCGATTGAAGCGATGATGTGTGCTTGGCTAGCAAAACAACGCATCGAAAATACCCCAGTAAAACTTTCACAAGTCACTGGTGCTGACAGAGATGCTGTTTTGGGTGCTATTTGGCACCCTTGACCACCTTTTCTGGTCTGCATTGAACTTCGTTTATAAATTGAGCAGGGGGGGGGTATAGAAAAGCAGCCCAGCCCAATAATTACCTTATTTAGATCAAAAAAAAGCCCGATGAATACTTAATTCATCGGGCTTTTTGCTCTAAGCCTTTTAAGCTTATTAATCAGAGAGTAGCATGGCTCTTATTTAGCTTTTGCGCTAACACTACCTCTTTGCTCAACAGGTAGATAACATGCCGTACCAGACCCCGTATAGATCTGTGTCGGTCTGAAGATCTTATTGTTCTGTAACTGCTCACGCCAGTGCGCCATCCAACCAGCAGAACGTGCTACGGCAAAGATCGGTGTAAAGATACCCACATCAAAGCCCATCTCTTTATACAAGATACCAGAGTAAAAATCGACGTTAGGGTAAACCCCTTTATGCCCCAGTAACTCTTCGCAAACCCTCTCAACTTCAAGTGCTGTTTTAAAGCTGGTACTTAGCTCAGCATCTTTACCTTCTAATAAAGAGGATGATAACTTCTGTAGTATTGTTGCACGAGGATCTTTGGTCTTATACTCTCGATGTCCCATACCCCAAATTACTTTTTTAGTCGCTAAACGCTCTTCAATATAAGCACGTGCATTTTCTGGGCTACCAATTTCATCCAGCATCTCAATTACTTTCTGGTTAGCTCCTCCATGAAGAGGCCCAGAAAGAGAACCAATTGCTGCTGAGATAACAGCACAAGGGTTAGCTAAGGTTGAACCCGTCACCATCGTTGTAAAGGTTGAAGCATTAATCGTATGCTCAGCATGCAGAATAAAAATGGCATCTAATAGACGTGCCCAATCCTTATCTGGCTCTTCACCAGTGACCATATATAAGAAGTTCTCAGCATAAGTTAAATCTTTACGCGGTTCGATAGGATCATAGCCGTTGCGCATATGCTCCCACATGGCCACTAAGGTTCCCATGTGCGCAATGATTTTAACAGTTACATCATTAATATATTCTTCGTTCTCTGTTCCACCCTTCATGTACTCAGTACTCGGATAGAAACTCGCTAAACTTGCAACGACCACTTGCAACATGTGCATTGGGTGAGTAGTAGACGGAAGATTCTTCATAATCTCACGAATATTATATTTAACACGGCGGTTCTCTTTTAACTTACAGTCAAACTTGGCCAGCTCTTCGGCCGTTGGTAAATCACCAAACAGAAGTAATAAAGTTGTCTCTTCAAAAGAGGAGTACTCTGCCAACTCTTGAATATCATAACCACGATAAGCTAATAGCCCTTTCTGACCATCAATAAAAGAGATCTTTGACTCCGTTGCCGGAACACCTGCTAAACCTGGAATATATTCCATAACCTGTCCTAAATTTATAGTCGATTCTAATCGTTAAACACTGAAAGATGAACCACAACCACAGGTCGTAGTCGCATTTGGATTCTCTATCACAAAACGTGCACCTTGAAGATCTTCTAAATAATCAATCTTTGCCCCCACTAAATACTGAAAGCTCATTGAATCAACCAACAGCGTTACTCCTTCTTTAGTCACCACAGTATCATCATCTTCCTGATTTTCATCAAACGTAAATCCGTAAGAAAAACCAGAGCAACCACCACCTGTAATATAGACACGTAATTTTAGGTTAGGGTTTTGCTCATCTTCAATTAAGCCATTTACCTTCGCAGCAGCTGCTTCAGTAAAATCTAATGGTGCTGGAATAGCAGACATATCTGTTTCCTTTGTATAGTTTTTGAGCACTCATTAACCCTTTCTTTGTAGGGTCTTCAGAGTCTCTGTAGCCGAAAAACGTAGTATAACAAAAAACTCCTAGCATCTCATTTCTGATCATTCTAGTAGGCTATATCCACTACGCTCACTATATTTTATTCAAGTTAATGCCATTAAGGCAATAGAGCAACTTGCGTCAGTCCTTCATTCTCAGTCAAACCAAACATAATATTCATATTCTGAATCGCCTGCCCTGCAGCACCTTTAACTAGGTTATCAATCACAGAAGTCACAACCACACGCTTACCTCCCGCTGGACGATAGATCGCCATACGGCACATATTAGACCCTTTTACCATTCTGGTCTCAGGTAGACTTCCCGCAGGCATCACATCAACGAATGGTTCAAAAATATAAGTTGTTTCGTAGAGTGCTTGTAGCTCTTTTTGAGAAACATCTTCTTTTAAAGTCGCATAAATTGTCGATTCCATACCACGTACCATGGGGACTAAGTGTGGTACAAAAGTCAGATCAACCGCTTGACCTGATATCTCAGTCAACTTCTCTGTCATCTCTGGTAAGTGACGATGCCCATTAACACCGTAAGCTTTAAAACTCTCACTCATCTCTGCGCCAAGCATCGCAACATTAGCACCTTTACCTGCACCACTAACACCGGATTTACCATCCGCAATAATAGAGTTAGTCTCAATCAATCCTGCATTTAAAAGCGGTAGTAGGCCCAGCAAAATACTGGTTGGATAGCAACCTGGGTTGGCAATCACTTTAGCGTCTTTAATACGCGTACGATAATACTCTGGTAGACCATAAACTACGTCTGGCATCAGGTCCGATCCCGTATGCTCCATGCCATACCACTGCTGCCAAACGGCTAGATCTTCAATACGGAAATCTGCAGCCAGATCGATAACCTTAACACCACTAGCAATTAACTCTGGTGTCATGCTCATAGCAACCCCATGTGGTGTGGCAAAAAAGACCACATCACACTTTTTAAGCTTTTCAATATCAGGAACAGAAAATGTTAAATCATAAATGCCACGAAGGTTCGGGTACATATCAGCAACCGCAACACCATCCTCACTACGCGAGGTAATCATAATCACTTCTGATGAAGGGTGGTTTGCAAGGTTTCTTAACAGCTCAACACCTGTATAACCTGTACCACCTACAATACCTACTTGAACTTTTTGATTCTTCGTTTGCATACCTTTTCCTAAAACGGCTTCTTTGATTAGCCGTCTATTCTAACTAAAAAATAGACCCATGTTTCTTCTAAAGCCTACTCACGAACTTCTAAGTTTCAACAAGACTCTGTAAACACTGCGTAAAGCCTTCGCTAAAAATTGATCTCTTGTTTTTAAGGATAGCTCTAACACCCATAAAGGCTGATGGCTATTCTGCCAGACGGGTCTATTTTTCATAATATTTACAAAATAGCTCGCTTCTAAATGCTGATTTAACCCACTTGTCACAAATGGACCCCCCCCTGCTCAAAGCAAACTTTATCCACATGTGCAAATTGGCGCACAAATAGAAAGATTGCAATATCTAGCACAGACGTACTTGATCCATTTAGAACCAATGAAAAAGCACTTTCTTGTGAATGCTTCAAAAGAGACTCAAGCTTGGCAATAAATACCTCTCCCCTTTGACGAAAGACCACTGTCTCCTCTTCAGGAAAACGTTCGGTATACTTATAATGACCCAAGTGACTCTTAAATTCATCATCACACTCATCCATTACCTGGCCATCAGGTAAGATCAATACAGGCACTTCACCTTTTGGCGTAGCTAACATCATCTCTTCAGGCTTAGCCCAAAAAACAATCTCTCGTTGCTCAACCTTAATCCCAGCCGCAGCAATCGCCATGCGAGCTCGCATGGCATAAGGACAACGTCGATAAGAGTATAAAACTGGATCATTTTCCATTAGCTTCCCCACGATCAAACTTACCAAAATCAACCAGACTGATTGACTTAAGTAAATTAAATACACATTTAAATAACAAAAAAGCCCGCAAAAAGCGGGCTTTCAAAACGAGCAATACATTTAGACTCATCTTTGAATTGAAAGTTTCAGCTGTTATGTAGCTATAAGATGGAAGAGTGAGCCCAAGTACACAGTGGACGTTTAGTCCATGAGCATCGGAAGCACTCTGCCAACGCAGTAGATACGCGACAGAGGAAGCTCTCAAATAAAAATTACATCATGCCGCCCACATCTCAATCAACCAGCACATAATGAAGCGGGTTTAATTTATACCAAATTAAAATAATGGATAAGGCTTTACTCTGTGGTTAAACCCGTCCACCCACACCCTTAAACTTCTCAACAAATGCCGCTATTTTCTGGAATACGCTCTGCTTTTTAGTTTTATATTGTGGATTGAGTGGACTCATTTTTGGCAAGGTTGAATTTAGCTCGGTACCATTTTCACTTGCGTATTCCCGTTTTAACGAAGTGGTAATGTAACGCTTAGCCGCATCCTCATTTAAATTTTCTGAACGAATTAACTCGCAAGCTTCACGCTTTTGTGCCGCTTGAGCAAAGGTAAAAAACGCCTCAATAATGTTGGCCTTATCGTTAATATCATCTAAGTTGATTTGATTAATAAAATCAACAATCAGGTTCTCCTTGGCACGATTACCTAAGCTGGCGCGAATAAGTCGGCGTGCTTCATCAATTAAATCCGATTTATTTTTATTTTTCTTGTTGTGTTCAAAAATCAACTCAAGAATGTAATCCAGATTAATTTCTTGAGACTTAAGCAAATCTACCTCAAAAACCACATCGTCCCAATCAATGCTAGAAGCGTCCTTTTCATTCGCGGTTTTTTCTCGGCGTAGCCAATCGCGCGTATCGTTATAAGTAGAACGATAATCTTGAATAGCTCGCTCAGTTAGCACGTCAATGCCTTGCATCGTGACTAAATCATCATCATTGAGGTAGTGTTTCGCCTTAAATGCCTCGACTGCCTCTGGATCATCCATATCCACATTTTGCAACGCTTTTAGCCCAGCAAATTCATCGTAGTTTTGCAGTATATTTTCTACCCGCAAATATTCGCCGAATAGTTTGGCAAAGTCTTTCTTGTCTTTTTCTAACACAATTTCATCGGGCTTAGGGAAGCGGCTTTGCAATTCAGCCACCACATCCAAATAACCTCGGCGTACATCACCTGTAACAATGTCAGTAAAGCCTTCCATATATTCTTTGTAGCTTTTTTCCAAAACCACATTTTTAGTGTTTTTGTCACCAAATAAGGTGATGGCCTCCACCGTATTCTTTTCTAAATCACGGAAGGTAACGATATTGCCAAAGGTTTTGGTGGCATCATAAATACGATTAGTACGTGAAAAAGCTTGCATCAAACCGTGATAACGCAGGTTCTTATCCACAAATAAAGTATTCAGTGTCGGCGCATCAAAGCCGGTTAAAAACATACCCACAACGATCAGTAAATCGACTTCTTGTTTTTTAACCCGCTGCGCAAGATCACGATAGTAATTTTGAAAGCCCTTGCTATCGACCCCAAAGTTAGTTTTAAACGTGGCGTTATAATCATCAATCGCGGCGCTTAAAAACTCTTTGGCACTGCTATTCATGGCAGAGACATCAAAGCTTTCGTCAAGAATATCACCTACCGCATCTTGTTCTTCATTGGCGGCAAACGAAAATATAGTGGCGACATTGAGCCGTTTGCTGTTGTCAGTCTCTTTTTGTAAATGTTTAAATGATTCATAATAGGCCTTAGCGGCATCAACGCTACTTACCGCAAACAGTGCATTAAAACCTTTTGCGCCTGCATAAGCTCGGTGAGTCTTTTGCCTGAAATTATTTAAAATGTATTGCGAAATTTCACCAATACGCACAGGGTGAAGAAAGGCTTGCTTGTTTTCTGCCGCCGTCAGCTTTTTATCATCTTGCTCAATCTCAATGCTCTTAAACTGCGGACGCACATCGTTGTAGTCCACTTTAAACTTCAGTACTTTTTCGTCGCGAATCGCATCGGTAATCACATAGGAATGTAATTCTCGTCCAAATACACTACCCGTTGTTTCGGCTCCCAAGGCATTTTCAGGAAAGATCGGTGTGCCAGTAAAACCAAATTGATAATATTTTTTGAATTTCTTTTTAAGGTTCTTCTGCGCCTCACCAAACTGGCTACGGTGCGCCTCATCAAAAATAAACACCACCTGCTTGTTGTATATCGGCAAGTCGCCTTCACTTTTTAATAAGTGGTTGAGCTTTTGAATGGTAGTAACAATGATTTTATTGTCATCTTTATCGAGATTACGTTTCAATCCAGCGGTGCTGTCCGAGCCGTTCACACTATCGGGCGAAAAGCGTTGATACTCCTTCATGGTTTGAAAGTCGAGATCTTTACGATCCACCACAAAAAACACCTTGTCGATAAAATCCAGCTCAGTGGTAGCCAGTCGTGCCGCTTTAAAGCTGGTTAAGGTTTTACCCGAGCCTGTGGTATGCCAAATGTAACCACCGCTTTCAGTCTTGCTCCAGACTTTGCTTTGATAGGCACTTTTAATTTTCCACAAAATTCGCTCGGTTGCCGCAATTTGATAGGGGCGCATCACTAACAGATTGTTGCTGACATCGAACACCGAATAATGCAACAGTACATTAAGTAACGTGTTTTTCTGGAAAAAAGTCGCAGTAAAATCTTTTAAATCCTTAATCAACGTATTATCCGACTTCGCCCAATTCATAGTGAAGTCAAAACTGTTTTTATTACGCTGAGTCGTATTGGCAAAATAACGGCTATCAGTGCCGTTAGAAATCACAAAAATCTGTAAATATTTAAACAGTGAGTTGTTGGTATTAAAACTTTCTTTGCTGTAGCGGTGTACTTGGTTAAAGGCTTCACGGATAGCCACCCCGCGCTTTTTAAGCTCGATTTGCACCAAAGGCAAACCGTTAACTAAAACCGTTACATCATAACGATTAGCATGACTGCCAGTTTGTTCAAACTGCTTGATTACCTGCAACTTATTACAGAGAACATTTTTTTTATCCAACAAGTAGATGTTTTCGATATGACCATCATCAAAGACAAAATCAAAGATATAATCATCATGGATTTTACGGGTTTTATCCATGCTGTTATCGCTGGGCTTATCTAAATATTGCTCAACAAACCGTTGCCATTCGGCCTCTAAAAATTGTACTTTATTTAGCGCTTGTAACTGCACCCGCACATTCGCCAACATTTTTTCAGTGGTGGTTAATTCTGGTAAATACTTATAGCCTTGCTTGACCAAATCATCGATAAACTCTCGTTCCAAGTCATATTCACTTTGGTAGTTTTCAGCAACCTTCCAACCCTTGCTGTATTTATCAAGGATGATAAAGTTATTCGATTCGGCAATGATTTTATACTCTTTCATTTAAGTTTACCTTTTAATATCCACTTTCAGATTCTCGTTCCCATGCTCCTGCGTGGGAATGCAGACCTTGCACACCATTCATGGTCATGGTTTATCTTCAAACGTTGCTTTACCTTCTTCTTTTGGAAAGCTCAACAGCAAATCACGGTAATAGGCGTACTGCTTTTGGTGTAGTTCAATTTCGCGGGGTAGGCCTTCGCTGATGGAGTTGGTTAGGGTGTCGAATTTATCTAAGATGGCGACGATGCGGGCTTGTTCGGCTAGGGATTTTTCAGGGTCGTTTGGGTATGGGACGGGGATTGGACATTCCATTATCTTGGCTTTATTTCCACGGGGCATTTTAGCACCTTTAGCATGTTGCATGTTGTACTCAAAAAATGAGTCATCTGCTAAAACTTGATACAAATATCGAGGATTTACAGCATTGTCAATTGTATGAATAACAAGCACATCGCCATTTGTTCCTCCAACTCGATCTGCATGCCATATCTTTTTTAAGTAAGGGCGAATATTGCCAATTAAAATATCTTGCTCGCTATACTGAGTAAGATTTCCTTTTTCTGGGACACGACTAGATTCTGTTTTGCCTAAACGATTTTGTAAAAGATTTTCAACACCAACATAATTGTCTTGATCAAGTTCTTCAAAGCTAATGCGCATTTTAGAATACTCCGCCACCTCCCCCAACGTCTTCCACTCCACTTCCCCGTCTGCAAAACTCAACAACTGATCGCGATAGTAGTTGTATTGTTTTTTACGTGCGGTCAGCTCAGCGGTCAGCTCAGCGGTCAGCTCAGCGGTCAGCTCGGTGAATGTATCCAAAATACGGACAATTTCAATTTGGATTTCTAGTGATTTTTTTGAGTTTTCTGGGCAGGGGATGGGGATTTTGAACTTTTTTAATCCATTCATATCGACCGCAGCGAAACTTGACATTGTAGTGTTGTCTTTACACCATTCACACAACAAAAAACAGTAATAGAAAAGAAATTTAATTTCAAATTTGTCACTATAACTAGGCTTTAAACTTAAATTAGTAAATCTTTGGTTTGATAAATACGGAACTGTAATTAAAGCATGCTCACCTATCGTTGCTGATGTTGAAATAATAATTGAATTGGCTGGAAATAGCTTTCCTCCCTTTACTGCATTTTTTGAAACTTTCTGTAAAGAACTATCAAGAATTTGACCATTTTGCCGAATATCGTCCATTCTAAACCAAAAAATATCACCATTACTCCAGTATTCAGGTTTTGATTTACTAGGGGTATAGCCATTTTTTATATTAAAAATGTCTTTAAGCGCCTTCCACTCCACCTCAACCCCATCAAGCAATTTCTCCATAAAGCTCAACTTACTCATGAATTACCTCCCTTTTTCCGACTTTCAGTTTTTGCTTTTTTCTCCAAGCAGTTGATGGTATTTAAGTAATCTTTTTCTACGCTGTCTAGCGTTTTCGCTTTGTATTGTTTGTACTCTTTTTTGGCTTTTTCTTTTGCCGCGTTAGCTGATATCGTTCCTGCATTGTCGAGCAGTTTTCTTTTAGTTGAACTCAGAATGTTGTCCAGCTCATGGACATAATCGGTCATGAGCATTTCATGCTCTTCGATCGCGTTTATTTCGGCTAGATCAAAGTACGCGGCAACAAGGTTATTCAACACCCGTAGCTCTTTCCCGCTGAGGTAGTTTTTGGCAATCATGGCTTCTGATTGTGTGGGTTGGTTGCCTTTAAAGTTACTCAGGCCAGCAAAAGGTTTGTCACTGTCAACGCGCAGGTATATCACTTCGCTGGCGGTATGGCCGTGAGCGGCATAGTGCAGTTTGTTTTGTATGATTTTAAAAAAATGATTGCTTGTTTTGCTGTTGGGGTCGTAATCGCTTGCGGTGGCGTATAAATCTAGTACTTGGCGATACATGACTTTTTCGCTTGAGCGAATATCTCGAATGCGCTCAAGTAGCTCTTTCCAGTAGTTACCGCCACCGAGGTTTTTTAAACGCGCGTCATTTAAGGCAAAGCCTTTTTCAAGGTACTCTTTCAATACAGTGGATGCATATCGCCTAAACTGTACACCACGAACTGAACGAACGCGATAACCAACAGCGAGAATTACATCAAGGTTATACCGTGCAATATTGCGTGAAACCTCTCGCTTACCTTCTTTTTGAACTGTCAACTCATGGTTGACAGTTGCCTGTTCTTCTAGCTCGCTGTCGTCGTAGATGGCCTGAATGTGTTTGCTAATATTTTGCTTGGTGGTTTGAAACAAGTCGGCGATTTGCAGTTGTGATAACCATACGGTGCCATTTTCCAGACGTAAATCAATCGTTGTAACTCCGTCTTCGGTGGTGTAAATAATGACATCGCTCACGCTTCAATCTCCGCCACAATGGCATCAATATCCACACGTAGCTGGTCAATTTTGGTTACGGTGGTTTTTAGTTCGGCATTGAGCTGGGTAATATCAATCACTTCGCGGGTGTCTTTGGCTTCGACATAGCTGCTGACGGAAAGATTGTAGTCGTTGGCGGCAATCTGATCGTGCCCCACCGATTGGGCAAAATGCTCAATATTTTCTTTGTTGTCAAAGGCCTGCATGATGTCTTCTATGTGCTTGTCGGTGAGGATATTGGTATTGGTGGCTTTTTTGAAGTAGTTCTCACCACTGGCATTAATAAACTGGGTTTGAGTATCTGTTTTATGTTTGGACAGCACTAGAATATTCACGGCGATGGTGGTGCCAAAAAACAAATTGGGCGCAAGCGAAATCACCGTTTCTACGTAGTTGCTATCAATCAAGTATTGACGGATTTTTTTCTCTGCACCGCCACGGTAAAAAATACCGGGAAAGCAAACAATCGCTGCACGGCCTTTGCTCGATAGATAACTTAGGGCGTGTAGTACAAAAGCAAAATCGGCTTTGGATTTAGGAGCTAATACACCCGCTGGCGCAAAACGCTCATCGTTGATTAGGATGGGATCGTCGCTGCCAATCCACTTCACCGAGTAAGGTGGATTGGAGACTATGGCATCGAAGGGTTTGTCGTCGCCAAAATGCGGGTCGGTTAGGGTGTTGCCGAGCTGCATGTTGAATTTGTCGTAGTTGATGTTGTGCAAAAACATGTTCATACGCGCTAGGTTGTAGGTAGTGTGATTGATCTCTTGGCCAAAAAAACCCTCTTCAATAATATGCTCATCAAAATGCTTTTTAGCTTGTAATAATAGTGATCCCGAACCTGCAGCGGGATCGTAAATTTTATTGACGCTGGTTTGCTTGTGCATTGCTAACTGGGCAATCAGTTTGGATACGTGTTGTGGGGTAAAAAACTCGCCACCCGACTTACCGGCGTTGGCGGCGTAGTTTGAGATGAGAAACTCGTAGGCATCGCCAAACAGGTCAATTTGATTATCTTCAAATTTGCCAAATGTCAGCCCCTCCACGCCTTTTAATACGGCCGCTAAACGTAAATTTTTATCTTTAACGGTGTTACCCAAACGGTTGCTGGTGGTGTCGAAATCAGCAAACAGGCCTTTAATGTCTGATTCTGAATCGTAACCATTGGCAGAATTTTCAATGGCAGAAAATATAGCGGCTAAGTCGGTGTTGAGGTTTTCGTTGTTGTTGGCATTTTCTACTACATTGCAGAAAAGCTGGCTTGGGTAAATAAAGTAACCTTTGGTTTTAATGGCGTCGTCTTTGATGTCGTCAGTGATGACATCATCATGAAGCTTGGCATATTGGATACTTTCATCACCACCTTCAATGTAGTTGGCAAAGTTCTCACTGATAAAACGATAAAACAGCGTGCCGAGCACGTATTGTTTGAAATCCCAGCCATCCACAGAGCCGCGCACCTCGTTGGCAATTTGCCAAATTTGGCGTTGGAGTTCAGCGCGTTGTTCGGTACTTGTCATTTTATCATTCCTGTTTAAATATGTGCTTCATAGCTATGCAGTAAAATCTCTGCAAGCCTTTTTTGTGAGATTAGGTAGCGTAGTTCCCGTAAACTAATCTTCCTGCTCAGCAGATTGGTTATGTTGTTCCTGTATCCATTTCTCTAGTTCAGCTTACTTTATTCTCCAATATCCCCCAACCTCAAAAGCTGGTATTTTCTTGGCCGTCGCCATGCGGTAAACCGTTCACTTATTAACTTTGAGGTAATCAGCCACCTCTTTTATGGTTAATATTTGATCAATCATAACTAGGGTACATGTATAGGGTTAAATATTCGTGTCGAAATAATACAGTTATGTACAAAATTACACAAGAAAAGGCCTGTCAGATATCCTCTACAGTACAGGCATTTGAGAAGGCAAAAAAAATCTTAACCATAATGCTGAATTAGATAATCCCTATTCTTTCTTCTCGTTTCAAATAGCAACTTTTGAACACCATTAACCTTGAAAAACTCTGTTCTATGGTGCCCATTGCAAATATAACATCTCGCATTTTAACTACGTCTCCAGACGCAGATGGTTCACAGAGCGTTATCCTGGGCATAAAACACAGCACTGCTTCTAGATCCTCTTTATGCGGACTCCATGCATCTATAAATATCTCTATTTTTCCATCTACCCAATCCGTAAGATGTGGCCACTTCTGTTTTCTATGCTTAGTTAATTTTATGACCTTTTCTATGTCAAGCCAGACCACCACATAGTCATATTCTTCCCCCCAATCTTCTCGTTCAGATTTAAGCATTGCATAGCCATACACAAATTTTGGATAGGGAAAACCATTTTTGATCATCAAACTTTATATTCAGCCTCCTGGTTCTTATTTATCTCAATAGCATTTTGTTTTTCACCAGAGTGTCCCTTCACTTGGTTTATCAGCTCTGCTTGATTGTCCGTTACAACAATTATTTCTTGTTTAGCTCGGCTTAAGGCAACGTAAAATAACTTAACTTTCTGTCCGGAAATACTTGACCACTACTCTTTTACTGATACCCAATGATTTTTGAAACGCATTGGAATACAATGCAACAAAATTAAATAACTTGTTACAAAAAAAAAGCTCGTAAACCAAAGGTTTACGAGCTTTTAGAACGCAATGAATGCGAATGAAATAGTTACATGAAAATTACATCATGCCGCCCATTCCTCCTGCTCCAGCTTCAGCCGCACCTTCTGGTGCAGGAATATCAGCAATCGCCGCACCAGTCGTTAAGACTAGACCTGCAACGGAAGCAGCATTTTGTAGAGCTGAACGCGTTACTTTAGCTGGATCAATGATCCCGGCTTTGATCATGTCGCAATACTCTTCTTTCGCGGCATCAAAACCAAAGTCGCCTTCACCTTCCATTACTTTATTAACAATAACAGACCCTTCTAAACCACAGTTAGCTAGAATTTGACGCATTGGCTCTTGCATTGCACGTAAAGCAATTTGAATACCGACCTTTTGATCTTCATTATTACCTTCAACAGAGATCTTAGACAACGCACGAATCAGTGCAACACCACCACCTGCAACAATACCTTCCTGTACTGCAGCACGAGTTGCATGAAGTGCATCGTCAACACGATCTTTCTTCTCTTTCATCTCTACTTCAGTCGCAGCACCTAATTTAAGAACCGCAACACCGCCAGAAAGCTTCGCTAAACGCTCTTGTAACTTCTCAGAATCATATTCAGATGTAGTTGTTTCAGCTTGGATACGAATCTGTGAACAACGCCCTTCGATATCTTCTTTAGCACCAGCTCCATCAATTAACTTAGTTGTATCTTTACCAACAACCGCTGACTTAAGCTCACCTAATAACTCAAGTGTAATGTTATCTAAAGACAGGCCTACTTCTTCAGAGATCACTGTAGCACCCGTTAATATCGCCATATCTTGTAGCATTGCTTTACGACGCTCACCAAAACCAGGTGCTTTAACGGCAGATACTTTAACGATTCCACGCATATTGTTGATTACCAATGTCGCTAAAGCTTCACCATCAACATCTTCAGCAATAATCAGTAAAGGACGACCTGCTTTTGAGACAGCCTCTAGTGTTGGTAGTAATTCACGGATATTAGAAATTTTCTTGTCATAAAGTAGTACAAAAGGTGTCTCTAACTCTGCAATCATTTTATCTTGGTTTGTAACGAAGTATGGTGATAGGTAACCACGGTCAAACTCCATCCCCTCTACAACCACTAACTCATCCTGAAGTGAAGAACCTTCTTCAACAGTGATAACACCTTCAGTCGTTACTCTTTCCATCGCTTCAGCAATCATGCTTCCAATTGCTTCATCAGAGTTTGCTGAGATTGTTCCAATCTGAGCAATCGCTTCAGTCGTTATACATGGCTGAGACATTTTTTCAATTTCAATAACGACTGCATCAACTGCTTTATGAATACCACGGTTTAGATCCATTGGATTCATACCAGCAGCAACAGACTTCATACCTTCACGAACAATTGCTTGAGCAAGAACCGTTGCAGTCGTTGTACCATCACCAGCAACATCATTTGTTTGCGCAGCAACTTCTTTAACCATCTGCGCACCCATGTTCATGAACTTATCTTCTAGATCAATTTCACGAGCAACTGAAACACCATCTTTAGTTACTGTCGGTGCACCAAATGATTTTTCTAATACAACATTACGACCTTTTGGCCCTAAAGTTACTTTAACTGCATCTGCAAGAATGTTGATTCCTTCAACCATTAACTCACGTGCATCAATACCAAATTTGACATCTTTTGCCATCTTTTCAATTCCTTAAATAATCTATTAATTCTTTAATCTACATTTGCCTAACAACGACTTTCTCTTTTATCTAGAGAGCATTTGTTATGTATTAGTCGATGATTGCAACAATATCGTCTTCACGCATGACTGTTAAAGTTTCGCCGGTATTGTCCTTAACTTCTTGACCAGAGAACTGACCAAAAAGAACTTTATCGCCAACTTTTACGGTCATTGCAATGATTGTCCCTGAAGTAGAAGCCTTACCAGGACCTACTGCTAAAACTTCACCTATGTTTTGCTGTTCTTGAGCTGAACCGGGAAGAAGGATCCCCCCTGCTGATTCTTTCTGCTCTTCAACTCGACGAATAACAACACGATCTTGTAGTGGCTTGATGTTCATAGGTTTCTCCTAATAAAAGTTTTAATTAAATTTGTTAATGGTTATTTCAAACGTAACCCTGTTTGAATAGCCTATATCGCAATGCAGTTACCTTTAGCACTCACGACCTTAGAGTGCTAACAATTTTAGTCATCTATAACTTTATGTCAACTTTATATTGATTTTTCAATCTTCTTTATAGTCACTCTTCTTTAAAATTCAACAGCCTAATAAGAGAAACTATCAGCCTTCCCAAAGAGTCTCATGCAATTTTAAAGCCACACAGCAAAAAAATTACAGATAACTTACAAAGCAAAAAAAACCCGCAAATGCGGGCTTCTTATACAGTTCATTTCAGAGTAAACAATGAAGACTAAACCAAAACTAAATTATCTCGATCAATCAATGACTCTTCATCCACATACCCTAAAAAAGTTGAAATAAGAGCGCTAGACTGCCCTAATATTTTAATAGATTCATTCGCCGGGTAATTAATTAAACCACGCGCGACTTCATGACCAGCTTCATCATAACAGACGACCATTTCACCACGTTGGAACTCACCTCTTTGAGACTTTACGCCAATAGGAAACAAACTCTCCTCGGATGACTTTAACTTTGCCACTGCACCATCACCTAAAACTAAAGTACCTTTGGCCTGTAGATGTCCAGCCAACCACTGTTGACGAGCAGTTAAAGGCTCTAGATCGGGGATCAGTAGCGTTCCGAATGATTGACCACTATAAAGCTTAGATAAGATATCAGGTTCACGACCAGAAGCAATCAGGGTTGCCGTACCCGAGCGAGCTGCACGTTTAGCAGCCATTACCTTAGTGTACATTCCACCCTTACCAAGTGCTCCACCTTCAGAGCTTGCCATCGATTCAATATCACTACGACTTACATAAGCCTCATCAATCAATTGAGCCTTAGGATTTTCACGGGGATTATCATCGTAAAGGCCATTCTGATCCGTTAGGATAACAAGAACATCAGCTGAAATTAAATTTGCTGTGAGAGCTGCCAAAGTATCATTATCACCAAAACAAATCTCATCCGTAACTACGGTATCATTTTCATTGATGATTGGAATCACATTATATTGAAGCAAGGTTTCAATGGTACTTTTAACATTGAGATAACGCTTTCGATTCGAAAGATCATCATGCGTCATTAAGATTTGTGCTGAGTGAATATCAAACTGTAGAAAAAGAGACTCATAGGCTTGAATCAAGCCCATCTGCCCAACGGCGGCAGCGGCTTGCAACTCATTCAACGCACTTGGCCTTTGACTCCAACCCAAACGCTTCATCCCTTCTGCAACAGAACCAGAAGAGACCAAAACGACTTCAACACCTTGCTTTTTCAGAGAGACCATCTGCTCTACCCACTGAGCTAATGCCTCTTTATTCAAGCCCTGCCCATCATCCGTTAGTAAAGCACTACCAATTTTGATGACCCAGCGCTGGGTCGTCTTTAAATATTGTCGGTTCATATATTAACCATTTTAGAATAATGAGTATTATTAAAATTCAAAATCTTCATCAACCGTCGCTCGAACAGGCGCATCTTCTTCAGCCATCTCAATTCGATTCTGCTCTAAAGCATAGGCAATATCATTCACCAGCTTTTTAGTGCCATCACGAAGTGCAGCTGATACTTGGTAAACTGGCCCCTGCCAATCTAGTTCAGAAACAATGCGAGTACAAACTTCCTCAACTTCTTCTGGCAAAAGAAGGTCCGTTTTATTTAAAACTAACCAACGCTCTTTACCTGCTAGAACTTCACTGTATTTCTCTAACTCTTTTTCGATAATTCGCACTTCATTAACAGGATCTGTTTCATCAACTGGTGCAATATCCACAACATGCAATAACAGACCTGTTCGAGATAGATGCTTCAAGAACTGCAGACCTAAACCAGCCCCTTCTGAAGCGCCTTCAATAATACCTGGGATATCTGCCATGACAAAACTGGTTTCAGGAGAAACACTTACGACTCCTAAATTAGGGTACAGAGTTGTAAATGGATAGTTAGCAACCTTAGGTCGCGCTGCAGATACAGCTGTAATCAAACTCGACTTACCAGCATTAGGCATACCTAATAAGCCAACATCAGCTAAAACGATTAGCTCTAAACGTAAATTACGCTCTTCACCATCTTCACCAGGTGTGCATTGTCTTGGTGTACGGTTACGGCTACTCTTAAAGTGAATATTCCCTAGACCGTGACGACCACCTTCAGAAACTAATAAGCGCTGGCCATGGTCAGTTAAATCACCTAAAACCTCGAGAGAATCCACATCAGTGACTTTTGTCCCTACTGGTACAGGGATGATTAAATCTTCACCTCCAATTCCAGTTTTCTGTTGGCCCATACCACCCTGTCCATTTTGAGCACTGTAGTTTTTAGTAAAACGAAAATCAACTAGGGTATTTAGGTTTCGACTAGCTTCAAGGTAAACACTACCACCATCACCACCGTCGCCACCATTGGGGCCTCCGAATGGAATGTATTTTTCGCGACGAAAGCTGGCCACGCCATTTCCACCACGGCCAGCTTCTACATGTATAGAGGACTCATCTACGAATTGCATGTCATACCCTTTTTATCAGTCGATTAATTTCCGCATTACTTATATTTAAGTCAACGGCGAGTTATTTTATCAAAACCTTGCCACTCTCGCGACAAAAGCTGAATAACCTAGCGCAAATTAAGACAACTCTACATTTGGTTATTTTTTCTACAAACAAAAACGCCCCGTCAAAGCGGGGCGTTTTTAGATAAGTTGTTACTGAATTTATGCAGAAACAATTGTTACGTAAGTACGTAATGGCTTACCTTTTGATACAAATGCAACAGCACCATCTGCTTTTGCGAACAATGTATCATCTTTACCGCGGCCTACGTTTTCACCTGGGTGAAACTTAGTTCCACGCTGGCGAACAATAATGCTTCCAGCTGAAACTGTTTCGCCACCGAATGCTTTAACGCCTAAGCGTTTGGCATTGGAATCGCGACCGTTTTTAGTACTACCTGCTGCTTTCTTATGAGCCATGGTATAGTCCTTTTATTAACAGTGTTACTCCCTACTCAGAAGTAACAGCCGTTTAGATTCAATTTACAATTAAGCTGAGATCTTACCGATTTTAACTTCAGTGTAGTTCTGGCGGTGGCCTTGCTTAGTTTTCGATCTGTTCTTACGACGACGGAACTTGATGATAGTAACTTTTTTACCACGACCGTTACCTTCAACAGTCGCTGCAACTTTAGCACCTTCAACAATAGGTGTACCGACTTTAATGTCAGACCCTTCACCAACCATCAAAACTTCGTCAAACTCTACTGCATCACCAGCTTCTACATTCAAAGACTCAATGCGTAATACTTGACCTTCACGAACTCTATACTGCTTACCACCGGTTTTAATTACCGCATACATGGAACTTCTCCCGGATTCTAAAATTCTGTTTGTTTTACAGCCGCCTATAGCGACAAAGGCGGAATTATATAGACTTTTCAAATGCAGGTCAAAACAAAATTACTCTTTTATCAAATTATTATAGTCTTATCGACCATCAAACGCCTATTTAAGCGATCAACACTCATTAAATAGAGGATTATTAAAGACTATTCAACCTATCACTAGAAAAACATTTATCACTAAAAACATTCTCTTTTTCATGTAAGCCCGTGAAAATACTGGCTTCATAGGTGCATTCATACTAAAATTGCATTTTTCATATTATTGATATGGCCAAGAGTACCTTAAATACATGACGTTATCAGAAATTCATAATTTAATTCAAGACGATATTCTCGCTGTTGACCAACTCATTTTAGAACGCCTTGCTTCTGATGTTGTACTCATCAATCAAATTGGACACTATATTATTAACAGCGGTGGCAAACGCTTACGCCCCCTGCTCGTTTTATTGTCCGCTAGAGCCTGTGGGTACCAAGGTACCGATCATCGCTTAATGGCTGCGGTGATTGAGTTTATTCATACTTCAACACTACTACACGATGATGTAGTTGATGAATCAGATACTCGCCGTGGTAATAAAACTGCTAATGAAGTTTGGGGTAATGCGGCCAGTGTTCTAGTTGGAGACTTTCTTTATTCTCGCTCATTTGAAATGATGGTCGAACCAGGTGATATTCGTATTATGCAGGTCATGTCTGAAGCGACTAATGTCATTGCTGAAGGCGAAGTACTACAACTTCTAAACTGCCACGATGCTGATACAACCAAAGAACGTTATATGGAAGTTATTCATCGAAAAACGGCTAAGTTATTTGAAGCCGCCACACAAATGGGGCCAATCCTTGCTAACAAACCTGAACTTGAAGAAGCATTTATTGCTTATGGCCGTCATTTGGGTGCCGCATTCCAACTGATTGATGATGTGTTAGATTACACAGCAAACGAAGAAGAGCTTGGTAAAAACATTGGGGATGATCTGGCTGAAGGTAAACCAACCTTGCCACTCATCTACAGCTTAGAGAATGGTTCTGCAGAAGAGCAGTCCATTATTCGTCGAGCGATTGAATCTGAAGGGATTACACTTCTAGCAGAAGTGACTGAAATTATTAAAAACTCAGGTGCTCTTGACTACACCCGAGAGATTGCATTGAATGAAGCCCACCTTGCTCAAGAGGCCTTAAGCCCTCTTGAAGAGAGCGAGCTAAAAACGGCACTATGCGCATTAGCTGATTTAGCAGTTAATCGCTCACATTAATCTACTTCGCTAATTCATCTAACAATATTAGATGAATTAGTCTTTCATGCTACCTTACTTTACGAGCATCTACCGCACGTTTAGCCTGATCTAGCTCTTTCTGAATAATCGCATTCTCTATTTTTAATCTAGCCGCTTGCTCTAACTCATCAATATAGCGTTTATATAACTCTAAATTTGCTAACTTCGTTTTATCCCAATCAATTCGTCTCATCAACCAACGAATCATAAATCTGATAATGTGGTTTTGATCACGACTACCATATATAAACTCGGGAGAGGCCCTCTGACCATGCATTCTTTCAACAACAATTAATTGCTGCTTCAAATCTGGCTGAATACGGATAAATCCACCATTCTCTTCATCAAAACTTGTACTGTAATAGATACGCACAACTTTATTAATACTGAAAATAGCCTTGGATAAAATAGTAGACTCACGCTTACCATTCTGACCCACCGTATGGATGAATATGTTCTGTGTCATTATCTGCCTAAAGAAGACACTTATCTCATCAAATTCAGGATCTTGGTTTGCCAAGGATTCTGCGTCAAAAGCCCTTTGGATCTCATTAGTACGCTTCTCTAACCGTTTAAAAAAGTACATGAGAACGGGTGTTATCGCATTTCTATCTTTCATCCTAAAATACCTCTATAAAGGGTATCGACCAATACACCAAAACTTTACCTAGATTATAGATCTTGCATACAAAAAAAGCCCATAAAATGGGCTTTTCATAATACTAAAATCAATTACAAAGGTAGAACTTAAAACGGTACATCATCGTCATCAAAGTCATTCGGAGCATAAGCAGGTGCTTTCTGCTGCTGGGGCGCTTGCCCCGCATTTTGACTCATCGGATTTCCAGCAGGGGGGGTAGCTGGCTGCTGATACTGGTTCTGTTGACGAGGCTGTCCACCCAGCGGAGCTGCTTGTTTCTGACCCATTGGGGCTTGATTGAAACCACCTTGATCAAAAGAGGCATCACCACCTTGGCGTTGACCGCCTCCACCGCCAAGCATCTGCATTGTTCCATCAAAACCACTTAAAACGACCTCTGTCGTATAACGATCCTGACCGTTCTGATCTTGCCACTTACGTGTCTGAAGCTTACCTTCTAAATAGACCTGAGAGCCTTTTTTAAGGTACTGACCCGCAATCTCCGCTAGCTTTCCAAATATAGAGACTCTGTGCCACTCGGTCTTCTGCTGCTTTTGACCTGTGTTTTTATCATTCCATTCTTCACTAGTTGCAACACTTAGGTTTGCAATGGCATTTCCATTTGCTGCATATTTCACTTCAGGATCTGCTCCTAAAGTACCTACTAGAATGACTTTATTTACACCACGCATACTGTCTCTCTCTTTACTGGTAAATTAACAATTTAGCTAACCTAAATTCTCTACTGGCTCTGTTCTATATAATCAATCAAAGCCGCTTCATTAACAATTTTTCTATCTACTTTAAAAAAGGCTCGCTTCTCTTTAAGTACCACAACCACTTCATAAACACCTTCATAAGCGAGTAGTTTATCTTCTATCTCTTTAACATCCTTCAATACAATATCCCCCAGAGGGACGGATGCAATACTAAGTGGCAGAGGATTTTCCATGCTTGCTGCTGCCAAAAGCCATATAGCACCAATAGTGGCTGTAAATAGAAAGACACCATTATACCCATAATGCTGATAAAAATATCCACCAATAAATCCACCCACAGCAGCGCCTAAAAACTGACTGGTAGAATAGACCCCACTCGCGGTGCCTTTCTTGTCTGCTGGCGATAGTTTCACAACTAGAGAGGGTAAGGAAGCTTCTAATAAATTAAATGCGGTAAAGAACAGTAACAATAAAATAAACAGCGACCAAAACCCATTACCAAAAGCCATAAAACCTAATTGAGCCAATGTAATCATAGCAATAGCGCCAACAAACATCTGCTTCATACGGCCTTTACTTTCAGCCTGAATAATAAAAGGTACCATTAACGCAAAAGACAACAACATAACGGGTAGGTAAACAATCCAATGACTCAGTGAATCTAAGCCTGCGTTATCTCTTAAGCTTAAAGGTAAAACGATAAACATCGCTGTTAACATTGCATGCAAAATAAACACACCTAAATCCAATCTTAGTAGCTGCTTGTTTTTAAGAATCGCTTTAAACTGACTGGGATCTGTTTGTGCCTCACGCTGAAACTCTTGGTTTTTGATGGTCGGCATGGCAAACCAAACGAGTAACATACCTAAAATAGCAAGCCCTGCAATCACCCAAAAGATACCTCTAACACCAAAAAAAGATGCCAGAATAGGTCCTGCAACCAGAGACAATGTAAATGATAAACCAATGGTTATACCTACAATTGACATGGCTCTTAATCTAAACTGCTCTGTTACCAGATCACCAACTGAGGCCATCAGAACGGCAGCAACAGCCCCCATCCCTTGAATAGCACGCCCGATAATCATCATCTCAATCGAATCTGCCATTGCACAGACTATCGAGCCGATCATAAACACTACCATCCCAGCGATAATCAGCGGCTTTCTACCATACTTATCAGATAACATACCGTAAGGAATCTGCAAAAAGGCTTGGGTCAATCCGTAAACGCCCATGGCGATACCAATTTGTAAACCCGTTACATTGGCAAACTCATCTTCGGCAAACAACGCGAAGACGGGAAAGATCATAAACAAACCAAGCATTCGGGTCGAAAAGATACCCGCGATAGAAAAAGCTGCACGGCGCTCTACGGGACTCATTGCATGAGATTCTGAAATTGACATACGGAAGTATCCTACTTTTGGCAGTAACGCATTCAAATCACCTTTTACTTAGGGAATTTACATAAATTCAGGCGGTTGAAAATTTGAATCAAAAATTTATAAGGCGCAAATTATACCACTCCTGCAAAACCTCCGAGTTATAATCAAAAGGATTATTAAGTACACTAGTAAACCTACTAGTCACCTAAATTGTACGCTAACCTTTTTATGGACTTTTGATGGAGTAAATAATGAGAGACCACACGCCTTCTATCAGCAACTTCTCCCTTAAACCTTTACGCGCTTTATTACCTACTTTTATACTGTTATTCATGGCATTAAGCACTCAAGTATCCGCAAATAATGATGTAATAAAAAAGCCTCAAGGAAATCAGGTTCATTTCTCGATTTCTGAAAGTGAGCAGATTAATAATAACATCGTCTCAGTTAGCTTTAGAAAACAGACTCAAGCAAGTTCTGCGCAGTCTGTCACCCGAGAGATCAACATTGCTATGGCTGACGCAGTGGCACTGCTAAAAAAATACCCGGATATCACACCCCAAACATCGCAATACAATATTCGCCCTGTTTATAATAAAAACAGAGTCATCAGTCACTGGATGGGTAGCCAGACCCTGACTATCACTTTTAATAACCAGCCTAAACTGCTGGCCGCACTCACAGAATTACAAGCACTATTATCCTATCAATCTATGCAGTTTAGTGTTTCAGCAGCAAACCGACAAACAGCTTTAAACAAACTAATGCTTAAAGCGATTAAGCACTTCCAGCAACAGGCAGATATCATCGCGCAGAGCTTTAGTAGTGCTCAATACAAAATACTAGAAACACGCATCAATATGCCAAGTCCCTCGCCTTTTAGACAGGGTCCCCCCCCTGCTCGAATGATGATGGCTGAATCGACCTCTGCTCCTGCGGTTGAAGCGGGTAAAAGCCGACTACAGGTACAAATTTCTGGCATTCTGCTACTGCCTTATTAAAAAAGTCACCACTGCACTAAGGGTCATTGTTAAATAGCTAGTGTGCTTTGCTCGTTGATTTATTAATCTTGCTATAATGGTGAGTCCTTTATTACAAAAAATTGACGGTTAGGCATGCTGGAAGAAATTATTATTCAAGGGGCTCGTACCCATAATTTAAAAAATATCGATGTAACCCTCCCCCGAGATAAGCTCATTGTTATCACAGGCTTATCTGGTTCAGGTAAATCTTCTCTTGCCTTTGACACCATCTATGCAGAAGGCCAACGCCGTTATGTAGAGTCTCTCTCTGCCTATGCCCGTCAATTTTTATCCATTATGGAAAAACCCGATATTGATCATATCGAGGGTTTATCTCCTGCGATCTCAATCGAGCAAAAATCAACATCACATAATCCTCGCTCAACCGTAGGGACCGTCACCGAGATCTATGACTACTTACGCCTACTATTTGCCCGTGCAGGTACACCACGTTGCCCAACCCATGATGTAGATTTAGAAGCGCAAACCGTTAGCCAAATGGTTGATCACACTTTAACCCTGCCTGAAGGCACTAAGTGCTTATTAATTGCACCCATTGTTCGCGGTAAGAAAGGCGAACACGTCAATTTACTAGATGAACTTCAAGCACAGGGCTTTATACGTGCACGTATAAATGGCAAGATCCATGATTTAGATGGCTCTATTCAGCTCGAAAAGAATAAGAAACATAACATCGAAGTGATTGTCGACCGCTTTAAAATCAAAGCGGACATGAAGCAGCGCTTAGCAGAATCATTTGAAACAGCTTTACGTTTAGCAGATGGTGTTGCTCAAGTCCTGCCGATGGATGAGTCTAATGACTTTGAACTGCTTTTCTCTGAAAAGTTTTCATGCCCCCAGTGTGGTTACAGTGTGCCTGAGCTGGAACCTCGTATCTTCTCATTCAACAACCCTCATGGTGCTTGCCCTACTTGCGATGGCCTAGGACATAAAGAGATCTTTATGCCTGATCGCGTCATTACCCATCCTGAGCTCAGCTTAGCTGGTGGTGCCATTAGAGGCTGGGACCGACGTCATAAATACTACTACGACTTACTAAAAGCAGTTGCTGACCACTATGAACTTGATATTGAAACACCATGGGAAGAGCTTACAGAGAGTCATCGCAAAATAATTCTATTTGGTTCAGGTAAAGAGAAACTACCTCTGCCTCATGGTAAGTACAGTGATACACGCCGATTTGAAGGGGTTATCCCCAATATGGAGCGTCGTTTTGCCGAGACAGAGAGTAAAACAGTTCGTGATGAACTTGATAAATACCGCATTAGTAAACCTTGTAGCAGCTGCCATGGAACACGACTCAATGAAACGGCTCGCCACGTATTTGTTAATAAGCACAGCTTACCCTCTCTAACAGCAAAGCCTGTTGGTGAGTTGCATGACATTTTTAGCCATCTAACGTTAGAAGGAGCTAAGGGTCAAATTGCCAGCAAAATTGTTAAAGAGGTTCATAGCCGCCTAAGTTTCTTAGTTAATGTTGGCCTAAACTACCTTGCTCTAAACCGCAGTGCCGATACCCTTTCAGGTGGAGAGGCGCAACGTATTCGTTTAGCCAGTCAAATAGGGGCTGGTCTAGTCGGGGTGATGTATGTCTTAGATGAACCGTCCATTGGACTACATCAACGAGATAATGATCGATTACTCTCAACACTGATTCACCTTAGAGACCTTGGAAATACTGTCATCGTTGTTGAGCACGATGAAGATGCCATTCGTGCAGCAGATTATGTTCTGGATATCGGGCCTGGAGCTGGAATTCATGGTGGGCGCATAATGTCGCAAGGGACACCTGAGTTTGTTGCTAATGACCCTAATTCACTCACCGGTCAGTACTTAAGCGGCAAGCGTAAGATTGAGATTCCTAAAGAGCGCCTTGCACCTACAGAGGATAAGTGGCTTACCATTGAAGGTGCAAAGGGAAATAACCTACAGAATGTAGATCTAAAGATTCCTGCAGGCTTACTGACCTGTGTCACAGGCGTCTCTGGTTCAGGTAAATCAACATTAATTAATGGTACTTTATCCAAGGTTGCTGCCAATATGCTGAATAATGCGATGCATACGCCAGCAGAACATAGTGCAGTACACGGAATGGAGCACTTTGATAAGTCAGTCAATATTGACCAGAGTGCCATTGGGAGAACACCTCGATCTAATCCTGCGACTTATACAGGCTTATTCACACCCATTAGAGAACTACTCTCTGCAACTCCTGAGTCGCGTGCGCGAGGTTATACACCTGGCCGCTTTAGTTTCAATGTCAAAGGTGGTCGTTGTGAAGCTTGTCAGGGTGATGGCGTCTTGAAGGTAGAAATGCACTTCTTACCAGATGTTTATGTACCCTGCGATGCTTGTAAAGGTGCTCGCTACAACCGAGAAACACTACAAGTTCAGTACAAAGGTAAAAATATTCACCAGGTTCTGGAAATGACAATTGAAGATGCTCGAGCATTTTTTGATGTCATCCCTGTTATTGCCCGCAAACTTCAAATGCTAATGGAAGTCGGTCTGGGTTATATTAAACTTGGTCAGAGTGCCACTACACTTTCTGGCGGAGAAGCACAGCGTGTTAAGCTTGCAAAAGAACTCTCTAAAAGAGATACGGGTAATACACTCTATATCTTGGATGAGCCAACAACGGGCTTACACTTTCATGATATTGAGTTACTGCTAAAAGTGATTCGTCATCTACGTGACCAGGGCAATACCATCGTAATTATCGAACATAATCTCGATGTTGTTAAAACTGCTGACTGGGTTGTCGATTTAGGGCCTGAAGGCGGATCTGGTGGAGGATTGATTGTTGCCACAGGGACACCAGAAGATATTGCCAATAATACAGATTCTCATACTGGTTTCTATTTAAAGAAGCTGCTGAGTTAAACTAACCGTTATTTTATTGGGGGTACCCCCCCTGCTCAGAATATTGTGCTCTATTTTCGCTCTTGATAAATGAGGCTTTAATGCAATACTTTCATCTTAAAACAATTATTATTAGCTTTACAACACTCCTCAGCCTTTCTACGTTCAGTACTGCTGTATACGCACAAAATTTACAGCTCGTAGCATGGCAAAATACGGACTATATCCAAAAAGCATTTAATGAGATCGCTCTTAAAAATGAGTACCGTGATACTCAACTAAAGGTGCTTAAGTGGCTCAAGCCAATACGTTATCAGTTCACCTATCATGACATGCCTAAGAACCCGATAGTGGAGAGTGTATTCAAAGCACACCTTGAGCATCTGCAGCTGATAACTCATCATCCAATTAAACAAGTTACTGCAAACTCCAAGGAAAAGGCCAATCTACATATTCACTTCACTCGTGATGAGCAGTATGGAGCGGTCATAAAGAAGGTTAGTAAAACAACTGTCAAAGATATTGAACGTGATAGTAATTGCATGGGAAGTTTTAAGCGAAACAAAAATAATGAAATTATAGATGCGACAGTGGTTATTCCAACTGATCACGTCTATAGTCGTGGCCTGTTAGTTGCCTGTGCAGTAGAAGAGACAACCCAGCTTATGGGGTTACCAAACGATTCTGATTGGGTTAATCCAAGCATCGCTAATGACGCCAGCAGGATTGAACTACTAACGGGCCTCGATTATCTATTTTTGAAAATTCTTTACGATAAAAGGCTGAAAGCTGGCATGCCATTTAAAGTAAATCAGCATGTCATTAAACAACTTATTTTAGAGCTAGAAAGAGATGGTGAAATAGAACGCGCTGCCAGAAATGTGAATCAGGCAGGGCTCTACCCACTACTAAATTAATACCATCAATCTTGAACAGCCTTAGGCTCTGCTAGAAGCTGAATGACACGACCAGCTAACATTAAACCAAAAATACCCGGCATATAACTAGCGGTGCCATTTACAACACGACCACGAGCACCTTCAATCTCTTCCATTGGACCAGGTGCTTTTGGAAGCTCCGTTGAAAAGACAGTAATTATTCCTTTTTTGATCCCCTGCCTTTTCAATCTCTGGCGCATATTACGAGCTAAAGCACAGCCATACGTCTTAGAGATATCAGCGAGTTGAATTTTAGAAGGATCAATTCTACGCCCTGCCCCCATACTTGAAGCGACAGGAATACCTTTATTAAAGGCAGTAGACACTAAAGCCATTTTACAGTTAAGACTGTCAATCGCATCCACAACAAAATCAAAAGGTTCTGACAGCAGAGCATCCATGTCGTCAGGTCTAATAAAATCATAACGAACATTAACCTTACAGAACGGATTAAAATCAGCGATACGTTCAGCCATTATATCCGCCTTGTTCAACCCTATCGTGGAGTCCAAAGCAACAATCTGACGGTTCTTATTGGATGCCCCGACCTTATCATGATCAATTAAGGTAATGGTACCGACACCTGCACGAGCAAGCGCCTCAGCAACATAGCCACCAACCCCTCCAACACCTGCAATCAGCACATGAGAGTCTTGTAATTGTTTAAGTCCCATTTCTTCAAAAACAAGAAGACTACGTTCAAAAAGAGGATTATCTAGCATATTAAAGTCCGTTTAGTTGAAAGATACTATTCGCATTATGGCTTGTGGCCTGCATAACAGAATCAAGAGAAACATTGAGAAGTTTGGCAACCTTGTTAGCCACAAGAATTATGTCACTAAGTTCTGCTTCATGTTTATGTGGGCAGTACACATTTGGAAAATCAGTTTCAAGCACCAAGTGCTTTAAACCGAATCTCCGTACTAATTCGTGATAGCGACGAGCATTATCCCTTAAAAGCACTGCATTCACACCAATTTTTAAACCATAATCAATATAGTGCTGGGCAATTTGACAACTGCTCCCCAAACCATGAACAACTCCTCCAACAGGATAGTTAGAAAGACTTGCAAGCATTTCATTGTGCGCCTTGATAACATGTAGTGAAACTGGCTTATCGTACTGCAGGGCAAGGATTAGCTGACTGTTAAGCAGTTCTATTTGATCAGACCCTGTATGTTTATAGCGAGTACTAAAATCAAGTCCAATTTCACCAATTGCAGCTACAGATTCATTCCTAAGTAATGACTCTAATAATGGAAGATCACCGGGATCAATAGATTCAATGTACCAAGGATGTATTCCAAGAGCAGAATGTACCTGTGGTAACAGTTGTGACAATTGTAGATTGTGTAGCCACCCTGATGAACTGACTGACATCGAAAGGAGTGAAGGAGAAAGAGATTTGAACTCAGTTAACTGGGTAGAGAGAAGGTCATGACGACTATAGAAATCATCTAGATGACAGTGAGAATCAATAATCATAAATTTTAGATATAAAAAAAGCCGGCAAGGCCGGCTCTCTTATTGCTGATTACTCAGCAGCTTCTGTAGCAGTGTTAACCGGACGGTCAACTAGCTCAACAATAGCCATTGGTGCATTATCACCAGGACGGAAACCACATTTTAAAATGCGGATATACCCACCCGGACGAGTTTGGTAACGAGGACCAAGCTCAGAAAATAATTTTGCAACCGCTGCCTTGTCGCCTAAACGAGCAAATGCAGTACGACGATTGTGAACACTATCTACTTTAGCTAACGTAATCAAAGGTTCAGCAACTCCACGAAGTTCCTTAGCCTTAGCAACCGTTGTACGAATCACTTCATGATCGATAAGTGAAGCAGACATGTTTTTGAACATTGCCTTACGGTGCGAACTGTTACGATTTAACTTACGACCTGTTTTACCATGACGCATGATAGCTTCCTTATTTTATGCTGACTCTTTACTAACCAAACTTGCTGGTGGCCAGTTATCTAATTTAGTACCTAAGCTAAGACCTCTTTGTGCAAGAACATCTTTAATCTCTTGCAGAGATTTTTTACCTAAGTTTGGTGTCTTAAGTAAGTGAGGCTCAGCTCTCTGTACTAAATCACCAATATAATAAATTTGTTCTGCTTTCAGACAGTTTGCTGAACGTACAGTCAATTCTAAATCATCAACAGGTTGTAAGAAGATAGGATCAAACTCATTATCTTCTTCCTCAGGTGCTACAACTTCTTTATGCTTAAGATCAACAAAAGCATTAAGTTGATAATGTAGAACCGTTGCTGCCTTTTTAATTGCATCTTCAGGATCTAAAGTACCATCAGTAACAACATCGATAATTAGTTTATCTAAATCTGAACGTTGCTCAACACGCGCATTCTGAACTTCATAACTTACGGTATGAACAGGACTAAAACTGGCATCTAAACGTAAAACACCAATCTGAGAGTCTTCTTCAGATCTAACAGCTGGTTGATAACCCATACCAGAACGAATTTGCAAAGTCATATTTAACTCAGCACCTTCAGCGATATGTGCAATCACATGATCAGGGTTAGCAATTTCTACATCGTGGTTTAGTACGATATCTGAAGCACGAACGATCGCAGGACCCTTCTTACTCAGTGTTAGTTCTGCACTGTCTGTAGCATTAAGTTTTACAGCAACTTCTTTGAGATTTAAAAGAATTTCTAAAACATCTTCTCTTACACCTTCAATAGAAGAGTATTCATGTAAAACACCTTCAATTTGGGCTTGTACAATAGCCCCACCAGGCATTGATGATAATAAAACGCGACGCAACGCATTCCCAAGAGTGTGTCCAAAACCACGTTCAAGTGGTTCTAGTGTCACACGACTGTGAAAAGCATTCTTACGTTCAATATCAACCATACGAGGGGTTAACAACTGTTCTAACATCTCTTGCATTAGAGGTTATCTCCGTATCAAATTTTACTTAGAGTAAAGTTCAACAATTAAGTTTTCTGAGATATCAGAAGAAAGATCTGTACGATCAGGAACATTCTTGAAAGTTCCCTCAAAAGCAGACTTATTCACTTCAACCCAACTAACAGTACCAGCTTGAGCATTAAGATCTAACGCAGTCGCAATACGCGTTTGATTACGTGACTTCTCTCTAATAGCAACAATGTCACCAGCACCCACTTCAAATGAAGGAATGTTAACTGACTGTCCGTTAACTAAAATTGATTTATGAGACACCAACTGACGAGCTTCAGCACGAGTTGATGCGAAACCCATACGATATACAACGTTGTCTAAACGACTTTCAAGGATCTGTAACAAGTTAACACCTGTTGAACCTCTACGACGATCAGCTTCCTTGTAGTACATACGGAATTTCTTTTCTAGAACGCCGTATATACGACGAACTTTTTGTTTTTCACGAAGCTGTAAGCCGTATTCTGTTACACGCTTACGACCTGCACCGTGTTGACCTGGTAATTGATCAATTTTACATTTTGAATCGATGCTACGAACACCACTTTTCAAAAATAGATCAGTACCTTCACGACGGGCAAGCTTACACTTTGGACCAATATATCTAGCCATGATTACCTCAAATATTAAACGCGACGTTTCTTAGGTGGACGGCAACCATTGTGTGGAATAGGAGTTACATCAGAGATAGATGTAATCTTAAAACCAGCACTATTTAAGCCACGAACTGCAGAATCACGTCCAGGTCCAGGACCCTTAACCATAACTTCTAAGTTCTTTACACCAAAGTCGTGCGCCATTTGACCACAACGCTCAGCAGCAACCTGTGCAGCAAATGGAGTACTTTTACGTGATCCACGGAAACCGCTTCCACCTGAAGTAGCCCAGCACAGAGCATTACCCTGACGGTCTGTGATAGTAACAATTGTATTATTAAAACTAGCATGCACATGCGCAACTGCGTCTGTGACAACCTGTTTTACTTTCTTTTTAACACGCGAAGTTGCTTTAGCCATATCTTTTCTCGCAATTATGCATTATCGCTTAATAGGTCTCACTGGACCTTTACGAGTACGTGCATTAGTTTTTGTACGTTGTCCACGAAGAGGCAGACTACGGCGGTGACGAATCCCACGATAGCAACCCATGTCCATTAATCGCTTAATGTTCATAGATACTTCACGGCGAAGATCACCTTCAATCTTAAATTTTGTAACTTCTGAACGAAGTGCTTCTAACTGTGCTTCAGTTAGCTCTCGAACCTTGGTAGATGGTTCCAAATCAGCAGAAGCACAAATTGCCTTTGCTGTTGTTGAACCAACTCCGTAGATCGAAGTCAAGCCGATAACAATATGCTTGTTAACGGGAATGTTTACGCCGGCAATACGTGCCATAATGCGCTCCCTTTAAATCCATCTACTGAAAAACGAGAGATTATACTCGCTTTTCAGATAAAATACTAGAAGTATAACCAAGTTTGTGGTTATTTACTCTTGAGCTTTGATTTTTTCATCATGCCTGCATACTGAGTAGACTGCATTTGAGCCTGTACTGAAGTCATAAAATCCATAACAACAATAACTATAATCAATAGTGAAGTACCACCAAAATAGAATGGTACATTCCAATAAAGAATTAAGAACTCAGGTAGCAAGCATACTGCAGTGATGTAAACAGCACCAGCAAGTGTTAAACGCCCCATTACACCATCAATGTGACGTGCTGTTTGAGCGCCTGGTCTAATCCCTGGTAAGTAGGCACCAGATTTTCTCAGGTTATCAGCTGTCTCTGTAGGATTGAACACAATCGCAGTATAAAAGAAACAGAAGAAGATAATTGCAAGTGCATATAAAAGTACATATAGAGGCTGTCCAGGGGACATGGTTGTAGCGATATCACTCAACCAACCCATACCTTCAGCAGCTCCAAACCATCCACCTAAAGTAGCTGGAAAGAGGATAATACTGGAAGCAAATATAGGCGGAATTACACCAGCCATATTTAACTTCAATGGTAAGTGAGACTCTTGCCCGCCATATAACTTTCTACCACGCATTTTTTGTGCATAGTGCACAGGGATACGTCGCTGCCCTCGTTCAACGAAGACTACAAAAGCAATTACTGCAAACACTAAAGCAAGCAAAACAAACACTGTAATAGCGTGTAGTGCACCAGTATTAACCTGTTCAAAAGTACCTCCTAATGCAGAAGGAAGGCCTGCAACAATACCAGAGAAGATAATAATGGAAATACCATTACCAATCCCACGCTCTGTTATCTGCTCACCTAACCACATTAGGAAAATAGTACCTGAAACAAGTGTTACAACCGCTGTCAACCTAAATAGAAGACCAGGATCAATAACAACTGCCATACCATTAATATTTTGCGACTCTAGCGCAATTGCAACACCAAGACCTTGGAAGGTCGCAAGAACAACAGTACCCATACGGGTATACTGAGTTATCTTACGACGACCCTGTTCTCCATCCTTCTTTAATTGTTCTAAAGTTGGAGAGACAACTGTTAATAACTGCATGATAATAGATGCAGAAATATAAGGCATGATACCTAAAGCAAAGATCGATAGACGCTCAAGCGCACCACCAGAGAACATGTTAAACATGTCCAGAATAGTACCCTTTTGCTGTTCAAACATTGCAGCCAAGGCAATCGGATCAATAGAAGGAACAGGAATATGCGTTCCTAATCGGAAAACAATAATTGCCCCAAGAACAAATAAAATTCTACTCTTTAAATCACTCATACCATTTGATGCAACAGAACTATTCATAATTAAGCTTCTACACTACCGCCAGCTGCTTCAATAGCCGCTTTAGCGCCCGCAGTAGCTTTAATTCCTGATAATTTAACAGCTTTAGTCAACTCACCAGAGTTAATGACCTTAACAACTTTAATTCTTTCGCCGATAAGATCAGCTGCTTTTAAAGTTGCAATATCAATAACATCTGCTTCAATATTTACCAAAGCGTCAAGGCGAATCTCAGTTGCATAAGTTGATTTTCTCGAAGAGAAACCAACTTTTGGCAATCTTTTTTGAAGTGGCATCTGACCACCCTCAAAACCGATTTTTGGCATACCACCAGAACGAGACTTCTGACCTTTGTGACCACGTCCACCCATCTTACCCCAGCCAGATCCCTGACCACGTCCAACGCGCTTTCTTGCAGAAGTAGAACCCTCTGCTGGTTTTAGAGTATTAAGTTGCATATTATGCTCCCTCTACCTTAAGCAAATAGGAAACCTTATTGATCATTCCACGATTTTCTGGAGTATCAATAACGCTAACTGTTTGATGCATCTTTCTAAGGCCTAGACCTTTTACACATGCACGATGCGCTGGTAAACGACCAATAGTACTCTTAACCAGCGTAACTGTGACAAATTTCTTATCTGACATATTACTCACCTACAGTTGATCAACAGTCTTGCCGCGCTTAGCTGCAATATGTTCAGGACTAGAGATACCAGTTAATGCATTTACTGTTGAACGTACAACGTTAACAGGACGCGTAGTACCAATACACTTAGAAAGTACGTTTTTAACACCTGCAGCTTCTAAAACTGCACGCATAGCACCACCAGCAATAACACCAGTACCTTCAGAAGCAGGTAACATCACGATATTAACCGCACCCTGCTTGAAGTTAATTGGGTATTGGATGGTTCCATCATTAAGATGGATATCTCTCATGTTGCGACGAGCTTTTTCCATGGCTTTCTTGATCGCTACAGGAACTTCGCTAGCTTTACCGCTACCGTAGCCTACGCGACCATCACCATCACCAACTACTGCTAGTGCTGAAAAACCGAATACACGTCCACCTTTTACCACTTTGGCAACACGACGAACATTTACTAATTTTTCAATCATTCCATCGTCTTGTAATTCACGTGAAGACATAATTAATCCTTCCTTTAAAATTCAAGACCGTTTTCACGGGCTGAGTCTGCTAATTGTTGGATACGACCATGATATTTAAATCCTGAGCGATCGAAAGCAACGGTTGTTACACCAGCAGCTTTTGCTTTTTCAGCAATCGACTTACCAACAGCTGCAGCAGCATCTTTGTTACCAGTGTTGCTGATTTCTTTTTTAACGTCCGCTTGAACAGTAGAGCTCGAAGCAATAACTTCAGCACCATTGGCTGAAATAACCTGAGCATAAATATGCTGAGATGTACGATGTACGCACAATCTAGCCATCTTTAACTCATTGATTTTTGCACGAGTTTTCTTAGCTCTACGAAGACGGGCTGTTTTCTTATTCATATCAACTTCCAGCTTTATTTCTTCTTAGCTTCTTTACGTAAAATACGCTCATCAGCATACTTAACACCCTTACCTTTATAAGGCTCAGGTGGTCGGTATGCACGAATTTCAGCAGCAACTTGTCCAACAACTTGCTTATCAGCGCCTTTTACAACAATTTCTGTCTGAGATGGTGTTTCAACCGTAATACCTTCAGGCAAAACATGCTCAACAGGATGAGAGAAACCAAGAGTTAGGTTAAGAACTTTACCAGCAGCTTTCGCGCGGTAACCAACACCAACCAATTGAAGCTTCTTCTCAAAACCTTCGGTAACACCAACAACCATACTATTAATAATTGAACGAGCTGTACCAGCTTGCGCCCAACCACCAGCAGAACCTGCAACTGGTGAACAAATAATTAGGTCATTCTCAGATTTAAATTCTACTGCAGCATTGAAACTTTTAGTCAATGACGCCTTAGAACCTTTGACAGTGACTTCTGTACCATTCAATGTAACTTCAACACCAGCTGGTATTTTCACAGGAGCTTTTGCAATTCTAGACATAATAAGTTCCTTATGCTACGTAGCAAATAACTTCACCACCGATACCCGCTTGGCGCGCATCACGGTCAGTCATAATACCTTTAGATGTTGAAATTACAGCGATACCAAGACCACCGATTACTTTAGGTAACTCATCTTTGTTTTTATAAACACGCAGACCTGGACGGCTTACGCGCTTAATCATATCAATGACAGGTTTCCCATCAAAATACTTTAGATCAACTGATAACTCAGCTTTTCCACTATCTTCATTAATGCTGAATGCAGAAATAAAACCTTCATCAGTCAAAACTTTAGCTAAAGCAGCTTTAAGCTTTGAAGAAGGCATATTAACATTCGTGTGACCGGCCATTTGGCCGTTACGAATGCGTGTCAACATATCAGCAACTGGATCAGACATACTCATAGATATTTATCCTTACCAACTAGCTTTTCTTAAACCAGGAACATCACCTTGCATAGCTAATTCTCTTAGCATGTTACGAGATAAACCAAATTTCTTATATACACCGTGCGGGCGACCCGTCAAACGACAGCGATTACGTTGACGAACTGGAGAAGCATTACGTGGAAGAGCTGCTAGCTTATCCATTGCTTCCATACGTTCTTCAAAGCTCATTGTCATATCAACTGAAGTTGCCTTAAGTGCTTGACGCTTTACAGCGTACTTAGCAACAGTCTTCGCACGTTTCTTTTCGCGTTCAATCATTGATTGCTTAGCCATCAGAAAACCCTCTATTTCGTAAATGGAAAATTAAAGGCTTCTAAAAGAGCTTTCGCCTCATCATTTGAGTTTGCAGTAGTAACAAAGTTAATATCCATACCGCGGATCTTGTCTACCTTTTCAAACTCAATTTCAGGGAAAATAATTTGCTCTTTAAGACCTAAGTTGTAGTTTCCGCGACCATCAAATGCTTTCGGATTTACACCACGAAAATCTCTTACACGAGGTAGAGAGATATTGATTAGTCGATCTAGGAACTCATACATCTTTGCGCCACGTAAAGTAACTTTACAACCTAATGGATATCCATCACGTACTTTAAAGCTAGCAACAGACTTGCGCGCTAATGTCTTAACTGCTTTCTGACCTGCAATTGCTTCCATGTCAGACACAGCATTATCTAATACTTTTTTATCACCAATAGCTTCACCAACACCCATGTTGATAGTAATTTTTATCAACTTAGGCGCTTGCATTGGAGATTTATAACCAAACTGTTCCATTAACTTTGAAACGATTTCGTCTTTGTAAATTGTTTGTAATCTTGCCATTCTTCTACCCTATATTAAGCGTCAACCGCTTTACCAGTAGATTTAAAAAAGCGGATCTTAGTTCCATCTTCAACTTTAGAGCCAACCTTGTCAGCTTTATTAGTTTCAGGATTTACTAGAGCCACATTCGAGGCATCGATCGGCATTTCCTTAGAAAGAATCCCACCCTGAGTTCCTGCTTGAGGATTACCCTTCGTGTGCTTCTTAACTAAATTGATACCATCAACTAGAACCTTACCGTTATCTAGTACAGAAGAAACAGAACCACGCTTCCCTTTATCTTTACCAGTCACAACGATAACTTCATCACCTTTTCTTAAACGATTCATATCTTCTTCCTTATAGTACTTCAGGAGCTAATGAAACAATCTTCATAAATTTTTCATTACGCAGCTCACGAGTTACAGGGCCAAAGATACGTGTTCCAACAGGCTCTAACTTTGCATTAAGAATTACAGCAGAGTTGCCATCGAACTTAATCAAAGAACCATCAGGACGTCTAACACCTTTAGCAGTACGAACTACTACAGCATTGTAGACATCACCTTTCTTTACTTTACCACGTGGCGTTGCTTCTTTAACGCTCACCTTTATCACATCACCAACACTAGCGTAACGGCGTTTTGAACCGCCTAATACCTTAATGCATTGGACGCGTCGTGCTCCGCTGTTATCAGCAACATCAAGCACTGTTTGCATCTGAATCATGGTGGTACTCCATCCATAAAAATATAAAATTACTTACAGCACAAAAACCACTTAAAAGAACAGTTCCTGATAAATCAGGCTTACTCTTTAGAGTGGTTTTAATCATTTCAAGAATTATAACAGAATAATTCAGGAAATGCTATAAAAGTTAGATCTTAGCTTTACTATCAATACTGACTAAAGTCCATGACTTGCTTTTTGATACTGGCTTACACTCTTGAATAGTAACAGTATCGCCAACACCACAAGCATTTTCAGCATCGTGTGCCATAACTTTAGTAGATTTTTTAATAAACTTTTTGTACTTCGCATGCTTAACAAAGCGAGAAGTTAAAACAACAACAGAATCTTGCATGCCGTTACTAACTACAACACCTTGCATTGTGCGAGCTTTTTTCTCTTGACCAGCCATCTCTACTTACTCACTTTTTGATGAATGATAGTTTTAACTCTTGCGATTGAACGACGTACTTTTTTCAATTGTGAAGAGTTAGATAACTGTCCAGTTGCATTTTGCATTCTTAAGTTGAACTGCTCTTTTAATAACTCAAGCACTTCTAACTTTAGATCTTCAACTGACTTTTCATTTAATTCTTTAGCAGTCATTTACATCACCGTCTTAGTTACAACTTGTGTTTTGAATGGCAACTTAGCTGCAGCAAGCTCAAAAGCTTCTTTAGCTAGTGCTTCATCAACACCTTGGATTTCATATAAAACACGCCCAGGCTGGATTTGTGCAACCCAATACTCAACGCTACCTTTACCCTTACCCATACGAACCTCAAGAGGCTTGTTTGTAATCGGCTTATCAGGGAAAACACGAATCCAAATTTTTGCACCACGCTTAACGTGACGAGTCATAACACGACGACCTGCTTCGATCTGACGTGAAGTCATTCTTCCGCGCTCAAGAGCTTTAAGACCGAAATCACCGAAGCTAACTTTGTTTCCGACTTGCGCCAGACCACGGTTACGTCCTTTGTGTACTTTTCTGAACTTAGTACGTTTAGGCATTAACATAGTTAGTTATCCTTTTATTTGCGGCCTTTTTTGCCCTTAGACTGGTTGTTATCTGTTAAAGATAACTTCCCTAATTTCTCACCCTTGAATATCCAAACTTTAACACCGATCTTACCGTAAGTAGTATCAGCTTCATAAGTTGCATAATCAATGTCAGCACGGAAAGTATGGAGAGGAACACGCCCTTCTCTATACCACTCTCCACGAGCAATATCAGCACCGTTTAGGCGACCTGAAACTGCAACCTTGATACCTTCAGCACCAAGACGCATGGCATTACCAACTGCACGCTTCATAGCACGACGGAACTGTATACGCTTTTCAAGTTGCTGAGCAATACCTTCACCAACTAGCTTAGCGTCAAGCTCAGGTGTTTTAATCTCTTCAATATTGATATTAACCTGCATACCAGTCATAGCTGTTAAAGATTGCTTTAGCTTCTCGATATCCTCACCCTTCTTACCAATAACAACACCAGGACGAGCTGTATGGATCGTTACACGAACTCCATTAGCAACACGCTCAATGTTGATTTTACTGATAGAAGCATGCTTAAGCTTACTATTTAATTCGTTACGAATCTCAACGTCACTGACAAGAAAATCAGAAAAGTTTTTGCTATCCGCATACCAACGTGCATTCCAGTCCTTACTAATACCAAGACGAATGCCAATAGGATGTACTTTTTGACCCATTCTGATTCTCCTTACTTTTCGCCAACAGTAACAGTGATGTGACTGATACGTTTTAAGATACGGTTACCGCGACCTTTAGCACGAGCGCGCATGCGCTTCATGATTGGACCAGCATCAACAAATGCTGCTGTAACCTTTAATTCATCAATATCAGCGCCTTCATTGTTCTCGGCGTTGGCGATGGCTGAATTTAAAACTGACTTGATTAAGTCTGCAGCTTTTTTATCACTAAATGATAAAAGATTCATTGCAGTCTCAATATCCTTACCACGGATTTGGTCAATTACTAAGCGCGCTTTCTGAGGAGAAATACGGGCAAATTTATGTGTTGCACTTACTTGCATATCCTTCTCCTATTAACGCTTAGATTTCTTATCTGCAGCATGACCGCGATAATAACGAGTTAATGAAAACTCACCTAGTTTATGACCAACCATGTTTTCAGATACGAAAACTGGAATGTGCTCTTTACCATTGTGAACTGCGATTGTTAAACCAATCATATCAGGAAGAATCATAGATCTTCTTGACCAAGTTTTAATGGGACGTTTATTACCAGATTCTTGTGCCTCTATCACTTTCTTATACAAGTGATGATCAACAAAAGGTCCTTTTTTAACTGAACGTGGCATCAGTGTCCTTCCTTATTTTTTGTTTCGACGACGTACGATCATTCCATCAGTACGCTTATTGCTACGAGTCTTCTTACCTTTGGTAGGAACACCCCATGGAGTACAAGGGTTACGACCACCCGAAGTACGACCTTCACCACCACCATGCGGGTGATCAACAGGGTTCATCGCCACACCACGAACGGTAGGACGAATACCACGCCAGCGACTAGCACCAGCTTTACCTAGCTTACGAAGGCTATGCTCAGCATTACCAACTTCACCGATTGTCGCTTTACACTCAGCAAGAATCTTACGCATCTCGCCAGAACGCAACTTAAGTAAAACATAAGCTCCGTCACGACCAGCAATAGATGCAGAAACACCAGCACTACGTGCAATTTGCGCACCCTTACCAGGACGCATCTCAACGTTATGAATAACAGTACCAACAGGGATATTTCTTAACGGTAAACAGTTACCTGCTTTAATCGCAACATGATCACCAGTTTCAACTACATCACCAGCAGCCAGGTTCTTAGGAGCAATAATATATGCACGTTCACCATCAGCATACTTTAGTAGCGCGATGTGTGCAGAACGGTTAGGATCATACTCTAAACGTTCAACAGTAGCTGGAACACCAGTCTTGGTGCGTTTAAAGTCAACTAGACGGTAATGCTGCTTGTGACCACCACCGTGATGACGAACAGTGATACGACCGTTATTGTTACGACCACCTGACTTAGATTTCTTTTCAAGTAATGGTGCGTGAGGCTTACCTTTATGCAAAGTAGGTTCAACAACACTTACAGTAAAACGACGACCTGGGGAAGTCGGTTTAGCTTTTTTAATAATTGCCATGTTGGAACTCCTTACTCAGCAGCTGCAAAGTCAATTTCTTGGCCGGCTGCCAAACGAACGATTGCCTTACGGATTCCGTTACGTTGACCTTGACGACCTTTAAAAACTTTACGCTTACCTTTAATATTAAGAATATTTACAGACTGAACTTTTACATCAAATAAAGATTCAACTGCTGCCTTAACTTCAGTTTTCGTTGCAGTAGGCTCAACCTTGAAAACATATTGCTCCTTAGAGTCAGCTAATAGAGCCGCCTTTTCAGAGATATGTGGAGCAAGCAAAACCGTTAGAATTCTTTCCTGATTCATGCTAATTGCTCCTCTAGTTGTTTAACCGCACCTTGAGTCATCACGATATTCTGGAAACCAATCAGGCTAACAGGATCGATAGAAGCAACGTCACAAACGTCAGCACTATAAAGGTTACGAACTGACAAATATAAATACTCATCAAAACCTTCAGTAATAACCAATGCATCAGTGACATTTAACTGCGCAAGTTTTGCTTTAAATTCTTTAGTCTTTGGCGCTTCAACCTTAAAGTCATCTACAACAATAAGACGACCTGAGCGATTTAACTCAGCAACAATAGAACGCATCGCACCGCGATACATTTTCTTATTTACTTTTTCTGAGAAATCACGATTGTGACCAGGGAACGCTCTTCCACCACCAACCCAAATTGGGCTACGGCTAGTACCAGCTCGCGCACGACCTGTACCTTTCTGGTTCCATGGCTTAGCACCACCACCACGCACTGCTGCACGATTCTTCTGCGCTTTAGTACCTGAACGTCCACCGTTCATGTACGCAGTAACAACCTGATGCACAAGTGCTTCATTAAAATCTGTACCAAATAAAGAATCAGAAACAGAAACTGTTCCAGACTCCTTACCTGTCGATAATTCAATTAATTTTAAATCCATCATTCCCACCTTACTTAACAGCTTTACGAACAATGACAGTACTATTTTTAGCACCAGGGACTGCACCCTTAATCAATAACAGACCATTCTCTGCATCAACTTTCACTAAATCCAAGTTCTGTGTTGTTTGACGAACATCACCCATGTGACCAGACATTTTCTTACCTTTGAAAACGCGACCAGGAGTTTGGTTTTGTCCGATTGAACCGTTAGAACGGTGAGAAATAGAGTTACCATGCGTTGCATCTTGCATCGTGAAATTATGACGCTTAATACCACCTTGGAAACCTTTACCTTTGGTTGTCCCAGTAACATCTACCACAGAAATCTCGTTGAAACGCTCAACTGTAAGTTCAGAACCTACTTCTAAGCCCTCTGCTTCAGCAGCTGAATCAACACGAAATTCCCATAAACCTTTTCCAGCTTCAACACCTGCTTTCGCAAACTGCCCAGCTTTTGGCTTTGAAACACGACCAGCGTGCACAGTACCAGTTGTAACTTGAATAGCAGAATAACCATCAGTTTCAAGTGTTTTAATTTGAGTGATGCGGTTTGCTTCAACCTCTACAACCGTTACCGGAATAGATGCACCATTCTCGTCAAACACACGAGTCATGCCGATTTTCTTACCAATGATACCAATACCCATATCATTTCCTCATTATTATTTAGTGTTAGCCATAACGATTGATGACCAACATACAACTACGAATTAACGTAATTCTAATTGAACATCTACACCAGCAGCCAAATCTAGCTTCATTAATGCATCAACAGTCTTTTCTGTTGGATCAACGATATCTAGAAGACGTTTGTGAGTACGAATTTCATACTGATCACGCGCATCTTTGTTGACGTGTGGTGAGATTAAGATTGTGAAACGTTCTTTACGTGTCGGCATCGGAATTGGACCACGAATCTGAGCTCCAGTTCTTTTTGCTGTTTCCGTAATTTCACGAGCAGACTGATCAATTAAACGGTGATCAAATGCTTTTAAACGAATACGAATATTCTGAGTTGCCATAATCTCTGTCTCATTTATTTACAAATAAAAAGCCTGCATTGCATACGCATACAAACTAAGGGAGCGGATTATAGCAACATAACCCAACAAAAACAACCCCTTATTACAGATACAAAAAAGGGGAGCATGAAGCTCCCCTTTTTATTTGTACGATATTTAGGCTATTAATCTAGGATTTTAGCTACAACACCTGCACCGACAGTACGTCCACCTTCACGGATAGCAAAACGTAAACCGTCATTCATCGCGATTGGGTTGATTAACTCTACTGTCATTTGTACGTTATCACCAGGCATAACCATTTCAGTTCCTTCTGGTAAAGTACATGCACCAGTCACATCAGTTGTACGGAAGTAAAACTGTGGACGGTAACCTTGGAAAAATGGAGTATGACGTCCACCTTCATCTTTTGACAATACATAGATTTCAGCTTCGAACTTAGAGTGCGGAGTGATTGTACCTTTGTGTGCCAATACTTGACCACGCTCAATATCTTCACGCTTAGTACCACGTAATAGAATACCAACGTTATCGCCAGCTTCACCTTGATCTAGAAGCTTACGGAACATCTCAACACCCGTTACTGTTGTTACAGTAGTGTCACGGATACCAACGATCTCGATCTCTTCACCAACTTTAACGATACCAGCTTCGATACGTCCAGTTGCAACCGTTCCACGACCCTGAATTGAGAAGATATCCTCTACAGGCATTAGGAAGTCTTTTGCTGTTTCACGAACTGGATCAGGAATATATGTATCTAACGCTTCTACTAGACGAGCAATAGAAGGTGCACCAATTTCAGACTGGTCATCAGCAATTGCTAAAGTAGCAGAACCGATAATTACTGGCGTATCATCACCTGGGAACTCGTACATATCAAGAAGTTCACGAACCTCCATCTCTACTAACTCTAGTAACTCCTCATCATCAACCATGTCTGCCTTATTTAGGAAAACAACGATGTATGGAACACCTACCTGACGTGAAAGAAGGATGTGCTCACGCGTCTGAGGCATAGGCCCATCAGCTGCTGAACACACTAGGATAGCACCATCCATCTGTGCAGCACCTGTGATCATGTTTTTTACATAATCGGCGTGACCTGGACAATCTACGTGTGCGTAGTGACGTGAATCTGACTCATACTCAACATGTGAAGTTGAGATCGTGATACCACGATCTCTCTCTTCTGGTGCATTATCAATAGATGCGAAATCTTTAATATCTCCACCGAACTTCTTACCCTGTACGATAGTTAGTGCTGCTGTAAGAGTTGTCTTACCGTGATCTACGTGACCGATAGTACCAACATTCACATGCAGTTTAGCGCGTTCAAACTTTTCTTTTGCCATTTTAAAATACCTATAAAGTTAAGCAAAGACCCTGCTAGCAGGGTCAAATTAAATTAGTGATTAAGAGCCCTTTTTGGCACTTGTAATGATTTCATCTTGTACATTTCTAGGTGCTGGATTGTACTTACCAAACACCATGCTGTAGTTAGCACGACCTTGAGTCAAAGAACGCATACTGTTCGAATAACCAAACATCTCAGAAAGAGGCACTTCAGCCTTAATAGACTTACCAGTAGGAATATCATCCATACTTGAGACCATACCACGACGCTTATTCAAGTCACCGATAATGTCACCCATGTACTCTTCTGGCGTTGTTACTTCAACGTCCATAATCGGCTCAAGAATAACAGCATGTGCCTCAGCAACACCATTCTTGATACCCATACCAGCTGCAACAGAGAATGCCATTTCGTTTGAGTCAACATCATGGTAGGAACCATCGATTAACTCAACACTAACATCAACCATCGGGAAACCAGCAAGAACACCATTCTCAAGTTGAGCTTTAGCACCCTTCTCAACAGCGCCAATGTATTCACGAGGAACTGAACCACCAACAACACTATTGATGAATTCAAAACCTTCACCAGCCTCACGTGGCTTCATCTTGAATACAACGTGACCATACTGACCTCGTCCACCAGACTGACGAACAAACTTACCATCAACCTCAACTTCAGTTGTGATTGTCTCACGGTAAGAAACCTGAGGTGCACCAACGTTTGCTTCAACACTGAACTCACGACGCATACGATCAACAATGATATCAAGATGAAGCTCACCCATACCAGAAATGATTGTCTGCCCAGTTTCTTCATCGGAGTGGACACGGAAAGATGGATCTTCAGCAGCAAGCTTCTGAAGAGCAATACCCATTTTTTCTTGATCTGGCTTAGTCTTAGGCTCGATAGCAATCGAGATTACTGGATCAGGGAATTCCATACGCTCAAGAACGATTCTGTTATCAGGATCACACAGAGTATCACCAGTAGTCGTATCTTTCAGACCTACGGCACAAGCAATATCACCAGCACGAACTTCTTTAATCTCTTCACGAGAGTTAGAGTGCATCTGTAATAAACGACCAACACGCTCTTTTTTCTGTTTAGTAGAGTTATAAACAGGACTACCTGCAGTTAACACACCAGAGTAAACACGGAAAAAAGTAAGTGTCCCAACGTAAGGATCAGTCATTATTTTGAAAGCCAATGAAGCATAAGGCGCATCATCAGTAGATTCACGAGTCGAATGCGTACCATCTTCAAGCTCACCAGTAATCGCAGGAACATCTGCAGGTGCTGGCATGTAATCTAGGACAGCATCTAGCAGCGTTTGAACACCTTTATTTTTGAAAGCAGAACCACAAAACATTGGAACTATCTCAACAGCAATTGTACGCTGACGAATACCTGCTTTAATCTCATCTTGAGATAACTCACCTTCTTCAAGGTACTTATCCATAAGCTCGTCATTTGCTTCAGCTGCAGACTCGACCATTTTCTCGCGCCACTCTTCTGCCTCAGCTTGCATATCTGCAGGAATATCCTCATAACGATACTCCATACCCATATTTTCTTCTTCCCAATAGATTGCTTGCATCTTGACTAGATCAACAATCCCTACGAATGTCTCTTCAGCACCAATAGGTAGCTGCATAGGAACTGGTAACGCACCCAAACGATCAATAACCATTTGGTTAACGTTTAAGAAGTTCGCACCTGCACGATCCATCTTATTTACGAAGCCCATACGTGGCACGCCATACTTATCCGCTTGACGCCATACCGTTTCAGACTGAGGTTCAACACCAGATACTGAACAGAAACAAGTTACTGCACCGTCCAATACACGCAAAGAACGCTCTACTTCGATTGTGAAATCAACGTGACCTGGAGTATCAATAATATTAATACGATGCTTAGGATAGTTCTTTGCCATCCCCTCCCAGTGACAAGTAGTCGCAGCAGATGTGATTGTTATACCACGCTCTTGCTCCTGCTCCATCCAATCCATTGTAGCTCCACCATCGTGAACCTCACCAATCTTGTGAGATACACCCGTGTAGTACAGGATACGTTCAGTTGTTGTTGTTTTACCCGCATCGATGTGCGCCATAATACCGATATTACGGTATTGATTTAAAGGGGTTGTACGTGCCACTTTAATAACCTTTTATTAAATTCACAAAAAATAAAGGCCCTAAACAGGGCCCTAATCAGATTACCAACGGAAATGTGAGAAGGCTTTGTTTGCCTCTGCCATTCGATGAGTATCTTCTTTTTTCTTGACTGCTGAACCACGACCTTCAAGTGCATCACCAATCTCTCCAGCTAAACGCAGCATCATGCCTTTCTCACTACGCTTACGTGAAGCTTCAACCATCCAACGCATAGCTAAAGCTACTTTACGCTCTGGACGAACCTCAACTGGAACTTGGTAAGTTGCACCACCAACTCGACGAGACTTAACCTCGACCATTGGCCCTATATTGTCTAGTGCTTCTTTAAGTAATGCAGCGTGGTCACCACCACTTTTACGCTCAACAACAACGTCCAAAGCATCATAAACGATCTTTTCAGCGATAGACTTCTTACCACTTACCATAATCATATTTACAAACTTTGTTAACGTTAAATCACCAAACTTAGGATCAGGTAAAACCTGTCTTTTAGGTATCTCTCTTCTTCTTGCCATTCTTAACTCTTCCGGTATAAATTAAACACAAAACTGCAAAACGTATGTTAAAGGCTGATTAACCCTTAGGACGCTTTGCACCGTACTTAGAACGACCTTGTCTACGTTCAGAAACGCCAGCACAATCTAATGCTCCACGAACTGTATGGTAACGTACACCAGGTAAATCTTTAACACGACCACCACGGATCAAAATAACCGAGTGCTCTTGTAAGTTATGACCTTCACCACCAATATAGGAGGCTACTTCATAACCATTTGTCAATCGTACACGCGCAACTTTACGCAGAGCAGAGTTAGGCTTCTTAGGGGTTGTTGTATAAACACGCGTACAAACACCACGACGTTGAGGACAAGCCTCTAGCGCGGCAACATTTGAAATCTTACGTTTGTCTTTACGCGGCTTACGCACCAACTGGTTAATAGTCGCCATTCTTTTTCTCCAAATATGAGATTAACTCTAAACTTAATACGAACTGCAGTCACTTTAACAATAATTAAAATGACCACAAATAAGGATAGAGGATTCTAAAGTTCTTAAGCAAATAAGTCAAGCATTAACTACTTGAAATATTTAATTAATTAAACATCTACTTCTTCAGTATCAACAGTTACTTCTTCAATAACTGCCGTTACTTCTTCTTCAACAGACGAAAAGACTTCTTCTTCCGATTCAGAAACCTCATCTGCCTTCATAAATACCTGTAACTCTTCAGCCGTCTTAATAGCTGCTTCCTTTCTCGCTTGATGATAAGCAAAACCAGTACCAGCAGGAATTAGTCGACCAACAATTACATTTTCTTTTAGACCAATCAATGTATCACGTTTACCACTTACCGCAGCTTCAGTTAGTACACGTGTTGTCTCTTGGAAAGATGCTGCTGAAATAAATGATTCAGTCGCAAGTGATGCTTTAGTAATACCCAGAAGAACACGCTGATAGGTAGCTTCTATTTCACCCGCTTCACGCGCTTTTTCATTTAAATCGATAACTTTAGCGTACTCAGTCTGCTCACCTTTAATTAATCCTGTATCACCTACAGTTTTAATCTCTACTTTACGTAGCATCTGGCGAACAATTGTCTCGATATGCTTATCATTGATTTTTACACCCTGTAGACGATATACATCCTGTACTTCATCAACAATATATTCAGCTAGCTTTTCAATTCCTAGTAAACGTAAGATGTCATGTGGGTTAGGGTTACCATCAACGACAACATCACCCTTTTCAACACGCTCACCTTCAAACACACTAACACTACGCCATTTAGGAATAAGTGCTTCATATTGCTCTCCACTATCCTGTGTAATTACAAGACGCTGCTTACCTTTTGTCTCTTTACCGAAACCAACCACACCAGATACTTCCGCCATGATTGAAGGCTCTTTAGGCTGACGAGCCTCAAACAGATCCGCAACACGAGGTAGACCACCCGTAATATCTTTGTTTTTTGATGATGCCTGAGGGATACGAGCTAAGACCTGACCAACACCTACTTTAGCACCTGATTGAACAACAACCACACCATTTTCAGGAAGGTAATAAATAGCAGGTGTTTGAGTACCAGGGAAATTAATTGCTGAACCTTTAGCATCAACAAGCGCAATAAAAGGACGTGCTTCTTTAGCGGCTGTCGTGCGTTCCTTAGCATCTTTAACAACATGAGTTGTCAAACCAGTCAACTCATCAATATGCTCTTCAACTGTACCTTCGAAGTTACCAAACTGTACTTGCCCCTTCGCCTCAGTGATTACAGGGTGAGTATGAGGGTCCCAAGAACATAACATTTCTCCAGCAGCAATCGAACCATCCTCTTTGACAGTCAATATACTTCCGTACTGAATTTTATAACGTTCTTGTTCACGACCAGAATCATCTATAACAGAAACAACACCTGAACGTGAAGTAACAACTATTTGACCATCGGGGTTTGTGATGGTCTTAATGCTATCCCACTTGACCGTACCTTTATGCTTAACCTCAATTTGACTTTGTGCCGCAGAACCTGACGCTGTACCACCAATATGGAACGTACGCATAGTTAACTGAGTACCCGGCTCACCAATTGACTGAGCAGCCATAACGCCTACAGCTTCACCCATGTTCACAAGATGACCACGAGCTAGATCTCGCCCGTAACACTGCTGACAGATACCAAATTTAATTTCGCAAGTCATTGGTGAACGCACAAAGACATGATCAATACCATTTGCATCAATTGACTTAGCAATCTTTTCATCAATCATTGTCCCCTTAGGGATTAATAACTCACCAGCATGCGTCATAACATCTTCATTCGTAAAACGACCAAGCACTCTGTCTTGCAATGTTTCTACTACATCACCTCCTTCAACATGAGCGGTCATCTTAACACCCGCTTCAGTATCACAATCAAGCTCAGTCACAACAACATCCTGTGCAACATCAACTAGACGACGAGTAAGGTAACCAGAGTTAGCTGTCTTAAGAGCTGTATCTGCCAGACCTTTACGTGCACCGTGAGTCGATATAAAGTACTGAAGTACGTTTAGACCTTCACGGAAGTTTGCCGTGATAGGTGTCTCGATAATAGACCCATCTGGTTTAGCCATAAGACCACGCATACCACCTAACTGACGCATCTGTGCAACCGATCCACGCGCCCCAGAGTCTGCCATCATATAAATAGAGTTAAATGATGTCTGCTGTACTTCCTTACCTTCAGCATCAATAACAGTTTCAAACTGTAGCTCATCCATCATTGCTTTCGTGACAAGCTCGTTTGTATGCGACCAAATATCAACAACTTTGTTATATCGCTCACCTTCAGTAACAAGTCCTTGTGAGAACTGGTTTTGAATTTCTTCAACCTGTGATTCTGCATGCTCGATAATACCTGCTTTCTCATCAGGAATTAACATGTCATCAGAACAGAAAGATAGACCACCTAGTGTTGACCATTTGAAACCTGCATACATTAATTGATCAGCAAAAATAACAGTCTCTTTTGGCCCCAACACTCGGTAACAAGTATTTAGAACTGTACTGATATTCTTTTTAGTCAGGTTCAAATTCATTAGATCAAAGCTTAAACCTTTCGGTAAAATTCTAGAGAGAAGTGCACGACCGGCTGTCGTATCAACAATTCGTGTAGATACACTCTCTGTACCAGACTCATCTATAACTGTTTCAATCTGCTTTAGCTTGATACGTGTATGCAAGTGAACAGCTTTAGAATCTATTGCACGCTGCACTTCCTGCCAGTTTGCGAAAGCCTTACCTTCACCTACCGCATTAATTGCCTCACGAGTAATGTAATACAAACCTAGTACAACATCTTGTGAAGGAACAATAATAGGGTCACCGTTAGCGGGTGATAATAAGTTATTTGTTGACATCATCAGCGTACGAGCTTCTAACTGAGCTTCAAGTGATAGTGGTACGTGTACCGCCATCTGATCTCCATCGAAATCGGCATTGAATGCAGAACATACTAGAGGGTGCAAGTTAATTGCCTTCCCTTCAATTAGTACTGGCTCAAACGCTTGAATACCCAATCTGTGAAGTGTTGGAGCACGGTTAAGAAGAATCGGATGCTCACGAATCACTTCGTCCAATACATCCCATACTTCAGGTAAACCTTGCTCTACCATTTTCTTAGCCGCTTTGATTGTTGGTACAGAACCACGCTTCTGAAGCTTGCTGAAAATAAATGGCTTAAATAATTCTAATGCCATCTTCTTAGGAAGACCACACTGATGTAAACGCAGAGTTGGTCCAACAACGATTACAGAACGACCAGAGTAATCAACACGCTTACCAAGTAAGTTTTGACGGAAACGACCCTGCTTACCTTTAATCATATCTGCAAGAGACTTAAGCTGGCGCTTGTTTGTACCTGTTACAGCACGACCTCGACGGCCGTTATCTAGTAATGAATCAACAGATTCCTGAAGCATACGCTTCTCATTACGTACGATAATATCAGGCGCCATTAAGTCTAATAAACGCTTAAGACGATTATTACGGTTGATTACACGACGGTACAAATCATTCAAGTCAGATGTTGCGAAACGACCACCATCAAGAGGTACTAACGGACGTAACTCAGGAGGTAGAACAGGAAGTACATCTAACACCATCCACTCAGGCTTATTCCCAGAACCAAGGAATGATTCAATTAACTTAAGACGTTTAGATATCTTCTTCTGCTTAGTCTCAGAGTTAGTACTCTCAATCTCTAGGCGTAGGCGCTCACCTTCAGCAGCTAAATCGATTGACTGAAGCATCTTCTTAATTGCTTCAGCACCCATCTGCGCTTCAAACTCATCACCATGCTCATCTAAAGCATCTAAATACTCTTCTTCTGTCAGTAACTGCCAAGGCTCAAGTGGTGTAAGACCAGGGTCAACCACCATGAACGCTTCAAAATAGAGTACAGACTCGATAGACTTCAATGTTTTATCAAGCATTAAACCAATACGTGAAGGCAGAGACTTTAGGAACCAGATATGCGCAACAGACGTTGCAAGATCAATGTGCCCCATACGCTCACGACGTACTTTAGACTGAGTCACCTCAACCCCACACTTCTCACAAATAACACCACGGTGCTTCAGACGCTTGTACTTACCACAAAGACACTCAAAGTCACGAATAGGACCAAAGATCTTTGCGCAGAACAAACCATCACGCTCAGGTTTGAAAGTACGGTAGTTAATAGTCTCAGGCTTTTTAACCTCACCAAAAGACCATGAACGAATTTTTTCAGGAGACGCAAGTGATACTTTAATCGCATCAAAATCACTACTCACATTTTGTTTTTTTAGAAAACCAAGTAAATCTTTCATTAATCCTGCTCCAACTCAATATCTATACCTAATGCTCGAATCTCTTTACGTAAAACGCTAAACGACTCAGGCATTCCTGGTTCCATATACTCATTACCATCAACAATGTTTTTATACATTCTTGTACGGCCGTTTAAGTCATCAGACTTAACAGTCAACATCTCTTGCAGAGTGAATGCCGCACCATAAGCTTCTAGTGCCCATACTTCCATCTCTCCGAAACGCTGCCCACCAAACTGAGCTTTACCACCTAGTGGCTGCTGAGTTACAAGACTGTATGGCCCAGTTGATCGAGCATGCATCTTATCGTCAACCAAGTGGTTCAACTTCAAGTAGTACATATAACCAACCGTTACAGGACGATCAAACTCTTCACCTGTTAGACCATCAAATAACTTCATCTGACCAGATTCAGGTAGGTCAGCTAATTTAAGCATCGCTTTAATTTGAGCTTCAGAAACACCATCAAATACCGCTGATGCGACTGGTACACCTTTCTTAAGGTTACTTGCAAGCTCCATAATCTCAGGATCACTGAACTGACCTAAATCAACAGATTGACCTTGAGTTTCGTTGTAGATTTTATCTAGGAAAGTACGCATTTCAGCAACTTCTGCTTGCTCTTCAATCATCTTATTGATTTTAGTACCAAGCCCTTCTGCAGCTAGGCCTAAATGAACTTCAAGAATCTGACCAACGTTCATACGCGATGGTACACCTAGAGGGTTTAGACAGATATCAACTGGACGACCAGTCTCATCATATGGCATATCTTCTACAGGACAGATACGTGAGATAACACCTTTATTACCGTGACGACCCGCCATCTTATCACCAGGCTGAATACGACGCTTAATTGCAACGTAAACTTTAACCATCTTAGAAACACCAGCAGCAAGATCATCACCTTGGGTTAGTTTCTTACGCTTCTCTTCATAAGCATCGTTGAATGCAACACGCTGAGCTTTAAGCTGGGCTTCTTGCATTTCCAGTTGACGAGAAATTTCAGCATCATCGATATTAAGAGAGAACCAACGTAGACGCTCAACACCGGCGAGGTACTCAGCAGTAACCACCGTACCATCTACTAACTTATGACCAACCAACATTGCTTTGATACGGATTAGTGTATCGTTTTCAAGAATTGTGTATTGCTCATCAATATCTTTACGAACCTTAGAAAGCTCTTCTTCCTGAATCTCTATTGCACGAGCATCTTTCTCAATACCTTCACGAGTGAAGACCTGAACATCAATAACCGTACCCTCGATACCCTTAGTTACACGTAAAGATGTATCCTTGACATCAGAAGCCTTCTCTCCGAAGATAGCTCGTAGCAGCTTCTCTTCTGGTGTTAGCTGGGTTTCACCTTTAGGCGTTACCTTACCAACAAGGATATCCCCCTGCTTAACTTCAGCACCAACATAAACGATACCGCACTCATCCAGCCGACCTAATGCCGATTCACCAACATTAGGAATATCGCCTGTAATTTCTTCAGGCCCTAACTTAGTGTCTCGCGCTAAACAAGTTAGCTCTTCAATATGGATTGTTGTATAACGGTCTTCCTGAACAACACGCTCAGAAACAAGAATTGAATCCTCGAAGTTATAGCCATTCCACGGCATAAATGCGATTCGCATATTCTGGCCTAAGGCTAACTCACCTAAATCTGTAGATGGACCATCTGCTAGAACATCACCACGAACAATCGCATCACCAGCTTTAACGATAGGCTTCTGGTTAATACAGGTGTTTTGGTTAGAACGCTGATACTTAACTAGGTTATAGATATCAACACCAGACTCACCGTCTTTAATCTCTTCAGCTGCAACACGCACGACAATACGTGATGAATCAGAAGAAAGCACTTCACCACCACGCGTAGCAACAACGGTTACACCAGAGTCCTTAGCAACAATTTTCTCAATCCCCGTTCCTACTAACGGCTTATCTGCGCGTAAAGTTGGAACAGCCTGACGCTGCATATTGGCTCCCATTAGGGCACGGTTAGCATCATCGTGCTCAAGGAATGGAATGAGAGACGCCGCTACAGAGACGATCTGCTTTGGTGAAACATCCATCAAATTAACATCTGCAGGAGATACTAATGTTGTTTCATTTTTGTGACGAGCAGTTACAAGACTATCAACAAGAATACCCTGCTCATCCATATTTGCACTTGCCTGTGCGATACAATATTGCATCTCATCGATTGCTGAAATATATTCAACATCATCAGTTACTTTACCATCAACAACCTTACGATAAGGCGTCTCTAAGAAACCATACTCATTGGTTTTAGCATAGATCGCTAAAGTATTGATAAGACCAATGTTAGGCCCCTCAGGTGTTTCGATTGGGCAAACACGACCATAATGTGTAGGGTGTACATCACGCACTTCAAAACCAGCACGCTCACGAGTAAGACCACCAGGTCCAAGAGCCGAAACACGACGCTTGTGAGTGACTTCAGACAGAGGATTAACCTGATCCATAAACTGAGATAGCTGGCTCGAACCAAAGAATTCTTTGACCGCTGCCGAAACAGGCTTAGCATTAATTAAATCCTGTGGAAGCAGACCATCAGTCTCCGCCTGGTTAAGACGCTCTTTAACCGCACGCTCTACACGAACCAGACCAACACGGAATGCATTTTCAGCCATTTCACCAACCGCACGAATACGACGGTTACCAAGTGCATCAATATCATCTACAGTACTTAGTCCATTACGGATATTGATCAACTCACGCAATACAACGATGATGTCCTCTTTTTCTAGGACAGTAGAACCATCATTATTCTTACGACCCATACGACGATTTAACTTCATACGGCCAACCGCAGAAAGGTCGTAACGGGCTTCGTCAAAGAATAGACTATTGAACAATGCTTCAGAAGAGTCTTTTGTTGGTGGCTCTCCAGGACGCATCATACGGTAAATCTCAACCTGAGCCTCCAACTGAGAAGTGGTAGAATCAAGATTCAATGTATCTGAGATATATGGCCCATTATCAAGCTCATTCACATATAGAATCTTGAATTCACAACCAGAAATATCAGCGATCTTCTCTAACGACTCAACTGTAAGCACTTCATTTGTACGACAAACTAACTCACCAGTCGCTTTATCAGTAATACCAGATGCCAGAACCTTACCAACCAAGTAATCTTCACTGACAACTACCTTCTTGATACCAGCTTCTTTAAGCAACTTGATGGTACGAGAAGTGATACGCTTCCCAACTTCAACAATCTTTTTACCATCGTGCTCAATGTCAAACACTGCTAACTGACCTTTCAATTGGTCAGCATTCAAGGTCAACTCAAAACCTTTCTTTGTCAGCTTAACGACATTTGATTCAAAAAATTGACTCAAAATATCCTCATTTGAGTAACCCATAGCACGAAGGAATACTGAAACTGGTAATTTACGACGTCTATCGATACGCGCAAACATACAATCATTGTGATCAAATTCAAAATCCAGCCATGAACCACGGTAAGGAATAACACGAGCATTGAATAACAACTTACCAGACGAGTGAGACTTACCCTTATCACTATCAAAGATAACACCAGGAGAACGATGTAGCTGAGTCACGATTACACGCTCAGTACCATTGATTACAAAAGTTCCGTTATCCGTCATTAGAGGGATATCACCAAGATAAACTTCTTGCTCTTTAACATCCTTTACAGGACGCTTCCCAGCAGGGGCGTTCTTATCAAAAAGAACAAGACGCATTTTTACACGAAGAGGAGATGCATAAGTTACACCACGTTGCTTACACTCTTTAACATCAAACTCAGGCTGACCCATGTGATAGCTCACATATTCAAGATCAGCTGTACCAGCTACACCGTGAATTGGAAATACTGATTGAAATGCAGAATGTAAACCTACTTTAGATCTTTCAGCAGGCTTCTTTTCCATTTGCAAAAAGTCATGGAACGATCCCTTTTGCAATGAAAGCAGATATGGAACTTCTAGGATAGATGGTAGTTTCGCAAAATCTTTACGAACACGTTTCTTTTCGACTAAAGAATATGTCATTTTTACCTCGACGTTGGTTGTCAGGAATGCACGTAACAAAATTGTTACAAAATAATGCATAAAACTGTAGTAGCCGTGATTTTATCCACATGTTACTAACACACTTTTACACACTGTTAAAAACGAGAAAAGGCCAGCGCAAGGCGCCAGCCATTTCAGTGCTGAATTAACAGCTAGTAGAGCTAATTACTTAACTTCTACTTCAATACCAGCTTCTTTAAGATCGTTAGCTAATGCATTAGCTTCGTCTTCAGAAACAGCTTCTTTCAATGTGAAAGGAGCACTTTCTACAGCACCTTTAGCTTCCTTAAGACCAAGACCAGTTGCTGCACGTACTGCTTTGATTGCTGCAACCTTGTTTGGACCAGGACCAGTAAGAACAACGTCAAACTCAGTTTGAACTTCAGCAGCACCACCAGCATCACCACCACCAGCAACAGCAACAGCTGCCGCAGATACACCGAACTTCTCTTCCATTGCTTCAACTAACTCGCAAACTTCCATTACAGACATGCTAGCAACTGCTTCTAAAATATCATCTTTTGATACAGACATTTGGATCTCCAAAAATTTAATTAATTTATTTATTTAGCTTAAGAGTTACTTAAGCTGCTTCAGCTTCATTTTTCTCATTGATCGCAACAAGAGCACGTGCAACTTTCGCTACAGGTTCTTTCATTACATAAAGAAGCTTACTAACTGCTTCATCGTAAGTAGGTAGAGCAGCGATAGTAGCCAAGTGGCTAGCATCCATTACGCCTTCACCAATAGACAATGATTTAACGATTAACGCTTCATTATCTTTTGCGAAGTCTTTGAATACACGCGCTGCATTTCCTAACTCTTCACCAGAGAAAGCAAAAACTAGTGGACCTGTGAAAGTCTCAGCCATGTCTTCAAATTTAGTACCAGCGATCGCACGACGTGCAAGTGTGTTTTTTACAACACGAACTTGCACGTTAGCTGCACGAGCGTTAGCACGTAATTGGGTCATTTGCTCTACAGTCAAACCACGATATTCAGCTGAAACGATTGAACCAGCATCTGCTACAACAGCAGATACTTCTTCAACAACAGCCTTTTTACCTTCGATATTGAGTGCCATTTTACCCTCCAAACAGTTTAATCAACTATATCAATTAAACTCTTCCATCTACGTAGGCTTAATAACTATTAAGAGCACATTCTCTGCACTCGCCTACGGTCTGCGACGGGCACTCACTCGAGATCAAATAAATTGTCTTAAGGAGTCCCAACTCGCAAATAACACCTGCACACTTAACGTGTGCAACCATCATTACAGTGAAGACTGATCAATCAACAAGCCTGGGCCCATTGTTGAAGAGATACTCACTTTCTTAACATAAACACCCTTAGCAGAAGCTGGCTTAGCTTTGTTAAGCTCTTCTAATAAAGTGTTTAGATTTTCTTTAAGTTTTTCAGAATCGAAATCAACAGTACCGATTGCAGCATGGACATTACCAGCCTTATCTGCACGGAAACGGGCCTGACCAGCTTTAGCGTTATTGATTGCTCCAACAACGTTAGGCGTAACAGTACCTGTCTTAGGGTTAGGCATAAGTCCACGTGGCCCTAAAACCTGCCCTAACATACCTACAACACGCATCGCATCAGGAGAAGCGATAACAACATCAAAATCCATCATGCCTTTTTTGATCTCGGCTGCTAGCTCTTCCATACCAACAAACTCAGCGCCAGCTTCTTTTGCTGCTGCCTGATTTGCTTCACCAGTGAAAACTGCAACACGAACATGCTTACCAGTACCGTTAGGCAGCACTACTGCACCACGAACAACCTGGTCAGACTTACGAGGATCAATCCCTAAACGGATAGAAACATCAACAGACTCTTTGAACTTAGCTGTTGCTAGTTCCTTAACTAGGTCAAAACCTTCAACCGCGTTATATGCAACTTCACGATTTACGCGCTCTGCATTAATTTTTTGTTTTTTATTCAGCTTAGTCATTCTATTAACCCTCTACCACTAGACCCATACTACGAGCAGAACCCGCAATGATTTTAACTGCAGCGTCTAAATCATTTGCATTTAGATCAGCCATCTTAGTGTTAGCAATTTCTTCTAACTGTGCACGTGTGACCGTTCCAACTTTATCAACGTTAGGAATAGCAGAACCACTTTTGATACCCGCAGCTTTCTTTAAAAGAATTGAAGCTGGAGGCGTCTTAGTGATGAACGTAAAACTACGATCACTAAACACTGAAATAACAACAGGAATAGGCATGCCTTTTTCCAGACTTTGAGTCTGAGCATTGAATGCTTTACAGAATTCCATGATGTTTACACCGTGCTGACCTAGAGCAGGACCAACTGGAGGACTAGGGTTTGCAGCACCAGCTGCAACTTGTAACTTAATATAGGCTTCAATCTTCTTAGCCATGACTTACTCCTAATTTGGGTATAACGCCTTTCGGCTCCCCATTTAATAATTCAGTTTAGATTTTTTCTACTTGAGTAAACTCAAGCTCAACCGGAGTTGAACGTCCAAATATTAATACTGATACTTGTAATTTGTTTTTATCGTAATCAACTGCATCTAGAATAGCTTCGAAATCCTTAAACGGACCATCAACGACACGAACCATCTCGCCTGGCTCATACATAACCTTAGGACGTGGCTTATCAACACTATTTGATACACGATCAAGTATACGATCCACTTCTTTCTGTGAAATTGGCGCAGGACGATCACTCGTACCACCAATAAAGCCCATTACCTGAGGAACACTCTTAACTAGATGCCAAGAGCTCTCATTCATTTCCATCTGTACTAGGACATATCCTGGAAAGAACTTACGCTCACTCGTGCGCTTTTTACCGTCGCGAATCTCAACAACCTCTTCACAAGGTACAAGAACTTCGCCAAAATCTTCTTCTAAACCAGCGCGCTCAACATACTCTTGCAAGCTTCTCTGTACTTTCTTTTCATACCCAGAATAAGCATGAACGACATACCATCTCTTTGCCATGCTAACCACCTTGCCCTGTTAATAGTTTAACTGCCCACATAAAGAACATATCAACCAACCACAAAAAGATTCCCATAATAATTACTACTACAAAAACAATTAGTGTCATCTGCACAGTTTCTGGGCGAGTTGGCCATACGACCTGCTTTACTTCACGCTTAGCGTGAAGAAGATAGTCATACCAACCTCTACCAATAGTCGTTTGATACAGAGTAAAGATTGCTAATCCAATCCCAGCGACAACACCTAGAACACGAATAACAGCATGGACATCTGAAAATACATAATATCCAACCATAGAGCCAATCAAAATCACAATAGACAACAGCAATTTGACAGTATCAAGCGATTGAGCGGAGCTTTCTTTTTCGATTTCTTTACTCATAAAACCTATCAGCTAAATTGAAAACGACCCGTATTTTCGAAAAAATACAGGTCGTTAGAATGTGGCAGGGGTAGAGAGATTCGAACTCCCAGCACCCGGATTTGGAATCCGGTGCTCTACCAGTTGGAGCTATACCCCTGAAGTGTGTCACAAAAAAACGGGATTATACATCCCATCTTTCTGTGTTGCAAGTACTTAAGCTATTAATCTAGGATTTTAGCTACAACACCTGCACCGACAGTACGTCCACCTTCACGGATAGCAAAACGTAAACCGTCATTCATCGCGATTGGGTTGATTAACTCTACTGTCATTTGTACGTTATCACCAGGCATAACCATTTCAGTTCCTTCTGGTAAAGTACATGCACCAGTCACATCAGTTGTACGGAAGTAAAACTGTGGACGGTAACCTTGGAAAAATGGAGTATGACGTCCACCTTCATCTTTTGACAATACATAGATTTCAGCTTCGAACTTAGAGTGCGGAGTGATTGTACCTTTGTGTGCCAATACTTGACCACGCTCAATATCTTCACGCTTAGTACCACGTAATAGAATACCAACGTTATCGCCAGCTTCACCTTGATCTAGAAGCTTACGGAACATCTCAACACCCGTTACTGTTGTTACAGTAGTGTCACGGATACCAACGATCTCGATCTCTTCACCAACTTTAACGATACCAGCTTCGATACGTCCAGTTGCAACCGTTCCACGACCCTGAATTGAGAAGATATCCTCTACAGGCATTAGGAAGTCTTTTGCTGTTTCACGAACTGGATCAGGAATATATGTATCTAACGCTTCTACTAGACGAGCAATAGAAGGTGCACCAATTTCAGACTGGTCATCAGCAATTGCTAAAGTAGCAGAACCGATAATTACTGGCGTATCGTCACCTGGGAACTCGTACATATCAAGAAGTTCACGAACCTCCATCTCTACTAACTCTAGTAACTCCTCATCATCAACCATGTCTGCCTTATTTAGGAAAACAACGATGTATGGAACACCTACCTGACGTGAAAGAAGGATGTGCTCACGCGTCTGAGGCATAGGCCCATCAGCTGCTGAACACACTAGGATAGCACCATCCATCTGTGCAGCACCTGTGATCATGTTTTTTACATAATCGGCGTGACCTGGACAATCTACGTGTGCGTAGTGACGTGAATCTGACTCATACTCAACATGTGAAGTTGAGATCGTGATACCACGATCTCTCTCTTCTGGTGCATTATCAATAGATGCGAAATCTTTAATATCTCCACCGAACTTCTTACCCTGTACGATAGTTAGTGCTGCTGTAAGAGTTGTCTTACCGTGATCTACGTGACCGATAGTACCAACATTCACATGCAGTTTAGCGCGTTCGAACTTTTCTTTTGCCATGATGCAATCTCCTAAGTAGCAGCGACTGCCTATATACAGTACGATGCAAATAATAATAAAACTGGAGCTCTCAATCGGAATCGAACCGATGACCTCATCCTTACCATGGATGCGCTCTACCAACTGAGCTATGAAAGCAAATTAAAAAGGCCTCCTTCATCAATCTGAATTAACAAACTAACAAAGAAAGCCTTAAAATATGGAGCGGGTAAGGAGAATCGAACTCCTCTCATCGGCTTGGAAGGCCGAGGTAATAGCCAATATACGATACCCGCAAAATGGTGGAGGGTGATGGATTCGAACCATCGAAGGCGTAGCCAGCAGATTTACAGTCTGCCCCCTTTGGCCGCTCGGGAAACCCTCCAAATTGTGTGTGCGTATTCTATAGAATTTTCTGAGACTGTCAACACTAATTTCGAACTTTTTAATAAAACTCGTCATTATCGGTTTCAGGTCTGATTTAAAGCCTACTGAATATTCACACTAGAGACTGTTAATACATTAACGCGTCTCAAAGTATGTGCGTATTGTAACAACCAAATCTTATAAAACAAGCTTGTTTTACTTTTTTTTACCCCCTCCTCCAATCTACATTTTAAAACAACAAAGACCACACTATATATGCCTGTTAAAATACTGCATATTTTCATTACTTTACTATGGCAATTCAAATGGATAAATGGAACTCTCTTCTCACTTTTGATCAGCAACATATTTGGCACCCCTACTCCAAAATACCTAGCATCATCCCTGCTATTGGTGTCAAAAGCACACAAGGCTCCCTGATTACCCTGGCAGATGATCGCCAACTAGTCGATGGCATGTCCTCCTGGTGGGCGACTATTCACGGTTACAACCATCCTGTCATTAAACAAGCCATGCATGATCAGATAGAGAATATGTCGCACATTATGTTTGGTGGACTAACACATAAGCCCGCCATAGAGCTTGCAAAGAGATTAGTTAAGCTCACGCCAAATGGATTGGACAAAGTGTTCTTTACGGACTCTGGTTCTGTTGCAATGGAAGTCGCTATCAAGATGGCCTATCAATACTGGATCAGCCTAGAGCAAACTGACAAAAATAGATTACTCAGTATTAAGAGTGGTTACCACGGTGATACCTTTGTAACCATGGCCATTTGTGATCCTGATAACGGTATGCACACCACCTTCAGTAACAACCTTCAACAAAACTACTTCGCACCTGCACCACAAGCAGGCTTTGATACTCCTTCAGACAACCAAGATATCAAGGCATTTGAAGAGGTCCTCGCACAGAATCATCAACACATAGCTGCCGTTACTTTAGAGCCTATTGTGCAAGGCGCTGGTGGCATGCGCTTCTATAGAGCAGATTATCTAAAACAGGTACGTGAACTCTGTACTCAATTTAATGTACTGCTCATAGCAGATGAGATCGCCACAGGCTTTGGTCGTACAGGCAAGTTATTCGCCTGTGAGTGGGCAGAGATTACCCCAGATATATTATGCTTAGGAAAGTCACTTACCGGGGGCAACTTAACACTGGCAGCAACACTCTGCACCAGCTCTATCAGTGAAACCATTAGTAATGGCAACCCTGGCCTGCTCATGCATGGCCCTACCTTTATGGCTAACCCACTTGCTTGTGCCACGGCCATCGCTAGTATTGACTTACTGCTCGCCTCACCGTGGCAGGACAATATTCAGCGCATTGAAAGCCACCTAAAGAAGACATTACTCCCCCTAAAGGAGTTAGATGGAATTAGGGATGCTCGTGTATTGGGTGCGATTGGCGTCGTTGAATTAGAAAGAGAAGATTTAGGCCCAGCCGTACAGGTAGCTGCTGTTGAAAACGGTATCTGGTTACGCCCTTTTGGCAAGCTCGTTTACACCATGCCTGCGTTTAACATCCCGCAGGATCAGCTAGAACAACTGACAACAGGCCTAATTAACGCTGTTACACATACTTTAAACCACTAACTCACTAAACTCAGAAATAAAAAAAGGTGCTTAAAAGCGCCTTTAGACTACTGGTTTATAGAGGCAACACATCAGCATAACTTACCCCCCCCCTGTTCAAAACAATCAAAACGGTTTAAGGCTTGCTTGCCACCACACAAATAGAGTCAACAGGAAACCCCTCTTGCTCCTTTATCTCTACATTTATAAAGCCTGCAGTTTCTAATAAAACCTGCACACACTCTTTACTATAACGCGCAAAAATTGTTGGATGTAACGCCATCTCGTCTATCTGATCGCCTGTCCTAAAACCCATGACAAACTTTCCACCAGAGTTTAGTACACGAAAGATTTCATTAATATGAGGCTCAGGAGGTTGCCAAAAATAGAGCGTATTTGCACAGAAGATGGAATCAAAACTATCGTACTCAACGGGGATACAATCACTATTACCCTCAATTAACGCTAGCTGATAGCTTTTAATATGCCTTCTATTCAGTAGACTCGCCTGCTTGACCATCATGGGTGAAAAATCCAAGCCAATAATTTTACAAAGCGGTTCATGCGTACAGAGCTGATTAATTAATACACCTGGGCCAAAACCAATCTCAAGCAATTTTTGCTTCGGCTTCACCTCAAGTAGATCAAATATAAGTTGATTAAGTGCTGCGTTACCCGTAATGAACATCGGCTTTAAGATATTCTTTCCCAGCCAACCTGAAGGCTGCCTTGCTTGCTCAGCCAATGCCTTATCTGAAACCAAGAGTTTCACAAATTTGATTTTAAGCGTAAACCACTTAGAAGCCATCGTATTCCAGTTACTTTTATTTAAGTTAATTAAGGGGCTATCTACTCTAGTAAGTAAATGCTCAACAGCCTACTATTACAATAGTTTAGGCTTCAATGATAGAGTAGTCATGAGACATCTCTACTGTCGCCTCTAACATCTTGGACACAGAACAGTATTTATCAGCCGAAAGGCCGACTGCACGTTTAACCTTCTTCTCATTCAAATCATTCCCCGTCACCTTAAAGTGAACATGCACTTTGGTATAAACCTTAGGCACGGAATCAGAACGCTCAGAAGTAATCTCAATCTCACACCCCGTGATATCTTGCTTACCCTTCTGTAGCATTAGCATCACATCAATACCCGTACAACCACCAAGCCCCATCAGAACCATCTCCATCGGGCGCGGACCGCTATCCTCACCACCCACATCAGGAGAAGCATCCATCAATACCTTATGCCCCCCTTCTGTGATTGCTTCAAAAGCCATCTTATTCTGCCACTTAACGCTTATCGTCATGATTTATCCTTTTAGAGTTCTAATACAGGGTGATCGTTCAAACTACTACCCACAATACTTTGGCGAAGAATAATAGTTAAATTTGTTAACTGATGCAACAGTATAAACGCCCATTTACTAATGGGCATAATTTAACAATAGACACAAAGCACAAGAGATCCCGAGCAGTTGACATGTAAAATGTGAAGAAAGAGTATAAAAAGAGAGTTAAAGGTGATTATTTAAACCTTATAAAACAATCATCAACAGGCGTAGAAACCATTACAAGTGAGCGCTAAACCGACTCAATTAAGCCAAAGACCTTGACTTAAAAATTATACATAAAGACTAGACTGTTTTTTTTACGTCTAATCACTTCACGCAGATACCATATAAAAATCAAGGTATATACAAATTACATAGCCTCATACCAAGTAACAAATCCCCCCCCTGCTCATAATATTTAAACAAAAAAATTAATACTGTAAACCCTCTAAGTTTTTATATAAAAGCGTCAACAAATACCCTTTCTCCTTTAACAGAGTAAGAACAATTATATTATTGAATATGAACAGCCAACAATTCGAGCTTATCTCAATACCGTAAGTTCTGGGATTTTAGTAAAATAGGATTTTAAACTTGGTGTGAACAACCAAAGGAATAACGTGCAGAAGATTATAAAAATAGCAAGAAAAGTACTGCGATTAAAGCCTTATTTAACCAACCATAAAGTAAAGTTTACAAACACAACCCAACCCTAATACCATTTTTTATTAACAAATAAAAAATAGTATTCGCTAATTTAAAAATCTATGCTGATTGCTTAGACGCATCTAACTTAATAGCCCGAGTCATCGATTTGAAAAATTCAGCATGTAGAGGACAGTACTCTGAAATTTTAGTGCCTATGAAATATTCATCATCTATCTTTTGACATGACTGAACACCCAGCTGAATACTTAATGGCGCTTCATTATGCATAGATAGAGTAATATTGAAAATTTCATTTTCTTTAAATGGCTTACCAGCAAGAATTCCAAAACCACCTTTAGAAAAGTTGATAATTGTTGCAAATATCTCAGTCTGGTCATGCTTAACAATCGTAGAAAGATACGTTTTATGTCTTAACTCATTACGGCGCTCTTGTATTTTTGGCCGAACATTCCTAGAACCCAACCGAGTAGTCGCACGACTAACAGGCATTGTTGTTGTGCTGCTACACTGTTGGATATAACCCGAAGCTCTAGTTTTTGTTAAAAAATCAAAAAGTCCCATATTAATAAACCCTCTATACCACCAATGAATTCAAACTCAAACTTAACGAATACTGCCATATAGGTAAGTTATTCAGCCATCTCACACAAGATGTTTAAATTATCAATAACTGCAGCAACCCTACTAATCAAGTATACACTCATTGATGCCCGATGTAATAGCCAGAGAAATTAAGCGGTAGGATGTTAGTAATCAATTTTAGAGAAATCACTTTCATTTTTAGGGCTGCATTCTTGGTTACCGATTTTGGCCTCCGCAGGAAAAAATCACGTGAAGCAAGAAGATAAAAGTCCATAATTGAATTACGAAAGTCAAAAAAAGCCCTCTCAACTCATATCAAAAATAATTACCGCTACTAATATTAAATACATGCCCACACTGCATGAGAGCGACTGAAAATAATAAGTTTAAGTCAGAGAGGCAAAAGACAAAATCCGACCCTCTTATTTGCTCATCAAGAAATTTCACAGTGACAAAAAAAAAACACATCATAAAGTGGCGTTTAAAAATTAATCAAAGAACAACTCAGCCAACTTCTCACCCGGATCATCCGCACGCATAAACGTCTCACCGACTAAGAAACTATCCACATGACAGGCACGCATCTTGCTCACATCTGCTTTGGTCAAAATGCCACTCTCCGTAATGACAATACGATCATCAGGAATCATAGCCAACATATTGATTGTTGTATCCAAAGAAACATCAAAAGAGTGAAGGTCACGATTGTTGATGCCGATCATTGGTAACGGCAGTTGTAAGGCACGTTCTAGCTCCTCTTCATTATGGACTTCAATTAAGACATCCATATCCAATGTTAAAGCGGTTTGGGTTAACTCAGACATTTGTGCGTCGCCAATGGCTGCGGCGATTAACAGAATACAATCTGCTCCAATCGCTCGGGCTTCATAAACCTGATAGTCATCGACAATAAAGTCTTTACGGATAATCGGAATATCAACCGCATCACGTACTTGCTGTAGGTAGGCGTTAGAGCCTTGAAAGAAATCTTTGTCCGTCAATACCGACAGACACGCTGCGCCATTGGCTTCATAACTTTTAGCAATCTCAACTGGATCAAACGGATCACGCAAAATGCCTTTGCTTGGTGAGGCCTTTTTGATCTCGGCGATTACTGCTGATTGATCTGCATCTAACTTAGCTTGCATCGCACCAACAAAACTTCTGGTCTCGGGTGCTAGTAGCGCCTTTTTCTTCATATCACGTAGAGAGATCTTGTCGCAACCGTCTTGAATTTCTTCGAGCTTACGTAGGATAATTTTCTTTAAGATGGTTGGGGTACGACTCATATAACTTTCCTTGCTAAACGCTTTGATAAACGTTAATAAATTTTTAAATTCTATGATTGGCGCTCGTTCTCTGTGAAGAGAAGTGAGTCCTTCTATTGTTTGTATTTGTCTTCAGTATGCTCGGCTATTCGCCAGATAAAGAACAGCAAAATAGACATAATCGTCACAAGCATAATCTGTAACTCAATCCGCTGCCATAAGATGGCTATGGAGATACTAAAGGTGATAATAATTAGTATGGTTGAACGCTTCTTGGTACTGCGCTTCATGGTTTTAGACTCTTCCCACTGCCGAAGATCTTTGCCTATCCAACGGTTATTCAGCAGGGCTTGATGAAAACGCGGCGAGCTTTTGGCAAAACAAGTGGCGGCTAGAATCATAAAAGGTGTGGTTGGTAATAGAGGTAGTAACACCCCTATCAAACCTAAAAGAAATGAGATAGCACCAATCGTGAAGTAAAAGCCGCGTTTCAGATGTCTTTTCATAGCTTGTTCATAGCAGATTCATTATATTAAAGCTTTCAAGTCACTGTTTTAAATTTCAAGCAGGGCTATGCCCCCCCTGCTTGAAATTTATTTTGGGCTTTAGATGTTAAAAGACTGTGTTTTAGCGATAAACTGATTTAACTTCGTCTGCGCTAAACCTTTAGCAATCACAGTACGCGCTAAAACCACGCCTGCAGCATAATCCTCTGCCAGACCCGCCACATATAGCGCCGCACCCGCATTGAGACAAACGATATCTTTCGCGGCGCAATCACTGTTAGCAAATACCGAGCGAATAACATTCAAGCTATCTTGTGCAGAGTCTACTGATAGATCGGCCAAATTAACGTGATCCATATCATGATCGTACGGATCAATCTCCCACTCAGTGATCTCACCATTTTTAAGTTCTGCCACATAGGTTTTGCTGGCAATACTGATCTCATCCAGCCCATCTTCGGCATGCACAATCATAACGTGCTCAGAACCTAGCTGTTGAAGCACCTTTGCGAACAGGGTGATTAGACTACGGCTATAGACACCAATAACTTGGAAAGGTGCCCCAGCAGGATTGGTGAGCGGCCCTAGTAAGTTGAAGATGGTTCTAACACCCATCTCTTTACGCGCACCAATCACATGCTTCATCGCTTTATGATGCGACTGAGCAAACATGAAACCGACACCTGTGTCGTTAATGCACTCTGCAACTTGATCTGCTGTTAGTGTTAGATCAACACCAGCCGCTTCTAGTACATCTGCACTACCTGACTTACTTGAGATAGAACGATTACCATGTTTAGCCACCGTGCCACCTGCTGCCGCAACGACAAATGCACAGGCAGTTGAGATATTGAATGTATTGGCACCATCACCACCCGTCCCGCAGGTATCGACTAACTTGCTCTTATCATCCAAGTTAACGTGCGTAGCCAAAGAGCGCATGACTCTTACTGCTGAGGTAATTTCAGTCAGTGTTTCACCTTTCATTCTCAGGGCTGTTAAGATCGCGCCAATCTGAGCTTGAGTGGCCTTGCCTGACATCAACTTATGCATGACAGATTCCATCTGCTCTTCATGCAGTTCATGACGGTGTAATAACTGCTCTAAAGCGTGCTTGAGTTCCATACAATCTCCAAATACGTTCGGATAAATTTTGGTTTACGAGTTTACTACTATTTAAACGGCTTATTGATGCTGCTCAAGAAAGTTCTTTAGCATATCGTGACCTTTATCAGTCAAGATAGACTCAGGATGAAACTGCACACCCTCTATCGGTAGTGTCTTGTGACGTACACCCATAATCTCGTCTAAGCTACCATCATCGTTCTGCACCCAAGCTGTTATCTCTAGGCAGTCAGGCAGTGTATTCTGGTCAATCACCAGCGAGTGATAACGCGTGGTTTGCACAGGGTTTGGTAGACCGGCAAACATACCAATATCATGATGATAGACAGGCGATGTTTTACCGTGCATAACGTGCTTAGCACGGATAATATCACCACCAAATGCCTGAGCAATACTCTGATGACCCAAGCAGACACCCATAATCGGAATCTTACCTGCAAAGTGTTTAATAGCTTCTACCGAAATACCCGCCTCATTTGGCGTACAGGGGCCAGGCGAGATCACTAAGTAATCTGGGTTTAGGGTCTCAATTTCTTCAATGGTAATGTGGTCATTACGAAACACATCCACATGCTGACCTAGCTCGCCAAAATACTGAACTAGGTTATAGGTAAAAGAGTCGTAGTTGTCGATCATTAATAACATGTTTTTTCCTAACCCTATTTGTGGTCTGCTTTGGGATTGGTAGTTTGAAGACCATCTGTGACAAATTGTGCAGCTTTAAAAATAGCGCGGCCTTTGTTCATCGTCTCATCCCATTCAAGTTGTGGTACCGAATCGGCAACAATCCCTGCGCCCGCTTGCACAAACAGTGTATTGTTTTTTATAACGGCAGTACGGATAGCGATGGCAGTATCCATATTACCCTGCCAACCTAGATATCCCACCGCGCCAGCATAAATCCCACGTTTAACAGGTTCTAGCTCGTCAATGATCTCCATTGCACGTACCTTTGGCGCACCAGATACCGTGCCTGCGGGGAAGGTCGCACGCAACACATCCATGGCACTCATACCTGGCTTTATAGTTCCATTCACATTAGAGACAATATGCATCACATGAGAATAACGCTCAACCAGCATTTTTTCGGTCAATTCAACCGAACCAATCTGTGCAATACGCCCGACATCATTACGCCCTAGATCAATCAACATAAGATGCTCAGCCAACTCTTTTGGATCATTCAGTAGCTCTTGTTCTAAGGCCAGATCTTTCTCATGCGTGACACCACGGCGACGCGTACCCGCGATAGGACGAACGGTGACTTGGTTCTCTTCTAAACGCACTAAAATCTCAGGGGATGAACCAACGATTTGTAACTCACCCATATCAACAAAGAACATATAAGGTGAAGGGTTCAAATAACGTAGAGCGCGGTAGAGATCAATCGGTTCATCTTGATACTCAACCTGCATCTGCTGCGAGATAACCACTTGCATGGCGTCACCCGCCAAAATGTACTCTTGTACTTTTAGCACCGCTTGCTTATAAGCTTCTTCGCCAAAGCTTGATTTAAAGTCTATCTCATCAATTGGTGTATCACTTGGTTGATCTAAAGGCATTGGCATTGGCTGACTCAGTTTATGACATAGCTCATCCAAACGAGCTAAAGCGGTAGATTCACCGTCAGCCTTGGTCAAATCGGCATGCACAATCACATGTACTTGACCACTGAGATTATCAAACACCACCAGCTCTTCTGAGACCATTAGCTCAATATCGGGCGCACCAATATCATCTTTTTCTGGCGTACTGTTTTGCAAGCGCTCTTCTACATACCGAACGGTGTCATATCCAAAATAGCCAACAAGACCCCCACTAAAAACGGGCATACCTGTCGGTTGAAAGACTTTGAACTTACTCTGATAAGCTTCAATCCACGCTAGCGGATCATCAGCCACTTGATGCTGAACCACTTCACCATGAGTAACCTCTTTAATGTGGTTGCCATTAATCAGTAAACGCGTCTGGCAAGGCAGTCCAATAATAGAGTAACGACCCCACTTCTCTCCGCCTTGTACGGATTCGAATAGGTAAGAGTATGGGCCTTTGGCTAACTTATGATAAACACTCAACGGTGTATCGTAGTCAGACAAAACGGTACGCATCACGGGGATACGGTTATAACCCTGCTTTGCTAAATTGGCAAAGTGTGCGTTGCTCATTCTGTATCTGCCTTGCTTTGTTGTTTCTCAAGTCTCTTAAATAAAATCGCACGGCGAATACCGGCAATAGAACAGAGAAGTGGTCGAAAAATTTCTAGTAACAATGCTTTCAAAAAAGCCATTCTATTTATCCTAATTGTTAGTACAAACTTCTCAAAAAATTAAGTTTTTAATAATGAGCAAAGGTTTTACCCCCCCTGCTCAAAATTCAATTCAAAACTACTGAACCAAATAGTAATTCAGGTGATCGATAAATGGTGGAATTCAAGGCGGGAAAACGGGAGCTTACAAGTGTAAGTGACCATTTCCCAACGAAGAAGTACGCCGTTTAGCGGTTATCTGAATACTATTTTGAGACCATGTGGTTTTTTAGCTCTAGGAAACTATCCATCACTACATCTGGATTGTAATCACGAATATCTTCACCGTGGTTATATCCGTATGTCATACAGAAGATATTGAAACCCGCGGCACGTGCTGCTTTAACGTCAGAACGTGAATCACCAAGCATCAATGCATTATTTGGCTCGACACCCATTAACTTAGCGGCATGAAGTAACGGCATTGGATGTGGCTTCTTCTCTGCACAGGTATCACCACTTACAACAACTTCGAAAAGATCAAAAAGGCCTTTATCTTTAAGTAGTGGCACTGTGAACTCTTCTGCTTTATTGGTGACGCAACCAACACGATAACCTTGCTCTTTCATCCAAGCGATACCATCGATAACCCCCTCATAAACGCTTGAACGCTGAGAGTTATTGTGAGCATATAGCTCTAGGAAGATTGGATAAGCCTTATCCATTAGGTCTTGATCAGGCATTCCTTCAACCGCATTAACTAGTGCACGCTCAGTCAAACGCTGAACACCATTACCCACCCAGTTACGCACTGCATCTTGACCACGTACTGGCATATCAAGCTTTTTCATCATCTCATCAACACAGTAGGCTAAATCTGGCACGCTATCAATTAATGTACCGTCTAAATCAATTAGGACAAATCCTGGTTTAATCTTTTGCATGGTTATACTCTCTTATATTTTTGTATTTTGTAGCTTGCTTCTACTTACTAAATCACTTGGTTCTTTGGTTAAAACTCTTAGCTTAGTAAATAGCAAAAACGCCAGCGTCTTATCAAATAAGGCGCTAGCGTTTCTAATATAAATCAATGAGTAAGGAGATTAGACTTTAGCTAGCTCTTCACGCATTTGATTAATAATTGTGTCATAACGATTAGCGTCTTTAGCATTCTCTTTACCGAAAACACCTGAACCAGATACGAAAGTATCACAACCTGCACGTGCAACTTCTGCGATATTTTCAACTTTAACACCACCATCGATCTCTAAACGGATATCACGGCCAGAAGCGTCGATTAACTGACGTGCTTGACGTAACTTCTCTAAAGACTGATCAATAAATGATTGACCACCAAAACCAGGATTTACCGACATGATTAAGATCATATCGATCTTATCCATTACGTGCTCTAGGTAGCTTAAAGACGTTGAAGGGTTAAATACTAAACCTGCTTTAAGACCTGCGTTCTTGATAAGCCCTAAAGAACCATCGATATGCTCAGACGCTTCTGGGTGAAAAGTAATGTAATCTGCACCAGCAGAAGCGAAGTCACCAATGATACGGTCAACTGGCTTAACCATTAGGTGAGCATCGATAGGGGCATTAACACCCTCTTTTACCATAAAGTTTTTTAGAGACTCACAAACCAAAGGCCCTATGGTTAGGTTAGGTACATAATGGTTATCCATTACATCAAAGTGAACCACATCTGCACCAGAAGCAATAACATCTTTAACGTCCTTACCTAGTTGTGCAAAATCTGCAGATAAGATAGATGGGGCGATCCAAAATTCTTTGTTAGACATGTTTAAACACCTTATATATGTAAACTATAAAAAAAATAATTCGTGCATTTTACCAGCATCCTATAAAATGGGCAAAAAAATGGCCTGTAAAGTGACCTCATTTACAATCCTTTGCCCCCATTAAAAGCATTCAATTAGACTTAGCCATTAATTTTGTATAAAAATTAGCTATTAATTGCTATGCTTCAATTAAATAAGTCTACTGCTAGGAGCATTACATGGACCGGGAAATGAACGAACTCAATAGCCCTGCACGATCAGAGCATAAAGAACACGCTATGCCGCAAAAAATATTGACCAAAGGAATACACCTTGTTGAGTTCGCTGGCCTAGTCATTATTGCTATTGCAACCGTGGTTGCAGGTGGTATTGCCGTCATGGATATGTTTTATAACAGAACAGTGACACTTGGTGATCTATTACTACTGTTCTTATATTTAGAAGTTTTAGCCATGGTCGCTATCTACTTAGATTCAGGAAAGCTCCCCGTTAGACTCCCTCTCTATATCGCCATAGTTGCCCTAGCCCGTTATCTCATTTTAGATATGAAAGAACTTAATGAGTGGCAAATGATTGCTGTTGCTATCACCATTATTTTAATTACCTTCTCGACCCTTATTTTACGATATGGACACTTAAAGTATCCTTACAAGCCGACTAAGCGTTCAACTGAAACAAAAGACTAGGATAAATAGTATGCAACCTCTTTATGAATCACACCTAACTAGCGTTCCTTTAATCGGTAAAGGAAAAGTGCGTGACATTTACGATATTGATGAGAAACATCTATTAATCGTAACGACAGATCGAATCTCTGCTTTTGATGCAGTTCTGCCTACTGCCATCCCTGGTAAAGGCCGAATCTTAACTGAAATGCCTCAGTTCTGGATGAGTCGCATGCAAGACATTGTGCCAAACCAATTAGCACCAGATATGAAGATTGCGGACTACCTAACACCAGATGAGCTTCAAGAGCTGGATGGGCGTGGCATGATTGTTCGTAAACTAAAACCTCTGCCTGTTGAAGCAATTGTTCGTGGCTACTTAGTAGGTTCTGGCTGGAAAGAGTATCAAGAGAGCCAAAGTGTTTGTGGCATTCATCTTAAAAAGGGACTACAGCTTGCAGAGAAGCTGCCTAAACCCCTCTTTACGCCTTCTACAAAAGCTGAGCAGGGGGATCACGATGAGAACATTAGCTTTGAACAGTTAGTAGAGTTCATGGGGCAAGAGAAGTCTGATAAAGTTAAAAAGATTGCTCTAAAGCTCTATAAAACCGCCGCTGAATTTGCATTAGAACGCGGCATTATTATTGCAGATACAAAGTTTGAATTTGGGGAAGATGATGAAGGAACTATCTACCTGATTGATGAAGCCCTAACCCCTGATAGTTCACGTTTTTGGCCTGCCTCTAGCTACGCGATTGGTAAGAACCCACCGAGTTTTGATAAGCAGTATATCCGTGATTACTTGGAAGAGCTGGATTGGGACAAAAATCCAAAGACAGCCCCTGAACTACCCGATGATATCGTAACTAAAACTTTCGATAAATATCAAGAAGCACAATCTCGTTTAACTGAAAACTTATAAATACACCCAATGTTTCACTAGGTCAATTATGAACTCAACAGAACATAGACCCGTGCAATCTAAAAAAACCACCGATCATGGTGGTTTTTTTGTAACGGGTACTGATACCGATGTTGGTAAGACATTTGTAGCTGGCTGCATCGCCATCAGCCTCATTGAAGAAGGTATCTCTTTTGCACCCAGAAAACCCATCGCCTCAGGCTGCCCACGCCAAGAGGATGGAAGCCTTCTTGCCGAAGATGCACTATTTCTACAGCAGAGCAGTCAATCAACAGAGTCACTAGAAACTATCTGCCCTTATCAGTTTGAGCCTGTTATATCGCCTCATACGGCGATTAAACAGGCAAACGTACCCATTACCTTAAGCGACCTGTTGGTAGCGTGTAAAACACGTAAAAATCAGCTTGCATTAGTGGAGGGTTCTGGTGGCTTCTACTCACCCATTGCCATGGATGGACTGAATAAAGATCTAGCGATCAAACTCAGCTACCCCATCATATTAGTTGTCGCCAATCGACTAGGCTGTATAAACCAAACTCTACTCAATATACAAGCCATTGAGGCCGCAGGCTTATGCATTCATAGCATTATCCTTAATCAGGTTTCAGCTAGTACAGAAATCAATTACGCGGAGGGTTTAGAGGGTTTTACAAGCTATCCCATCTTTGAAACGACCTTCTCAATAGAGAAAAACCCCAAGGCAATTAAAGACTGGTGCTTTAACTTAGAGAGTTCTGATTAAATCGATCTTAGGTGTTGATACAAAAACTGACCGATAAAGGTCAGTTTTGAAATGTCATAATAGCAGTCAAACTAGATCTTACGAATCGCTAGATCTTCACCATCTTGTGCATTATCAATTGAAACATTCAAGTTATGCAAACGACCATCTTTAATATCATAAATAAAGCCATGAACGGCTAACTCCTGCCCTTTCTCCCATACCTTTCTAACGGCTGGAACATGACAGATATTACGCACTTGCTCTACCACATTAATCTCGCACAGGCGATCCATCTGATCTTCGACAGGCATATCAATAAAACTTGCTTTGGCACGCTGATAGTATTTACGAATAGGACGAATCCAGTGATCGATTAGATCTGGATTACCATCATTCAAAGAAGCCATAACACCACCACAACCATAGTGACCATTAACGATAATATGCTTAACCTTAAGTACCTCTACTGCATACTGAATCACGGCTAAAACATTCATATCACTTGAATTAACTAGGTTAGCGATATTACGGTGTACAAAAATGGTACCCGGATCCATCTTTACTAACTCATTTGCTGGGACTCGGCTATCAGAACAACCAATCCAAAGGTACTCTGGTTTTTGTTGATGCGCAAGACCTTCAAAAAACCCAGGTTTATCGGCATTAATTTCTGCTACCCAAGCTTCATTGTTTTCAAACAACTTCTCAATATCATGATTACCATCACACTTCTGACACATTAATTACTTCTCCATTATTTGAGATTAGACCCGTTATTGATCCTAAAGCTACTTAATCATCAATAACACCTAGGCCTTCCCTAACAAAAATCTGTCTGATTCTACACGGAACCTTATACCCCCCCTATTCAAAACATGGGAAAGTACTTTGAACCTACCTCTGATATAAAAAATGCCCTCTAAAAAAATTATCGGGCATTTCAAAAGTCTATAGGTAGTATACCGATTCTAGAGTTATATCAATAAACTGCTTATAACAATATTTTAGGATTGAGAACGCCCTAACTCAAACGCCTGAAGCATTGTTGCTTTAACATCAACATTTCCCTTAAAATCAGGTATTAACTTTTCAATTAGGTAGTCCAAGCGATCATCAACAGTTACTGTTTTGCACCACTGAATTAAACTATAGAGAGGAACAGGATCTTCTTTAATAAACTCAGCAGCCAAGCCTTCAGCACTAATCACATAAATATCATCCGCTTCCATTGCTTCAAACTGATACGAGTAAGTATCAACACCATACTTTTCAGCAATACGACGAGGAATTACCACTGGTAAGCCCTCTAGATAACTTGCATCAAAAAGTAGTGGTAGCTCAATTTGATACCTGTTCTCAACACCTCTAAATGAGTTATTAAGCTCAATCGTTATAGAATTGTTCATCATAATCCTTATTGAGTTAACTTCATAAAGACTTGAGGCAGCTGCTCTGGTAACTTCTCAACATGATCAATCACGGTATAGTTATTACCAAAAATATCAGCAACATACTCATCTGCTTTTGGGTCAAGCGTAATACAGTAACTGTTTATGCCGCGATCCTGTAACTCACGAACGGCAATCTTAGTATCTTGAATCAGAACTTGAGGATCCTTGGTATCAATATCCGCTGGTTCACCATCGGTCAAGATTAACATGATCTTCTTTTCAGTTTGCTGAGCTTCTAAGTAGTGAGCAGCATGACGCATAGCAGGACCCATTCGAGTTGAATAAGATGCTTCCATCGCAGCAATACGTGCTTTCACTTCATCACAATAGTGTTCTGAATAGCCTTTAATATGGTGATAACGCACTTCATAACGTGTATCAGAGTGGAAACCTGCAATTGCAAATTTGTCACCTAACTGCTCAACCGTCCAAGCCGTGATCGCCAAAGCTTCTTCACTTAATTCAAGTAGAGTCTGGCCTGTACCTTCTACACGCTGATTCAATGACTGAGACATATCAACCAGTAACATGACCGAAATACTACGACTATCCGTTGTATGACTGTAGTTAATACGAGGATCAGGTGCCTGACCACATTTATGATCAATAATTGAGCGCAAAGCAACATCTAAATCAAGCTCATCACCCTCTTCTTGAAAGCGGATTCGTTTCTTGTTCTGCGGCTTAAGCATTTCAATCATCTTCTTAAGACGTTTTGCTAAAGCACTGTGCTTCTCCATCAGGCGATCAATCTTACTCGCATCTCCCGAAGGGTGTAGACGCTCATAAACTGTTGTCCAATCAGGACGGTAGCTCTCTGAAAGATAATCCCACTCATCATAATGGCGTGGTGGCAAACCAGCATCCTGATCAACCAACTTCTCTTCAGGCTCATACTCATTATGCTCAAGTTCTTCGCCTTCATCATTCTCTTCATGATGGAACCACATGCAGCGGTTATCATCACGGTATGAAATTTCTGTGTCATCAAAAAAGATATCAGGATAACTATCACTATTTTTACGTGACTTCACATAAAACATAGTCCCTAGATCGCCCATCTCCTTGGTGGTAGATTCTTCACCCTTCTTCATAATCTCGTGGAACTGATTACGGTAATCTTCAATCAGCTCATTTTCAGGTTCAAACGTCTCATCCATTAACGCACGAGACAGACGTGTTGCTCTATAACGTAGGCATGCCTGTGTCTCAGGATCACACGCGCCTTTAGGTGGCACGGGATGCAAACTTAGGAATAGTTTTTTAAGACCAGGAAAACGCTTAATCGCTAAATATTCAATTCGACAGTCTTCAAAGGTCGATATAAACAACTGCATATGCGGTGCAAAGTTATCCGCCATCAGCGTATCAGACCAAAGCTTATGCCCCATCAAATGCGCTAAAGTTGCTCTATATCGATCTAAACCAGAAACACCATTTTCATCTTCATAGACATCAGGGATAGCAAGTAGATCATCGTCTAGATAAGGTACTGGCTTACGTAACTGATCAAAGGCTGTTGCGAATGTCATAAACGGTAATTCACACTTCCACATACAGTCTTTCAGCATATAGAGATGACGTTCGACATCCTTGAAAATAGTTCCCTCACGCTCACGATGGATAATACTACGAGCATCTTGAGACTTCAGAGAGAAGTATTCAACCTGCTGATCAGGACTGGCTTGATAGTTACGTGCACCGTATTCAACAAAGTTACGAATCCCTTTCAGAGGAAGCACAGAAATAAGCTGTGACATTGACTCTAATAGCGGGATCATCCCAGAACTTTCATACAGAGAGTTGTGACCGTGAATAATGGTTTGAGTCGTTGTAACATACTCATCAAGAATATCTAGATAAGCTTGTAACTCATCAATTGAATCAATACGTCGACAAACACCACGAAGTGACTCTAAAAATGGAATAATCGCTTTTTTATTTGGACTTCTAACAATCACATAGGCGTACTTAGAAACCATCTCTAAAGAGGCTTCACCTACGTGAGAAGCTATCTCAGGCATCTCTGCCAAGTAAACCAGACCGGGCTCAATACCCATACCAATTTTAAAAAGAAAATCTGCACCCTTAACATAGGCTTTTACACCTTCAGGCGAAAGGACTTGTACAGCCTCTTCAAGACACATTGGAAAGACTTCTTGAGGCTTCTCAAATCCTGTCGTAAAGAGCTGCTGATATTCAGCTAATAATTCTGCATCCATAATATTTCAACTCGATTTAATGGATAAAAAACCAAACACTAAAGTTTGATTACATCTAAAAACAATCATGATCTAGATTGCTCTGATTCTGTTTCAATACAAGGCAGGAAGTAGGGAACATATAACCATATATGACCGTTTCCTACGCAGTAGTGGAGCAGAAGCAGAGTGAACTAGGGCATGATTTAGCCGAAAATCATTTCTATTGCGTTATCTAATGTTGCACGAATGTCTACATCATCAGTAATCGGACGAACCATCGCCATCTTACATGCTTCAACTGGAGAAATACCCTGGTTGATTAAGGCTGCTGCATAAACCATTAAACGAGTAGATATCCCTTCATCTAATCCGTGACCTTTGAGGTTACGAGCAGTTTCACCAATTTTAACTAACTTAGCTGCTGTTTCAGCATCTACACTACCTTCTTTCTGAAGAATGCGTGCCTCTACATCTGCTTCTGCATAGTCAAAATCTAGTGCACAAAAACGCTGTTTAGTTGACTGTTTAAGATCTTTAAGCATTGACTGGTAACCAGGGTTATAGGAAATAACTAACTGAAAATCCGGATGCGCTTTAATTAACTCACCTTTTTTATCTAGCGACAGTTCACGACGGTGATCTGTTAAAGCGTGAATAACAACCATTGTATCTTGACGTGCTTCAACGATCTCATCTAGGTAACAGATGCCTCCATAACGAGCCGCCATTGTTAAAGGACCATCAACCCAACGAGTACCGTTAGCATCCAATAAGTAACGACCCACTAAATCAGAAGCTGTAATGTCTTCGTTACAAGAAACCGTAATGATTGGCTTACCAAGTTTCCAGGCCATATGCTCAACAAAACGTGACTTACCACAACCTGTAGGACCTTTTACCATGACTGGTAAACGTGTCGCATAAGCAGCTTCATAAAGCTCCACTTCATTTGATTGTGCATCATAGAATGGTTCGTTCTCAATCTTATACTGTGAAATGTCCATATCAGTCTCCGTAACGTTCATGGTAAATATTAAGTGATTTAAATTTCTACTCTTTGTGCCTAACGACAAAAAAGTAAATAGCTAAATAACCTAGTGTATTGGTAGGTATTTAATTTTGGTTAAAAAAAACCCCTGCTCGAAAGCAGAGGTCCTTCTTGGCTCTTAAATAATAATTCGTAAACGAATTTCTTATTTATGAACACCCAACTTTTCTCTCCAACCTGGGAAGATCTTATCAGCATCACCAGGGAACGACTCGAATGCGCGTGCGAATTCGTTGTGCTCTTTAGCGTACTCAATAGGGTCAGCACCAGTCTTCCAGCAGTCATATGCCTGAGAAAGAGATGTTGCACCAGCAGCAGGAGAATCGATATGTCCGTAAGCACCACCACCAGAAGTGTTGATTAGGTTACCGTGACCTAGGTTCTCGAAGAAACCAGGTAGACGTAGCGCGTTCATACCACCAGAGATGATAGGAGTCGTAGGCTTCATTCCGTTCCACTTCTGGTAGAATGAAGGACCTTGACACTCATCTTGCTCGATCATGTATGCAATGTGTCTGTCATCAGCTCCACCTTCCATTTTACCGAAGCCCATAGTACCCACGTGGATACCTGACGCTCCCATAAGACGAGACATTTTAGCAAGAACGAATGCAGTATAACCACGAACAGATGAAGGAGACGTAATCGCTCCGTGACCTGCACGGTGATAATGTAAGTACTGTGAAGAGTAGTTACGACGTGCGGTAGTTACCATACCTGGACCACCAACATAACCATCAACTAGGAAAGCAACTTTAGGTGCATTTTCACCGAAAGTTTCTAGGATGAAGTCTGCACGGTAGCACATTTCGTGGTGATCATCAGCAGTAATGTTTGCTGAGAAAAGCTTAGCTTGACCAGTAATATCTTCTGCTTTCTTCATTGCGTCAGCAACTAGAGGGATAACCTTCTTCATTGGACAGAAAACTTGGTTACCTTGAGGCTCATCATTCTTGATGAAATCACCACCTAGCCAGAACTGAGATGCTGCAGAAGCAAACGGCTCAGGACGTAGACCAAGCTTAGGCTTGATGATAGTACCAGCGATATAACCACCGTTCTCTACAGGACGACCTAACATTGCCCATAGGTTAGAGATATCCACAGCTGGACCGTCATATAGGTACAACTTAGATTCTGGAATCCAGAAATCAGTCATCTGTAGGTTTGCACAATCACCCATACCTTGGTTGTTACCAATCGCAAGAGTAAGGAAAGAAACAATCATTGTTTTACCATCTAGACCGTTACGATCGAACAGGTCAAATGGGTATGCAATTTTGATAGTTCCAGCTGCTTCGTCAATTTCATATACAAGAGCATCAACACCTTTAGTGAAGTCATCTGTAGTTGAAATTTCAACGTTAGTACCTGTAGAAGACTCAGCTGCAATGTGTGCTGCTACTTCTAGGAAACCGTATCCAGTTGCTGGAGTCATTGTATAAGCAACAAGAATATGTCCCTGACCTGCAATTAGATCTGATTCTTGTAACGATAAGTCAGCATAACGATTCGACTGATCCATTTTTCTTACCTCATATTAAGGGATGTGTCACTCTGCTTTTGCAGAAACTGATCAACATCCTTATCTTTTAAACTAAACCTTAATTTAGGTCTAATCCCGAAATTTGAGCGCTTATTATATTGAGAATAACAAGCTTATACAAATCAGTAATTTTGATTAAACATATAGACGATAACCTATAGATACTTATAATTAACTTGATACATATCAATGTTGTAAGTTTACCCCCCCTGCTTAAAACGAGTTAACACCTCTTTTCCAAATGCTTCACCCTCTTGCTTTAAAAGTTTTATTAGCTCTTCTGCAGCAATAGATAGGATCTTTCCTTTTGGATAAGCCAAGTACCAGTGCCTATTAATAGGGAAGCCTTCGACATTTAAAATACTTATCTCCCCTGCATTAATCTCTTTCATTAACGTCGACACGGCAGTCACTGTAATACCCAAATTTTGTAATAAGCCTAAACGGATAACTTCATTACCACCCAGAACCATTTCTATACGAGGTTCAAAATCGATATTATCAAAAAAGGTCTCTAACTGGGCGCGAATACCAGAACCCTCCTCCCTCATTAAAAAGGCTTCATTTCCGAGCTCTTCAATTTTGAGCTTCTTTCCGACTAGAGGGTGGTCACTATTCGCAACAAAGGCCAATGGATTAACCGCCAACTGTATTGATTCAACATTCAAACCTTCAGGAGGCTGACCTAATAGATAGAAGTCATCTGCATTTTTAGCAATACGCTCTAATAAAGTCTTTTTATTTCCTACCTGCAGGATAACAGAGACATCTGGATAGGACTGGGTGAAATCATGAATCACTTTAGGTACAAAATATTGTGCAGTAGAGATAACAGACATTTTAACCCTACCACCCGAAAAACCTTTTATATGGTTTATCTTCTGCTCTGCAGTAGATAGCTGTGACAAAATTTCACTTGCTGCTATATTTAGGATCTCACCCGCTTCAGTTAAGTAAACTTTACGACCAATCTGCTCAAAAAGTGGTGCTTCAAGCACATCAACCAATTTTTTAACCTGCATAGATACAGTAGGCTGCGTTAGGAACAACTCCTCTGCTGCCTTTGAGAAGCTATGATGACGCGCAATACATTCAAATACTTGTAACTGCCTTAAAGTTGCATTTCTTGCTAAGACTGATATCTTTTCACTCATGTAACACCATCCCTAACGCGTATCAGACATCGCTAATAACTTATTAATATCTGTTGTTTTTAGAAAGTCTAAAAATGCAGCCGCTGGCGGGGTTAACACCTTATCTTGAGATTTGGCGGCAAACCAATCACGCTTGAGCGGGAAGCCTTTTACATCAAGAATCTCAAGATGCCCATACTTAGCTTCAATACGAATCGCATGCATTGGCAAAACGGAAAGACCTAGACCAGCCATAACACCTTGCTTAATGGACTCTGTGCTACCCAACTCCATATAAGGCTCTATCTTTACAGAATCTTGAGTAAAACGCTCTTCCATAGCGAGACGACTGCCTGAACCTTTTTCTCGTACTAAGAAGTTTTCGTGTGCAATATTAGCAATTGAAATATTAGATTTTTTTGATAAATGATGCTTAGACGGCGCTACTACCACTAAATCGCTCTTGAAAAATGGGGTTGACTCCATTTTTAACTCTGGCGGCACTCTTCCCATTATTGAGAGATCATACTGGTTTTGCTTTAACTCATCTAAGATACGTCGTCTATTGATAACTGTTATACGCGGTACGACATCAGGGTACAAATTTAAAAAAGCTTTTAGTATGTAAGGAATAAAATACTTTGCGGGTGTAACCACCGCAAGCTTTAACTCACCAGCAACGTTTTCCTGCTGAAATCTAATATTTAGATTGAGATCTTTCAGCTCTTCTAAAATCTTCTGACAACTTGCATACATATGTTCACCAGCTACCGTCAAATAGATTTTTCGTGAAACAACCTCTATTAATTTAATGTCATTATTTTCTTCCAAACGTTTAATTTGAATAGAAACGGCAGGTTGAGAAAGATTCAATTCTTCCGCTGCATGAGTGTAACTTCTAAGTCTAGCAACCGCTTCAAATATACGAATTTGCTGGGATGTAATGTGTAATCTGTGCACTTTAATAAACCTCTTAAACAGCCTTACCCCGTTAAGCTTTTGGACATTAATCCATAAACAAATATTAATAGTAGACATAACGGTTAATGTTTGGCTAAATTTTCTTTTACGCTAAGATAGCGAGCTCTGATTTAAATAGCAGTTCGTAACTGGACATTTCTGGCTGCTTTTTTATTCAGGTTTCAGTCTTTCTTAATTTAAGAGAGTATTAGGTAGCTAGGGCCTTTGTACAAGGCTCTAGAAATCTATCAATCCTCCAGTGCATTTCAATGGCTCTTTCTGCATACAGCCTGCTCAGGCAAGTCACAAGTATGCACTCTACAACTATAAATCGTAGTCATCGTAACAGTTGAACTCTCAATTGACACTTAAACTTTTATATGGATAAATTTACTCATTATTAGCAGCTATTATAAAGGGCACACATATTAATTGAAGGTTTTGTCCAACCTACTGTATTTTTATAGGCCATATTGAAGATTAAGGTTAAAGGAATATTGTTATATATTTACTAATCAAGTACTACCATCAACCCCAATCTCATAAACGAGATTAATTGCTGACAATTAAAACAGCCCTTGGTAACAACTTATGCATACCGCCCTACTTCCCCCCCCTGCTCAGTTTATTAGCTCACTCTGTTAATACTCTTATAGACACTTGTGAATGCCAGAAACAAAAATAGCGCCATAAGGCGCTATTTTTGATGATAAGAGCAGAAACTCTACTCTCATTCAGCCAAGCTGAATCTAAAACAATCTAAATTATAGACCGTTCGCGTAACGAGCTTGCATCTCTTCTAGACCAACAGATTTGATCTTAGAACCATGACCAGCACATCCGAAAGCTTCAAAACGAGCCTTACAGATTTCCATCATCGCATTTTCTGCAGCATTGTAGAATTTACGAGGATCGAAGTTAGCTGTATTTTCTGACAAATACTGACGGATCGCACCAGTAGAAGCCATACGTAGATCAGTATCGATATTTACTTTACGAACACCATACTTGATACCTTCAACGATTGCTTCAACAGGTACACCATAAGTTTGACCCATATCTCCACCGTAGTTGTTGATAGTCGCTAGCCACTCTTCTGGAACAGAAGAAGAACCGTGCATTACGATGTGAGTATCAGGAATACGCTCGTGAATCTTCTTGATTTGGCTAATTTTAAGAACATCAGCATCAGGCTTAGAAGTAAACTTGTAAGCACCGTGTGAAGTACCAACCGCTACTGCTAAACAGTCAACGTTAGTATCTTTAACGAACTGAGCTGCTTCTTCAGGATCAGTTAGAAGGCTATCCACGTCTAGCTTCTCATCAGAACCGTGACCATCTTCTTCACCCATCATGCCAGTTTCTAGTGAACCTAGGCAACCTAACTCACCTTCAACAGAAACACCACCAGCGTGTGCAATAGCAACCACTTCAGCAGTGATTCCAGCATTGTACTCATAAGATGCAGGTGTCTTCATGTCAGCTTCTAAAGAACCATCCATCATTACAGATGTGAAACCAGACTGAATTGCACGTAAACATACGCCAACATCAGAACCGTGATCCTGGTGCATTACAACAGGAACGTTAGGGTACATTTCAACGGCAGCAGCGATCATGTGACGAAGCATTGGCTCACCAGCGTACTTACGTGCACCAGCAGAACCCTGAAGGATTACTGGAGAATCTACAGCGTCAGCTGCACGCATAATTGCACGTACTTGTTCCATGTTGTTTACGTTAAACGCTGGCATACCAAATTGGTGTTCTGCTGCGTAGTCCATTAATTCACGAAGTGTAATCATCGCCATGTTGCGAGACTCCTTTAGTAGTTTTCAAAAAATTTTAACTATTCTATCAAGCTTTTAAAGGCTATAGATAAATAATCAATACGAATCACCCATAAACAAATACAAGTGATTCTAATATTGGTTTTGATTATGGAACTTTAACAATTTCCATACTATTTGTGCCACCTAATAACCCACGCGTTTCACCACGAGTTAATAACACTAAATCACCTTGCTTAGCGATGCCGAAAGACTTAATTCTTTCCATAATAATGCCTCTGATTTCAAGATCATTCAAGCCATCATAATTAACCATTGAAGGATAAACACCACGGAAAAGCGTAACTTTACGACGAGTATTGATATGTGGCGTTAATGCAATAATTGGGATACCAGAACTGATACGAGACATCAATAATGCTGTATTACCAGATTCTGTTAGTGAAGCGATACATTTAACATCGAAATGGTTTGCTGCATACATTGCAGACATCGCAATCGTCTCATCTACCGCAGTGAATGACTCATCAATCCTGTGAGTTGATTCACGTGAAGTACGTGTCTTCTCAGCTTCATGACAGATACGACCCATTGTTTCAATAACAAGGCTTGGAGACTTACCAGTTGCAGTTTCACCAGATAGCATTACTGCATCAGAACCATCCATTACTGCGTTAGCAACATCAAATACTTCCGCACGGGTTGGAATAGCATTTTCAATCATAGTTTCCATCATCTGTGTTGCCGTGATAGTCACACGGTTCAACTGACGTGAACGCTTAATCATCTTCTTCTGCAGTGCTGGCAACTGTGCATCGCCAACTTCTACTCCTAAATCACCACGAGCAATCATGATAACGTCAGATGCTAGGATAATTCCATCTAAAGTAGCATCGTCAGCAACCGCTTCTGCACGCTCTACTTTAGAAACGATGCTACAGTTTAAACCAGCTTTTTGTGCTAATGAACGACAGTATTCAACATCTTCTGCTGAACGAGGAAATGATAGTGCAAGAAAATCTGCTTTCATCTCCGCTGCACTTAAAATATCTTCTTTATCCTTGTCTGTTAATGCCGCAGCAGATAAACCACCACCCTGTAGGTTGATCCCTTTATTGTTTGAAAGTGCTCCACCAACAATAACCGTACAGTTAACACGCTCACCAACAACATTGTCCACTTCAAATACAACACGTCCATCATCAAGCAGTAAACGGTTACCTGGCTTAACATCATAAGGAAGACTCTTATAAGTCAGTCCTACTTCGTGCTGATTACCAGCGTCGATATCGACATTATTATCTAAAGAGAACTTATCACCGTCCTCTAAGAAGATTTTATCTTCTGCAAATTTTGCGATACGAATCTTAGGCCCCTGAAGATCGACCAGTACACCGACTTCATGATCAAACTTTTTTGCTAGAGCGCGTACTGCATCTACACGAGCTTTGTGCTCTGCTGGGTTACCATGAGACATATTAATACGGACAACATCTAGTCCCGCCTTAATCATCTTCTCTAACTCGCCTTCGCGATCCGTAGCTGGACCTAAAGTTGCGACAATTTTTGTTCTTCTTAAAGCAGTTGACATATATATTTTTACCTTTGAATGCGAGTTTGTTTCAATCCAAAAAAGATGTCTCGCAAAATAAACGTCTTCAACAACTACAGCCATAAGCTGGTGTGCTGTTTTATAGTTTACTTACCGAGTCACCCTCAATCGGATAATAATTGAAACTGTATTATGACTTAGACAAGAATTGACTAAGTGACAATTAGATTAAACCAGACTTGAACACAGTCAAGCCTGGCCAATAGTCAAAAATGACTAATTATTACTTTGCAGCTGATTTTTCTAGCATTTCAACTGCAGGTAGCTTCTTACCTTCTAGGAACTCAAGGAAAGCACCACCACCAGTAGAGATATAAGATACCTTATCAGCGATATTGTACTTATCAATCGCAGCTAGAGTATCACCACCACCCGCGATAGAGAACGCATTTGATTCAGCAATAGCCATAGCAACGGCTTTAGTACCTTCACCAAACTGGTCAAACTCAAAAACACCTACTGGACCGTTCCAAACAACCGTTCCTGCATTTTTGATGATTTCAGCAAGTTCTGCTGCTGAATCAGGGCCGATATCAAAAATCATATCACCGTCTACAGTTTCAGAAACATTCTTAGTTTCTGCAACTGCCGTTTCAGAGAACTCTTTACCCGTCACAACATCAGAAGCTAGAGGAATCGCTGCACCACGATCTTCCATAATTTTATTTAGTTTCTTACAAGTAGGGATCAAATCTGATTCAGACAGTGATTTACCAACATTATAACCAGCCGCTTCAATGAATGTATTAGCGATACCACCACCAACAACTAACTGGTCAACTTTCGAAGAAAGAGACTCAAGTACAGTTAGCTTAGTAGATACTTTAGAACCACCAACAATCGCAACCATTGGACGCGCTGGGTTATTTAGAGCTTTACCTAAAGCTTCTAATTCACCCGCTAGCAAAGGACCTGCACAAGCAGTATCAGCGAATGCACCTGCACCGTGCGTAGAAGCTTGTGCACGGTGAGCTGTACCGAAAGCATCCATTACATAAACGTCACATAGCGCAGCGTACTGCTTAGACAGTTCTTCAGTATTTTTCTTTTCACCAACATTAAAACGAACGTTTTCTAAAAGAACAACTTCTCCATCAGCAACATCAAAACCACCAGCAAGATAATCTTTAACAAGACGAACTTCTTTACCAAGCTTTTCAGAAAGGTTTGCAGCAACAGGTGCTAGAGAGAACTCTTCTGCATACTCACCCTCTGTAGGACGACCTAAGTGAGACATTAGCATTACTTTTGCACCAGCATCAGCAGCCATTTTAATGGTTGCTAATGATGCACGAATACGAGCATCAGAAGTTACTTTACCGTCTTTAACAGGTACGTTTAAATCCTGACGAATTAATACACGCTTTCCAGCTAAATTTAAATCAGACATCTTAATTACAGACATTCGGTATTTCCTCTATTTATAAATTAATTGCGATGAATATCGCATTAGTTCAAAGTTAAAAATTAAATTTTCTGTTAAATACTCGAAAAAGTACAAAAGAGAAAAGTTAATCAGAGAGAGAAAACTCTCTCCAATCAGAGAGGAATCAGGTTCGCTCGCCCAGAAGGACTGTTAGTTCAAGGAAGGAAAAGGGAGTGTACAAATGTACATGACCGTTTCTGACGAAGAAATGACAGACCTTATGGGATGAGCGAAACGATTACTTTCCTACGTGCTCGATAACGCGCATCATGTTACATGTGTAACCATATTCGTTATCATACCAAGCAACAATCTTAACGAAAGTAGTATCTAGAGCGATACCTGCTTTAGCGTCAAAGATTGATGGGTGAGCATCACCACGGAAATCTGTAGAAACGTTAGCTTCTTCAGTATAACCAAGAACACCTTTCATAGACCCTTCAGAAGCTGTTTTCATAGCTGCACAGATTTCGTCATAAGTAGCTTCTTTTTCAAGCTCAACAACTAAATCAACAACAGAAACATCAGAAGTAGGTACACGGAAAGCCATACCAGTCAACTTACCGTTAAGCTCAGGAAGTACTTTACCTACCGCTTTAGCAGCACCAGTTGATGATGGAATGATATTCTCAAGAATACCACGCCCACCACGCCAATCTTTCATAGAAGGACCATCAACCGTTTTCTGAGTTGCCGTTGCAGCATGAACAGTTGTCATAAGACCACGCTTGATACCGAAGCTATCGTTAAGTACTTTAGCAACTGGCGCAAGACCGTTAGTCGTACAAGATGCAGCAGAAACAATTGCTTCACCTTTATACTCGTCATGGTTAACACCATATACGAACATTGGAGTGTGATCCTTAGAAGGAGCTGACTGAACAACTTTCTTAGCACCAGCGTCAATGTGAGCTTGACATGACTCTTCAGTAAGGAAGAAACCAGTACATTCGATAATTAGGTCAGCACCTACATCAGACCATGCTAGATCAGCAGGGTTACGCTCGGCAGTGATACGGATAGTTTTACCGTTAACAACTAGGTTACCGTCTACAACATCAACAGTACCATCAAAACGACCGTGTACAGAATCGAACTTTAACATATATGCTAGATACTCAGGATCTAGCAAATCGTTGATTGCAACAACTTCGATGTTTTTGAAATCTTTAGCCGCTGCGCGGAAAGCCATACGTCCGATACGGCCAAAACCGTTAATACCAACTTTAATAGTCATTTATTTTTAACTCCTAACATTTAGCAGACTTATCACCAAGCCTGCTTTAAAAAAATTACTTACCTAAAACTGTGTTTGCTGTTGCAACAATGTTCTCTACAGTGAAACCAAACTCTTTAAATAGTTCACTAGCAGGAGCAGACTCACCAAAAGTCTTCATGCAAACAAGTCCGCCTTCTAGACCAACATACTTATACCAAGACTCAGCAACACCAGCTTCAATCGCTACGCGCTTAACACCAGGAATAAGAACAGAATCTTTATAGGCTTGATCTTGAGTATCATAAGCACAAGTAGATGGCATAGAAACAACACGTACGTTTGCATCCATTGCTTCAGCGGCTTCAACTGCTAGACCTACTTCAGAACCAGCAGAGATAAAGATAATATCAGGCGTTCCTGCACAATCCTTAAGAATATATCCACCTTTCTCAATATTTGCTACCTGCTCAGCAGTACGAGGTTGTGGTGTTAGGTTTTGACGTGAGAATACTAATGCTGTTGGTGCATCACCACGTAGCATTGCAACTTTCCAAGAAACTGCAGATTCGATTGCATCACAACCACGCCAAGTTTGGAAGTTTGGGATCACACGCATAGTTGCCATTTGCTCAACAGGCTGATGCGTAGGACCATCTTCACCAAGACCGATAGAGTCATGAGTGTAAACATAGATAGTACCGATTTTCATCAATGCTGACATACGTAAAGCGTTACGCATGAATTCCATGAACATAAAGAATGTTGCACCGTAAACTTTGAAACCACCGTGAAGAACCATACCGTTCATCATGTGAGCCATACCGAATTCACGAACACCCCAAGAGATGTAGTTACCGTCAGCATTGTCAGGTGTTACTTTTACAGTACCAGACCAGTTAGTCAGGTTAGAACCTGTTAAATCGGCAGAACCACCAAACATCTCTGGTAGTAATGGACCCATTGCTTCGATTGCATTTTGAGATGCTTTACGTGATGCAATGTTAGGCATATCTGTTTGAGTCTTAGCAATGAATGTATCCATTTCAACTGCGAAGTCTGCAGGTAATTCACCAGACATACGACGCTCAAACTCAGCTGCTTCAGCTGGGAATGCTGCACGGTAAGCTGCGAACTTATCGTTCCAAGCGGCTTCATCAGTAGCACCCTGTGCTTTGTGATCCCAACCAGTATAGATATCTTCTGGAATTTCGAACGGAGCAGAAGTCCAACCAAGCTCTTTACGAGCTAGAGCAATCTCTTCATCACCTAATGGTGCACCGTGACAATCATGAGTACCACAAAGGTTAGGCGAACCAAAACCGATGATTGTTTTAGTACAGATTAATGTAGGCTTATCAGTTACTTTCTTAGCTTCTACGATTGCCGCATTAATTGCATCTGCATCGTGACCATCAACGTTAGGAATAACATGCCAGTCATAAGAGTTGAAACGACCAGGAACGCCTTTTTCCATCCAGTCACCGATGTGACCATCGATTGAGATATCATTGTCATCCCAGAATGCGATTAGCTTACCAAGACCTAATGTCCCAGCCATTGCTGCTGATTCGTGAGAAAGACCTTCCATCAAACAACCATCACCCATGAACACATAAGTATTGTGATCAACAACTTCGTGACCAGGCTTGTTGAACTGTGCTGCTAGAGTACGTTCTGCAATCGCCATACCTACCGCATTGGTAAGACCTTGTCCTAGAGGACCTGTTGTTGTTTCAATCCCTTCTGCATAACCATACTCAGGGTGACCTGCTGTTTTAGCGTGTAACTGACGGAACTGCTTAATGTCTTCCATACTCAGGTCAAAACCTGAAAGGTGTAATAGAGAATACATAAGCATAGAACCGTGACCATTCGAAAGTACAAAACGGTCGCGATCAGCCCACTTAGAATTAGTTGGGTTAAATTTCATGTGGCTGTTCCACAATACTTCAGCGATATCCGCCATACCCATCGGGGCACCAGGGTGACCAGATTTTGCTTTCTGTACGGCATCCATGCTTAAAACACGGATTGCGTTTGCTAATTCTCTACGAGTTGACATACAACTTCCTCAATTTTTAAAAAAATTCTGTATTTACACATCCCTTCAACTTTCTTGCGCTATATATTTCAAGCACTTAGGAAGGGGCGGCCATATAATTTGGACGAATATTCTCTCTTATATTGACCAAATCATCAAGTTTTCTTGTTATTTTCTTTAGTCCGTAACTTCATTTTAGTCACCTCATCAAGGATAAAAACCTAAATAAGACAACCCATAACGACCTGAAACGCACTCTAAAAATACCAAATAAGGTTATCACATTTATTTAACCTGAGAGAATATCGTAATTAATACGCTTTGTGTGCAAGCTTTTAGCCTATTTATTCTCCAGATTAACCTAGACTGTTGCAACTTGATTGAAAGCATCTTTTCGTCTTTTGATAGACTGGCTAGCATGCTCATAGATCGAAAGCATCGCGGGAATAACCAAAAGAATTAATAGCGTTGAGAAGATCAAACCAAATGCAATTGCCGTTGCCATGGGAATTAAAAACTGTGCTTGTAATGATGTCTCAAATAACAGCGGTGTTAAACCTGCTACCGTGGTTAGAGAAGTCAGAAGTACCGCCCTTACACGTTGAACAGAGGCCTCCTCTAGTGCCTCATTTACAGCAAGCCCAGCCTCCCTTAGTCGCTTATAGAAACTGACTAAGATAATAGAATCATTGACCACTATCCCTGACAGACCAAAGAAGCCAAATAGTGACAAAATCGTCATATCCAACCCCATCCACCAATGCCCCATAATTGCACCGACTAAACCAAAGGGTATCGCCATCATCACCACCAAAGGCCAGCCATAAGAGCTAAATACCCACGCTAAAACAATATAGATAATAGATAAACCAATCAGCAGTCCAATCTTCATATCCGCCATAGTTTCTGCTTGTCTTGCACTCTGACCCTCTACAGAATAAGACAATCCGTACTTCGTTTCCAGCTCTGGCAGGGTAGACATTTTAAGCTGTTCAAGAATCAGATTACTATTATTAACGTTCTTATCAACCTCACCGATCACATTGGCCGTTAAATGGCCATCCACATGACGCATAACATCAAAACCACGCTGAGTTGACCATGTAGCCACCGAGTTTAAAGCTACCCGCCCCCCTTTAGGGGTGATAATTTGCATGCTATTCAACGTTGCTAAAGTAGCTTGTTCAGCACGTGAATACTGCACTCGTACCTCAACCTCATCCTCAGCATCGGTAAAAATCTGTACCAAGCGCCCAGAGAAAGCATCCGATAACTGACGTCCCAGTGAGACATAGGTTAACCCTAAAGCTTCACCCTGTGGTGTCAGCTGATAAATCAATTGATCACGACCATAAGGCAGATCATCTCGTACCCCACTTACGCCCGCGATTTGTGCAAGAACCTGCTGTAAATCCAGAGAGGCTTGTTTTAACTGTTCAGGAGAAGCCCCCGACAGACGAATATCCAGATCCCCACCTGGAGGCCCCGTTTTAGGTGATTCAATACTAAGCGTATCTAAACCAGGTACAAGACCCGCTTTCTCTTGCCATAATTTAATAAATTGTATATTTCTCGTTTCACGCTGATCAGGCTCAATCAGTTCAACATTAATACTACTAAAGTTTGGACCCGTCTCTCTCTGCGTTCGATTGTAATGCACTACAGCCACTTTAATAATGCCGGGTTCCAACTCCTTTTCCGTTGCCAATAAAGCTTGATACATCTGCTCAACATATCTTGAAGAGACCTCTGAAGAAGTCCCCGCGACAAAACGAGCATCTGCATATAACCGGGTCGATTCAGGTGAAGGAAAGAAAACAAAACCTAAACGCCCCCCTGCTAACAAGCCAACCACAAAGATCATCAAGCCTAATGTCGTCGCTAAAGTAATGGCTCGATGGTTTAACACCCAACGAATAATATGACGAAATTGATGATGACGCAGGTGATCTATACTGGTATCTAAACGATAACGAATAGAGCCAGGTTCGGCTTTTTTAACGCCCTTCAAAGCATGACTTAAGTGACCTGGAAGAATCGTAAAACTCTCTATTAAAGAGGCAAAAATAACGGCAATAATCACCAAAGGAATGGCAAATAAAATATTACCCATTTCACCACCGATCATCATCAACGGCAAAAAAGCAGCTACCGTAGTTAAAGATGAAGCTGATACTGGCCCCAACATACGATGCGCGCCCCCTTCTGCCGCTTGCAGAGCGGGCTCACCCATCTCATGATGAGCGAGAGCATCCTCACCTACCACGATGGCGTCATCAACAATGATTCCGAGTGCCATAATCAGGCCAAACAGACTGATCATATTGATACTACCACCTGCCAAATAGAGGATCATCAAAGTCGCCATAAACGAGACAGGGATCCCGACTGCAATCCAGAATGCCACACGACCATTCAGGAAAACATACAGAATCAAAACAACTAGGATCAAACCACCAATTCCGTTATTCAGTAGTAACTGAATTCGCTGATTGACTAGAGACCAAGTTTCATCATAAACCTTCAGGCGCATACCCTGAGGCAGAAGAGGCTCTGTCTCCTTTAGCCACTGCTGTAAAATTTTAGAGGATTCAAGCGTATCACCACTCTCAGCACGCTGTAACTGCATCTCAATCGCAGGAAAGCCTTCAACCGTTAGATAGGGAGAGTCCTTCTTCGCTCTGCGTTCAACATTCGCAATATCACCTAATGCAATATTTTCAGAATCAGACACCACCAAAGGCATTTGACCAAAGGCTTGAGCACTACGCTTTTGCTCTAAAGCCCTTATATCTCGAACACTATCACTATCCCCAACAGAGCCCGCTGGATAATCTCGGCTCATACCAGAAATTTGATTACCTACTATCTCTAAGGAGAGTTCATATTGCTCTAATTGACTTTGAGAAAGCTCAACAGACATCTCCTCTAATGGCAAACCTTTATAGGTCACTCGATCAATACCACGATTCAGCAGCTCCCGTTCAAAACGGCGAACCATAGGCCGCATCTCACTCAAATCACCCTGTTCACTTATTAACAGCACTTTGGCGATCGGTTCATAGCGAACAACTCTCTCGATCACCGCTTTCTGGGCATCCTGCGGCAAGTTCCTCAACTCCCCCACCCGCTGATTGACTTGATTAACAGCCTCAATCATATTGGTGCCCTCTTTAAACTTAAGGCTGACGATTGAAGCCCCTAAAGAGGAGGTTGAGGTCATCTCATCTAAATTATCAAGGTTACGCAGAACACGCTCAATCGGCTCAGTAACACTTAACTCTACATCTTGTGCATTGGCACCTGGCCACACAACTCGAACCGAGGCATAATCTAAATCAAAATTTGGGAAAAACTGAACATTTAGCTTAAGTAAAGCAAAGATTCCAGCAAGCACCATAACAATCATCAGTAAGTTAGGCGCAACCTTGTGGCGAGCCAACATACCAATTAAACCATTCGAGTTAAAAGGACGTTCTTTAATATGGTAATCACTATCTTCATGGCTCTGGCCAGAATCAGAACCTGATATAGAATTTGATTCAATCTGATTCATTACTCTGCCTCAGACACTTTAAGACCCGTCATCGCATTAGGTAGGTGGGTAATATTTATCGAAGTACCCTCGCCAAATTCTGGACGGATCAAAGCCCATAAACGTCCCTCTCGCATAACATCACCCACCACCTGAACAATCTCAGAAACGAGACGACCCTCCTTGACAATATAAACCTTGTTCTGCCCATAAAGCGCGCTATAAGGGATAGCGACCACTCGATTAAGCACAACACCTTGTAGATTAACTTCCATCAGGTCACCAGGACGAGCATTACTTAACACCTTAGGTAGTGTAAAAAATGCATCTAAACCACTGGTGGTTGATTCACCCGCTAATCTTGTTAAATCAAGGGGAATCTGCTGATCATCTAATTGATAAAATGCCAGTAATTTTACTTTAGAGTCCACGGCACTTTGCATTTTATTCAGGCCTGAAATGGGTAATTTAGCACGCAATTCGAGTGAATTAAAACCATAATAACGAACCAAACTTGCCCCAACATTGACACGAGAACCTTCACTGACAAACACCTTAGCGATGCGAATATCGTAAGGTGCAATAAGCTTGCCACGTTTTAAATTTAATTTTGCTAAAGCTAAAGCCGCCTTGGCCTTCGTTAAACGCGCCTGATTTTGAACTCCCTTTAACAGACTCTCTTCTACTGCCAATTCTGCCCCAACAACAACATACTCTTGTTTTACTAAGATCTCCTTAACCTTATCCAAGTCAGACAAAGAAGCCAGTTCTCTCACGATTAACTGTTGTGTTCGCTCTACCGTCGTCTGCTTCAGCTCAAGTACTTTCTGTTCATGTTCTAAGCGTTTTAGATTGGCTTTATTCGCTAACTGCTGTAGCTGTAACTGCGCCGTGATATCTTCAACATCTGCTTTAGCCTTCTGCAAAGGAATCTCAAGATCTGCTCTACTCAAGCTCAGTAAAGACTGGCCTTTTTTAACTGACTGCCCCTCTTTCACCCAAACCTTAGCCACAACCCCTGAAACGGGAGATGCTGCTTGAACTAAAGCATTAGATTCCACCTTTCCATATAAGACCTGCACGGGTGACAAGCGTTCAAACTTAGCTTCAATCGCCTCAACCATCCATACCTTCTCTGTAAGTTCAACCGCAGGTTGCTCTGGTTTTGTTTTCATAAAAAAAACAAATATCACAATTGTCATTGCAATAATCGCAAGAGGGATTAAAACCGTTCGAATGCGCGACTGTAGAAAGGGAGCCATTAAGAATTTCCTATTTTAGAAAAAGGTACACGGCAGAATTTGCTGAAATACAACATGCACTTAATAAAGACATTATCATAAACTAATTTAATACAAGATTAGCAACAACATGATCTAACTCAAGTTTAACCAATTGTATCAACCGCACCCTTGATGAAACCTGTCTATGAAAAATAACTTATTATTGCCACTCTTCCTCTAACTTTACCTATGATTAAGGCCAGCTCAGGCAAATAATACTCAACTTACAAAATAGGCTGGGTAAAGGTCAGATTCGGGGTACCTTTGGCTTTAGTAAAAAAATAATTCCAAGCGACAGAGACAAAAAAGCCACTCTTAGTCAGTGGCTTAACCTAGGAATAAACCCGTCTCACGCTTTAATTTTTGCTTAGACTTGAACTCTTCTTAAAGCCCATAATCTCTAACAAAATCTGCAATTAACTGTAACCGCTCCCGATCAATTTCCGCTGATATCTCTGGACCTTTATAGCCCTTAGCAATAATCGCTTGATTATCCACCCCGCTTGCCACATCAAGCACCACTAACCAAAAGTCTTTTTGTGGATAGCTTATATTTTCAAATCCAGTTCGTCCCTTTGAATCCGCTTCACAGGCAACTAAAATAGATTCAAATCCCTCTCGATCCTTTAAAGCACCACACCCTTTGATGACCTTTAAATAGGTTTTAGCCTTCAGAGCTGGTCGTCTCATCTCCTGATCAAGGCCATTTTCAGGTTTGCTTAACCCTTGGTGAACAATACCGTGCCACAGTGCAACTCGCTCGGCTTTCTGTTGCCACTTCTTCGGCACACGATAGCGCTGACAAAGCTCAGTAATTAAAGGTACACCCGCCGCTTCATGCCCATAATGCTTTGGCCACAACTCTTTTGGCGTAACCCCTTTACCTAAGTCATGCAGTAGTGCAGCTAAACGTACCGCAGGATCAGTCGAAAGTTTGGTGGCCATATCCAATACCATCATGGTATGAATCCACACATCGCCTTCTGGGTGGTGGATTTCAGGTTGAGTCACATTGTGCAGTGCAAATAGTTCAGGGAAAAGCACCTCTACGCCACCCACCGAGTCTAATACCTCAAAGAAGACACTAGGAGTTTCAGTATTTAGCGCCTTAACCACCTCTTGCCACACTCGCTCAGGTGTGAGTACCGCTAGCTCACCACTGGCAACCATATCCGCCATCAGTAATCGCGTCTCTTCTGCCAAGGTAAAGCCAAAAGGTTTAAGCTTAGCTGCAAAACGCGCTACACGTAAAACTCGAAGCGGATCTTCAGAAAAAGCTTCAGAGACATGCCTCAGCACTCTACACTCTAGATCTTTCTGCCCCCCATAAGGGTCTACCACCCCCCCTCCTGAGTTTTGTGCAATAGCATTAATGGTTAAGTCACGGCGTATTAAGTCGGCTTCTAGCGTAACAGATGGGTCGGCAAAGACCTCAAAGCCATGATAGCCTTGTCCTGCTTTACGCTCCGTACGAGCTAAGGCATACTCCTCTTTGGTTTTAGGGTGTAGAAAAACGGGAAAGTCTTTACCCACCTGCTGAAAACCTTTATCTAACATCATCTCTGCAGTTGCTCCGACGACGACCCAGTCTCGATCATAAACAGCGATTCCTAGCAGGCCATCTCTAACCGCTCCACCCACTAAATATACATCTAAATCCAAACCTACATCTAAGCTCACTGGCCTAACCCTTTAATCATTACATACTATTTTACAAACAAAAAAGCCGTCTTATCGACGGCTTTATCATCACTCTTAAGTCAAAGTGATTGGAAACTAAACAAGCTCGTCAGCATTTCGTCCAGCTTCCTTACGGAAGTAGTTAAAACGGGCACGAACATCATGCGGCACCGCATAACCTGCAATCACCAACTCTAATCCACTTGGTACAAAACCAAACGATGAAGAGAAATCTGACTCAGTAACCATATCACCACATAACATCTGTAGTTGCGATGAAGAGATAGAAACGACAGGTGCTAAAGCACCCAACTTAGCCATAAACTTTGCATTCAAAGGACAAACTGGAAACAGAACCGCTTGCTTCTGCATAATTTCCATGACTAACTCAGCAAGCTCCTTGATGGTCATACGCTCTTCACCCGCGATATCAACCATTTGACCAAATGTCGCTACATTACCAACCGATGCTGCAAATACCTGTGCAAAATCTCTAACCCAAATAGGCTGAACAACTACCGTAGATTGCGCCACCATTAACAGTGGCATACGATTTAGCTGCTTGGCATAACGCGCAGTCGTATCATCATTTTCACCAATTAATAGACTTGGCTTCATAATAGAGACATCTGCACCTTGCGTAGAGAGCATCACATCATCCACTTTCGCCTGCAGTGAACGCCACTCGCTTTTAGCCTGTTCAGAAGCACCAATTTGAGATAAGCTCATTACGCGTTGAATACCCGCACGCTCAACCGCTGACTTAACATCTTGGCTAACCGTTAGTAGATCATCCGCTTCAACCATCTCAGGGCCTGTTGAACGATCAGAGAGTAAATTAACCACAATATCTGTATTTACTAGAGCTGTATCTAATAGATCTGCATCATCATATGCGGTTAACTCAACCACTTTGGTGTTCGGATAGAGCGCAAAGTCACGAAAACGCTGCGGGCGACGCACTAAAAGTGAGACTTCATAACCTGCTTTTGAAAGTGCATTCACTACTTCACGACCAACAAATCCAGTACCACCAAAGACGCTTACTTTGTTTCCTAACATAAGACTAAAATCCAGTTTTTTGATTACAATCAGAAAAGAATAAGGAAATGAACAGGGCGGGTCAAGTATTTCAGTGCCTAAATGTGCGATTGATTTTGTTACAATAGCCAAAAAATTAAGGATTAAGACCGATGAAAGCCATAATGGTATCAACTTTTAAAAGCCCAAAAAAACAAGAACTATTTCTTTTCATTCCCAAAGAGCCTGGCTTAGAAGCTCTTGGAGATGAGATATTGGTTATGTTTGGTGAGCCAGAACACGTCATTGATTTTGATCTTACACCTGATAAAAAAATGCCTCGCTCAAATGCCGCTGATATTTATGAAGCGTTGCAGACCAAAGGCTACCATATCCAAATGCCACCACTGGAAGTTGAAAAAATTAGTGACATGCCTCCGCCTCCGCCACATTTAGATAATATTTTTTAAAATTATTCACAAAAGTATTATCGACTCCAAACCTCATAGAGAAGCACTTGGTTATACCCACCCCTGCTCAATTTATACACTATATTAACCAAGTATTTTACTAGGGTATTTACAATCAAACGATTATAGCTACAATAATAAGTCATATTATTAGATATTTCTTATTTACCAAGGAGTTAGCTATGTCCTTTACATTGCCCGATCTACCCTATGATTATGATGCTTTAGAAGTTTCCATTGATGCTCGCACAATGGAAATACACCATACCAAACATCACAACACCTATATCACCAATCTAAACAATGCCGTTGCAGACTCTCCACTTGCGGATAAACCGCTAGAAGAACTCATTGCCAACGCAGGAACTCTATCACCCGCTATCCGTAATAATGGTGGTGGTCACTGGAACCACACCTTCTTCTGGAATGCCATGACAGGAGATAGCATGGGCGCTCCAACAGGTGCTTTAGCGGAAGATATCAAAGCAACTTTTGGTGGTTTAGAGCTATTAAAAGAACAGTTCAATACTGCAGGGGCAACTCGCTTTGGATCAGGTTGGGCGTGGTTAAGCGTCTCTGCAGAAGGCAAACTAGAGGTCTCCTCTACGCCTAACCAAGACAACCCCTTAATGGATTGTGTTGATGTAAAAGGCACCCCCATCCTTGGATTAGATGTTTGGGAACACGCTTATTACCTACGCTACCAAAACCTTCGTCCAGCCTACATGCAAGCATGGTGGGATGTAGTTAACTGGGATAGAGCATCAGAACTTTATAACACGGCTAAACAGAGCAGCTAAACAAAACAGCCCCCCCTGCTCAGTTTCAAAGCTCAAGCAAAAATAACTATTTGCTACTGATTATCCGAAACCAAAACCTCGCTCTGCGAGGTTTTTACTATTTAGCAGATGATTAATATCAAAAAGTAATCAATCAACATCTCTTTTTAAGTATATTTAACCTTTAAAATTTAAACTGGAAAAAACAATGGTCAGCCTAACCACCCCTATCTGTGATTTTAACCAACCCGCCATTAACTTTGATCTACCCGGTGTCGATGGTCAAAACTGGACTTTAGAAAAGGCCAGAGGCGAAAACGGTCTGCTGGTCATGTTTATCTGCAACCACTGCCCTTATGTAAAATCGATTCAGACACGCTTAGTCAGTGATAGCAAAATACTACGTGATGAGTTTGGTATTAATAGTATTGCCATTATGTCGAATGATCCCAACGAGTATGCAGAAGACTCATTTGAAAATATGCGAGCCATATCAGATCAATTCAGCTTCCCATTCCCGTACGTTATTGATGAGAACCAAGCGATTGCAAAGGCTTATGATGCAGTCTGCACACCCGACTTCTTTGGTTATAACGCTGATCTACATCTACAGTACCGTGGACGCTTAGACGAATCCCGCAAAGAGACCGCAGCGGCAGATGTAAAACGTAATCTTTTAGAAGCGATGAAACAAGTAGCTGAAACTGGCCAAGGGCCTTTAGAACAGATCCCAAGCATGGGTTGTTCGATAAAGTGGAAAGCGTAACCCTCTATGCCAACCTACCTCATTGCCCCCGATAGCTTTAAAGGCTCTATTAGTGCCATACAGTTCTGTGAAATTGCTCACCAAGTTATTTTACAGAAGCAACCAAATGCTACAGTGATTACTCGTCCGCTCTCTGATGGCGGTGAGGGGTTTGTTGATGCTTTTGTTTATGCAGGACTGGCCGAAGAGCATAAGATTTGGTGTTCAAACCCTTTGGGGCGTAAAACCAAAGCTAAGTTTGCTTGGATGGCTGAGTCACAAACAGCAATTATTGAGATGGCTCAGGCTTCTGGTTTACCGCTTTTACGTCCCGATGACCGTAACCCTCTGCAAACGCATACCACAGGCACAGGCCAACTGATTCAAGCAGCGCTTGATCTCGGGGCTAAAAAGATCATTTTAGGATTGGGTGGTTCTGCAACTAATGATGGTGGCATGGGGGCTTTAAGAGCGCTTGGCATTCCTTTTCTAAATGAACAAGGTAAAGCGATTGGTTTGGGAGGACAGGCACTGAAAGCCATCTATCAGATTGGTGACATTCCACAGCACTTGCTTGAGATTGAGTGGGTTTTGGCTTGTGATGTAACTAACCCGCTACTGGGTGAGTTAGGTGCAACTAGGGTTTTTGGCCCACAAAAAGGCCTTACTGATAAAGCTTTGCCTATCCTTGAAAGTGGCTTACAAAACTTTGCCGAGAAAATTCAACTTAAAACGGGGCATGATGTTGTTGATGTGCCTGGTGCTGGTGCAGCAGGCGGTATGGCGGCAGGTTTTATTGGCCTGTTAGATGCCAAAGTAAAAGCAGGATTTGATCTTCTCAATGAGCAATTAAAACTTGAAGACCTATTTGAACAGCAGACTATCGATACCCTTATAACAGGGGAAGGCAAAATCGATAAGCAGACTACCTTTGGTAAACTACCCCAGCGTATCGCCAGCCTTGCCAAACAACATCAAGCTAAAACCATTGGGCTTTGTGGACACTTAGCGACAACAACCGAAACACTGCCTGAGTTTGATGCGCTGTTTAGCATTATCCCCAAACCGATGGATGAGTTCACTGCGATGCAACAAACCCCACACCTTTTAAGCCAAACCATCCACTCTATCGTCGGCCTACTACCAAAGTAAGCACCGCAGGATCTTTGAGTAGGCTCGTTGGAGCGATCCCCCCCCTGCTCGAAATCCCAAGCCTTTTTTAGGGTAAACCTGACAAACTATTAAACCCTTAATCGGTAAGACTGTTAAAATATTCCGTTCGTAAAAACACAACCTTAATAAGAATCGTAATTTAGGCTAAAGAACCCTTATGAGCAACGCACAACTAATCTTAATCGACAAACGTAATCAACCTTTAAAAGAGTATCTAGTTGCGGTGGCCGCATCTGATGGCTTAAACATTAAGGGTGTAGAAGTGATGGCCTCCCCTGCTAAGGGCGAGAAGTCTCTGCTAAATGCCAATGTGGTCATTCCCCCTTTGGAAGCGTTCGACTTTAACGTTAAGAAATTAGTTGATGCCGTTCTAGAGCAGTTAACCATTGGCGAGGAAGCACATAGCATTGAAGAATTTATTGCAAAATGCTCTGAAGATGAAGCGGTACAAAAGGCACTGACAAAGTCAATCCCAAGATTGCGTAAGAAGATCGAAGCATTAATTAAAGAGTTCTGTAGTTCAGATGTCATTGGCCTGATTCAAGAACGTCGTAATGATGCGCTCTTTAAACTTAAAGAGCATGCAACGGAACTTAAGGGTAAAAATATTGTCTGTATCGATATTGAAGCAACCAATGTTTCTACTCACCCTGAAGCGGATATCATTCAAGTCTCTGCTTGTGACATTAACGGTAAAGAGCTGTTTAACCAGTTGATCAACCCTGGTTACGATATTCCTGAAAATGAAAAACACAATATCACCACTGAGATGGTTCAAGACCAGCCTTCACTGGTTGAAGCATGGGATATTATCCATGACACCCTTGAAGCTGCGGATATCGTTCTAGCTTACAGCACCGAGAGTGACTATATGTATCTTGAGAAAAGTGCTGAGAAGAAGCTGCTGAAGTTTGATTTAGACTATAACGATTGGTTAGATGCCGCTGTTTTAAGTAAAGACCTAAAAGGGGCTTTACGCTGGCACAGTGAAAAGATGTACTGGTTCTATAAGACGCCTAAATTGACTATGGCTTACGAGATGGTTGTAGGCAAGCCCTTCCCGGGTGATGCACATGATGCTTTAGCTGATGCTCGCGCAACGGTTGATCTATTTAACGCCATGCTTGAGAAGGGTGCTAAATCTCAAGTGTCTCAGAAAAAGCCAAAGGTCGTTAGTGAGACAGTCACCAACAATCCGTTTGCCGCCGCTTTTGCCAACGCTAAACGCAGCTAATTGGAGACTTTTACAATGTGCCAAACACCTCCAACATTCAAGCAACTTGAAAAAGCAAAAATGGGCGATTATTTTGATTGGCAGCAACTCAAGTCACAAGTTAAGTTTGATGAGAACGGTCTGATTCCTGCCATCGCTCAACAGTTCGATACAAAAGAAGTGTTAATGATGGCATGGATGAATATGCAATCTTTAGAAGAGACGTTAAAAACAGGCCGCGTATGTTATTGGTCTCGCTCACGCCAAAACTACTGGCGTAAAGGCGAGGAGTCTGGTCAAATCCAACTACTTAAAAGCTTGGCTTTTGACTGCGATGGCGACACAATTCTGTTAACCGTTGACCAAACCGGGCCTGCCTGCCACTCAGGGCGACGTAGCTGCTTTTATAGTGCCGTACAAGGGACAGACTTAACCATCACCAGTGATCCCATTATTGACCCTGCTGAGCTCTATAAGAAGTAGATTCGCACACAAAAACATACACAATCCATTAAACGGCTTATTTCCACTGAAATGAGCCGTTTTTTTATGTCTGAAATTAATCAAAAAGAAAATGAGCCGGGGGGGGGATAAAGATATTGGCCAGTTATTCAGAAGATGCTGCTTGAAAAGCCTCTAGGGTATTTAGGTTTTGAAACGCTTGTGGTGCACAGTCAGAGAAATCTGCTTTAGAGAAATCATTCTCCTCTATCCAGCGATAAACACTTAAATGAGACTTGGCAATCGCCGATGCTAAAGAGGCCGACATACTCTTATGCATTAACAGATAGAGCGGTTGAATGCGCTCACCATCATCAGCGACCACCAAAGGCGCTGGATTTAGCTGATAAGCACTGATCAATCGAGTAATAAAATCTTCAGGCAGATGGGGATTATCACAAGGCACAAATACTAGCCACTCTGTATCTAGCTGATGCCAAGCAGCATGCATCCCCGCTAAAGGCCCTAAAAATTCACTCGACTCATCAGAGAAGAGTGCCTCGCAATAAGGTTGATATATTTCAGGTTCAACATTCATATTGACCCAAACAGTCTGACATTGTGGTTTTAATGTTTGTAAAATCGACAGTAGAATGGGCTTACCCTGATAGGGAAGCAGCGCCTTCTGCCTAAAACCAACACGAGAACCTCTTCCTCCAGCTAAAACAATGGTATTCAGGGATGTTTTATCAGGACAACTAAGAGGGTGAAACTGATCTTGTAAATCGCTCACCTAACCTTCATCCTGTTTATAATTAGCCCACTTAGCCATCGTATAATTAAAGCGATCCAAATCAATTGGTTTTGTAATATAGTCACTCATTCCCACTGATAAACAGCGCTCTTTATCTTCAGACATCGCATTGGCAGTTAAGGCAACAATTGGAATAGAGCGGCCACTTTGGCTAAGCCCCTCCTCTTTACGAATCATCTTAGTCGCCTCATAGCCGTCCATAACAGGCATCTGACAATCCATAATGATCAAATCATAGATCTGCTGATGAGTCCGCCAAAAAGACAGTCCCTCCATACCATTACCAGCAATATCAACTCGAGCACCTAAGCGCTGTAAAAAGGCCGCTACAACCCTCTGATTAACCTCCTCATCCTCAATTAACAGAACTGTTTTATTCTGTAGAGATTGCGAACCATCCCGTGTAACTGAAGGCATAAGTGGCGCTGAAACAGAGCTTGGAAATGATTTTGTGACAATTGAGTCGACGACTGAATGAGTGTCATTAATACGATTGGTACTTATCAGCTTAGCTGACTGACTCGGTGGTGACGGCTTTTCTAATGAAAACCGTAACCAAAAAATACTACCCTGCCCCTCCTCAGAAGTCACCTCAATACTCCCCCCCATTAAATCAACCAACTGCTTTGAGATAGCCAAGCCAAGCCCTGTTCCACCATATTTTCTGGTTGTTGATTCATCTGCTTGCGTAAAAGAGTCAAACAGCTTATCTAGATTATCTGAGTGGATACCAATCCCTGTATCTTTAACCTTAATAAGAATATTAGAAAACCTAGAAAAATGATCTGCACAAACCGTTTCAATAAGAGAGATATCAACTCGCCCCCCTGGGGAAAACTTGATAGCATTATCAATTAAATTCAGCAACACCTGTTGTATGCGTACTTCATCGCCAATAAAACAATCATCTGATGGCATCCTATTCTCAAAGTAAACCGCTACTTCACCCGATTTAGCCTGAGTTTGCAGCATATCAATAGCATGATTCACAATATTGACCAGATACATTGGATGGGATTCTAGCGCAACAGCACCCTCATCCAATTTAGCAAAGTCTAAAATACTATTGATAATGGTCAATAGCGATTGACCACTGTACTCAATCGCCTGAAGATAAGAAGATTGCTGCTGATTCAAAGCCGTTGCCTGCAATAAGTTAGACATCCCTAAAATACCATTCAGGGGTGTTCTAATCTCATGACTCATTGTCGCTACAAAACGACTTCGTGCTTTAGCCAACTCTTCCGCACTCTCTTTAGCCACCTGCATCTGCTTCTGCGCACTGATCTGAACTGAGATATCACGTACCATGTGAACCAACTGAACACCTTCCAGTGTTTCTACCAAACTTAAACTCACCTCTAAAGAGAGCTCTTCGGCTGTTTTTGTCATACCGAGTACAGGGGAGTCTAATCCCAAACCAATAAAGTCCTCGCCTGAGGTAGTGACCAGCTGTTGTTTAAATGCCTCTAACTCTTCATTTGCTTCTTCATTAACACAGAGCTCAATGGAGTGCCCCATCAACTCTGAGCGATCATATTCAAATAGTTTTTCAAATACATTATTGACTCTAAAAATAACCCCATACCGATCAGTAATCGCAATGGCATTAGGCGCATTTTCAATCAATTTATTGGCTTGCTGCTCTGCCATTTTTTGTGCATGAATTGATGTGATATAGCTTTGTAAAACAACTGGTTGCCCATGATCATCATAAAGAATTCGTGTTAGCTCATACACCCAACAAAAGACATGCTCTTTCTGGTGCTGTAGTCTAAATTCAAGGGCTACCTCCACCTCTCGTAAAGAGAGAGCTTTCATAATTGCCATTCTGACGGTGGCGACATCCTCTGGCCAAATAAGGTCAGTAAAAGATTTCTCTCGCAACAACTCATCGGTTTTACAGCCCAACAATGTACAAACATTGGGTGAAACATACTGTACAGCCATATTACTATCAGCTTGTTTCTGAAATAGCACCGTAGGCCCCGTATTAAACAGTGCATCTTGAACTGAACTTTCAGCCAAATGGGTTCTAACTGACTCAAGGTTCTTTAAGTAAAATTGAATGATTAACAGAAGGACAAAAATGCTCAGAAAAACGACTAATGCCGTAATATATATTTTCTTCTTATAACTATCAAAAAGCCCATCGGCTGGAACACCTAACAGAACCCATTGAGCACCCTGAATGGGTGCATGTACTAATGCATCTTTAATAAAGCTGGGATTTAGTGAATCACCATAAAGACTACTACCGACTGCGGCTGAAGAAGCAATCACATCACTATTAGACGAACCATCCAACAGAATAAATTCAAAATCTTGCGTATTAAAATCACCAATTAGCTGCTTATAGCGTTCAAAAGAAAAGCTAATAAATAACCCACCTTGCACATTGGGTAGGCCAATCGGTACAACTAAGTCATAGCGCAACTGACCATCCACATGACGATATGCCACTAATTGGTAACTATCTGATGTGTTATGAAAAACAGCCTTAATAAAATTTTGACTAGTGCCACCGAGCTCTGCACCACTTGATCCTATAACTACTTTGCCATATTGATCCAATACTGCAAATTGACGGGCATCTAGTAATAACGTTTTAAGATGTGCTTCAATCGCTAAAAATTCATTAGCACCCGCCCCCCCCTTTACTAAGGCAAGAATACGCTCACGATGATGCATCTCCATTGACTGAGTCATCAAGCGGTGTTGTACAATACGCTCATCAATGACATTGGCTAGCCCTTTAGCAGAGATTGTCACAGCGGCATCAACACGTTGTGAGTGCTGATCAATCAGGTACTCTGAAGAGACATAACATGCTACCGCCAGACATATCGATAAAAACCAAAAAAAGATAGGCATAATATTTGCCTGAAGATGACTCCGAAAAGAGGAAAACATTGGGGTTTTATGAGCTACAGGCAAAGCAGAGTCCCTATCTAGGCAAACGATATTAAAAGTCAATATTAGACCTAAACTTGATTATGCGCAAACCCCAACTTCAGCTTTGAATAAGATAACTAAACACCTTCAAAATAAATCATTCGCAAACATAACTAAAAAGACCTACAATAAAACACTCGCGCCACAACTGGGCTAGAGATTACGTATCAAGCTTACATTGATGCACTATTAATTCAACAACGTCAAAAGGTAAATAATACATATACAGGTGGAGTATTTTTGATATAGCTTATTGTTTATATTCAATATATATCTAAATACTAAGAAGGAAAATCATCTAGTATATCCCTTGATTTATCTTAAAATACAACAACAGAAATACAGCTTACTAAGGGACTCTACTGAATGCGAAATAATCAGCCTATTACCAATGAAGAATACCTCATTCCAGAGGGGATTACCCTAGTATCAAAAACAGACCTTGTAGGAAATATAACAGAGTGCAACGATGCGTTTGAAGCTGCTAGTGGGTACAATAGAGCACAGCTAATAGGTCAACCGCATAGCTTAGTTCGCCATCCAGATGTACCCAAAGCTGTTTTTGCTGACTTATGGCGCTCCCTCCAAAAGGGGAACACTTGGTGTCAAGTCGTTAAAAACCGCCGTGCCGATGGGGGTTACTACTGGGTAAGAGCAAATGCTACACCTATTTATACCAATGGCCAAATTTCAGGCTACATGTCAGTTCGCTCTTTTGTGAAGCCGCAGGAAAAAACTGCGACAGCACAAGCCTATAAAGATATTGCTGCAGGTAAGGCTAAAATCAAAGATGGTCGAGTGTATACAGGTATTAACTGGACTCAACTAAAATTTTTCTCTCATTTAGATCCTCAATACCAGTTAATGCTGTTGATTGGCCTGTTCTACCTATTACCTTATGCTATTTACTCTACATTAGATGGCCATTCATTAATGGAGCAGCTAGGTGTTATACTCCTAGGCCTTATCCCTCCAGCACTCTATGGTTATAAAATAAAGAGAACTAACGTAAATGCTGGAAATCAGTTACGCAAAATTGCCTCGGGAGATCTCTTGCCTGATGAGTGGTTTGATCCGGACAGTACACAAGGTAAGCGCCAGACAGCAATCCGTTCAGTTTTCTTAGCCTCACAAGAACAGTCTGAGGAGTCCGCTTACCAGCTTGACCAAGCTGGACAGTTACGTACAGCAATGGATCAACTCTCTAGTAATGTCATGATCACTGATGCCAATTTATGTATTAATTACATGAATGATGACATGGTTAAATTCATGACTGAAAAGGAATCAACTCTGCAAGCCTTTCTGCCTGACTTTAAGGTTAACGACCTCCTCGGACAGAATATTGATATTTTCCATAAAACTCCTTCACACCAACGTGATTTATTGAACAAACTAACCAAACCCTATACAGGTAAAATTACTTTAGGCAGTACCCATTTAGAGATCTATGCAATTCCTGTATTTAACAGGGCTGGTCAACGTACCGCAACCATTGCTGAATGGCGAGACAAAACAGCGGAGGTACAGCTTCTTGAGGAGGTTGGTTCTGCTGTCCATGCTGCTCAAGCAGGTATTCTGGGTACCCGCATCGACCTAAGTAAAGTTGAAGGGGTTGCTAAAGAGCTGAGCACCTCAATCAATGATCTTATTTCAACCATTGAACAACCCATTAATGAAGCCGTACAGATTGCTGTCTCTTTATCAGAAGGTGACTTAACTAAACAAATGAATGGTGAATATCAAGGTCGTTTCGCGGTTCTACAAGATAGTTTAAATATTGCTGTGAGTAATTTAGCTTCAATGATGGGTCAAACTAAATCAGCGATTCATGCTGTTAGTGAAGGATCTGAGCAAATTTTTAAAGGCAGTATAAACCTAAATAGTCGTACACAAGACCAAGCAGCCTCTCTTGAAGAGACTGCATCAAGCATGGAAGAGATGACCGCTGCCGTCAAACAAAATGCATTTAATGCACGTGAAGCGTCTAAAGTTACTCACATAAGTTCAGATCAAGCTCAATCTGGTGTTGTCGTGATGCACAGTGCTATTGAATCTATGGAGCAGATCCATGAATCTAGCCAAAAGATCAATGACATTATTGCTCTAATTGATAGCATCGCTTTCCAAACAAACCTACTCGCTTTAAACGCGGCCGTTGAGGCTGCTCGTGCTGGTGAACATGGTCGTGGATTTGCCGTTGTCGCAGGAGAAGTGCGTAACCTAGCGGGTAAGTCCGCTGAAGCGGCCAAAGATATTCGTCTACTCATCGAAGATACCGTTCAAAAAGTGACCGAAGGCACACTACATGTAAAAGACTCAGGTAACTCTTTAAATGAAATTGTTGGATCTATTTCAAATATCAATCAAATCATTGAGGAGATCGCCTCTTCAAGTAACGAACAGAGTGAAGGTGTAAGCTTAGTTAACTCTTCTATTACCGATATTGATACCGCGGTACAGCATAATGCCGCTTTAGTTGAAGAGACAACAGCAACGGCTGAAGAGCTCGGTGAAATGGCCAAAATGATGAATAGAAATATCTCTCAATTCACCATTAATGAAAATACTGCTTCAACAATACTACAAACTGGTGGCTTTGATTTTGAATCGGCACGCCGTGGGCATCGACAGTGGAGAGTAAAAGCTCGCGCCTATATTAATGAAGTCAATATTGGCTTTGACCAGTCTACTGCTGACGACCCTTCAAAATGTCCTTTAGGAGAGTGGCTCTATAACGAGGGGCAAAGTTATAAAAACTTATCTAGCTTCCAAAAATTAGAACAGGAACATTGTGAGTTTCATGCACTCATTGGTAAAATTATTAAGCTGAAAGATATAGAAGATTTAGAATCAGCCAATCAGGAAATGGACAAGTTCAATCACCAATCTGAAGTTGTAATACAGCTCATATCAGCGATGGAGAAAGAGGTTAACAGTGGTGTAGCCATGATACACCAGATGCCATTAGAACAACCAAAAGAGAGTCCTAAGACAATAAGAGCAAGTGCTAAGACAACTCAAAAAATGTCTTCTAAAAGTCCTGCACTACAAAAACTAGTACCAACTCAGTCTAAAAGTAACAGTGATGAGTGGTCTGATTTCTAAGCAAACCAGAAAGTAACTTTAGTCAGCATATAAAGAGCCACCTTATGGTGGTTTTTTTCTCCCCTCAAAAAAACTTATCACTCATAATAAAAATAACTAACTTCCCTTATCGCCGTTTTTTGTATATAAAGAACATAAACAAATATAAGCTATCCTTGGGATAAAAAATACTTATACTAACTTCTGCTTATACTCCTATATTCAGCAAGGTATATAGTTTTAAACAGCGACTTAAGCCCCATACCAATAAAAATAAAAATAGGTAATCAACGTGAGAAATAATAAGCCTACCACCAATAGAGAGTATCTTGTTCCTGAAGGAATCACCCTTGTTTCTAAAACAGACTTAGCTGGAAACATCACAGAGTGTAACGAAGCCTTTCAAATTGTTAGTGGCTACACCTACGATAACTTAATTGGTAAACCTCACAACCTTGTCCGTCATCCTGATATCCCTGAAGCGGTTTTTGATGATCTTTGGCAAACCCTTAAGCAGGGCTATACATGGAGTCAGATTGTTAAAAACCGCAGAGAAAATGGGGATCATTATTGGGTGAGAGCCAATGTGACCCCTATCTTTACTGATGGTAAAATTTCAGGTTTCATGTCTATTAGAACCCCTGCTACTGATACCGAGAAAACTGCAACGGCACAAGCTTATAAAGATATCAATGCAGGGAAGGCTAAAATTAAAAATGCCCGTGTTTATTATGGTTTTGACTGGAATAAATTTAACTTTTTTGCTCGATTATCAACAACCGTTCAACTTCCAATCATAGCAAGTCTATTTTTTCTAATTCCCTATTTAATTTACGCGGCTACAGCAAATCATTCACTGATCCTACAGCTGTTCATCACTTTTGTTGGGCTATCTTCTACTGCAATATATGGCTACTTACTTCAAAAAGGTAATCTTCAGTCAGAAAGTGAAATGCTTCGTGTGGCCTCTGGCGATCACTTAAATAATGAGTGGTTTGATCCGACAACAGCTCAAGGAAGCAGACAAACAGCTATTAGAGCTCTCTATTTAGCATCAAGAGAAAAAACTGAAGATGCATCCCTTAAATTAGATAATGCCAACCAGCTCAAAACGGCAATAGACCAGCTGTCCAGTAATATCATGATAGCCAATTCTAAATTCAAAATTGACTACGTCAATCAGGGTATGCAGCAGTTCCTTAAAGATAAACAAGCCAATTTTAAAAAAGATAATCCGAGCTTTGACCCAAGTAAAGTAGTTGGTGAAAGTATTCATCTCTTTCACCAAGGGGAGGAAGATCAACACAAAAAAATGCTAAAAGCACTAACTGGACCCTGTACCGGTAATATTGATTTGGGTGACCTTCATATAGAAGTGACTATGATCCCTGTTTTCAATCAGGCTGGGCAACGCACCTCAACCGTTGCTGAATGGAAAGACAAAACTGCCGATGTACAGCTTCTAGAGGAAGTCGGTGCAACTGTCAAAGCGGCTCAATCAGGCATGCTTAATAGCAGAATAGACTTATCACGTGTAGAAGGGGTTGCTAAAGAGCTCAGCACCTCAATCAACGATCTCATCTCAACGGTTGAAAAACCAATCAATGAAGCAGTACAAGTTGCTATTGCCCTCTCTGATGGGGATCTAACCAAACAAATGAAGGGTAAATACCAAGGCCGATTTTCTGTTCTGCAAGACAGCTTGAATGTGGCAGTGAATAGCTTAAGCTCACTCATGGCGCAGACCAAATCTGCTATCAACGCTGTGAGTGGTAGCACAGAGCAAATTTACCAAGGTAGTATTGATCTAAATGATCGTACACAAAGCCAAGCTGCCTCTCTAGAAGAGACGGCTTCAAGCATGGAAGAGATGACCTCGGCTGTTACACAAAATGCCACCAATGCTCATGAAGCATCTGCCGTGACTAAGAAAACATCTGAGCAGGCACAATCAGGTGTGGTCGTTATGCACAGTGCCATTGAATCTATGGAGCAAATTAATAAATCAAGCCAGAAGATCAATGACATCATTGCACTCATTGATAGTATCGCTTTCCAAACCAACCTACTTGCCTTAAATGCCGCGGTTGAAGCTGCACGAGCAGGTGAACATGGTCGCGGCTTTGCCGTTGTCGCAGCTGAAGTTCGCAACTTAGCGGGTAAATCAGCTGATGCTGCTAAAGATATTCGTTTACTGATTGAAGATACGGTTAAGAAGGTCACTGAAGGAGCTCTTCATGTTAAAGGCTCTGGTGATGCCTTAAATGAAATTGTAGAATCAATTTCGAGTGTAAACCAAATTATTAAAGAGATCTCCGCATCCAGTAATGAGCAAAGTGAAGGTGTTAACCTAGTTAACGCTTCTATTACCAATATTGATACCGCTGTGCAACAAAATGCCGCTCTGGTTGAGGAGACCGCTGCCACTGCTGAAGAGCTTGGTGAGATGGCTAAAATGATGAATAAAAATATCTCTCAATTTATTATTGATGAGAACATCTCTTCTGGTGCTTTACAAACTAGCTCCTTTGATTTTGAAGCAGCACGCCGTGGACATAGACACTGGAGAGTTAAAGCGCGTGCCTATATTAATGATGTTGATGTTGCCTTTGACCAATCCAAAGCACCCGATCCAGCGGCATGTCCTCTAGGGAAATGGGTCTATGGTGAGGGACAAAGTTATAAAAATCTACCAAACTTCCAAAAACTAGAACAAGAGCATGCAGAGTTCCATTCACTTATTGGTAAAATCATTCAACTCAAAGATATTGGTGATTTAGAGTTAGCAAATAAGGAGATGGATCATTTTGTTCATCAATCTGATATTGTAATAGAGATTATAAACC